>JYOD01000130.1 GCA_000955785.1 Burkholderiaceae bacterium 16
CCTGACTCTCGGACATGCGGAGGCCGAGATCCGTGCCTGTTTCCCTGTCATGCAGCAACTGCGCCCCAAGCTGCAAATGCCGGAAAACTTTCTGGCCAACGTCACGCTGCAAAGCCGACAAGGGTACCGGCTGCTCGCGCTCTGGGACGATGGCAAAGCTGTTGCGCTGGCCGGATATCGGCGACTTGACAACCTGATCCACGGGCGCTTTCTGTACGTCGACGACCTGATCACCGATGCCGAAGGCCGGGGACAGGGTCACGGCGAGCGTCTGCTGCAAGCGCTTTACGAGCTTGGACGCACAGAAGGCTGCCAGCGACTTGTCCTGGATACCGCACTCGCGAACGCGCTGGCCCAGCGCTTCTATTTCCGTTCCGGCCTGCTCGCCATGGGCCTCCACTTCTGCATGGAGCTGCAATGAAGCCCCTCAACCTGCTGCTGCTCGATTGCAGCCCGCGCCGTGACTATTCCACGAGCCGGCACCTGACCGAGCCGTTGTCCGCGCATTTCGGGCGGGAGATTCATGTCATGCGACGCAACCTTGGTACCGAGCCACTGCCGGCCATCACCGCGGAATACGCGGAGTCGCTGCTCCTGGCCGCCGCCGAGGTAAAGGAACGCCATGGCGCAGCGCTCGCCGGGTCGGATGCGTTGATTCGGGAGCTGGAACAGGCCGATCTGCTCTGGATTTCCACCCCGGTGCACAACTTCACGGTCCCGGCTGTGCTCAAGAACTGGATCGATCTCGTGGTTCGACGCGACTGCAGGCCTCGCTGAAGGATACGGGTTTAGGATCGATGCCTGTCCGCCCAGGGATCCACAGAAGAAGGGAGTCGTTGAATCGGGCGTCAAATACGTCAAGAAATCCTTCGTGCCGCTGCGCGCGTTTCGTGATCTGCCGGACGCCAACCGACAGTTACGCGAGTGGATCATGCAGGAAGCCAGCGTCCGCAAACATGGTACGACACACGAACAGCCGCTGACGCGCTTCGCCATCGAGCAGCCGCTGCTGGCCGCGTTGCCCGATGTGCCGCCGGTGCTTGCCGCGTGGGCCACGGTCACAGTCCATCGTGACGCCCATATCCAGTATCACAAGGCGCTGTACTCGGCGCCGTTCGCCCTGGTTGGCAAGACACTGTGGCTGAAGGCGACCGACACGGTCGTACAACTGTTCCATCAGCACGAACTCGTTGCTACCCATCCGCGGCTGCGCAAAGCCGGTACGCGCTCGACGGTTCGCGATCATCAGCCGCCGGCGGCGCAGGCTTGGCTGGAGCACGATCCGCAGTGGTGTCTGTCTCAGGCCAAAGAGATCGGCCCCTCCTGCCTTGCGCTGATTCTGGCGCTGTTCAACGACCAGGTACTCGTCAACCTACGGGGAGCGCAGGGCATCGTGCGGCTGCGTGGCAAGGTCGGCGACACGAGGCTCGAGGCTGCATGCGAGCGCGCAATGGCGCATTCCAGCCCCAGGTGGCGAACCGTCAAGACGATTCTGGACAAAGGCTTGGAGAGCGAGCCCACGCCGCAGTCTCCGCAACCGCTCACCGACACCTACGTCAACGGCGGTCGCTTCGGTCGCAATCTTCAATCTCTGCTGATCCATTAAACGTCCATGAATCCCATCCCCGAACTGAACACGACCCTCAAACAGTTGCGCCTGTCCGGCGTGCTCGACTCCCTCGAACAGCGTAACCGGCAGGCCATCGACGGCCAACTCGCCTACACCGAGTTCCTCGCCATGCTGCTGCAGGACGAAGTCGCCCGACGCGACCAGAAGAAGCTCGGCACCCGTTTGGCCCGGGCGGGCTTCGCCATGGGCGCTCGAGACCTACGACTTCGACCGCCTGCCGAACTTGAATCGCACCCACATCCATGATCTCGCGACTGGCCGCTACATTGACGAGAAGGTCGCGATCCTGATTGCAGGGCCAACCGGCACGGTGGAAGTCGCACCTGGCACAGGCGCTCGGGCATTGTGCTGCCCGGCAGGGGCGTGATGTCGTCTTCGTCACGCAAACCAAGCTACTGAGCGGTCTGCAAGCGGCGCGTGCTATGGGCACCTACGAGCGCAAACTGAAGCAGCTTGCCAGTGTGCCGGTCCTGATCGTCGACGACTTTGCGCTCAAACCACTGCGCTCGCCGCAGGATGAGGACTTCCACGACCTCATCGCCGATCGGTATGAGCGAGCGGCCACGATCCTGACCAGTAATCTGGACTTCAGTGAATGGGGCGATGCCTTCCCTGGCAATCGTGTCCTGGGTGCCGCTACGCTCGACCGCCTACGCCACGGCGCCTATCGCATCGTTCTCGACGGTGACAGCTTCAGAACGCCCAGACCGATGCCAGAACCCGATCAAAATCGTCTTGCCAAATCGGCCAGAAAAACGCATTCTTGAGGCCGTTCGAATCCGCGTTTTACTCCACTTCCAACTGGCGCCACTACGGCGATCCGTGACACATGGCGCCAAGTGGCACCTGTGGCACGGCTGCCCCTATCCAGCGTTGCGCCGATTGGAAAGCCTCGGCTGGGATCTGGAAGCTGAGGCCAGCCCCGAAGAGACCAAACTCCTCGGCAAACTCGAGGAGTTCATCGTCTACCTGGACAACAACCGGCACTTCATCGTGAACTACGGTGACCGCTATCGGCATGGGGAGCCCATTGCATCGGGTTTTGTCGAGTCAGCCGTCAACCAAGTGGTCAGCAAGCGGTTCGTCAAACGGCAGCAGATGGCCTGGCGGCCTCGGCACGCGCACAACTTGCTGCAAATCCGGACGGCCGTGCTCAATGACCAACTCCGGTCTTACGTTGAACGATGGTATCCCTCCATCGCCGGCGAAGGAAACCATCGCCTTGCCGCTTAGTCAGCCCCCGGTTTGGCGTGGTTTCCTTGCCGCCGTAGCCGGCAATGCTCACCGCAAATTGCCCTCGTTCGGCGCCTCTGCCGTTTGCCTGGTGCCCGCGTGCTTACGACAGCAGGCTTTCGTAGGGGATGTGCAGGCCATCGTGCAAGCGCTTGACCATGCTCAGGCTGAGCTTGCGCTTGCGGTTCAGTACCTCAGACACGCGGCCACTGGAGCCAATGAACGGCTCAAGATCGCGCGTGGTGAGGCCCTGCTGATCCAACCGAAACTTGATGGCCTCGACCGGATCGGATGGCGGAATAGGGTAATGCTCTTCCTCGTAGCGTTCCACGAGGATCGACAAGACTTCCAACTCATCGCCATCGGGCGAGCCGACCGGCGCGCCCCATAGCTGGCCGATGCGCTCCATGGCGGTGTCATAGTCTTGTTCGGTACGAATGGGCTTGATATCCATCACACGCTCTCCGCGTCAACTTTGTCGTATTGGGCATGGGTGCCAACGAAACGGATCCACCCGATCTGGCGTTCATAGTCGATGGCCAGGATCACGCGATACTTGTTCCCGGCGATATTGAACACCACGCGACCACCCTTGAGGATGCTGGCTGTCCGTAGTTCGGCCTTTACATCCTGCGGTGTCTCATAGGTAACTTTTTCCATGTGGCAATACCACTCCGTGAGGGGCGATATCGCATCCGCATACGCGGGGTCGCTCTCCCAAAACTCTCGCAGCGTCCGCCGCGCAATGATCCGCATCCTTTAGCTCTCCCGTTTTGGGAGGATTTTACTCCCATTTTGGGAGGTTTGCGTATCTCGGCAGAAAGAGTTTGTGGATTTGGCGATTAGCCAACGAGACCGCGCCGAAACGGAGAGACGCGATGAGTTCGCTCAAGCTGCCAGCACGCGCTGGTCCTCCAACACTGGCATCTCATTCTCAAACTGAATGACGCATCGCCACGAATACCACAACCCAATCCACGTGCCAATGCACTGCTTGCCCCAGCGCCGGCTGCACCTGTGGCTGCAGGAACAGCGCCGAGCATACGGCGCGATTGCCGGCCGCGACGCCGGTGCAGAGCCGGATGCACCAGTATAAAGAGTTGATTCGCGATCCGATGCCGTGGGTCCGGTCCATCCGCCGCGGCTGGCCAGTCAGCATCGATCGCAAGGTGCTGTGCGACGTTCAGGTGCCTGCGTGCCTGCGTCGCTCGCCGTTGCGGCCACGAAGCCCGCAGGCATATTTCATTGGGTGACGGTGGTCTGTGTCGGCCTGGCGTTCTCGGCTGCGGTGCCAGCTTCCGCCCGATGTTTCGCATCCAGCTTTTGCAATGCCTGCTGCAGATCATCCGGATACCGAGTGTCACCGGGGGTGGAAGGATTGTAGCCAACGGCCTCCAGTTCCTGGAGCTCTCTCAGGATGCCGGCGCGTGTGACTTGAGGCATGTCGCGCGACGCCGCCGGTTGTGCTTGGGCAAAGCCGGCGGCAAAGGACATGGGTGACGCAATGGCGAGCACAAGCCATTTCAACGATCTCGTTTTCATTTCATAACTCCTTGAGTTGCTCACGCTCCGTCCGTGAAGCGTTCAGATGAGCCGATGCGCGCACCATTGGAGTACGGATCGCGCGGCCCGGAAACATGGGCCGTGCTGAGGAGGACGTCTATCGAGAGTGTGCGAGCATGTGAAGGATGAGCCGATTTTGCCGACTCGGCTGACGATGGCACCGGGCGTAGACATGGATGCCGCGATGAGGACTCAGTATGCGATGAATGTGAAGAAATATCCGATCCAGACGACTACGTGCGCATCGAGCGCCTTGCGTCGGCCCTAGCCTTGATTGGAACTCCTCCAGCCCGTGGCACACGGCGTCGGCTCACGCCGCCCACCACGTGCAGCCACGCAGGGTAGGCCGCGGTCCCGCCTGCGGTTCTAGCGACGTCTTAGCTGTGCGCACCGTCGGTGAAAGGATCGCGCCGATCCGTGACTTTTGCGCCGTCCGAGTAGACGTCAAATTTGCCTGCTTTCGCGCCATCGGTGTAGGGATCGCGCGGCCCGTTGACATGGGTTTTTCTGTCTGAGATTGCTGTATCGGTAGGGATGCTGGAGGCATGGGCCAGGGTTGCGAACGCTGCCAATGCAGCGACTACGGTTGAGATTAGGATTTTCATGACGATCTCCAAATACTATGGATAGCATTCAAAGCGCATCACCGTGAAGGCTACGCTTGGGCACGCATCGCGTTCCGACTTCCGGGATATCGATCATTCTCGAGAACTGGTTCGCCGTGCATTTGTAAAACTGCGCGGACACCAGGTTTATTCCCAAACGCGAGGCATTTGAGCATGGCCGTGACCTGTTCGACCTGTGGTGGGCGTGGTCCTGCAGCCAGGCGCCGGGCTCAACGTCCAATGTCGACCCGGCCCGGGTGGGCGCGGCCTTTAGGTTCTACATGAGCCAGGAGGGCAGTACGTTCAGCCCCGAGGACGTGCGCGCTGAACTCGCGCGGCGGATGACCTCGCGGAAATTTCTGTCGGACATGGATGGGTACCTTCCATTTGGCAAGGAATACTCGCCAATACGCGCACATGAGGAATTCTGCGACGTTTTCCTCCCGCACTTAGCCGGCTGAACCGACCAGAACAGGTCGAGGGAATGCTGCCAGGGGGCGGTGCGCCGCGCATACGCGCGACCGCTCAGGTGGCGGATCGATGCTGCTAGACTTCCTGCTCTGCGCAGCGGAGGAAAGGATGGAATTGGAATCGGGTGTTGTAGCGCTCGGGCGACTAATGGAAGGCGATTTCGACGCCGACGCCATACGTGCGACCGAATACCTTGCGGGGGAGTTAGCGGCGGGCGCCATCACACCCCAGGTTGTCAACGGGCTCGCCTGCCAGCTCCTGGACTCCGCGAATCCTGTCGGGGAGGCGGCGGCACGCCGACTTTGGGAAACCCTTTCCGAGGCGCCTTCGCCATTTCCCGAGGCCCTCGCCAACTTGGCCGTCGCCTGCCTGAAGAGCGCCGGTGGGAATTGTGATCCCGCGTACGCCAATCGCCTTTTCGAGAGGATCCTCTCCATTCCGGGCGCGCCTGCGCAGGTCCGTCTGACAGCACTGAGCGGTCTCGGGGACAGTCTAATGCTGGGACGCGGCGCCCAGGTGGATCGCTACCGCGCGCTGGCACTCCATGAGGAAGCCGCGGGCCAGGGGATTTCATCGGCCGCGATGAACGCAGCAGTGACGTGGGACGATTATCCCGGACAGAGCAGGGAGAATTTGCCACCGGTCGACCATGACAAGGCGGCCCATTTCTATGGCCTCGCAGCGGCCGGCGGGATTGTTCACGCGACGGCGCGACTGGCTCTCCTGCATCTGCATGGGCGACACTCCGCCGCCGATGCCAATCACGGATTTTCGCTCCTGCGAAAAGCAGCAAAGCGCGGCGATGCGGCAGCCCGGGCAGCGCTTCAGGAGATTGCGGAACGGCTGATGTCATCAGCCTTCCCGTAGACCTTGATGTTGTGACGCAGGCTGGCTGATAGTAAGGCGCGCCATGGCGCGGGCGCGAGAACGGAATGGTGGTCAGCCCAGACGATGGGGTGACCGGTTCGCCAACTCACAGCGCTTCGAGCCGCGGGGCATCCACATTGCGGCCTCGCTGGTTGCGGTTTGCGGCATCCTGTTTGCGACAACTCAGTGCCTGCCCGCCACCCACCTGTTAGAGCCCGCAAAAGAAAAAGCCCTCTGCCGGGCAGGCAAAGGGCTGAACGTCCAATGAAGAAATCGGGCAACCGTCGCGAGCCACCCGGCTGTCAGTATCCGCTTGGTTGCCGCAGCCGGCAACCAAGCGCAGACCACCACCGCCCGTTCCCACACATTTGCAGAGATAGCCAGCCTTCGACGGCTAAGGTCGCCACGGGTCTACTCGAGAGTGACTCGCGCCCTAACGCACGTATTACGGCGCTGGAGAATATGTGCCGATCCGCCAGTCCAGGTGGGGGGGTGTGTACCCTATTTTCCCTATTCTTGAGAAGAAAGATTATCGAGAATAGAGAAAAGCGATGCAAGACGTACAATAAAATGTCGCCATTGATTTATGTACAGCAGGAGGCGCTTTTTTGAGTGTCACTGTCACGTCTCACAGTTAGTGGGTTTTGTCTCACAGTTCCTGGGTCCAGTTCTGGCGAACCAGGGACCCGTGCGATCCGAGCCGTGTGAGAAGGCGTACCATCAGAAGGTGATCGAACGCTAGGTTTGTCCGTGCCTGAGCGTGTAACGTCGTCCCAGCCAAGTGGTCCTGCCATGATCCTGTATCACACTGACCCCGATTCCCCTGTCGTCGAGATTTCCGTCGAAGGCAAAATCACTGACCGCGATCTGCGCGAAGCCATCGAGCGCATGCGAGCGGATCTCGAACTGAACGGCAAGACCCGCGTGCTCGAACGCATCGAGCATTTCACCGGCATCGAGCCAAAGGCGCTTTGGACTGACCTGACGCTCGGCGTTCCCTTGGCCCGCAAAATCACGCGCGCCGCCGTCGTGGCCGACGCGGGATGGATCCACGCCTCGATGCATCTGGCGCGGTTCTTTACGAAGGCCGAAGTCAAGGTGTTCCACGTCAACGAGTTGGATCAGGCGCGCGCCTGGATCAACGCCTGAGCGCCGCCCGGCGAATCTCGTATCGTCCCAGGCCATCGCCGAGTAGGGCCAGCCCGCATTGGCAATGCGCCGCCTCCGCGAGCCCACTAACTGTGAGACAGGCCGCACCATTTACCCACTTACCGTGAGAATTCAGCCCAGTTTGTTTGAAAGAGTGCCGCGTCACCCCTTGATTCGTCAGTGACGGGCTTCCCATTAGTTGAGACGTGACACTGGGCGTCGGCGAGGTGGCCAAATGCTGGCGCCGCAGCTCCCTCCATATAGAAGGGACCAACGGCGCCGGCCCGGGCGCAGCGAGAGCCGGGTTACGGGGCGAGTCGCCAGCGGGGCAGGCTTGGGCTCGCGCGGCCGCCGTCGCGGGTCGCAGGTATCATCTGCGTCCATGCCCACTGCCATTCCCTCCAGCCAATCCGCCGCTTCCCGTTTGCTGTCGGACGCCAGCCCCGCCGCGGCGCTGCGCGAAAGCGCCGAGGCGATCCTCTGGATCCGCACCCAGATGGCGCGGCACGGGGTGACCGCCGAGCAGCTGCTGGCGGCCGGCTGTTTTGCCGCAACAGAACGATCGGTGCCGGCGGCGGTGCGCTACCGTAGCGCCGATGGGCAGAGCTGGGATGGGGAGGGTGCCATGCCGGACTGGCTGCGGCGGGCGGTCAACGCCGGGCAGACGGTGGAGCATTTCCGGGTCCATGGCGTGATATCAACGTCGAGAATCGGGCAGAGACCCGCCCGTTGATCGGTTCCGATGAGGCATGCTATCCTCGTGAACATTGGTGCTCTGCAGGCGCCAGCCGCCCGTCGTTGCGAAACTGGAAACGGTACTGCTGCTTGATAGTGCAATCTCCGTGGCTTTAACTTTGGCCCTGGATCAGTGGTGGACGGGCGACGCTGCATTGGGGTCGGAGATCAGTCATGGTTAGCACCAATGTCAAGCCGTCCACTCTGGATGGCATCAAACGCCTCGCGAAGTCGATCAAGCGCGAACGCGGCAGCGACCACATACCTGCCTTGGATGTGGCGGCACGTGAATCTGGTTACCAAAACTTCAAGCACGCGTCGACGAGCCTTCGCAGTACTCCAGCTTCCCCGTATATCTGAGCGCCTATTGGTACTCGGGCGCTCGGGAGTCTGGGCGTGAGACCGTCAAGATTGACCTTCCACTGCCCCTTGGCGAGGTCGCGTCGCGACATCAGATCAACAACGCGAGACACCTGGCCTGCACGCCGACGACCTGCCCATGTCCGTCCCTGGCGACAGCCAATGCGCTGTGCAGTCGTTGCATCTCCTCCTGCCGGCCGACAAAGCGTGCCAGTCCACGGTGCGCCGCGACCTGAAGGCGTGTTCGCAACGCGCCGATGCCCTGTACCTCGTACACATCGAGCGGCTCGCGCACGCCCTTCACCTGCGTGGTGCCCAGGCCCCGGAACGCGAAGTATCCCTGCGCCAGCTTGTACGAAGATGCACTCACGAGGATGGAGCCGGGGCGGGCCATGCTCTCCATCCGCGAGGCTATGTGGATGGTGTGGCCCACCGGATCGTAGTCGGTGTGCAGATCGTGCTTGCGAATGGAGCGCACCACGACTTCGCCGAAGTGAATGCCGACGCGGATCTCCAGCGGAACGCCACGGTCCAGCCGGACGATGTCGCTGTGGCGGCGCATCGCTTCCTGCATGCGCAGGGCTGCGTAAAGGGCGCGCAGCGCATGATCCTCGTGCGCAATCGGTGCGCCGAACAAAGCCAGGATGCCGTCGCCCAGGAACTTCACGACGTAGCCCTCGTAGTGGTGCACTGCGTCCATCATCAGCGTTACCACGGGGTCGATCAGGCGCCGTGCTTCTTCGGGATCAAGATCCTGGATCAAGGCCGTCGAACCGGCCATATCGGCGAAGAGCGCGGTGATCGTCTTGCGTTCGCCGAAGGTCCCGCCCCGGGCTTCCATAGCGGTCCATTCCGCCAGGATGCGCTCCGCGAGATGGGGCGGCGTGTAGTGGACAGGAGCCAGCAGTTTGGCGATGTAGTCACCGGAGGTCCCGGATATCCCGGGCACCTGATCGGCTAGTGGAACGCCGCAGGCCAGGCAATACTTCGCGGTCGGGCCGACCGCCTTGCCGCAGGCTGCGCACTGTCGCCCGAGCCTGGACCCGCACTCCTGGCAAAAATTGGCATGCGCGGGATTCTCGAAACCACAGTTTGCGCAGAGCATGTCGCCCCCTCGCCGTATGTCGCACGTCCAGAACCATTAGAGACGCGTTCGGCCATCGGGGCAAGCCACGGGAAGCAGAGGAGCAGGGGGGGGAAGCCCGCGCTTCGGTCGGTGTCCGTCGAAGCGCAGGGTCATGGGGACTGCGGTCAGCCGCGCACTGCGCGCCGGGGCGGCTTGCCAGCTTGCTGCGACGGCTGGCCGGCAGGTGCCGCTTTCGCCGCAGCCGGACCTGGCGGAACCACGCGCAGCGTGCCGGGCCGCGCTCCAAAGATCAGATCCTCGACCGTCTTCCAGTAGGCGTCGACGACGGTGGGATCGGATGCGGAGAGTTTGCTTGTCGCCATCATTTCCGCGCCAAAGGTCGACAGTGTCGATGTCAGGCTGATCATCAGATAGTGAAGGATGGCCGGTTCGATGCGAGGGAAGGCCCCCTCGTCCTGGGCTTGCCGGATCAGCGGCAGCAGCCGGCCGATCATCGGGCTGAGTACGGTATCCGCCAGCCATTGAAGGCGCGGACTGTACTCGAGGATCTCCTGAAGCATAAACCGGTGGAATTCCGGGAATTCGGTCGTGAACTTGAACAGGGCGCGGTACAGCAACCTGACCCCTTCCACCGCATTGGATGGCGGCTCGATGGTCAGATACCCCTCCCACTCGTGGCGGATCCGCTCGAATACATGTTGAGCAACCGCTTCCCACAGGATGTCCTTGGTCCGGTAGTGGTAAGTAATCAATGGATGCTGCAATCCGATCCGGTCGGCAATGCTGCGGATGCTTGCCGCTTCGAATCCCTTCGAAGCGAACTCGGCAAACGCCGCATTCAGGATTGACGTCCGGGTTTCCAGGGCGCGCTGCTGTTCCGCACGCTGGAGCTCCGGCGGCCGCCGGCCCTGTCTGGTCTGGGTCTGCCTGGAATCCGTACTCTTCACCATCAGTCCTCCCTCGAAAGGTTAACCCGTGGGGGCGCCAGTCATTGGCCCTCTGACCACCCCTGGTCGGTTACTTTACGTCCGTATTATATAAGGCTGGCGGGGGAGGGCGTGCGTTTCTTCTGGCCGTCCCTGGTGCGGCGGCGATTTCCCGCTTTCTGCTCTCGGGCGGCGACGCTGTGCTTTCGTTAAGCGCTTACAGACAAGGCTCCCATCGGCCGCACGTCAATCCCAAGTGCACAGAACGCCCGTAGGGATAGTCCTACCGCCGAAAACCTTTACGATCGGAAAAATTAACACTACTCTATTCACAGATTTCGTGAATCCGGTCGCAAGGAGAGGCAATGGGAAGAACAGAAAACGTCCGCGTCGATATGCGGGAATTCCTCAATCAAATGCCAATGGGGAAGCAGCAATGGGCAGTCTTTTTCGTGTGTTTCGCGGCCACCGCGATCGAGGGCTTCGACACGATTGTGATCGGCTTCATCGCACCGGCCATCAGCCAGAGCTGGAAGCTATCGAGCGCCGCGGTCTCGCCGCTGGTCGCGCTGGGACTGTTCGGCTTGCTGATCGGTTCGATCGTCGGTGGCACGCTGGCCGACCGCGTGGGGCGCAAAGCGGTAAGCCTGGTGGCGATCGCATGGTTCGGCATTGCCGCCATCGCGTCCTGTGAGTCGCAATCGATTTCCCAGCTCATCGCCTGGCGCTTCGTGACCGGCCTGGGTATCGGGGCCGCGATGCCCGCCACGTCCGCTCTCGTTGCGGAGTTCACGCCGGAACGCTCGCGCGCCACCATGCTGGCCTCGATGTATTGCGGATTCCTGTTCGGCGCCGCCGCGGCCGGCTTCGTCACGTCAGTTGCCCTCGGGCCCCTGGGCTGGAGAGGCATGCTCCTGTTGAGCGGCGTATTGCCACTCGGCGTCGTCATCCTGCTGGCATGGCAGGTGCCGGAGTCCCCGCTTTACCTGGTGGCAAGCAACAAGGCCGATGCCGCGGTGAAGCGGGTGATTGCAAGGCTTTTTCCCACGGCTGAACTGTCCGCCGCCCAGTTCTTTCTCTCGACGCCGACCGAGAAGCAGTCCGGCATCCGCGCACTACTGGGGAAGGATTATCGACTCGGCACCCTGTTGACGTGGTTCGCCGAGTTTGCCGGATATCTCGTCTTTTTTTTGATCGGCAGTTGGTTGCCGACGCATCTGAAGCTGACTGGACTATCGATGCATGAGGCCTCGCAGTTGTCCTCGATGTTCCAGTTCGGCGCGCTTGGCGGAGCGATCCTCCTTGCCATCCTGGTTCGCCGCCTCAACGTCGCCGCCGTGATCGCGGGCGCGTTTGGGGCAGGGTCGTTGCTCATCGTCGCCCTGGGGATGTCGGAAACCGCGCCGTGGTATGCGGCTGTGGTGTTCCTCGCGGGGCTCGCCATCGGCGGTCCGCTGATCTGCGTCAACACCATACCGGGGATCTTCTATCCCACCGCATTTCGCGCGGCGGGAGGGGGCTGGACCGTCTCCATCGGCAGGCTGGGCTCCATCATCGGCTCGGCATTGATTGGGTGGATCGTCGTGTCGAACCTTCCCTATGTCGCCGTATGTGTCGTCCTGTCGTTGCCGCTGATGCTGGCTTGCGCAAGCATGGTTGCCATGGTGCGGGTCCTGGCGGGAAGGCAAGGTGCTGCTGCCGAACCGATCGAAAGTATCCGCTCGAAGTCGCCAATTGCGGTCGAGTGAAACCCTGATTCCATTCCGCGATATTCCAAGGAAATCATCATGTCAACGAAGAAGATAGACACGCATCAGCATTTTCTGCCGAAACTGTACGTCGACGCGGTGGGGCTCGATGTATTGCGCGCAGCGATGCCGGGTGGCGTCGCCCCAAGCTGGTCCGCCGAGGCTGCCATCGCCATGATGGACGAAAATGGCATCGACGAAGGCATCCTGTCCATCTCCTCGGGGCCGGCCATTCCGGACGCCGCCACGTTGCTGAGGCAGTGCAACGACCACGCTGCGGAACTCCGCAGCCGGTACAAAGGGCGGTTCGGTTCCTTCGCCAGCTTGCCGCTCCCGGATATCGATGCGGCCTTGAAGGAGGTCAGGCATTGCCTGGACCAGTTGAAGGTCGATGGCTTTATTCTCTTCACCAATTACGACGGAAAGTACCTGGGCGACGAGCATTTCATCCCGTTGCTGGAAGAGCTCGACCGGCGCGGCACGGTGGTGTTCGTCCACCCGAACCAGCCGCCGCATGACGTTCCGTCCGTCGCTCCGGCATCCGTGCTCGAGTACCCCTTCGAAACAACCCGCACCGCCACGAGCCTGGTCATGTCGGGTGCGATGAGCCGCTACAGGAATGTCCGGTTCATTCTGTCGCACGCGGGCGGCACGTTGCCCTTTCTCGTGCCGCGGCTTGCGCTGTCCATTTCCATGATGCCCGAGGTGGCCGAGCGCGTAGGCGACACGCACGCGGCGATCCGCTCCTTCTACTTCGACACGGCGCTTTCGGCCGGCACCGCCGCGTTGGCGTCGCTTGCACAGGTAGCGGACCCCGACCGCATCCTCTTCGGCACGGACTTCCCGTTCGCGCCGACATTTGCCATCCGGAACTTTGGATCGGTGCTGGACGCCATTGACGTCCCGGGCATCGACATGACGCAGGTGTACGGACAGAACGCCGCCAGGCTGCTGCGACGGTAGCCGTCAGGCGTCCGATCACAACGGCAGGAGGAGGGACCGTGCGACAGGGCGTGCTGCAAGGCGGCAGGGAGAGCCCTTGCCGTCGCTCGCCTTCACGGCGCGGTTCCGGCACGAGAACAGGGGAGACGAAAATGAGAAAGGCGCTATTGCCGCTTGCCATGCTGGGCGCGGTTGGCACTGCCCAGGCCCAGACGGCCGTGACGGTGTATGGCGTGGTGGATTCGAACGTGGAATTTGCCACGAACATTAAGAACGCGAGCGGCGGCTCGGACAGTCGATTCGCATTGAATGGAGGGGGCCTGTCCGGATCGCGCTGGGGCTTCCGGGGCACCGAGGATCTCGGCGGCGGGCTGAGCGGCTTGTTTGTACTGGAAAGCGGTATCGGGGTGGACACCGGCACCTTGCAGCAAGGCGGGCGCCTGTTCGGCCGCCAGGCGTATGTTGGCCTTAAGAGCGCCAAATACGGCCAGATCACGTTTGGCCGGCAATATACATCGCTTGACGAGGCGCTCGCCAATTTCTCGCCTGCCTATTACGCGAACACGTATGAGCCGGTGATTGCGGTGGTCGGCCCGGCATTCCGCGAAGACAACACGGTCAAGTACATGGGCACGTTCGGCGCCATCACGGTGGGCGCCCATTGGTCCTTCGGTACGGGGGCAAACTTTGGAACAGTCGGCGGTGCCGCCATCGGTGGCGCCGGCGAAGCCCCCGGCCAGTTTCGTCGCGATTCCGGTTACGGCGCCCAGGTTTCCTACTTTGGCGAGGCGCTCAGCGCCACGATCGCCTATGACCAGGTCAATCCCGGCGTCGTCAGTGGTGCCGCCTTCCTCGGGACGGGCACCGTCAGGAAGGCCGCCGCGGCCCTGGGCTACGCTATCGGGCCGGCAAAGATCGAGGCCGGCTATCGCTGGGGACGTTCAACCGGGCCGCAGCAGACACTGGTGCGTGACGACATATACTGGGCCGGGGTAGCCTATCAGGTCACCTCCGCGCTTGGGCTGACGCTGGACTACTTCTACCAGGACTTTCACTCGTCGACGTTGCCAGCGCTACGGCCGCCCGGCAATCCGTGGCAACTCATGTTCATCGCCGACTACAATTTTTCGAAGCGGACCGACGTGTACCTGACCACGGCGTACGCAAAGAACGCCGGCCTCGCGCTGGACACAGCGTCGATCGGGTTCTCCAACGGCTATCCGCTGGCGCCGACGAAGACGAACATGCTGGGGGTCGCACTGGGTATCCGGCACAAGTTCTGAAGCCCACCAGGGTTCCCCTTCATCGGGCTGGATTCAACCAGCCCCCATTCCCCTTCACCTCGCCTCGCTGGCCACCTGTTGCGATGCTCAACGGGTGGTCGGCGCATCCCTCGCGGGCGTAGCGGCTCACCGCGTTCGGCATTTCCCTAAAGACTCGGCGAGCCAAAGACATCGTCACGATGCAACGGCTTGAAGACGGCGCAAAGGTTTACCTTGAAAACTTTACGATAGTAAAATATATTGGTTTCAACAGCGACGGACATCTGCGCAACGCCCAATGCAAGGCGCCGGCTTCGCTGACAGTGGAAGGCAAACATGCAAACGAATATGGAGCGAGACATGGTTGAGGAGCGCGACGTCACGGTAACGATGCGTGATGGCACTCGTCTGGCGGTCGATATCTATCGGCCGGATGGCGATGGCAGGTACCCGGTGCTGTACGCCTCGGCGCTGCACAACAAGGACCTCCAGGGGCCCGACATTGCCGACGTGCTGCCCCCGCAGCCGGCCCATGCACCGCTCTGGTTCGGGCCGATCGAGGCAGGCGATACGCGCCGCTTTATCGCCAACGGCTATGTGCACGTCATAGCCCAGCCGCGCGGATCAGCCAAGTCGGAAGGACACTATGGCGAGGAGAACACCGACCATTACGACATGATCGAATGGATCACGAAGCAGCCATGGTCGGACGGGAATGTCGGGATGGTGGGTATCTCAGGCTTTGCCGGAGAACAGTGGCGCGCCGCCGCACAGGGGCATCCCGCGCTGAAGGCCATCTTTCCCTACGACGCGTGCAGCGCCTACGGCGGCATGTTCGGGTTCCGCGATTTCAATCCCGGTGGCGTGATCCATACGTTCCCGTACCTGCTGGACGTCTTCAGTACCGTGCATGAATCGCGCGGCGTGCCGGGCACGCTGCCGGAGGAACAGGAAGCGCTCTGGCGTGCGGCCATGACGAATCCCGACTACAAGATGTACATCAACCTGTACAACATCCTGACCCAAAAGGGCCAGCGTACCTGGGTGATGTACCACATCATGACGAACCCCTGGGAAGCCGAGGGAACGCTCCAGCGTGCCGAGGAAATCTTCCGGTCGATCCGGATTCCCTTCTACACGGGATCAGGCGCTTACGCGTACACATACAAGCTGCACTGGCTCGGCGCGCAGCACTACTTCAAGAATGTCGACCAGCCACGCAAGCTGATCTTCACTGGCCCCGCCCACCTGGAGCGTCCTTTCCACCAGTACCACGACGAGGTGATTCGCTGGTACGACTATTGGTTGAAGGGCATCGACACCGGGATCATGGACGAACCGCCAGTCCGGTATTGGGCGATGGGCGCCAACGAATGGCGCACCGGTAGTGACTGGCCGCTGCCTGAGACGCAATGGACCAAATATTACTTGTCGAGCTGGGAGAAGCTCACCACCGACGCGCCGCGGGCAAAGGCCGAGGTCGGCAATGCCCAGCGCGAGCCCGATGTGTTCACGCAAATGCCGCTCAAGATGACCACGAAGGTCGAGCGGCTGCGATACATGACGGACCCGCTGCCACACGATGTCCTCGTTGCCGGCCCGATTTCCCTCACGCTCTACGCGGAAATTGACCAGACCGACACGAACTGGATTGTGGTGCTGAAAGACGTAGGGCCAGATGTATCGGTTGTCACCGCTCGCGTTGGCGAACGCAACGTGCCCGATACGCTGCCGGAACGGGAGCTGACCCGTGGCTGGCTGAAGGCGTCATATCGCGAAACCGACCCTGACCGGTCCACGCCAGGCGAGCCGTTCCACAAGTTGACGAAGGACGCCATCAAGCCGGTCACGCCCGGCGAGATCGTCAAATACGAGATCCAGGTGCTGGCAACGGCCAACCAGTTCAAGGCGGGCCATCGCATCTGCCTCGAGATCTGCAGCCTCGACGCACCGACCGGGACCGGCGCCATGACGGATGTCGAGTACATCCCCTATCACGTCTGCAGCAGCAACACCGTCACGCACAAGGTCTACCGGGACGCGGACTATCCGTCCCACTTGCTCCTGCCGTTGATTCCGCTGACGGCGCAGTCGGCCTGAGTTCGCATTCGGCGGAAACACGTGAAAACCTAAGGACAAGATCATGAAAAGCATTCGATTTGAACACAAGGGGCCCGTCGGCAATATCGTACTGGCGAACCCGCCCTACAACCGGCTCGACACACGCTTTTCCGATTGCCTTGAGGAGGCGGTCCGCGAAGCGAGCCAGTCCGATATCCGGGTGCTGGTGGTCCGCGCCGAAGGGCCGAACTTCAGCCTGGGCGGTGAGGTGCGTGAATGGCCGGGCAAAGACCTGAACTGGTTCCGCACGTTCGTCGCGCATGTGAACCGTTCCTATCGCACGATCGAGGGGCTGCGCGTGCCCACGGTGGCGGTGGTGCAGGGCGCCGCATTCGGCGGCGGATTCGAGCTGGCGCTGAGCTGCGACTTCATCGTGGCGGCGAGTGACGCGCGGTTCCAGTGCGTCGAGGTGACCACGGCCATGTTGCCGATCGCGGGCGCGCTGCAAAGGCTCGCCGAGCGCGTGGGACGTAGTCGTGCATCCCGCTTCGCCATGCTCGGCGAACCCATCCCGGGGAGCGTGGCCGGAGAACTCGGGATTGCGACCCACGTGGCGGAACCCGATTCGCTCGATCGCGCGGCGAACGAACTGGTCGCGCGGCTTGCCGATGGCCCGACGCTTTCCTACGCCGCGACCCGGACGCTGCTGAAGGCGTGGTCGAGCGGCGGTGTCGCCGCCGCCGACGTGGTCATGCTGGACGTGACCATGGGCCTGTACGAGACCGAGGACGCGATCCGCGGGTTCGCCAGCACCGCCAAGGCATTCGATGCCGACGAGGTGCCGCCGGACATGGTGTTCTACGGCAAGTGAATGCGAGGCATCAAGGTTTCGAGACAGGGAGTTAACACCGCAGATTTTGTACGGCGCAGCACATAACGCATGGGCTCCTTCATATGTGCTGCCTTTTTTTTCAGGCCATGGAGAACCGATCTCCGATGGTCGCTGAATCAGGTATTTCGCTGTCAGTCGATAAACGCGTGACGGCACTTGAATGGTAGGAGATGAGTTATGCCGGAAATAAAGACAGATGTGCTGATCGTTGGAACGGGTCCCGCCGGTTCGGCGTGTGCCGCGCTGCTTTCGACCTATGGGATCGACAATGTGGTCGTCAACAACTATCGCTGGCTAGCCAATACGCCGCGCGCGCACATCACGAATCTGCGCACGATGGAGGTGTTGCGCGATCTGGGCAACGAAGTCGAGGAGGAGGCGTACCTCCACGCGACCAACGAGGACCTGATGGGCGGGACCGTCTTCTGTGAAAGTCTCGTCGGAGAGGAGATCGGGCGCGTGCCGAGCTGGGGCTCGCATCCGCGATCGAGGGCCGAGCGCAAGCTGTCGAGTCCCGCGAAGATGAATGACCTTCCGCAGACGTTCATGGAGCCGCTGCTGTTCAAGACGGCTTGCGTCCGCGGGACGCAGGCCCGCATGAGCACGGAGTACCTGTCGCATACGCAGACCGACGATGGCGTGGTCACGCAATGCCGCGACAAGCTGACCGGGGAAGAATTCACCGTCCGCTCCAAATACCTGGTCGGCGCGGACGGCGGAAACTCACGGGTCGCAAAGAACGCGGGTCTGCCGTTCGAAGGGCAGATGGGCGTGCGAGGTTCCATGAACATCTGGTTCCGGGCGGATCTCTCCGAACTGGTCGCGCATCGCCCCGCCGTGCTGTATCCGATCATGCAGCCGGGCGCCGAAGTCGGTGGAATCGGGATGGGCCTGATCCGCATGGTCCGGCCCTGGCATGAGTGGCTGATTGTCTGGGGCTACGACATCAATGAGCCGACACCCGTGGTCGACCAGGAAAGGGCGACCGCGATCGCGCGCCAGTTGGTCGGCAAGCCGGACCTCGAGATCGAACTGCTCGGCGCGAATACCTGGACCGTGAACAATATGTACGCCACGCGGATGCAGGATGGACGCGTGTTCTGCATGGGCGATGCAACCCACCGGCACCCGCCCTCCGGCGGACTCGGATCCAATACGTCGATCCAGGATGCCTTCAACCTGGCCTGGAAGCTTGCGGCAGTCATCAGGGGTCAGGCTGGCGAGGACCTGCTGCAGACGTACTCGACGGAGCGCGCGCCGATCGCGAAGCAGGTGGTGACGCGCGCCAACCAGTCGATCGCGGAGTTTGCACCGCTCTATGAGGCGCTCGGCATCGCGGAAACCACGGATGCCGAAGTCATGCAGGCCAATATGCAGGCCCGCAGCCAGGCGACCAAAGCCGCGGAGACGCAGCGCGAGGCCATACGCGAAGCGCTGGCGTTCAAGCGCTATGAACTGGATGCACACGGGGTAGAGATGAACCAGCGCTACAAGTCGAGCGCCGTGGCCACCGACGGGAGCGCCGAACCGGCCTTCGAGCGCGATCCGGAACTGTATTACCAAGCGACCACATATCCCGGCGCGCGCCTTCCGCATGCGTGGGTCTTCGATGCACGGGGGCGGCAACATTCCACGCTGGACCTGACGGGCCATGGCCGTTTCACCGTCCTCACCGGGGTGGGTGGCGACGCCTGGCGCGAAGCCGCCGAGAAGGTCGGCAAGAAGCTCGGCCTGCAGATCGATGTACGCATCATCGGCCCGCGCCAGCAGTATGCGGACCACACCGGCGACTGGGCGCACGCCCGCGAGGTCGGCGACACCGGATGCGTGCTGACGCGGCCGGACCATCACGTCGCGTGGCGCAGCTTTGCCATGCCGGCGGACCCGGCTGCGGATTTGCTGCAGGTCATGTCGGGTGTGCTTTCCCGACAGTAACAGAAGACAGAAGACATTCCGACGTCATGCGACGATGACCCGAGGTATGGGCTCATCGTTCGCGGGAATTGAAGGCAGGAACGATGCGAAACATCGATGAAGACACCATTACGCCGGCGGTACTGGCCGCAATGGCGAAGTGCGGGAACGAGAGGCTGCTGACCGTGATGAACAGCCTGGTCAGGAATTTGCACGCCTTTGCCAGGGATGTCAGGCTGATTGAAGAGGAATGGCACCAGGCGATCGGCTTCCTGACCGATGTCGGCCATGTCACCGACGATCAGCGGCAGGAGTACGTGCTGCTGTCAGACGTTCTCGGGCTCTCGATGCTCGTGACGACGCAGAACAACCGCAAGCCGGCGGCATGTACGGAAGCCACGGTGCTGGGGCCATTCTTCGTCAACGGATCACCCGGGTACGAGAATGGCGAGGACCTGTCCAATGGCGCCAAGGGACGGCCGTGCTTTGTCTCGGGGCGGGTGCGCGGCCTGCACGGCGAACCCGTGGCGGATGCGGAAATCGAAGTCTGGCAATCGGACGATGACGGCTTCTACGACGAGCAGTATGCCGATTCAAAGGAACCGGGCCCGGCGCATCAGGCGCGGGGTCGCCTGCATACCCTGCCTGACGGACGCTTTCATTTCCGGTCGATCCTCCCGGAGGCATACCCGATCCCACATGACGGTCCGGTTGGACGCATGCTCGATGCGCTCGGCCGGCACCCGTGGCGGCCCGCGCACCTGCATTTCTGGATCAAGGCGCCGGGGTACGAGCCATTGATCACGCACCTGTTCCGCAATGAAGACCAGTACCTCGACTCGGATGCCGTGTTTGGCGTGCGCTCGTCCCTGGTCCTGGACTGGGTCGAGCATCCTGCCGGTATTGCGCCGGATGGCACCGCAACGCCCTCGGCGTTCCATACGCTCGACTACGAATTCGTTCTTAATCCAATTGGGCAGGGCCAATAACCCGGGCGCATCGAGACAGTGTCGATTTCTGAATTCGTCTATAACGGTCGCGGCACCCGCGTCGTGTTTGGAAGCGGAGCGCTCGTCCACGTCTGGCGCGAGGTGCGCGAGCTGAACGCGCGTCGTGCCTTGATCCTCTCCGGCCTGGACCAGGCCAAGCTCGTCGAATCGGTGGCGGCTGAATTGGGTGCGGGCGCCGCCGGCGTATTCGATCGCGCCACCATGCATGTGCCGGCGAGCATTGTTGCGGAAGCGCGAGCCGTTGCCGTATCGCTGGAAGCGGATTGCCTGATCGCAATCGCCGGCCAGTCGTCCATCGGATGGGCGAAGGCTAGCAGTTGAGGGGCGAAGGCTCCCTGCAGTACTCTGGAGACAAGTATGACGACGACGCAGCTTGGGGTTTCCCGGCATGAGACTGGAGCGAGCCTGCCCGCCAACGGGCAGTCCTATGTGAAGGGTGATATCTCTTCGCCGCTTAGCGAGCGGACCATAGCGGCGCTGCTCGCGGAGACGGTGGAGCGTTACGGTTCGCGGCCTGCGGTCGTTTTTCGCGAACAGGGCATTCGCTGGACCTGGCAGGAGTTTTCCGACGCCGTGAATGCGATGGCCGCAGGTCTCCACGTGCTTGGTCTGCGCCGGGGAGACCGCATCGGTATCTGGTCGCCCAATCGCTTTGAGTGGACGGTTACACAGTTCGCTACGGCCCGCCTTGGCCTGGTATTGGTCAATATCAATCCGGCTTATCGGCTTGCCGAGGTCGAGTATGCACTGAACAAGGTGGGCTGCAAGGCGATCATCGCGCCCGAGTCTTTCAAGGCGTCGCGATACCTGGAGATGCTGCAGACCCTGGCTCCGGAACTGGAGCACTGCGCGCCCGGCGCGTTGCAGGCGGCGAGGCTGCCGGCACTGCGCTGGGTCATTCGCATGGAGAACGTGGCTACACCCGGCATGCTGACCTGTCTGGATGTGGTCGCGCGCGGGGCCGACGTGGACGTCAGCGAGCTTGACGCGATTTCGGCCGAACTCGACCCGCACGATCCCATCAACATCCAGTTCACAAGTGGCACCACCGGTGCGCCGAAGGGCGCGACCCTCACGCACCGGAACGTCATCAACAATGCACGCTACGTCGGCATGGCCATGAATCTGCGGGAGGACGACCGGCTGTGCATCCCCGTACCGCTATATCACTGCTTCGGCATGGTCATGTCTGTCCTGGTGTGTACCTTTGCCGGTGCCTGCATGGTTTTCCCGGGCGAAGCGTTTGACCCGGTGGCGACGATGGCCGCTGTCAGTGAAGAGCGTTGCACCGCCCTCCACGGCGTGCCTACCATGTTCATCGCCCAGCTCGATCATCCGGACTTCGCGAGCTACGACTTCTCGAGCCTGCGTACCGGCATTATGGCCGGCGCTCCCTGTCCGATCGAAGTGATGAAGCGGGTGGTGGCCGACATGCACATGACGGAGATCACCATTGCCTACGGCATGACCGAGACGAGTCCCGTCTCGTTCCAGAGCGCGACGGATGACCCGTTCGACAGGCGCGTCTCCACCGCGGGTCGGGTGCAGCCACATCTGGAGTGCAAGGTGGTTGACGCGGACGGTCAGACCGTACCGGTTGGCGCCACAGGAGAGCTGTGTACCCGAGGCTACTCGGTCATGCTCGGCTACTGGGACGACGAGCAACGCACGCACGAATCGATCCGCGACGGCTGGATGTATACCGGAGACCTGGCCACGATCGATGCCGAGGGATACTGCAATATCGTCGGCCGGGTAAAGGACATGCTGATCCGCGGCGGCGAGAACGTCTACCCTCGCGAGATCGAGGAATTCCTGTTCCGTCATCCAAAGGTGCAATCGGTGCAGGTCTTTGGCGTGCCCGACCCGAAGTATGGGGAGGAGATCTGCGCGTGGATCGTGCTCCGGCAGGGGCAGAGCGCGACGGAGGAGGAGATCCGCGAGTTCTGCTGGGGTCAGATCGCCCACTACAAGATTCCCCGTTTTATCCGGTTTGTTGACGAGATGCCCATGACGGTCACCGGCAAGGTGCAGAAGTTCGTTATGCGAGACAGCATGATCCGGGACCTCAACCTGATCGAACGAAAGACCGCTTGAATCGGGCTTGCCCCGCATCCTTATGCCGATCCTGGAAGCCAGACTCAACGCCCGTTCCGCATCCTCCAAGGCCAACGCCGAAGCCATGCAGGCCCCAGTCATTTCTGATGGGGACGACGGGGTAGGCATCGTGACATTGAATCGGCCGGACCGACTCAATGCCATCGATCATGAATTGGCGGTTGCGTAGGCGTGTGAGATCGACCGGGTAGTCAATGACGCAACCGTTCGCGCGATTCTGCTGCGCGCAGAGGGAAGGGCCTTTAGCATAGGCGGTGATCTTGCGTTTCTTGGCGAGAACCTTGGCCCCGGTTTGGCTCCGCTGTTAGGTAACATCATCGATTTGCTCAATGCCGGGGCGGAACAGTTGCGCAACTCGGACAAGCCTGTCGTCAGTGCTGTTCAGGGTGCGCTCGGGGGCGGTGGCATAGGCATGGCTCTCAGTGCAGATGTGGTGATCAGCGAGAGCAATCTCAAGATGCGTTGTGGCTATGCCGCCATTGGCCTTTCGCCAGACGCGGGTGCGTCCTGCTTTCTGGCGGAGCGCGTCGGTGATGCGCGGGCGTGTGCACTGTTCCTGACCAATCGGGCGCTCAGCGCTGAGGGGTGTGCCGCACTCGGTATCGTTGATCGACTCGTTTCGACTGAAGCGATCCAGAGTGAAGCGTTGGACCTGGCGCGTCAGCTAGCGCAAACATCGGCCTCATCCATCGGAGTCATCAAATCGCTCTGCAAACCACTGCGGGGCTTAGCCCTTGCCGAAAAATTGCGTGCGGAGCGAGACGGCATGGTGCGCTGTGCTGAAAGCCCCCAAGCTATCGAAGGCATTAGCGCATTCATATCGAAGCGCAAGCCGGTGTTCGGTCAATCCTTTTGATCTGGCCATAGCCTTGAATCATTCTGATGCTCGCCGGAACTGTGACTAGCCCAGAAGTCTGTTCGCAGTCCCGGCTGACAGGCCCGCCGTCTTAGCTCGTTCTCAGATCTGCCTTGAGTGAGTTCGATTGAGCAAAGCGGGCATCCAGGCTCCATGCGCCGGCGCCGAAGTAAGCGATCTGAAGAAGACCGCCAGCCATCATCACGTTCTTCAGGAAGTGAATCATCTGGTTCTGGTCGGCAAAGTTGTGATGGAAGAAGACTGCCGTGGCCAGAGAAAATGCAGCCATCACCAGCGACGCCCAGCAGACCTTGTACCCGCCCAGCAGCATCAAGCCACCACCCACCTCGATCACTACGGCAAGGATGTACGCGAGTGGGGCCGCAGGCAGGCCGACGGCAGAGATGTAGCCAACCGTGCCGGCGTAGGCTCCAAGCTTGCCTAGCCCGCTCATGACAAAGGGCGCTCCGAGCAGGATGCGACCCAACAGAGGAAGATACTTGTTGCTTTCCATGACGATCTCCTTTGAACGAAAGAATGAAAGCGCATCGGTGGATAGAGACATAGATGCTCAGCCGGTTTCCACCATTACCAGCTCAGATTCTTCGAGGGCCGATACGTCGACGGCCGCTGCGTTGGTGAGCGCGGCGCCGTCCCGCGGACCCATCGGCTCACCGTTGACTTTGATTCGGCCCGAGGCAACGGCGAGATAGGCGCTGCGGGACGGGTCAAGTTGGTGCCGGATGCTGTCGCCAGCCCTCAGCGTTGCACCGAGCACGCGCGCATTCGCGCGAATTTGCAGTGCTTCCCGGTCGCCGGCGAAGCCGCTGGCGAGCACGGCGAATCGTCCGGAGCGGTCGATCCTTGGAAACGACCTGGTGGCCCACCGCGGCTTGCCCTCGGTCTCGCGGGGCAGCAGCCAGATCTGGTAGACCTTGAGCGGCATGTCGCCGCTGTTGAATTCGGCGTGGCGGATGCCGGTGCCGGCGCTCATCACTTGAATATCGCCCGCGTGGATCGTGCCTTCGCAACCCAGGGTGTCGCGGTGGCTGAGGACGCCCTGACGGACGTAGGTGATGATTTCGATATCGCGGTGCCCGTGCAGGGGAAATCCGCCGCCAACGGCGATCTCATCGTCATTCCAGACGACCAGGGAGCCAAGCGGTCGATGCGCGGGGTTGCCGGCGGCATTGACCTGGAAATGGAATTTCGCGCGGAGCCAGCCGTTATCAGCTTCGTCCAGTGAATTCCAACGCCGGTGCTCGAGCATTCCAATCTCCTGTTTCGGCCGCCCGATACGGGGCGGCTGCCGTGGCGAGCGATCGAAGATCGATACGCTGTCTGGCCAGGAGGAATGCTATGGGAGCAACAATTGCTTGCATATCTCCATATCCGCAATCTATCTTTGCTTCAGGTAGAACGATCTGGTCGACTTGGAGTACGAAGCGATGAACCAAATCTCGGACCTCAACGATCTTCGGTTGTTTGCCGAGGTGGTCGAGCGCGGAAGCTTTACTGCGGCCGCCCGCAGGCTGGGTCTGCAGACGTCAAAGCTTAGTCGGCGCGTTCGTGCTTTGGAGGAGGAGATCGGGGTTCGCCTGCTCAATCGCACCAGCCGCAGCCTGTCCCTGACGGAAATCGGGCGGCAGTTCCATCAGCATTGCCTTGCGCTGGTCGCGGAATCCAAGGCGGCGAAGGAAATCGTGGAGCAGACGCGGAGCCAACCACAGGGCACCGTTCGGATCAGTTGCCCGGTGGCACTGTTGAATTCCGGCATCGCAGAGATCATCTCCCGGTACATCCGGGACAACCCCCAAGTCCAGATCCTGGTCGATGCAACCAACCGCCAGGTGGATGTCATCGAGGAAGGACTGGACTTCGCAATCCGGGTCAGGTTTCCGCCGCTGGATGACACCGATCTCGCGGTCCGGCAGTTGGGGTATTCGACGTTCGTTCTGGTTGCCAGCCCGACTTTGGCGGAGCGATACACGACGCCGACATCGCTGGATTCCTTGAAAGGTTGGCCGACCCTGTCCATGGCCAACAAGAGCGAGCGGTATATCTGGCATCTGGTCGACGCTAGCGGGCAAGTAGCGTCACTCGTACATCGACCCCAATTCGCGACGGACGACATCGCCAGCCTGCGCATTGCGGCGACGTTAGGCATTGGCGTGGCAATGCTACCCAGGGAGTTCGTGGACCGCGATCTACAGTCGGGGCGGCTGCGGCGTCTGCTGCCGGACCTTGGGTCAAAGCCGGGTCTGGTTCACGCGATATTCCCTACGCGACGGGGGATGGTGCCCCAATCCACCCAAGTTAAGC
>JYOD01000131.1 GCA_000955785.1 Burkholderiaceae bacterium 16
CACGCTTAATCTGAACAGCGCCTCTAGATTGGCGTCGCGAACACTTGGTCCGATGCGGGTGTGGAAACGACCTTACGCGTGGCGTTCAGAACGATTTTGAGCCGGCTGAAAGCATATTGATCTTCACAAAGACATTGGAAGATAGGTTAAGGAACGATCTTCCATTCGCGGAAGAGCGTGCTGGCGGATTTCGGCACTTCATAGCAAAATGGCCTTTATCTGAGTCCTTCACGTTATTTCAAAGCGCTGAACGCTATGTTAGGCGCTACGACGGTGGAGAAATGGAGGTGCCGCACTCTACGGAAAACCATCGCTTCGATATGGCGGCAGTCCTGACCATTTCGCAGGTACTAACGGCCGGCATCTCTCCATATTGAAGTGAATCGAGAAAGAGCGCTGAATAAACTGAAGCGCTGTTGACTGCCATCAGTGGAGGCGAAGATATGCGGCTTTTGATCAGGCCATTGCCAAAAGAGCATGAGTCGAGCCAGGGCTACGTCCTTCGCTTGAGTACGCTGAACGGATTCGATCATCCACGATGGTGTGTACCTCTCGCGATCGCAGGCGATGAGAAAGACGGACAGAGAGCATCACTGAAAGTACTCACTGGGCACGATGATGCTACGCTATCGACGTTGCGGGGGCCGATATTTGGCCTCGGTTTGCTGAGTAGGGGTGATAGTGGCAATGTAGGATTGCGATATTGGAATACCCGCTTTCAGCGCTATTGCCCGATCTGCCTAGCCACGGAGCGATATCACCGAGCAAGTTGGGGATTGACTTTCGGGGTCGCTTGTCACGAACACGCGGTTTGGCTACGCGATGATTGTCCCGTATGTGGGAAGAGCGTACGATGGACCGCTGCACCACTCGGTATGTGTTCTTGTGGGTTCCCGCTCCGGACTGCCGCCGCGCTGCCATGCACCGAAAGTGCGCGCTCTTATGTGCGCACGCTAGCCTCTAGTTTGTATCCTGCCTCGGCACCCGTGCGACCATTTTCACCACAAGTGGCGGCTCTTAAGATCGACCAGTTGCTTCGCCTCACGTGGTTTCTGGGGGCATATGCTATTCGTCAAGAGGCTAAGGCACAAAAGATCCCAGGCATTATGCACCTCGAGTGCGCAGTCAATATGGTTGAGGCTACGGCTGCCGCACTTTCAGATTGGCCGAATGGCTTTCACCTGCTGTTGGATGAGCTGGGGAAACGTACGAGTTTGGAAGCAAGTGGCAACAAACTTCCGGCTCATTTTGGGAGGTTCTATCCGACTTTGTACAAGAGCTTTCCCGAGCCATCATTTTCATTCCTGCGAGAAGGCTTTGAGAGTTACATAGGTGATCATTGGTCTGGTCAACTGAACAAGCGAAACCGACGGTTCTCGCAGGCGTCCCGCGATTCGCACGAGTGGATTTCAATCAAAGAGGCCGCCAAGATTTTGCATATGCGAACCACTAAGGTAAGAGAGCTAGTTGAGAACGGGCTGCTCATCGGTCGCCTCTTCGCGACCGCGAGTGGGCGTAAGATGGGCGCGGTCTTGAAGGATAGTGTTACATTGACGGCTGTCGGACAGGCGGGTCTAGTTACGCTGGCAGAAGCGAAGGAAATGTCAGGATTCTCGAAGAAGCGCCTCTACAAGTTATTAGGCGACGGCTACCTTCGGGCAGCACGGGGACCGGGGGTCGACGGATATCCTATCTGGCAGTTCGAAAGGGCAGCTCTCGAGGAGGCCATAAGACTGACAAAAGGCGAGGCCAGGACGTAGGGTAAGCGGCATCGATTCGAGACACGGTGCTCACTGGAGCTATTCCTTTTTTTGAGAGTGGCTCTCTTGAGCATGCGAGCGACAGGAAAAAATGGAGAAGCGCCAGATAGAGGAGAAAAGAGAATGCAGCAGATGGGGAGTCAAAGCCTGAGAGCGTTACGAGTTCAAAGCAACATCCAGCTAGCGATGTGGATCACTATGCGCGGATTATATGCGGCGGGTGCGATTGATAGTGCCGCGTGGCGAAGATTCAAAGCAAAGAGGAAACTGCAACCTGGCATGGATGTACCCCGCCGGCACTTGTCGAGCCACAGCCACGTCAATGATTAGGGCGTACGAGATTTCAGCTGACTTTCTCGCGGGATGGCGGTAGGTCTGCCGGGCCTTCTGGGAAAAGTTCTCCATCTATGCCAAGGCACATAAGTTCTCGGCGTCCGTCGGGGTGAAGACGGATAACTCTTCCGGGATAGTCGGACTGGACGACGTAGATGGGCCGCCCAGCTTGCAGATGAGCATTTGCAGCAGATCCATCATCGGCATCAATATCCTCCTCCCTGAAGAGCCCATTTTCCGAGAGTTCAGGCTGATCGACACGTGTCATTTACTCTATCCTCCGAAAATTATCCGTGAGCGATTGCATCCTACTCGAAGTTTGAACAGAGCATTCAATGGCAACGTAAGATAGATCCTATTGCTCGGGCCTACTTGTGTCCCTCCCCGCGGGCATTGCGATGGTGCACGTAGCGTGGCTGCTGTTGCTCGATACTTTGCTTGACGTTGTAAGCTTGTCCCAACACTGGTAGCGCACTGGGCGGAGCGCCGCGCGGCCGTCGCTCGCCTTCTGCGAGCGCGATGGCGACGCGGACTGGAGTTCGATTCCTGGGCGGACCTGTAACGCCAGGAGCAAGCGCTGGGGGCCGGCCGGCCTGCTGGAACTCGCGCTGTGCCCTGACCGGCCGCTGATGCTGTCCGCCAATTCGATCGAGCAGGCCGCGCTGCTGCTGGCTGCGAAATATGTCGGCGTGCCGACGGCGCCTGTGTTGCCGGCGTACACGCTGGCCAGCAAGGAGTTCATCCGCCTCTCAGGGGCGTAGCGGACCTGACGCCACCGGCGGCATTGTTCGAGCAGGACGGCAAAGCGTTCGCGCCTGCGCTTGCTGCACTGTGCGTTTCGGGGATGCCGGTCATTGCGGCGGGCAACGCCGGCGATGGCCAGCTGGCCTGGGCTAATCGAGCACACGCTGAACTCACTGCCAGCCGCTGCGTTGCGGACAAGGCAGCGAACCTCTCCGTGCGCGACAGCCACCTCGGGCGGGTGCTGTTCACTTCCTGTTCAACCGGGTAGCCTGTGCGATTGCCGGTGATGAGGGCTTGCTATTGATCCAGCGATACTGTTTGTACAATCATTTCGAACTCGCTGATGAGATCAGGCTGTCTCTGGCGAAGGAAGGCGGAAATTGATTCGTTCTCCAGTAACTTCGCCAGGTAGCCCTTGGCCAAAACCAGATTCAGAACGTCCTGGCCATATGTTTGTTCGACAAGCTTATATTGTCCCTGCAGATTTCCCATCTCACGCTCCATCTTCCCCATCTGCTCTTGGCTAATACCGGTCAACTTCTTAGGCTTCTTGCCGTTAATCAAGAGAGGGACTGGTGTTGCAACCAGCAGCGCCTCGGCATAGGCCACCGTGAGATTGTTCGCAGAGACCATGAGCTCGATGCACTCCACTTGTCTCGTAGGCTTCATCTTCCGAATTGCACGCGACAACTCTGGTGAGAATTGGCGATCCTTGAGTAGCTCAGTCGCCTCGGGGCAGATCCCATTGAGAAGGGTGATCTTCTTCTGTATATGAGAGACATCGACGCTCAATGCTTTTGCCAGCCTCTCTGGAGAGACGCCGCGGTCGATGGCGCGTCGAAGCATGAGGTGCTCTTGGATCGTGGACAGCCGATTGATGCGGTTGTTGTACGTGAACATTTCATCATCTGTAGCGACGAGGCAAGATGCCTCAACGTAACCCAGATCCCGGAGTGCGATGAGTCTGATGTGGCCGTCGAGCAGGACATGTTGCCCTGATTGTTGGTTCGCGGCAGTTACCGTAAGTGGTTCAATTAGGCCGATTTCCTCTATCGAAGATTTGATTTGCTTGAACTTCCGAGAGATCCCTATCCCGTCAGGCGGTCTCCGTGATGGAAGGATGCGGACGACCGGGACGCTGAGTGGTTCCGGTATAAAGCCAAGGGTGACGCCGCTCATGAAAGGCTCCCACCAGGCCAGACCCGCTCGGACAGATACTTCGGTAAGGTGGCCAAGTCCTCGGCTCGAAGGAGATTCACAAAGTTCTCGTCCACAAACAGCTGACGAAGCGCACCTATTACAAAAAGAAGGCGTTGCTGCGCGAATTCCGCTTTTCTCACAATCGCCTTTTGGCGCTCAACCTCGTTCTGATACGTGCGCACAAGGCTTGAGCTGGTGACATCGCTCATTCTGCGCGGCATCCTATGCGCTGCTGATCTTCCCAGAGTCTGCCTCCGTTCGATGACGCGCCGGGCATCCATCAACTGCTTTCCGCGGAGTTTTCCGGATTCATACGCCTCTTGTAGTGCCGCTTGGACGGCCTTGTCGTCGTCACCGGCACCCACAATTGTCAGGGCGGCATTGAGCGGAATGCTTCCTTTCTCAACAGCTACAAGAAGACGTTCTTCGCCCTGCTGCAACAGGGTGAGTATCCCCTGGACGTACTGCTGGGTAAGGCCGGTTTTCTCGGCGATGGTTTTTGGGGTGTACCCCTGGTCGTGCAGTTGTCTTATGCCAGACAGTAGCTCCAGGGACCTGCACTGGCGGCGTGCTATGTTCTCCGTAAGACTCATGAGAAACGCATCCTCGTCACTCACGTGAACAACAAGCGCAGGAATTGTTGTCTCCCCGAGTGAGCGGAATGCCTTGAGTCTGCCCTCGCCGCATACGAGCATGTATCGCTCATCTCCGTTTGCGCCCGCACGCGGTGTGACGGTGATGGGCTTCTTAAGTCCTATTAATTTGATGTTGCCGACTATCTCTTCGAAGACGCGGCCGTTTCGCTCCCGGGGATTGAGGACCTGGACCCGATCAATGGGGATCATCCGGACTTCACCGGGTTGTCGCTTCTCGATCATGCTGACCTCCGAACCTTCGCGCGAGCTGCCATTCCATACAAGTAATCAAGCGTGTCAAATCTGTAGCTCTCGAACTCAACCGGGTTCCGGTCGGCTAGGTTGATGCGCGGCCGACAGAAGTCGAGCCTCGGGAGCAAGTAGTAGTCCAAGGGGGCTGCGTTTGCATGATCCAATCTCACCGCGACTGTGATATCCGGCACTAAGCTGGTATCGAATCGCACCTTCCAGTGGCTATGCCCGTTCTCATGGGCTTGGCAGCGCGCCAGGACGAGCGAGGCACTGAATTCTCGGTTCACGGTGAGCATATCGGTCGCAGGATCGCGAGTCACCGCACCGCCGAGAGCGGCAATCTGCTCCTCCGTTTGTGCCACGATTTCGGGATGGAGGCGCCTGAGGAAGCGGTTCGTTTCCACATATCGATAGTCCCGATCTGGAGTAAATCCAACTGTTTGGTAGGCGCGAATGAGGCTGCCGAAGCGATACACATAAACAGAGGTGGATGGCATCCCTTCGGTCTCATCGATGACCAGGCCGGAAAGGAAGCCGCGGCTTCTGTAGAGAGACCGCAACCGTTCGATCAGCTCATCATCCGTGTAACGCCGGGCCCGTGCGCGCATAATTCCCTGGGCCGTGTAGAAGATGTCGCTGGGCACTATTGAGTCAAAGGCGTGTTCCTTTCGTATCCACATGTCTGGCGTGTTCGAGACCCGCATCTTCTTCAGCTTGAAGGAAACGCGGTTGTACACATTGTTGCCGATGTATTTCTCGTTCGTTAGTACCTCCCTAACAGTGGCACGGCTCCAGGCGCGGCCAAGCTCGGTTTGGATCCGCATGCCGTTCAGTCGCGCGGCGATTTCATATTCGTTCAGTGCCTCATCAATGAACCAAGCGTAGATGAGATTGACCGTGCGGACCTCGCTGTCCGGGCCAGGCATCAGGATGACGCGGTCGGTCTGCAGGCTTTTGTGCTCTCCTCGTTCAAGAGGCCCTTTCATGATTCCGTGTTGGTCGACGAGTACTCGGCGGAGTCCGTATCCCGCAGGGCCGCCTTGCCTGAATCCGAGCTCGATCAATCGGCACTGGCCAGCGAAGACTTTGGCTGACAGCTCTCGACTGTACTCGCCCGCCATGGCGCGCTTGACGCCTTTGACTATCGTCGAAACGGGAGACCCATCGTTCTCGAACTGTTCCGCGCAATAGGCGACCTGAAGGCCGGCGCGCCGGCAGATGTACTCGTAATAGGCGCTTTCATCTGCATCCTGGAATCTCCCCCAACGGCTGACGTCGTACACCAGAATCACTTTGAAGTCGGCTGTGCCAGCCTCCACGTCTCGGATCAGGTCTTGAAGCGCTTGGCGCCCGTCGATCCGTAGGCCACTTTTTCCTTCGTCAGCATAGGTTCGAACAATCTCGAAACCTCGCCGGCTTGCATACTCCCGGATCTTGTCGCGCTGGTTCTCCGTTGAGTACTGCTGATGCTCGGTCGACATGCGAACGTACTCGGCGGCCCGTAATCCCGCCGTTTGCGCCATCGCGCCCATGTGTTGGTTGTCCGTCTGCATGATCTTGACCCACCGCATTCAAATCGGGGCCTCGCTTCCCCCTGCAATGCTCCGATCTCCACTCGGGAGATCGCTGGGGGCGCGCACACAGACAAACTTAGCAGCTGTCGTGCTCCTGCGTGACACGTCATCTCTTTGCAATCGTGATCTGGTCTGCTCCCGGCCGCGCCAGGACTGTAATTCGGACTATCCACGAGTCCATCTTTGCAATCAGTCCGGAGGACGCGGGAGCGAGCGCGTAAAGGCCAGAGGGTACGGCTGTCAGGTTCCGCCACGCGTCCATCTTTGCAATGCGTCGCCTTACGTTTCGGCGCCGCTGCTGTTCTCGGTTTCGATCGCTGTAGGCTGGGTGTCGGATGCGATACAACCGCCAATAGTCCACATGATCTGAGGCCCACACGCGCTGCGCCCGGGCTTGGTTCTCCCGGTAATCGGCGTCGGTGCGCAGCCGCTGTCGCTGCCATTCGCGACGCCGTTGCTGCTGACACTCCGGGGACGGACAGAAGCGCTGACCAGGCGTCTGAGGGCGAACTTCGAAAGGCAGTCCGCACGCTGGGCACTGCCGGATGGCTTTCATGCGCTTGCTCCCCACCGGCCGCGAACCGGAAGCGATGACGAGGGTCGCGAGCGTCTACCCCGCTCGGGCGCTGTTAGCTAACTAGATACTTAAAAAGTGCTCTAGAAGCTATCTAGTGATTCTGCGAGGTTCGGTACGGGTTGTCAGCTCGATCCCTACGAAAGGAACCAAGTCGGAAGGGCGTTCGTAGGGACGGGGGAAGTGCAATGGCGGCGCCTGCGGTGTGATTCTTGGGGCACCTGCACGACGGTTTAGCTAAATCAGGCTCGAGTTCACTGCAGTCCAGCCAATTCGCGTTCTTTTGCGCGGGACCCGTGCCGAAGAATCTTTTCAAGTGCTTGATTTACTTAGAGTTGTAGTCCAGCGATCTCCGGTTTCGCACATGTAGTGTAGGAAACCGGAATTAGCTGGACTACGTGCGCTTTTGCTGGACTGGAATTCCGGAATTGATTGGACTACCGTGCAATTCGCGCCGACACTGAGCCAGGAAGTGAATGTCGGTTTACCTCGAAATTTCTGCGGCCTCAGGCTCCATGCCCCGCTGCCGAGACGGTTCTACTTCTGTATAAGGAGATGGCCCAAGCGACCACGTTTCGAGAACTTAAATAATCTATGACGGGCTGGGGAACTCTCTCGTCGGTCGATCCATGTCAATGCACAGCTCGGCGCGTGGTGGGCGATGTCGATGCCTGATACCCTAACAGCTTTGAATTCTCTCGGCCGTAGCATGCCCATCCCCGTTCGCACAAAAAACCGTCCGCGCCGCGCTGCTGCCCCCCACCACGTCGTCGCTTTGGCGGTTACTTTTTCAAGAGAGCTCGCCGAAGCTGATTGCGGCATACAGCACAGGGTGCGGGCTATTCCTACTCGCCGCCTATTTCCTCACACTGGGATTTTCGCCTGACATCACCCTTGGTCAGGGAGCGCTCGTTGTGCTGGATCGACGACCTGGCAGCCTATGAGAACAAGAAGGAGTTTCACATTCTCGTCTACGAGGCCCCCACCGTTGGTGTCAGCAATGCGCTCGCGCGCAAGCGCGTATCGCACCTGGAGCATTCGCTGACGACGTTTGGTGTGCCGGCGAGCAAGATCTCCATGGAAATCCCCCGCTACAAACCTGGCAAGTCGGCGGAGCCACCGAATTTTGCGCATATCAATTTCATGCCGGGGTGTCCGCATCCTTGCTGCCCAGGTCCGGAACCGACCTCGCGGACTCGCTAGGCGCGCGCTAGATGACTTCTCCCTGCCCGGCAGCCTGTTTGTCAAACGGCATCGAACTGGAGGCGCTGCGCGCCGAGATCGCGTCGGGCATGGCAAGTGGTATCCCTAAGCCTGCTGAAGATGTGTTCGCGAGGCTGGAGAGCAAGTACCGCGCTACGGACAAGAGCAAGCACCGCTAATGCAGCTCACGATCACGCCGCTCGCCGTGCAGGATCCGGAGTCCATGTTCTTCATCTGTCCTCCTTCATGCACCTGTCGATGTGAACCTGCCTCAGTTTTTCCGGCGATATTTGCGGCATGTCGTACGCAATGTTTGTAGCCTCGGTGGTCGTGGAAAGAAAGATCGGGTCGCCCCCGCCAACCTGTCTAAGTCTTTTCAGTAAATCTTGCCTGGGCACCCCTATGTCGCGTTGTTGAGCGGCCATGAATAGGAGGTCGGCCACGCACTGGCAGACCGACATCCTTTGTGCCTTGCTTATCTCGCCTTGCCTCGCTTGCGTTTGCGCATAGGCCGCGGCGGCGACAAACAGGGCAACGCCTGCAATCATTGCGGCTCGTAAAGCTTGGTGGCTCATATTGTTTTGCCCCCTCTTCTAATGAGGTGGTCAGGTCCTGCCGCGCTGGATTCGCGCTTTTGACCATTATTCCCCTGCGCGGGAGGCGATCTGTCTGGAACCGAACCTTCGGTGCAGCTTTATACGACGACTCGTCAGAAGCTGATCGCCGCTGAGATCGCGACGACCTGCTCATGCGACGTCGGGTTGAACCAGTACACCCCGGCGGAGGCGCGCTTGCCCTTTACTTGCGCAAAGACGCCGCGTTGCAGGTCGCGGCCGTTTTCATACGCGCGCGTGCGCTGTCCGGCAAGGCCGACGCGGAGCCAGTCCACGGGACGGAACGCTAGCTCGGTCCAGGCGTAGGTGTAGGCGGACGGCTTGGCGTTCGGCACGTATTCGAACTCGACATAGGCATCCGCATACCGGCCGGTCACCGTTGCCTCGAATCCAGGCACCACGCTGTTCGTGCTGCCCGTGACCCCCCCCAGGATCGGCGTGACCTCGAGGCGCACGGCTTCGCCGGCGGCAAGGTTGTACCCGGCGAAGAATGAGTACGCGTCCTTGCCTTCATAGTTGCTCCGTGCTTCCAGGTGCAAGGCGCCGCGATTGGCGATGGCGATACCGGTGACATAGGCGTCGCTGCCGCTCGGCAGGTTGAGGTATGCCGAAACCGCGCCACTCCACGTGGGCGCTTCCGCCGTGGGTGGCTGGCTTTCGCTTTCCCCGGCTGCGCGCGCATGCAGGGGCGCGGTCGCCGCGGCCAGCAGGAGGCAGTGCGCGGCCAGCCGGGCGGCCCACATGCTTAGCCTCCCAGCAGGATGATGGCCACGGTCAGCGCGACGCCCAGCACCGTCATGGCCAGGCCTGCGATCCAGCCGCCGAAGCCGGCATGGCGCCCGAGGGCGAGGCCGGCGCCGAACAGCATCACGATGGTCAGGACCCGCGATACCAGGAGCGCCGTCGATACCTCGGGGACGATAATGAAGGGAAGCGCAACCGGGAATGTGGCGAGTACGACAATCAGGAAGATCGCTGCTGCCGCCAGAAAGTCCTGGGCGCCCAGGGTGGGCGTCTCGGGCCAGTCGGTTGTCCTGGCGATACGGCTGCGTATCGCCTCCAATTCCGCGTCTTCCACCAGTGGCCGCAACGTCGGTGAAAGCGCATTGCGCAGGCGCGCGATGGCGTCAGACGGGTCGTTTGCGCTTCGCACCGCCCTGATCAGCGTCAGTTTGCGCCCCCGTTCGGTCAGGGTGCGGACCAGGTACATCACGGCATCGACAAGCCCCCAGGCCAGGTTGCAGCCGAGGGCCGTAAGGAACATGGTGCGGGCGGCATCCGCCGGGGCTGCCACTGCCGATACCGCCCCCACGAAGGTCAGCGCCATGAACAAGCCGAAGCACATCTCGGAAACCCGGTCGACAGTATCGAGCAGGCGGGGCCGGGCTTCGGCGGCATGCGGATCGATTGAAGTAGTCAACACTGGCGCTCACCTCGACATGTCTGCCCCCGCTGAGGTCTTCGTCGACGTCATGGCTGGCTTGATGGCATCGATCCTGCGAATCTCAGGCGGGCAGACGCCTGGACGCGACCGGACGGCGATGGCGGCGCCACCCGGACTGTCCGGCTGCCACCGTTTGCAGTGTAGGCAAGAATTCACACCGCGGCTGGAATCTGGCGCAAACGTCTCTTGGCCGCTGTGCCGCATGGCCGAAGACGAAGAGAGCGACGAATCCGGGTGACGATTGCGGATCACGCCCGCGTCGCCGATTTCGCAACACGGTCTGCCTGAAAGGAGGCAGCGCATCGCGGCGCGGCACCGGGCGATACGCGCACGCTCAGCACAAGGGTCGCGGAGCGGCCGATGCGTGCTCCGCTGCTGGCGGGCACGGCATTCGACCGGTAATCTTCATTAGTACTTGATGTCCCGCTTGTCCTGGCGGCCCTCCTGCTTCGTGTCGCGCTTGTCCTGCCGGCACTGGGAGTTGCTCTTCTGGTTTGCGGCCCGGCAGTCGACCTTGCCAGAGCGCGCCTCCTGTTTGGCAGCCTGGTTTACGTCTCTGCCTTGTTGGCGCTGCTGCGACTGTTCGGTGGCCAAGGCGGCGCCCGATAGCGCCAGGAGTCCGGCCGCGGCCAGTATTCTGCCCGTCCGGCTCCAAAGGCCGTTTCTCGATTCGACCATTTTCACGCTCCTCATTGTCTGGTTGAGACGGCAGTCAACTGTCGCGCCAGGCCGCCTTCGTATGCTCGTAGAGAGGCAGACCCAGGAAGCCTCCTCCGATAATGGCGAGCATCCACTACCTGATGTTCATGATAGCGCTTCGTCAGCGCAGGGATCGTCAGCAAAGAGGTCCGCCAGCAAGGACGAATCACCCGAAGTTTTCAAGGCTACCCGGCGCCCGGCGATTGGGATAGGAAGGTTGGCCCGATCCTGCCTTCTTCTAAAATGGCAGGCCTTCATAGCGGCCTCGGTATGTCGTAAACGCAGACTGTCACGTTGCCAGCGTCATCCTCGAACACCTCAAGTGCCTTGTTCACGAGGTCGGGCAATTTCTCTGCCTCATCCATCGCCACTGCGAATAGCCTTTGCTGTCGCAGTGGCGTCATCGGTGCCACTGAGTTCAGGCAAACCAGCCCTGCATGCAAGGGTTGGTGGGCGTGGTGGCCGCCCAGTGGCCCGCCGAGCGGTCCGCGAAAGTCCGCGGCGTTATGCGTGACGAGCGTGTAGTCGTGATCGACTGCGTACCGGATTAACTCATGGTCCTTCATCCCACTGAGCCCGCGATCCCGAACACAGGTTGTGTCCCAGTGGCTTCTCTGAGCCGCCTGCTGAACGAGATTTGGCCATAGGCACTCATCGATCAGGAACCGGTATTTTGCCGTCACGAGTTGTGCCCGCGCGCCGATTCGCTGGACGCCTCGGTTGCAAGTCGCAAGTCGGGATGTGCCTCGGACAAACGCCGCGGCCGCCCAGGGCGCGGATGCGATTTGAGATAGATCTCCGCATCCTCGATCAGTCGCTCCGTCAGGAACGGATAGGCGTCCTTCAGTTCTGCGAATGTCATACCATCATCGCGTGCGGCAACGACGTTTGCGACCGGGACGCGAGTCCCGGCGAAGCATGGAAGTCCGCCCATGACATCCGGGTCTTCGACGACGTGGCTCGTTGCCTCGCTGGAGCGGACTGACCGCTTATATGCGGCGTCGACGAAGGGCGATAGCACTACCGACCAGGATTGCTCTGAAACTTTCCAGTCAAAATCGACGTTTCTCAGTCGTTCGCTGAGGGTCAGGAACTGATCAAAGTCTGATCGTTTGGCCAGGCGCTCGATGAGCGTCGAGATCACTCGAATGCGAGCCGATTTGGTGAGATCCTCGCTCGTCTTGAAATAGAACGTGGCAAACGGTGCGCTTAGCGGTGCCAGCCGTCGGCCAGCCCCCCGGATGATCAACGCCCTCGGCAGAATGTCCTCGTCAACCAGACGGTTTATGTCCCTGTCTGTCACGTCGGCCATGTAGGCTGTTTCGGCCACAGAGATTGAGTTTTCAATGGTCAGCATATGCACCCTCCCACAATCGATCCTGCACGTCAGAATATTTCCGGGCGATCGGAAGCAATTGTAGGAGGTGCCCGGAAAAGTGGCAAGGAGCGATCCGCCGCAGCGGCCCGAGAACGGGTTGCGGCATTAGCAGGCCGCTGAAATACCTC
>JYOD01000132.1 GCA_000955785.1 Burkholderiaceae bacterium 16
TACTTCTGTATAAGGAGATGGGTTCAGAGCCCGCCAGCGACACGCTTCTTCGGTAACCATTTCAACGAAATCGAAAATCAGCGAATCGCGCTCTTTCAAGCGCGAGAACATTTGAACCGATATCGGCTCCATCTCATTGATGAACCGATATTTGATTGTCTGCGGCAATGATGTGAACAGGTTTATCGCACCGGTCACTACTCCTAGTCCCTGTTCGATCAGCGTAGTTCCGGCCTGCGCCTGGAAGGATTCGTAGACGAAATTTGGCCTGAGGCCGGCGCTTTGGAAATGCGCTACGATCGAGTCGAAGAGCGGAGCATTTTCCGCGCGCGCCGAGGTGATCAGACGCTCATGCACAAGGTCGACAAGGTTGAGGCAGCCGACATTCGCGAGTCGGTGGTCGCTGCGCACCAGCCACGCGCAGCTCGATTCGAGCAGTGGCTCCGTTAGAATCTCCGCATCGTTGAGCAAGCTGCCTGCTGGCAAACCAAAGCCCAGATCGATGCAGTTTCTTTTTAGCGCGGCGATTTGCTGCGCCGTGTTCATCTCGTGGCGCTCAACCGTGATGTCCGGATATAGCGCCTGAAACCGAATCAACGCGAGCGGGATGAACGGCAGATTAGCATCTTCAATGCGGCTAACCGAGTGGACTTGCCCCTGCGTAACCGGACACGCGGTCACGCTTTGGTTGGTAAATTTTCTCGCTGGCGAAACTCGCGTGGTAAGCGGTATTTCAGGGCGCTGTGCGGATGCGACTCGTTGTAGTGGTCAAACGTGATGACCAGGTTCTGCAACACCGTTCTCACGTCCGGCGTGGGCATCCACGGAACGTAGTCTCTCTTCATAGTTTTGACGAAGCTTTCTGGCCATTCCGTTGCTCTGCGGACTTCTGACGGGCGTCGTGACAGGCTTCAAACCGATTTTCTTCGAGAACGTCAGCGTCTCGTCGGCAATGTAGCAGGAACCGTTGTCGCTTAGCCATCGATTTCATTGTCGGCCTTCAGCGCGCCACCAAAGCGGTTCTCGACGGCCTGAAGCATGACATCGCGCACCATGTCGCCGGTGTAGCCTCCCGTCGTCGCAGCCCAGCTCATGGCCTCCCGGTCGCAGCAGTCCAGCGCAAAGATGACGCGCAGCGGGGCGCCATCGTCGCAACGGAATTCGAACCCGCCGGAGCACCAGCGGGCGTTGCTTTGCTCCACGGCGACCTTTCCGTCGTGCCGGCGTGTGGATTCGGGATGCCGAGGGCGGCGTTCGAGCAGCAGGCCGTGGGTACGCATGACCCGATAAGCCCGTTTTGCATTAACGCGAGGCTGACCCTGCGCGTCCCGGTTTCGCCGCAGCAGTGCCCATGCACGCCGGTAGCCATACATAGGCAAATCGGCAACCAGCCCTTGAAGTTCAGCAACGAGCGGCATGTCGTCCAAAGCGGGCGTCTTGCGCCGGTCGACCCCTTCGGCTTGTCGTTTCGATTTGACAGCGAGATTCGAGCGCGACACACCCAGGACTTCGCAAACCGTCTTCATCGGTCGTCCCCCGGCAGCAATGGTGAGCGCGCAATCAATTTTCTTGCCCGACCGTACTCCACTGCTTCGCGGAGGATTTCCACTTCCGTCGTCTTCTTGCCCAGCAGCCGCTGGAGTTCACGAATCTGCTTCATCGCTTCGGCCAGATCGGATGCTGGTACCACCTGTTCGCTGGCGCTGACTGCTGACAGGCTCCCGTCCTGATACAGCTTGCGCCACGCGAACACCTGGTTCGCGGTCACCTGATGACGACGGGCGACTCCAGAGACGGTCGCTCCGGGCTCGAAAGTCTCGCGCACTATCGCGAGCTTCTCCTCGACTGAGCGCCGACGGCGCTGTTCGGGTTGGGTCAGAACTTCGATGGGGTCCACATTAGAACTGGGCTTAAACATAGGCGTAAGACTACCTCATAGTTTAAGCGTTACCTCGTGCCCTGTTTTCGCGGGGGCCGGCCGCCCACCGAGATCTTGAAACTCTGATACCCCGCCGCGTCCCGAGTAATCCGTAGCGCCTGCTCTACTTGCTGGAAGATGGCATCGACGCTGTCGCGTAGCGTCTCGCCTGGCAGAGTCAAGGTTACTCCACGCCGATCACGGTTGAGCAGGCGCACCTAAGCGCTGCCTATCGACCGGAGGTGCGAGGCGCCGGCGCAACGCGCGCTTCTTCAGCCGCCATATCGAGAAAGTCAAGTATCAGCGAATTGCGTTCGTTTGTGCGCGACAGCATCTGGACCGTTACCGGCTCGAGGCCGTTGATCTGCCGGTAGTGCAAAGTTTTTGGAAGCGACGAGAATAGGTAGGTGGTGCCGATCATTGCGCCGAGCCCTTGTTCGATGAGCTTGACGCCAACTTGTACCTGCGTCGTTTCATAGATGAAGTTTGGCGTGAAGCCAGCTTGCTGGAACCGAGCAACCATCGAGTCATAAAGCGGCGCATTGACTGCACGTGCCGAGCCGATCAGTCGCTCCTGCGCAAGATCGCAAAGGGTCAGACAGTCGACGTTTGCCAGCCGGTGATCGCTGCGCATCAACACGACCCAGTGTGCATCGAACAGCGGCTGAACCAGTACGTCGTCGTTGTCTGGTGCAGCGTCGACCAATACGCCGAAGCCGATGTCGATATGTTTCTTAGTCAGCGCGGTGATCTGCTGCGCCGTGTTCATCTCGTGGCGTTCTATCGTGATGTCCGGATATAGTGCCTGCAGCCGAATGAGCGCAGGCGGAATAAATGGCAGATTCGCGTACTCGACCAGACCGATCGAGATCCTAGATTCTCTACAGCCCGCGGCATCCTGCGCCTCACGCAACGCGCGCTCAACCTGAGCGAAGATGGCGTCGGCGCTGTTCCGCAGAGCCTCGCCCGAAGCGGTCAGCGTCACGCCGCGCCGGTCGCGGTTCAGTAATTGCGCGCCCACCAGTTCTTCCAGTTTCGCAATCTGCTGGCTAAGCGCAGATTGCGTTATCGACGCGCTGTCGGCCGCCCGGCCGAAATGGAGTTCCCGCGCAAGAATCGAGAAGTAGCGCAGTTGACGCAATTCAATCGCTTTCATGTGGCTCTCGAGTCGAAGGTCCGTTGTCAGTCCGGCAGATCGCTGCCGTCCACTGCTTGCGAGTATTGGCTAGGTGCGCCACGCCGACCCCGGCTACCGAACGTAGAAAACGAACGAGGCGCGCCTCTCGCACTATCTGCCTCGGCGACACCGATTCAGTCGGGCCGAACTCTTGCAAGAAGCACAACCAGGAGCCCTCCATATGCTTCTTCGCAAAACGGCGATGTCGACGCGCTCGCCTGGACGGATTTTGTGCCGCCCGCCTGACCGCTCGCGATCGGTTCGGCAGTCGCGCGCACCATGACCGGATGGATTACCGGCGCTGCGTTGTAGGGGGATGCTTGCCCGCCTTGAAGTCGGCCCTCAAGGCGTCGAGTGTCTCCCGCATCGACATGACACTTTTCCATCGATTCCTGAAGGCTGGACGAATCACGCGGCAGAGGGCGTACCAGGCACGTGCTCGGGCTTCGTCCACTCGTTGCCCTTCATGAAAGCGTCGTACGGCGTATGGACGACGTGATTCGTGTAGTTGCTCATGACCTTGGTTGCGACACCGAGAATCACTTCGAGCACGTTGCGGCGTGTATAGCCGGCCGCGAGGAAGGCTTCCACTTCCGCGTCCGGAACGAATCCGCGTTCGCGCACGACGATCGTCGTGAAGCGATGCAGCGCCTCCAGCTTCGCATCCGGCAACGCCGTGCCGGCGCGAAGCGCGGCGATCACCGCCGGGTCCATCTTGATCATCTTCGCGAGCGCGCTGTGGCCCGCCATGCAGTAGTGGCAGTCGTTCTCAAAGTTCGACGTCAGATAGACAACCTGCTGCTCGTGAGGCGTGAGTGTGCTTTTCGCAAAGAGATCCCACAGCGCCGTATAGCCGGCGAGAAGTTCCGGTGATTCGGCCATGTGCGCCTGGAGGTTCGGTACAAAGCCGAACGTACGCTTCGCTTCTTCAAGGGTGGGCTTTGACGCTTCGGGTGCGGTGTCGATCGTGTAGGACTGGAAGGAATTCATCATCTGCTCCTCGTTGGTTGACGGTGAGCAGATGATGAAGCGCAAGGCGCTCGAGAAGAAGACGGGCGCTATCGATAACAGTCATTCCTCGTAGGAATGGACCGCGCCCTCAGCGGCGCAGAAGATCACCGTCCCCATGATGCGACCGTTGTAGCAGCGCAGGGTTGATGGTCTCGTACCTGCGTTGCCAGAAGAGATAACGCAGAATACCCTGTCTCTCGCCAGTGAAAAGGTGTGGGGTACCCGCACCGCTTGCATGCCGGCCATCAGTTCAGCACGACCGAGCGTGATCTCGAAGAAGAACTTCAACCCGCTGATCGCGGCATTCAACGAGACCGGCGAAATGCCGTGATCGACCAGATGCAACTGGTAGCATCGCAGGTCCTCGACGGTGGCGGTGTCCGGCGAGCGCCCGAGGAAACGGGCGAACTCGCGAACGACGCGAACATAACCGGCTTGGGTCTTCGGTGCGAGCTTGCGCCAGCGCATGTCTTCGATCATGCGCTGGCGTAATGGACTGGTATCCTGAGTCATGGCTCTGCTCCTGTTGAGGAACGAGGCGGATTGCCTCGTCGATCAACATGAAAACAGAGTCGGTTTCCTGTCCAACACCGACCACGCCGGTTCGGAGCCACCTACCGCCCGAGCACGGCGTCGCCGAGTGCAATGGCGTTACGTTGTTCGACGGCCTGGATTTCCGTCAGCACATAGGGATGGCAGCGCACGGCGCCCTGACCGAAGATGATCAGTGCACGCGTGAGGATGTTGGCCCCTTCGACGGTGAGTGCTTTGCACTGACCTCTCCGTATGCCGGCTCGGATGCCGCCGCAATTCCCGACATCGGGATGTTGACGGAGCGCGAATGGAACGGCGCGATGACCGAGGGCTTTGCACTGACCTTATCGCTCCAATGGCCGAAGCTCGGTGCCAAAGCGGACACCCATGATCCCAACGCAATCCCTGAGTGCGGACTCCACTGTGTGGGCTTGAGGTAACATCCCTCCCTGCGGCCGATGCGCGGACTTATTCAACGCGAAGCGCGCCCTTCATGGTCGGATGCAATGTGCAGGTGTAAGGAAAAATCCAGTCTTCCTGCCGACATACTTCCACGATGCCCGGCGCGATGTTCGTCGAGTCAAATCCGCCAGCTTGTGCCGTCACCGTGTGAGGAAAGGGATCCTTGTTGTTCCACACCACGGTGTCGCGCACCAGCAGCCATTCGCCTTCGGTAGAGCCCCGCGAGATATCTAGTAGCCGCGACCCGCGTCCGGCCGCGCACCTTGATGCCCCGCGAAATCCCTCCAATCGACTAGACTGAAAGTCGACCTTTCATTGGAAAGGACGCGCGGCTCCAGGAGCCCGCCAGCCAATGGTATGCGCGCCACTATGGGGCGAGCCAATAGCTCTGGCAATTGAATAACAAGATGGCGGAGTTGCCATGAATTCCAAAGGGAGATGCTCTCTCCCCCACTCGATCAAAGACGTTTACCGGCTTCTCTGCGGCTTGATCCCTTCGTCAACACTACGCACGGCGGCCATTGCTCAACAAGCTGACGCCGAGACTAAGGGCATGGCTCTTACTAACGAGAAAGTACATGCGACAGCACAGTCTCGCGTTCCATACCGTTGCGACAGATGCGCGCGGTCTGCACGTTTGCCCGGGAATACCCTGCATAGGGTGCTATTGCCGATCCTTGGTACTCGCACCCTGCGATGCCACTGACGACAGTGTTGCCAAAATATACTCCTTTGAGGAGGCAAAAGATGAAAAACGTTCGCCCTACTGTATCCCGAGTTCTCGGCCCCATAGTACTTGGACTCGCCTTTGCTACCGCGCCAGCCGCGTATGCCGAGAGGAACTTCTATCAGCAGCACAATCTGGTGTCAGACGGGTTCGTTCCCGCTGACCACTTCGACGCCAAACTGGTCAATGGCTGGGGTGTCGCTTTCAATCCCTTTGGCCCCATATGGGTGGCGGACAATAACTCGGGGGTATCCACAATTTATGATGGGCTCGGCATTGCTGCGCCGCTGGTGGTGAATATCCCGTCGCCGGGGAATAGCGCTGGAGGAGGAACTCCTACCGGTATCGTATTTAATGCCTCCGCAGGCTTCGAGGTGTCACAGGGGAATCCCGCGCGCTTCATTTTCGCCACCGAGGACGGCTTGATCGCAGCCTGGTCGCCCACTGCCGACGCGACCCACGCGATCACGGTCGTCAACAATTCAGCTGGCGCGGCTGTCTACAAAGGGCTCGCGCTTAGCGCGGGCGGCACTGGAAGTCTGCTGTATGCAGCAGACTTCCGCAACGCCCGAATCGATGTCTTCGACAGCTCGTTTAAGCCTGTGGCCCTGCAAATGGGCGCGTTTGTCGACCCGAATCTCCCCGCGGGATTTGCGCCGTTTGGCTTACAGGCGATCAACGGCAACATCTATGTCGCCTACGCCAAGCAGGATGCGGCAAGGCATGACGACGTGGCCGGCAAAGGCTTCGGCTTTGTGAACGTGTTCGATCCCAACGGCCAGTTGATCAGGCGGGTCGTGTCGGGTGGCAGGCTCAATGCGCCCTGGGGCATGACACTCGCTCCAGCCGGCTTCGGAAAGTTCAGCAACCGCCTGCTCGTTGGCAATTTCGGTGACGGCAGGATCAATGCCTACGACCTAGCTACCGGCCAGTTCGTAGGCCGACTCAAGGCGCCAGGTGGGCGACCCATCCAGATCGATGGCTTGTGGGGCATTGCCTTTGGCAAGGGGTTCGCCAGCGCGCCCGTCAACACCCTGTTCTTCGCCGCCGGACCTGGCGACGAACTACATGGGCTGTATGGGCGCATCGACGTGGCCCCGGGCGATGGACGCGACGACAGCCCAGACACGGACGACACCAATTGAGATTGCTCTCGCAGCAGGGAGGCTTGGGGGACTTGACGTCTCGCGGTTTATGCAGTGGGCAAAACCCTCGCGCGCGGCAGGTGTCGGCTTGACGATACTTGTTGCTCCAAACAGATTTTCTACGATAGTGATGTTGGAGGTCATGAAAAGATCTGGAGGCAAATATGTATCGGCATGAGCGCTCACTGGCGGTGATGTACCCGCTAGACACAGGGGAGTGGTTGTTCGCCGTAGTCACCGGGCCGCGGGTTGTTCACTTCGGTCCATTCGAATCCAGAGATGACGCCGATGAGATTCTCTCGGAGACGTATCCGGATACGCCGATGGTTGAACTGTCGGCGCAGCTAAGGAAGCTAGATAACGACGGCGTGTCGATCCTCGGATATGCCGCCGCACAGCAGGTAGCGTTTCAAGAGGAAACCGGCGAATAGCCGGGGCAGCACAGTCCACTAGCCGCCTTAGTTTAGGGCGGCTTTTTTTTCGTCCACTGACCCGGCCCGAGTTGCTCCCCACGCCTAAAGCTATCGCTCGATAGAAAGAGCGATGTCACATTCGATGTCCGCCGCGCCACCGCTGATCGTTGCTTGGACAGCGCCCAAGGTTCCGGTCCAAGTTGAGAAGGAAGTTAGGTCGGGATTCTCGCGGAGCATCCTGACTCCCTTGTGGGAGTGCACGCTGAAGAGCCACTGCACCTCGAACTCGGCTGGACTCTCCCAAATCTGGAAGAAATGGGCACCGTCAAGCAGAATCGAATCGGTCGGACCATTCGTCGAGAGATCGTCGATCGGAAAGTCTTTCGGCGGGAGGAACGGCACAACGAAAATTTGACCCTTCTGATCGATCTTTACATTTATGAGTTGCACGCGAATGAACATTGCGGACCTCCTGGAGCCCACTGGTAGTGACTCTCATATGTGAATGCATAACGAGTGGCTCGCCAATTAGCCAAAAGTAGGAGTCCATTCCTAATTTGATTGGGAATGAGACGGAATAAGCATTCCACGCTACACGACACGCAACCGTTTGCTCAGGCGAATCCACCTGAATAAAGCCCGAGTTGCTGCTTGGTGTTGGAGCGTCCCGACGTGCCACTGCATACCAACGGCAGTGAGCGCGACATTCGCGAGCACGTGAAAAAACAGAAGACCAGCGGCGGAACGCGTAGCGATCTTGGTCGGCGATGTCGCGAAACCTTCATGCGGTCGCGTTCTGGCTGAGACGGCGTCGTCGGAATGATGCGTGTGCCGAGAAAATCCGTCTCGCCTGCGCCTATGTCGATGCAATGATGGTAAAGCGCGGGCTTCCGGATCTATGGCGTGGGGAGATAGCCAGGTACACCGCGGCAGGGAACCTCGACTCCGTGCGGCGCCTTGGGGCCTTATCCAAGGCGTGGATGAGAGCCGATAGTTCCTGGTCGGAAATTCGCGCCAGCTCATTGGCCCCAAAGCGTCTCCGTCGATGGGAGCGGAAACAACGCGTGTTCTTCTCCGTGCGGCCGTAGCGACAAGCGGCTTTCATATCGTAGTGATTCAGAATACGATATGATACAGAACCCCGGAGGATACTGGCGCGGATTGGCATTGCCTATGAAGTTGTCGCAGCCGCAGCCGATGCGCTGCTTGCGGAGGGACGCAAAGCAACGTTGGCGGCCGTCCGGGAGCGTATCGGCAGCGGCAGTATGAATACGATTCACCGGCACTGGACGATCTGGCAAGGCCGCCAGAAACCCGCGCCCCGCAAGCTATCCGAGCCAAATACGCGGCTGCTTTCTGCGCTGGGCTCAGAGCTTTCCAAAGTCGCCGAGGAGGCCGCCTCCGAAAGCGGATGCAGCGTTGGCCCAGGCGATGCACGAGCTTTCCGTGTACAGCGCCAACGGCGAAGCGCTGGAGGCAGAACGAGACGCGCTCGCAGAGCAACTGCTCCAGATCACCACCGAGCGCGACACGCTCGCTGGCAAATCCGCTGGTCAATCCGCCGAGATCGAACGACTGACCCAAGATGCCGAGCGCGAGCGCGACGATACCGCTGTGGTACGGCGTATGTTGGCTCAGGCCGAACTCAGGTTGGAAGCGGTGCCGCGCCTCGAGGAAGAGTTGGTACAGCTTCGGGCTCAGCTGGCCGCCGAGCAAACGGCACGCACGGAAGCCGACAAGATGGCAGCCGTCGCCGAGGCACGGCGGGCTGCCGCCGAAGCGGCCCAGGCACAAGCCGAGGCACGGCTGGCCAGCGCGGAGCAACGGGAAGGTCGGGTACGCGTGGAATTGGCGGAAGCGCAGGCCGCGCATCAATCCACGCGAGAGAGGCTGACCGAGGCCGTTGGCGATGCTGCCGGCGCTCAGGCAGAACTGAAAGCATGGCGGGAAAAACAGGCCGAAGCCGCAAAGCAGGCCGAGACCCAGGGCCATACGGAACTGGACGCCCACGGCGCCGGTAGTGCCGCGCAGAGACCCGTCCGCAGCCGCAAACCGGTGCAGGGGAGTTGATCCCCGCGCCTAGCGCCTGCCGCCGCCTCTTGACTTTGATGGCGGGAGGGCATCCTGACAGAAACACTCAAGGTTCCGGCTTGGAAGCCCGAAGGACCGTCATCTGTCAGGAGAAATACATGCGTAGCACCGTCGCCGCGATCGGCGCCGCCCTCACCTTTTCCGCCTCGCCCGCGTCAGCTCTCGGCGTCCTCGCCTACGGCGACGAGCCGGTGGGTGATCCCGGCGCCGTCGTGCAGGATTTGATCTCGACCGAGTTCGAGCGCTTCTTTAGTGCCGCCGGGACGGTCCTGGTGATTCACTACGATACGGTACAGCTGGGAATGGACCGCGTGTGCCACGCCACCGTCGGCATCAGCGCGGCACCCGAGGCCGGAGCCACCGCACGGCTTCCAGCTTGGCGTTTCAACGCGACCCGCTTGATCCGGAACCATGGGAATGTTGACCTGGCTGGCAGACGTGAGTGCCTCACCAGCGCGATACGCGAGGCCGCACGAAACATGATGCAGGTGCCAATCCCCGAGTTGGCAACGCGCAGCGAGGCCTCGCTTGTCGGGGCGCGCAACGCCAAGCGCGCCGGACGGGACATCTGACGGTCCCCCGGCTGTCCGGCCTTGACTTCCAGCCTGCGCCTGTAGATTGGAAGTATGTCCCATCACCCCCGTGCTTCCGATGCAGGCCCACCCCACGCAACTCAGCCTCTTTGATGAAATCGCTCGCGCAACCGTCGCACGATCGCCGGCTCGCCCATTGGTGCTGATGGCCTGTTCGGCCACGAAGCTCAACCGCCCTGCCCCCGCCATGGATCTGTATCGCGGCGTCATGTATGAAACGTTTCGCGCGCACGTGCGAGCCGATGCGCAGCCCCAGGTCATCATCCTCTCGGCGCAGCATGGCTTTATCCAGCCGGACGCGGAGATTGCCCCCTACGATGCCCGTATGACCGCGGATCGCGCGGAGACCATGCTCTCGGGCCTGTCGACGGCGATGGCCGGTGCGGCGTGGCCCGACCAGATCGGCCCGGTCTTCCTCGCCGGCGGCATGCACTACCGTCGGGTGATGCGCGCGGCCGTGGAGCGGTGGGCCCGCAAGGTTGGTGCTGGCGCTACGCCGGCGATCGTGGAAACCAGCGGCGGCATCGGGATGCAGCGCTCCCAGCTCGGCCAGTATCTGGACGGCCTAAGCGATGACCCCTCCGAAGAGATCGGGCGCTTTCCCAACGGCGTGCCCTACTTCCGCCGCGCTGGGCCATTCACCGTGGGCGAGCGCGTCATTCACGCCTACCGCCACCTGCCTGGCATTGCGCCCCGTTGGGCAACCATCCGGAGCATTTTCCGAGGACCCAGTGGCCTGACCGCCGAAGCCGATGTCGAGGAGGAAACGGGCAACTGCGTGCACATCGTTTCCCGTTGGATTGCCCTGACGAATCTACAGCCGAACCAATGACTATCACCATCACCCTGCAGTTGGAAGCCAAGGCCCTCGCTGCCAACCTCGATGGCACGCCCGACGCCCTGCTTGCCCTCACCCATCGCGGCTACCGCTACTGGACCAAAGCCAGACGCCTGCATTTCCCACCGCCGCGGCGCGAAGCGTTGCTGTTGGAAATCATGCGTTTCTGTGCAGACACAAACCTGCTGGAGTGCCCCCCCGACCCTGAGGACGGAGACCGCCAGCAGGTGATAGAAGAGATGCTCGACGCCCGCTATCCGCGGTATGCCCGCCTCAAGCGCAATCCGTATCGTGCATGAGCATGTTGGCGACCTTTTCTCCAGAGCCACACGGCGGCGAGCATCTGTCCGCCTGGCTCCACCCCGCTAACCTGAAGGCTATGTCCGCCTCCAAGAGGCGGTAGGGGTGCGGGGAGAGCGGAATTCAGTATATAAATGCGGTCATGACACCCGTCGACAGCCTCTGGTTCACCAATCCCACTCTCGCCTACGCCGATTGGCAGCACTGCGAGGCAGCCGGCGCGGACCGGCGCCCTTTCGCGGCCCGCTCGATCATCCAGCATCAGGCCATGTTCGAGCACTTTCGGCGTCATCTGCTCGACGCCGACACCACCGTGGCCACCTTCGGTCCAGACCATATCGATAGCTTCTGGCAGGCGCCCGAAGCGCGCGGCTACAGTACCGCTACGCGCATGCGCTATCTGAAACTGCTGGACCGGCTGTGTCGCCACTTGGTTGCCATCGGCGTGCGCAAGAGCAATCCAGCCGGTCAATTGGTCCGCGACGGTCATTGGCCGAAGGCCGAGCCGGATCCCATCTACCTACCCGAGGACGCGGACGCCCGCCTGCAGGCTTGGGTGCAGCCGCACGCTGGGGATGATCCGGCGGCCTTGCGCAACCGCGCCATCGTGGCGCTCTTCCTCGGCACCGGTGTCACGGCATTGGAAGGCCGCACGGCCCGCCGGGAGGACCTGCAGCCCGATGCTGCCCCGCCCTACTTGCACGTGCCAGCCCACGGCGCGCGTGATACCCGCACGATCCACCTCGCCGCGTTCGCGGTGCCGATCCTGACCGAGTGGTGCGTTCGCCGGCAGACCCTTCCGATCGTAGGCGACCTCGTGTTCTCACTCCAGGCCAGCGGGGAGCCGATCACGGATATGAGCCTTGGCAAGATCGTGCGAGCGGCGCTCGTCGCGATCGACTTCGAAGCGCAAGACATGAGCCCGCGGGTGCTGCGCAACACCTACTGCCGGCGGCTGCTACTTGCCGGGCGCAACCGCGATGAAGTCAGCCAGCTACTTGGGCTGGCCAGCACGCGAACCTGTGACCGGATCAGGGCCACCATTGATGCTCAGTTGTAAGTGTTGGTGTCCCCAGGTCCCACATACCGCATAGAGTTTGCTATTCTCGCGGACGCCTCTACGGCGACATATCAACGAGTAACCAGACGAAAGAATCCATGGCAACCAAAGCGAAAGCTGTCGTAAAGACCCCGGCCAAGCCTGCCGCCACGAAGGCAGCGCCGGCCAAGAAGGCAGTAGCACCGGCAAAGAAGGCCACAGCGGCTGCACCGGTAGCGAAGCCGCTGAAGGAAACCTTCACCAAGGCGAGCTTGCTGGCCCACCTGGTCGCCCAGACCGAGCTGGACGCCAAGACCGTCAAGACCGTGCTGGCCCACCTGGAAAACACGGTCCTGAGCGCGGTCCACAAGAAGGGTGCGGGCGAGTTCACGCTCCCCGGTCTGCTCAAGGTCACCGCCCTGCAAGTGCCGGCGACCAAGAAGCGTTTCGGCAAGAATCCGTTCACCGGCGAAGATCAGTGGTTCGCAGCCAAGCCCGCCACCGTCAAGGTGAAGGTCCGTCCGCTGAAGAAACTGAAGGACGCCGCCCTGTAAGGCATACCGACCTGCTGAACGAATGGAGCCCGTGAGGCTCCATTTTTTGGATCGTCGGCGGAATCTGTGGGTAGTTTGATGCGATTCAGGAGGGACGGAGGAAGCGAATGAGTTGCTTCCGGGTGGCGTCAAAGGCGTTCTGCCCGTGCTCGGAGAGGTGTCCGGAAAGCGGACCACCGAACTCATGGATCAGATCGAGAACCAAGGTGCGGGCATCCTTCGCAACTGAGTCTGGGTCGTCGTGACGGACTTCGATGAGATGGCCCCCAAGCATCCAAAGGTGATCCCGGCGGCGGAGCAAAGTTTTGCGGGCATACCCGTGGGTCAGAGGTGTTGCCATTATCCCGGCACGCACAAAAGCGGTCCGAGCAGTATCCCGCCCCCCTCAACCACTTGCGCACCTACGTCGCGCTGGTGTCGTGGCGCCCTCCCACACCATCCCAACAACAAGGAACTTCATATCTGTCGCACATGGAAGCGCTTCATTCGCGACATCACCTCGGTACGCGTGCGAACTTCCAGACGCTGAAGGATGCCAGATACATGTTCCTTGACAGTGTTCTCTGTTAAGCCCAGCCGCCGCGCGATGATCTTATTCGGCAACCCGTCGAGCAGCAGAATTAGGACTGAACCCTGGCGTTGGGTTAGTCCTAAAGCCTCGGGTGTAATCGCGGAACGCTGCGCCAACTCGATCGAGCCATCGTGCTCGACCGCTGCCTCGGCGGTGAGGGACAAGCTGTCACCCATCTGCGGATGGCACCACGCGCGGCTCCAGGCGGGAGATCACTTCAGCACGGGAGCGCAGGTCAAGCCGCAGCAGGATGGCTGACACGTGTTCCTTCACCGTGTTTACTGTCAGACCGAGACGGCGCGCGATGAGCTTATTGGATAACCCATCGAGGAGTAGATTACTCATCAGTCAGAAATAT
>JYOD01000133.1:0-181 GCA_000955785.1 Burkholderiaceae bacterium 16
CCGCGCGAGCTTGTGCGCAGTGGCGGTATTGGCGCGGGGCTTGTCCATGCGGGCGCACAGCCGGCGGTAGAACGCGCCGAGCGCCGAGTCGCTATGTGACAGCGCCATCGCTGCCATCTTCAACGCCTGGCGTACCCGGTTGGCGGAACGCTTGGTGCCCGAGGACAGCACCTTGCCGCCG
>JYOD01000133.1:232-22127 GCA_000955785.1 Burkholderiaceae bacterium 16
CCCGTTGATGCGCGTGAGGTCCACGCCGGCCCAGTTCGCCAGCGCCTGGCGCACGTCGAACTCCAGGCGCGACTTGGCGCCAGCCTTGGGGGCCTTGCCCAGGTCGACGCGCCGCGCGCCGCGCTCGGCCAGCAGCGCGCGCAGCTTCGCCTCGCACTCGACCAGATGCCGGGCAATGTCGTCATACATGGCCAGCGCCTGGCCCAGGACGAACAGATGCTCCTCGCGCCAGTTGCCCGTCAGCGCCTTGGTGATCTCCTCGGCGCTGGCCTTGATGCGGCTGTGGCGGTGCCGGGCCAGTACCTTCGGGTCGCGCTCGCCGGCCACGATGGCCCGGATGATTGCCTGCCCGGTCTGCCCCATCACGTCGCTGAGCACCTCGGTGAGCTGGAGGTTCATCTGTACCAGCGCCTTCTGCATGCGCTGCACCCAGCTCGCCTGCTCGGCGATCAACACCTCGCGCTGGCGCGCCACCGCCCGCACCACGCAGACTTCGCCGGCGGGACGCCAGGCCGCGCGCAGCAGTCCCAGGCTCATGAGCTTCTGCAGCCACTGGCAGTCCTGCACGTCGCTCTTGCGCCCGGGCACGTACTTCATCTGCCGTGCATCGACCAGCCAGACCGTCAGCCCGCGTTGCTCCAGCACCTCGTACACCGGGATCCAGTACACCCCGGTCGACTCCAGCGCCACTGTGTCCACCCCGCAGCCCAGCAGCCAGTCGGCCAGGGCGTTGAGATCGTCCGTCATCGCCCCGACTTCGCGCACCGGCTCGCAGCCGGCTTGCTCGGCCAGATGTCGCGGCACCGCCACCCAGTGGCTCGACGCCCCAATATCGATCCCTGCTGCATTCGGGAACACCTCGTCGTCTCGCTTGCGCATTGCCATGGCTTGCTCCACCATCGTTGATGAACGGCAGCGCCATGGGAAGCGTCGAATTCGACTCGATCTCTCAAACGGGATGCGGCTCACGCCGCTCGCCACTGTCGCCGACGATTCCCGGACCAGGCTCAGAAGCGGGCTCACACCGTGGCGTCCGGTAACGCCACGGGCTCGCACCAATGACGTGTCGGTCATCGCGGCGCTGCCGTTCCCTTTATAGGGCAGAACCGTTTCTTCGCGAACGCCGGGCACATCCATGGGCTTGGGAGGCTCAGAAGGATTCCCAGTCGCCATTGGCCACGGCGAGGCCGCCAGCGGCCGGCGTGCGCGCGGCGCGGCGCGGCGCGGGTGCCGCTGCTACGGCAGGCCGGGCCGCGCGCGCGGCCGGCAACGGCTTGGACACCAGCACGGGTTCGCGCTTCTGGCGCACCACCGGTGCGCGGGCCTTGCTGGGCAGCACGGGCGCGCGGGTAGCGCCGGCCGCGCCGGTGTACGGTGCCGCCGCCGCAGGCCGGGTGGCAGCCTTGGCGCCAGCGGCCGGGGCCGCGGGTGCTGCAGGTGCTGCAGGTGCCGCAGGTGCTGCCAGCACGGCTGGCTTCATCGGTGCGGCACTGCTGGTCCGGACCGGGCGCGCCGTGCCCTGGCGTGCCGCCGGATGGCTCTTGGCGCCAGCGGAAGGATGTGGCGCCGGACGCCGGGCGGCCGGCGCGCATGCCGGTGCCGCTTGCGGCACCGGCATGCGCGCCGGTTCCCGTACCACCTGGCGCGGCTGCACAACGTGCGCTTCCTCCGGAGCCACCTGGAAGCGGGACACTTCATCCACCAGCCCGGCGGCCTGCTGCTGCAGGCTCTCGGCGGCGGCGGCGGCCTGCTCCACCAGCGCGGCATTCTGCTGCGTCACGCTTTCCATCTGGCTGATGGCGCGGTTGACCTGCTCGATGCCGGATGACTGCTCTTCGCTTGCGGCGGCGATCTCGCCCATGATGTCGGTCACGCGCTTCACCGCCCCGACGATATCGTCCATGGTGCGGCCCGCGTCCTCTACCTGCTTGGCGCCATGGGCCACCTGACCCACCGAGCCACTGATCAGTTGCCCGATTTCCTTGGCTGCCGACGAAGAGCGCTGGGCCAGGCTGCGCACCTCGGCCGCCACCACGCTGAAGCCCCGTCCCTGCTCGCCGGCACGGGCGGCTTCCACCGCTGCATTCAGTGCCAGGATATTGGTCTGGAAGGCAATCCCCTCGATCACGCCCACGATCTCGGCCACCTTGGCCGACGATTGCGAAATATGCTGCATGGTCTCGACCACGCCGCGCACGGCGCGCCCGCCCTCGATCGCCACGCCCGAGGCGCTCACGGCCAGTTCGTTGGCATGGCGCGCGTTCGCGGCATTCTGCTTGACGGTGGAGGTGAGCTGCTCCATCGAGGCCGCGGTCTGCTCAAGCGAGGCAGCCTGTTCTTCGGTGCGCTGGGAAAGATCGGTATTGCCGCTGGCGATTTCCCGGGTAGCGCCACCGATGGAGCGGGTTGCGCCCTGGATGCCGTGCACCAGTGCCGCCAGCTGGCCAAAAGCGCGCTCCAGCGCGCCCAGCATGCGGCCCATTTCGTCATCGCTCTGCGCCTTGATGGCGTACGTCAGGTTGCCCTGCGCCAGCGCCTGTGCCGCTTCCAGCGCATGACGCGCCGGCCGCGTGATCGAGCGCGTGATGCCGATGCCCAACGTCGCCGCCAGGGCCACCGCGACAGCAGCCAGGCCCAGCAGCAGGTTGCGGGCCGTCTCATAACTGGCGTTCGCCTCTTGCACGGCAGCCAGCGCAACCTTGCGTCCGGTCTCGGCCAGTTCGCTCAGTTTGTCGAAGTAAGGCGCCTGGGCCGCCGGCAGGGTCGCCACCAGCGCGCTGCGGGCACCGTCGAACTCGCCGCCCTGCAACTGGCGCAGCACCATGTCGAGCTGGCCGTTATAGGCAGCGCGCGTCTCGGTCAGCCCGCGATACAACTCCAGGGTTTCCGCCCTGCCGGACGTCGACAGCCACTTCCCAAGCTCATCCAGCGTGGTGCTCATTTTCTCGCGCAGCCCGGCGATCTGCTCGGCATTGCGCTTCACCGCGACCGGGTCCTCGTTCATGGTGGCATCGCGCACCAGAATCCCGATCCGCAACGCATCCTGCTTGACGCGCTCGATATCCAGCACCTTGATCAAGCGCCCTTCCACGGTAAGACGCATCGATTCGTTCATGGTGCGCAGGGACATCATGCCCAGCACCGCCACGGCAACCAGCAGCAACACCACTAACGAAAACGCCACCGTCAGGCGCGCCCCAATGCCAAAGTTTCGCAACCAACGCATCTTCCCGGCTCCTTTACTCTCATCGCATGCGCTTTTCCGCGCCCCGGACAGATTTCCGGGACGACGCCGCACCGCGGACTTAACGGCAGGGAGCGGGCCAAGCTTGAGGGCGACGTTAAGACATTTCCGAAGAAAACGGAAAATACGGGAACAAAAGGAAATATGAGGGGAAAAAGCCCGGCAATTCGAACGATTGGCGGGATGCGACCTGTCGTCTAATGTTACCCAGGCGCTCCGAAGTGCTGCTAGCGGCGCATACAGCCAAAGGCGCGCAACAAAACAAGTGGGCACGCAAAAAAAGAAGCCCACGCGCGGGGTGCTCGTAGGCTTTCCAGGACTGCTATGAGCCGAAAGGCTCGTTAGCGAATATAAACCTGCTTACATGAGGTGTAAATCCAATTTCTATCAGGGATAACTCTGATAGAAAAAGTGCTGACGACGCCATGCAAGTGGCGAATGCGCAGCATGGGAAGCATCGCAACTACAGGCCAGGGTCACCTTGCCGCCCGCAAACCTATGCTGAACGGGGGTTGCGGGCGCTGGTGACGTTGGGACTTGCCGCACAAGCGTAAACAAAGCAAGCCGCAGCATTGTGACGCAAGAGTTTTATTAGAGGAAACTCTCCATCTCAGGTGCACCCCCCAACCGTTCCGATTTGTAAAATTTTGTTACTCTCGCGCCTGAAGTACCCCCTCCTCTTCCGGCGGCCCCTACCGCCAACGTTTGCGGGGCAGCATCGGAGCCACCGCCCGGACACACGTCGGGGCCGGACGTGATCCATGCAGCCAGATCCAGCGCCAGCACAGAGAGCGGATGTTTCATCCCCCGCCGCACCCAGGCCACGCCGCAGCCCGCCCCAGTCCGTGCTGTAACACCCCTATTGATATATTGGACCCTTGCCAGCCGCCAGAACCCGAGCGGGCTCTTCCGGAGACGTTGTGAACAAGAAGGAAACCAGGATCACCCGTCCGAGCAGGAAGCTGCAGCAGCTGCAGTTCTCCACGCTCAGCGCCAGCCACAGCCCTGTCGTCGTACACCTGTCGAGCGGCATTCGCCTGCACGGCGTGATCGTGGCCGCGGACAACTATATGGTCCTGCTGGCGGAATCGCCGCGGGACCCGCAGCCGCAAGTCGTCTACAAGCACGCCATTGCCGTGATCACGCCCGCCCATGCGCCGGAGGCCATGGCGGCGGTGCCCGGGGCGGAGACTTCGCTGGAGTTTGTGAGTTTGTATACGCCACGGACCCGCAAGCGCAGATAGGCAGGGCGCGCCAGCCGGTTGCGCACATAAGCGGCGCCGCTTTCAGTCGATGGGCCTGCCCACAATAGGCCACCCCCAGAGCCGCCCCTAAGCTATCCGCGAAAAAACTTCTGAACATTGACCCAAAGATCACACTAAATCTTTTCCCGCCCCGGTCGATAACCCTAACAACGGAGGCACTACACGCACTGCAACGCAGTCAGCCAACGTTACGGCAGCCGCCGGACTGTGTAAATCACTGCAACTAGGAGTCGTACCATGGCGTCAATCATCAATACCAATTCGTTGTCTCTGATGACTCAGAACAACCTCAACGCCTCGCAATCGCAACTGAACACCGCGATTCAGCGTCTGTCGTCGGGCCTGCGCATCAACAGCGCGAAGGACGACGCCGCCGGCCTGGCCATTGCCAACCGCTTCACCGCCAACATCAACGGCCTGACCCAGGCCAAGCAAAACGCCAACGACGGTATCTCGCTGGCACAAACGACTGAAGGCGCGCTGACCGAAGTCACCAACAACCTGCAGCGCATCCGTACCCTGTCGGTTCAAGCCGCCAACGGCTCGAACTCTGCCTCCGACCTGCAATCGATCCAGGATGAAATCGGCCAGCGCATGGACGAAATCAACCGCATCTCCGCGCAGACCGACTTCAACGGCGTCAAGGTGCTGTCCACCTCGGCCAAGCCGCTAAACATCCAGGTTGGCGCCAGCGACAGCCAGACCATCTCGGTGAATCTGCAGGAAATCAGCACGAAGACGCTGGGCATGACTAGCTTCAACGTAAATCAGACCGGCACGGTCAACTCTGCCTCCGGCGCACAAGACCTGGCAGCGGCAAAATACACGGCTGGTGCAGTGGTCAACGGCACCACCACATACACCCTGGCAAATGCAGGTAATGCAACGGCTTCGTCGCTGTCCGACGTCCTGAGCAAGGTCAAAGCTGGCGGCACTGTGAAAGACGCCGGCAACGCAAATGCCACCTACACGAGCAATGGCACCGATTACACATTCACCGACACGACGCGCACGGCTGCGAACGTTAAGAGCGACCTGATTCCTGCCGCAGGTGGCGTAACGACGGCTACCGTAAAGATCGGTAACAACCAAGCTGTTGATATCAAGATCGACAGCAATGGCAACGTCAGCGCTACAAATGGTCAGACGCTGTACCTCGACACCACCGGCAACCTGACCACCAACAACGCAAGTGGCTTGCTGAATCAAGCTACGATTGGCGGCGCTACGGGTGACCTGTTGGCCAGCATGGGCTCGGCTGCCCCGACCGGTGGCGGCACCATCACGACCAGCGCTGGCGCAATCTATACGTACACCGCTGGCACAGCCACTGCAGACGCTAAGAACATCCATATCTCGAGCGCTGCGCTCACTTCGCAACTTCAGGCATCCAATGCCGCGAACGCCGTGACGATCAAGCTGGATGGCACGGCCGCCACACAGTACAACGTGGCTATTGGTGGTGCGGTCACGGATCCCAACAACTTGAATAACGCAGTTTTCAATGACATGGTGGACGGCGGCCTGACCTCGCAGGCCAACTCGACGCTGTTTCTGCATAGCAACGGTACTGTGACCGACGCGTCTGCCAACACCGTGTACAACGACTCGGCCAATCCGGGCAAGTTCAGCTTGAAAGCCACCAGCGGCAACACCTCCACCACCAATCCGCTGGACGTCCTCGACAAGGCCCTGTCGATGGTTGACAAGCTGCGCAGCTCGCTGGGTGCGATCCAGAACCGTCTGGATTCCACCATCGCCAACCTTGGCACGACCATCACCAACCTGTCGTCGTCGCGTTCGCGTATTCAAGACGCTGACTACGCCACGGAAGTGTCGAACATGACCCGCGGCAACATCCTGCAGCAAGCCGGCACCTCGGTGCTGGCTCAAGCGAACCAGACCACGCAAGGCGTGCTGTCGCTGCTGCGTTAATGCAGTAATACGAAGCACCAGGGCCGGGCCACCACAAGCCCGGCCTTGTGCCGGAGGGTTTTCGCAGGGCCCCTGTGCCCTGCGAAAGCGTTTCGAACCCACCCCCGACAACGGTCATGGCAAATCCGACAAGCTTGATCCCGCCGCTGCCGCTCTCTCCGTCCCTGCCTCCCGCAGGCCGCGAGGGCACGCCCTCTGCCTTACCCGCGAGCGACAACAGCGCTGGCACGCAGGCTGGCGCAAACAAACAAGCAGTTCCTGTCATGACCGAAGACACTGCCATCCAGCACCTGAAGGATTTGTTGCGCACCACCGCATTCAATGTGGAGTTCGAAATCGACCAGGATACCCACCGCGTGATCACCAAGGTAGTGGACAAGGACACCGGCGACGTCATCAGGCAACTGCCCTCTGAAGAGGTCATGCGCATCGCCCACGCCCTGCAAAAGGCGCAAGGCTTGTTCGTACATCAAGAAGCCTGAGACCGGTAGCCGGCTCAGCCCTGTTTAAGCAATTTCCCGGATAAGAACGATATGGCAACCATCTCGAACCTTGGCGTGGGCTCCGGCCTGGAACTGAACACCCTGCTGGACCAGCTCACCACGGCGGAACAGGCACCGCTCACGGCCATCCAGAACCGGGCCACCAGCTATCAGGCGAAGCTGTCGGCCTACGGTCAGGTGCAGAGCATGCTGTCGGCATTCCAGGGGGCGGCTAAGCAACTATCCGATCCGAACTTCTTCAACTCGACGACCGCTACATCGTCCGCCGCCAATGTGCTTGGCGCGGTCGGAAGCACCTCCGCGGTATCGGGCACCTATGCTGTCAACGTATCGTCCCTGGCACAGTCACAATCACTGGTATCCGCCGGGCAGGCCAAGCTGACCGATGCGATCGGCACCGGTACCATTCATATCGACTTCGGGACGATCACCGGCGGTACGCTGGACCCGGCGACCGGCAAGTACACCGGTGCAACGTTCGCGGCGAATCCGCCGCCGGCATCCGGCACCAGCGGCTTCGACATCAAGATCGATAGCACCAACAACTCGCTGCAGGGCATCCGCGACGCCATCAACAAGGCCAATGGGGGGGTCACCGCCAGCATCGTCAACGACGGCAGCGGCACGCCATACCGTCTGGTGCTGACGTCCAACGCCACCGGCGCCAATAGCAGCATGCGGATCTCCGTAGCGGAGACTGACGGCGGCACAAAACTGTCTGACCTGGTGAGCTATAGTCCCGGCAAAAACCAGGATCTGACCGGCAATGAAGTGCAGAACATGCAGCAAACGATCGTTGCCCAGAATGCACAGTTGACCGTCAACAATATTGCAGTCCAGAGCACCAGCAACACCGTGACCGACGCCATCCAGGGTGTCACGCTGTCGCTAACGCAAGGGGGAACCACCACGGTCACGGTGCAACGCGACGTCAAGACTATCCAGACGGCTGTGCAGAGCTTCGTCACTGCCTACAACAACCTGCAGAAAACTGCTGCAAGCGTGTCGAACTACGACCCCGCCAGCCAAAGCGCCTCTCCATTGACCGGCGATGCGACGCTGCGGCTGATTCAGGGCCAGATGCGCGGCATCCTGAACACGCCACAGACGGGTGGCTCCGGCGCGGTCACAGGACTGGCAAACATCGGCGTGACGTTCCAGGTCGATGGCACGATGGCCTTCGATGCCACCAAGCTGACCAGGGCATTGACCACGGATCCGAATGGTGTAGCCGGCCTTTTCTCCAACGCTAACGGGAAGGACGGCTATGGCAACCAGATCAATAGCCTGGTGACCTCGCTGACCGGCACCAAGGGCACCCTGACGAACGCGACGGATGGGATCACGCAAACGTTGAAGTCGCTTAGCGATCAATACAGCGAAACGCAGACCCGCATCAACGCCACCGTCGCGCAATACAAGGCACAGTTCACGAACCTGGACTTGATCATGTCCCAGATGAACAACACCAGCAAATACCTGACCCAACAGTTCAATGCGCTGAACAACTCCAACAGCAGCAAGTAACACAACCCTTACCGAACGTGGGAATCGATCGCCATGTATGCTCGTCACGCCATTAATGCCTATGCCCAAGTCGGTGTCCAGACTGGCGTCATGGACGCCAGTCCCCAGAAGCTGATCACGATGCTTTACGATGGCGCCCGCACCGCCATTGCCCAGGCGAAATTCCACATGGCGGCCGGCGATGTGCTGGCCAAGGGCAACGCCATCACCAGGGCCATCAACATCATTGACAACGGCCTGAACGCGGTGCTCGATCACGAGCAAGGCGGCGAGATTTCGGCAAGCCTAGAACAGCTCTACGACTACATGACGCGGCGCTTGTTGCTAGCCAACCTGCGTAACGATCCCGCGCTGCTGACCGAAGTGGACGGCCTGCTCGGGAACCTGGCTTCCGCCTGGTCCGAGATGAGCAACGCCCCCGACGGCACCACCCCACACCTGTCGCTTGTCACGGAGCGCTGAGATGACCGCATTGAGCCCGATCCTGCATTGCTACCGGGAACTGGAATTGCTTGCCGAGCAGATGCTTGAGCTGGCACGTGCCGGAAACTGGACTGCAATGACCGAACTGCAGCAGGTCTACTCCGTCCGGGTGGATCAACTCCGCCGCTTGGACCACGGCGTGCCCATCTCGGAGCGCGAACGGATGGACCGGTACCAGCGCCTGGAGCGCATCCTGGGCTACGACGCTGCCATCCGCAACCTGTTGACACCGGAAATGAACAGGCTGGGCGCGCTGCTGGGCAATGCGCGCCGCCAGCAAGATCTGCATCACGCCTATGGCAGCGTTGCCGCCTGAGGCAGTGCTGCGCGGCCCGTGCCCCTAAGACGCCCAGAATACCCAGTACGCCCAGAGCGCTAAAGGCTGATCGCCATGACCGGCATCCCCATCTCGTCGGACCCGGCAGCCCTCCTGCGCGGCGCAGACCCGCAGGGGCTACGCAATGCGCTCTCGGTCTCCAAGCTGGAGGCCCTGCTGCCCACCGGCAAGATTGCCCCTGGCGAAAACCAGACCGCCGGCGGCGGCACGATTCAAAGCCGCGGCGTCGAAGCGCTGCAAACGGATGCGGCGGCAACCGGGCGAGGCGCCCAGACCGGCTCGACGCGCGAAACGCTCAGTTTCGCCGCGCGCACCATTCTCGACCTGCTTGACCGTACCGACGCGCAGCCCGCGCGCGCCGCGGCCCCGATGCTGCCATCGCTCGCCGGCGCACCGAATCCGGCCGTGCTGCGCGCCGCCCTGGCCGGACTGGTCCAGCACAGCGGCCTCTTCTATGAAAACCACCTGGCCGAGTGGGTCAGCGGAAACCGTCCGCTGGCCGACGTGCTGAAGGCACCCCAGGCTGTCTTCAATCAACCGAGGCTGGGCGAACCTACTCTGGCCACCAATCCCGGCGCTCCGCAGCAGCCCGCCCAGGCACAGCCGGTGTTGCTGCTGCCGGCACCGGCGGGTTACACCACGAGCACGGCGCAACTGGCCGGGGCCGCGTTGCCCAACCCTGCGGGAGCCACGCCGGCAGAGGCGGCGGTCGCGGAAGACACCGGAGGCAACCCGGCGCCCGTCAAGCATGGCGCGGCGAACAACAACGGCGCACCGGACAACTCGCCGCCCGCCAGCCTTGCCATTCCACCGCACGCGCGCGAAGCTGCCCGGCTTGCCACGCTGGCAAACCACGCCGCCCAGGCCTACCAGGCAGCGGCCCAGGATGGGAATGACGGCGGCCGCAGCCATCGCACCGAGACACATAGTGTCCTGCGCGCCTTCGATAGCGGCGAAGCCGCCAACCACGCGAGCAACAACCCGCAGTCCAATCCCGTGGTTCACCCCGGCACGGAGGGCACCGTACGGCAGCAGTTGGAATTGCTGGCCAGCCAGCAATTCCGCTGGGTTGGCGAAGCCTGGCCGGGCACGCCCATGGACTGGGAAATCCGCCGCGGCGAGAAAGACGAAAACAGCGGCGCGCAGGCTGGCCAAGCCGCCTGGTCGACACGCCTCTTGCTCACCCTGCCATCCCTGGGCACGGTGGAAGCGCGCCTGTGGCTAAACGGCACCGGCCTGGAAGCACGCGTAGTCACGCCGGACTCCGCCGTCGCCAGCCGCCTTAACGACGCACGCAGCGAACTATCCAGCAATATGTCGGCCAATGGACTCGTATTGATGCGGCTGAATGTGGAGACCGGCGTGCCGGCGAAGCCGGGAAGCGGAACATGAGCAACGATATGCCGGCCGAACCGGGAAACACCAACAGGAATAGCGACGGCAACCCGCAACGCGGCGCCGCGATTGCCTTGTCCTACGCGGCCGACGATTCAGCGCCGCGCGTAGTGGCCAAGGGCTACGGCGTGGTAGCGGAGTCCATCATTGCGCGCGCACGCGAATCCGGCGTCTACGTGCACGACTCGCCTGCACTCGTCAGCTTGCTGATACAAGTCGATCTCGATTCCCATATTCCGCCGCAGCTTTATATCGCCGTAGCGGAACTGCTGGCCTGGCTGTACAGAGTGGAACGAGGAGAGGCCGCCTGAGCGCTGGCCGTTGCCAACCTCCGGCGCGCCTCCTCGGCATCGCCATCTGCTTCTCATCCCTGCACAAATGTAACAAAACAAAAAGGCGAACCGCGCCGAATCTGTACCCGGCTGGTCCGCCTTTCCATTTGCCTGGCGCCGCCACGCCGCCCGTGGGCGGCACGGCAACAGGCGCGCGATAGCGTGCGCCTGTTGCTTGTTCAAACCGTCATATTCATCATTTCCTGATAAGCCGCAGTCAGCCGGTTCCGCACCTGCACCCCAGTCTGGAACGACACATTGGCCTTCTGCATATCGATCATCACGTCGTTGAGCGCAACGCCGGCCTTGCCCAGTTCAAACGCCTCGGCCTGGCCGTAGGCATGCTCCTGCACGCTGCTGATACGTGCCAGCGAGCGCTGCAGTTCACCGGCGAAGCTGCCCGGCGAGGCGGCGGACGCAGCGTGGCTTTGCTGCCCGGTGGCGCTCTGGGCCAGTCCGCGCAGTTGCTGCAACATGCCGTCGATGGAAGAGATGGTAGTCATGGCGATCCGCTTGGAACCCGCCCCGCCCAAGGCCAGCCCTGGCTGTCCGGGGGAAACCGGTTCGAGAAAAAGTCATTAAGGGTTACGCCGGGCATCCTGCCCGGGCCGCTGCCGGCAAACCTGCCGCGATGCGCCACCAACACCACAAATACCGCATCCGCGCGCGCCGCCTGTGCCAGCCCCCGAAGCCTACCTGCGGCCCCAGCCGGGCCATTGCGCGAATTCGGGTGGAAAACGACGCCTATTCACCGAATTGTCGATACCCGCCTTCGCTGATCATCCATACCGTGCCGAATCTGGGATGCCGCTATCTTTGCGCGCCGGGTCCGGGACCCGAATCTCATCAACTATCGCGGGGAGTACGCGTGTTTTGTCAGCAGCGTGATCTTAGCCATGCCGAAGCCGGGGTTAGCCGGGCATGCCGGGGTGGACAGGGCAGCCAGAGCGGCGCCCGCCATCCGGCCCAGCCGGTCCTGGCCCATGCCGGCCCGGCCATGACGGGGGCGCGCGCATGAACGCCGTGACAGCCCTGTCGAACAAATCCGAGCTGTTCGAGCGTATCAAGACCAATCCGCGCCTGCCGCTGATGCTGGGTGGCGCGGCCCTTGCCGCGGCCATCGCGGTGGGGGTGCTTTGGTCGCGTGCGCCGGACTACAAGGTGCTCTACAGCAACCTGTCCGAGCGGGACGGCGGTGCCGTCATCGCCTCCCTGCAGCAGATGAACGTGCCGTACAAGTTCGCCGAAGGCGGCGGTGCGGTGATGGTGCCCTCCGAGAAGGTCCACGAGACCCGGTTGCGCCTGGCTTCGCAAGGCCTGCCCAAGAGCGGCACCACAGGCATGGAGCTGATGGATACGCAGAAGTTCGGCATCAGCCAGTTTGCCGAGCAGGTCAACTACCAGCGCGGCCTGGAGGGCGAGCTGGCCCGCTCGATCGAGTCGATCGCCGCGGTGCAGTCGGCGCGCGTGCACCTGGCCATTCCGAAGCCCACGCTGTTCGTGCGCGATCGCCAGAATCCGACCGCTTCCGTGGTGCTGCAGCTCTATCCGGGCCGCGCCATCGACGACGGCCAGGTGGCCGCGATCGGCCACCTGGTCTCGTCCAGCGTGCCGGAACTCACGCCGAAGTCGATCTCCATCGTCGACCAGCACGGCAACCTGCTGTCGGGCAGCGGCACCAACGAGCGCATGCTCGATGCCGGCCAGATCAAGTACGTGCAGGCGCTGGAGCGCAACTACGCGCAGCGCGTGGAAGCCATCCTGGCGCCGATCCTCGGCCAGGACAATGTGAAGGCGCAAGTCACCGCCGACGTGGATTTCTCCATCGTCGAGCACACCGACGAGTCCTTCAAGCCTAACCAGGACCCCACCCGCGCCGCCATCCGCAGCCAGCAGTCCAGCGAATCGAGCCAGCAAGGCGCGGCGCCGGTCGGCGGCGTGCCGGGCGCGCTGTCCAACCAGCCGCCCGCGCCGGCCACGGCACCGATCGCCACGGCCCAGCCGCCGCGGCCGGGGCAGCCGAACCAGCCGGGACAGCAGCCGGGCCAGCAAGGCCAGCAGGCTCAGCCCGGCCAGGCCCAGGCCGGCGCCTCCGCCACGGCCCAGACCGGCCCGAGCAGCAGCCGCCACGACGCCACCACCAACTACGAACTCGACCGCACCGTGCGCCATGTGCAGCAAGCACCGGGCGGCGTGAAGCGCCTGTCGGTGGCGGTGGTGGTGAACTACCGCCAGAAGGCCGGCGCCAACGGCAAGATCGTGTCCGAGGCCCTGCCCGCCGCGCAGCTTGCCCAGATCGAGAACCTGACCAAGGAAGCGATGGGCTTCTCGGCCGACCGGGGCGACTCGCTCAACGTGGTCAACAGCCCGTTCACCGCGGATACCGACATCAAGCCGGAACTGCCGTTGTGGAAGCAGCCCGAGATGATCGCGCTGGCCAAGACCGGTGCGGGTTACCTGCTGCTGGCCCTGCTGGCGCTGTTCGTGTGGTTCAAGGTGGCACGCCCGGTGCTGCGCAAGTACACCGCGCCGCCGCTGCCGCCGCCACAGGAAAAAACCGACAGCAACGAAGCCATCTTGCTGCCGCCTGAAGAGCCGGCCAATCCGGAAGTCCTGCGGCTCGCCGCTAAATATGAAAGCGATCTCGCCCTGGTGCGTGACGCCGCGCAACGCGACCCGCGCCTGGTTGCCAGTGTGATCAAGAACTGGATGTCAAGCGATGACCGATGAAGGATTGCAGAAGAGCGCCATCCTGATGATGTCGCTCGGTGAAGATGCCGCAGCGGAAGTATTCAAGCACCTCGGCCCGCGCGAGGTGCAGAGCCTGGGCGCGGCGATGGCCACGCTCAACTCGGTGACGCGCGAGCAGATGTCCTCGGTGCTGGCCGAGTTCCGCGCGGAAACCGAACAGTACCTCGCGCTCAACGTCGATTCGAGCGCCTTTATCCGCAGCGTGCTGAACAAGGCGCTGGGCGAGGAACGCGCGCTGTCGGTGATCGAGGACATCCTCGAATCGCGCGACCCGGGCGCCGGCATCGATTCGCTGAACTGGATGGATTCCACCTCGGTGGCCGAACTGATCCGCGACGAACACCCGCAGATCATCGCCACCATCCTGATCCACCTGGACCGGCAGAAGTCGTCCGAGATCGTCGGCATGTTCACCGAGCGCCTGCGCCAAGACGTGATCCTGCGGATCGCCACCTTCGGCGGCGTGCAGCCGGGGGCGCTGCAGGAACTGACCGACGTGCTGACCAAGCTGCTGGCGGGCCAGAGCCTCAAGCGCAGCCGCATGGGCGGCGTACGCACGGCGGCCGAGATCATCAACCTGATGAGCACGGCCCACGAAGAAGCGGTGATCGAAGGCGTGCGCCTGCACGACGCCGACCTCGCGCAGAAGATCATCGACGAGATGTTCCTGTTCGAAAACCTGCTCGAAGTGGACGACCGCGGCATCCAGCGGGTGCTCAAGGAAGTGGCCACGGAATCGCTCATCGTCGCGCTCAAGGGCGCGCCGGTGGAGCTGCGCGACAAGTTCATCCGCAATATGTCGACCCGCGCCGGCGAAATGCTGCGCGAAGACCTCGAGGCGCTGGGCCCGGTACGGGTCTCGCAGGTCGAGGCCGAACAGAAGAACATCCTCCAGGTGGTAAGACGCCTGGCCGAAGCCGGCGAAGTTGTAATCGGTGGTGGCGACGATGCCTACGTCTGAACGTGCCCTGCGCCAGTTCCGCGACCTTGCCGCGGACAGCGACTACGTCGAAACACGCGGCGACCAGCGCGGCAACGCCGGCGGGCGCCGCGGCGCGGGCAACCGCGCCACGCCACGGGAGACCGGCTTCGAGAGCTTTGCCGCGCCGGCGGACCGCGGCGAGCAAAAGAACGGCTGGCAGCGCTGGCAGATGGTGTCGCTGGATCCACGCAAGGCCGAGCCGGAGCCGACCGAGTTCCTGCCCTTCGAGCCGGCGCCGCCGCCGATCGACTTTGCCGCGCTCGACGCCATGCGCGAAGGCGCGCGCAAGGAAGGCTACGCCCAGGGCTATACCCAAGGCCAGACCCAGGGCTACGGCGACGGTCACCGCGAAGGTTATGCGCGCGGCCTGGAAGGCGCCCGCAGCGAAGCCTCCCACCTGCAGCAACTCGCCGCGACCTTCAGCCACGCGCTTGGACGCGTGGACGAAGAAGTGGCCCAGACCCTGATCGCCCTGGCGCTGGATGTGGCGCGCCAGCTCGTGCAGCAGGCCGTGCTGGCGGATCCCGCCATCCTGTTGCCAGCAGTGCGCGAACTGCTGGCGGCCGAGCCGGCGCTGTCGGGCTCGCCCTGCCTGCTGCTCAACCCGGACGACGTCGCGCTGGTGGAAGCCCACCTGGCCGGCGAGCTGCAAGCCGCCGGCTGGAGCGTGCGCGCCGACCCGGCGGTGGCGCGCGGCGGCTGCGTGGCGAGCGCCGCCAGCGGCGAGCTCGATGCCACGCTGTCCACGCGCTGGAGCCGCGTGGTCAAGGCGCTTGGGCGCGACGACCCGTGGGAGCCGCCCCATGCCTGATAGCGCGGCCCGTAAGGACTTCACTGCGGACTTCACTGCGAACTCCACCGCGGACTTCACCGCTGCCGGCGTACCGGGCCTGCACGGCCAGCGCTGGCGCGACGCGCTCACCGCGGCCTCGGCCGGCATTGCCGAGATCGACAGCAAGCGCAGCTGCGGCCGCCTCACCCGCGCCGCCGGCCTGGTGCTGGAAGCCGTGGGCCTGCGCCTGCCGGTGGGCAGCGACTGCCTGATCGAACTGCCCGGCGGCCAGATGTCCGGCAAGCCCTCCGGCCCGCGCCTGGCTGAAGCGGAAGTGGTCGGCTTCGGCGCCGACCGGCTTTACCTGATGCCGCAGTCCGACGTGGTGGGCCTGGTGCCCGGCGCGCGCGTCTATCCGCTCGAACCCACGCCATTGCCCAGCGGCGACACCACCCCGCGCGAACCGGGCTCGAAACGCCTGCCCGTGGGTGAAGGCCTGCTCGGGCGCGTGCTCGATGCGGCCGGGCGTCCGCTGGACGGGCTGGGCCCCATCACCGCGGCCACCGAGGTCACGCTTGGCGGCACGCAGATCAACCCGCTGTCGCGCGCGCCTATCGAAACCGTGCTGGACGTGGGCGTACGCGCCATCAACGGCATGCTCACCGTCGGCCGCGGGCAGCGCATGGGCTTGTTCGCCGGCTCCGGCGTGGGCAAAAGCGTGTTGCTGGGCATGATGGCGCGCTACACCAGCGCCGAAGTGATCGTGGTCGGCCTGATCGGCGAGCGCGGGCGCGAAGTGAAAGACTTCATCGAGAACATCCTGGGACCGGAGGGGCGCGCACGCTCCGTGGTGGTGGCCGCGCCGGCCGACACCTCGCCGCTGCTGCGCATGCAGGGCGCCTCCTATGCGACGCGCCTGGCCGAGTATTTCCGCGACCAGGGCCGCCATGTGCTGCTGATCATGGACTCGCTCACGCGCTATGCCATGGCCCAGCGCGAGATCGCGCTGGCCATCGGCGAGCCGCCCGCCACCAAGGGCTATCCGCCCTCCGTATTCGCCAAGCTGCCCACGCTGGTGGAGCGCACCGGCAACGGCCCCGAAGGCGGTGGCTCGATCACCGCCTTCTACACGGTGCTGACCGAGGGCGATGACCAGCAGGACCCGATCGCGGATTCCGCGCGCGCCATTCTCGACGGCCATGTCGTGCTGTCGCGCAGCCTGGCGGAATCCGGCCACTACCCCGCCATCGACGTGGAGGCCTCGATCAGCCGCGCCATGACGGCGCTGATCGAGCCGCCGCAGTTTGCCTCGGTGCGGCGCTTCAAGCAGCTGATGTCGCGCTACCAGCGCAACCGCGACCTGATCAGCGTGGGCGCCTATGTGCCGGGCAACGATCCGGAACTGGATCTCGCCATCCACCTGCATCCGCAGATGGAAGCTTTCCTGCAGCAGGACATCCACGAGCGCGCCGGCTACGGCGACTCGATCGGCCAGTTGCATAGCCTCTTCCAACGGAGTGAACATGGCTAAGCCATCTGCATTGAATACCTTGGCCGACCTGGCCCAGAACGATACGGATGCCGCCGCGCGCGAACTGGGCCGGCTGCAAGGCCTGCGCAACCAGGCGGAGCAGCAACTGGCCGCGCTCACCCAGTACCGGCAGGAATACCGCGAGCGCATGCAGGCCATCGCGCAAGACGGCATGACCTCCACGCGCTGGCAGGACTTTGCGCAGTTCCTGGCCTCGCTCGATACCGCCATCCGCCAGCAGACGGAATCGCTGGCCAGGGCCGAGGCGCAGTTGCTGGCCGGCCGCGCCAACTGGCAGCAGCAGAAACGCCGCCAGAACTCATTCGACACCCTGATTACCCGCGCGGAGACGCGCGAACACCTAGCCAGCACGCGTCGCGAACAACGCGACACCGACGAATACGCCGCCCGCGCCGCCCGCCTGCAAGTCGCGGGCCGCCACCGCTAAGCCGCCCAGCGAGACCGAATCCCGACATGATCGATATCAGCCAGATTGTCAGCAATGCCGCCAGCACGGCGACCTCCCCGCGCAACGCCAATAACGCCGGCAGCACCGATGCGAAGACGCAGGGGTTCGGCGATGCGCTGGCGCGCGCCCGCAGCGAGGACCGTACCAGCAGCAACCAGAGCGCCGGCAGCAATAAAAACGCCGACTGCGCCCCTGCCCGCGCCGACGCAAACGGCACGGATGGCGCCGCCGCCGGCAACGATCCTGCCCAGGCCGCGCAAGGCAACGCGGTAGCTGCCAAGCCGTCGCGCCGCCAGGACAAGGAAGACGAGCAGGGCCAGGAAGTGGCGGCGGACCCCGCCGCCCAGTCCGCCGCCGCTGCGCTTGCCGCCCTGCTGGCGCCACAAGCGGCCCAGCCTGCCACGCCGGCAGCCAACGGCGCGCAAACTGCCGCGGCCGGACTGCCCGGCACGGCTGGCCTGGGTACCCAGGCCAGCCTGAAGGACCCCGCCCTGGCCACCACGGCAGCCACCACGCCCGACGCCGCCGCACCGGCAAGCTCGGCGGCAGCCGATACGCTGGCCACCATCGCCTCCCAGCGCGCCGCGCTGCAGCCCGCGCCGCAAACCCCGGCCAGCACCCAGGCCGCGGCCACGGACAAGCCGGCTGCCGCCCCGGCCGGCGACGCTGCCAAGGCTAGCCCGGACCTGGCCGCCAGCCTCGCGGCTGCCGTGGCGGGCCAGCAAGCCGGCAAGGGACAGTCCGGTGCCGGGCAGCAGGACACCTCCGGCCAGCCGTACAAGGCCCAGCTCCAGTTTGGCGAAGCCAGCAAGGACAGCAAGCCCCAGGTTGCCGCCACCGCCGCGCCAGCCAACCCGATGCAACTGGCGGCAGCCATTCGCGCCGCCGAGCCGGCCAGCACGGAAGCCGCGCCCGCTGGCGTGGCCGCCACGCCGATGATGGCCGCCAGCACCATGGCCGCGAGCCTGGCGCCCACCGCCGGCGGCCTGTCGCCAGCCACCTCGCTGCCGATCGCCCCGCCGGTAGGCGACGGCCAGTGGCCGCAAGCGCTCGGCCAGCAGATGGTGCGCCTGGCGACCCAGGGCAACCACACCGCCGAGCTGCAGCTCAACCCGCCCGATCTCGGCCCGCTCAAGGTCGTGCTCAACGTCGTCAACGACCAGGCCCAGGCCCAGTTCGTCTCGCCCCACGCGGCCGTGCGTGCCGCGGTCGAAGCAGCGCTGCCGCAGTTGCGCACCGCGCTGGCGGACAACGGCATCCAGCTTGGCCAGACCTCGGTCGGCGCCGACAGCTTTGCCGGCCAGGCCGGCAACGGTCAGCAGCAACAGCAACGCCAGCCGGGCAGCCCGCAAAACGGCTTCGGCACGCTGGCAGGCGCCACCACGGCTCCTCTCAATGCCGGCCCCGCTACGCCGGTGACACGTACCCTCGCACGCGGCGAGGTCGACACCTTCGCCTGACCGGACGCGAGCGACGGGGGCTGCGGCGCATATGCCGCAGCCCCCGCAGCAGCCACTCGCGTTCGCGCTTACCATGTCGTTTTAGCGCAGGGCTGCAGCGCCCGCCTGCCAGAACGCCATGACCTTTGACCTGTTCGACTCCCTGCCGCAAGACGCACCCCATGCCGAGCCGATCGTGCCCGGCGCGGTGGTATTGCGCGGCTTCGCGCGCGAGCATGACCAGAACCTGCTGGACGCCGTGCGCGGCATTGCTGCGCAAGCGCCATGGCGCCACCTCATCACGCCGGGCGGCCTGCGCATGTCGGTGGCCATGACCAACTGCGGCCCGTTTGGCTGGGTTTCGGATCTCACCGGCTACCGCTACGAAGCGGCCGATCCACTTAGCGGCCAGCCATGGCCGGCCATGCCGGCGGGGTTCCTGTCGCTGGCGCGCGAAGCCGCCGCCACTGCCGGCTTTGCGGATTTCGTGCCGGACGCCTGCCTGCTCAACCGTTACGCGCCCGGCACCCGCCTGTCCCTGCACCAGGACCGCGACGAGCTCGACCTGCGCGCGCCCATCGTCTCGGTTTCGCTCGGCCTGCCCGCCATATTCCTGTTCGGCGGCCTGCGGCGCGCCGAGCGCCCGCTACGCGTGCGGCTGGCGCATGGCGACGTGGTGGTTTGGGGCGGCCCAGCGCGCCTGGCGTTCCATGGCATCGCGCCGCTGGCGGAAGGCGACCACGCACTACTGGGGCACGAGCGGATCAACCTGACCTTCCGCAAGACGCGTTAGCGGGTGGCGCGGCGCCTGCGCCCGTCAGCCCACTTCATCGAGCAGCGCCAGTCGGCTTTCGTCGGGGAAGGTCCGTACGCGATACCTGACGGGATAGAGCGCTTCTTCCTCGACCAGATCGCCAAGCAGCGCCAGCGCCTGCTGCCATGCCACCACCCGCGTCTTCCCGGGGGCATCGTCGGCATCGGGCTGCACCAGGGCGATGCGGTCCGTGCGCGGCAGCGAGGTGTCCACGCCGCAGGTCCAGGTGGCGACCGAAAACGAGGCCACGGGATCGTCCTGCTGGCCGTAGAGCAGGTAACTCGCCAGGAACACACCGGCGCCGGCGCGCTCGTTCAGGCGATCGATGGCATCCTTCTGCGTGTCGTATTCTTCCTTTTGGTACAGCCGCTTGAGGTGGGCAAGATGCCGTGCCGCCTGCGCGCCGGCCGGCACGAAATGCGACACGTCCGGGCCAGACGGCACGGCGTGCGCTGCGTGCCAGGCGTCTCCGGGCACGTAGCGGAACATGGCAGGCGAGATCGTGCGGCCCTGCCGCGAAGCCTGCAGGCTCAGCTCCACCATGTGCAGCTGCCCCGTTTCGTCCTGGTCGCCGGTCACCAGCAGTACCTCGCGGGTGGGCACCATGAACACCGGGCGGCCGCGCACCGGCACCCGCTGCAGCACATCCGGCAGCAGCGCGCGGCTGGCCTCGTAGCCATCGCTCCAGGCGCCCTGGTACACGCCCTGGGCCACCTGCACGAAGGCCTCGGCGGTGTGGTCGCGCAGGTTGTCGGCCGCGATCCGCAGCGCCTCGTCCAGCGTCAGTTGCCAGGAAGCTGAGGGGCCGTTCAACAGGGTCGAGGTGGTTTCCGGGTAGTCCACCGCCAGCAGGATCACGCAATCGTCGCCGAAGGGCAGGCAGGCGGCCTGGAAGCTCGAGGCATCGCCCTCGGTGCGCATGTGATGCAGCCGGATTTCATCGATCAGCGAGCGGCTGCGGATCAGCGGGCGGAGCATGGGGCCGGCCTCTGACAGCAAGGCTGGCGTAGCCTGACCGCTGGAGCACAAGGTCGCCACGAAGCTTTGCAGCGCTTTGTCGCGCTGTGCGCCACGCGTCTCGCAATATGCCCGGTAGGCATTGTGGAGGTTGAAAAAGGCATTGCGCCCGTGCTCCAGCCGGAACTCGTCCGCATTGAATTCCAGGCGGCCCTCGAAACCCTGGCGTCTGGCCACTGCAATGAAATGCGCCGCGAAACGGTCCGGCGGCGGCTTGCGCAGGAAGAGCGAGTCGAAGAAACCCATGACGATGGCGTGGCGCGGATAGCATTGCTCACACCTTACCCCATGTCGCGCCTGTGCCGCGCGGCCGGCGCGCCCGGCTATGCGGCCTGCCGCGCTAACCCGGCCTCAGTCGACCCAGTTGACCTTGGCAAATTTCTGCGAGAAGGCTTCCGGCATCGGCACCACCTTCTTGATCTGGTAGTTGAAAAAGACAAAACCGGACTTGGCCATCGCCACCAGCGCCTGGTCCTGCGGCCGCGTGATGCGGAAAGTGATGTCGCCGCCGTATCGGTTGAAATCCATCACCCCGACCTCGAACAGCAACTGGTCGCGGGCGTGCGCCTCGTTGCGGTAGGTGGTGGCGAGGTCGCTGACGATGATGCCGACACCGTCGCCCTGGGTTTCCTGGATGCCGAACTCGAAGAGGAAACGGGCGCGTGCCTCGGAGATCATCGAGATCATCGAGTCGTTGCCGAGGTGGTTGGCCGAGTTGATGTCGGTGACGCGCACCGTGAGGTGGGTGGAGTAGCAGTATTGGTCTTCGGGGAATTCAAGTTTTAGGCGGGCCATGATGCTAAGGGGGGTTTAGGTGAGGTTTTATCCGCATTATGTGCGATTGTTCAGGTTGGTGCAGCGTTAATGGTTTGGCGCTGCTGTTGGGAATTATGTGTTTGAGATTCTTGGAATAGGTGGTGAATCGGTGGAGTTTTAATGCTATTCGGTTTTTTTGGGGCGTCTTGGTCGTTGAACCCAACAGCGTACAGGCCCCCCGCAGGGGGATGTCGTATTCCTTTGGGTGCAAAAACCAACACCGCCCCAAAAAAAAACCAAATACCCTCAAACACCCCCAAGCCCATTTCCTTATACAGAAGTC
>JYOD01000134.1 GCA_000955785.1 Burkholderiaceae bacterium 16
CCAGGCGGCTGGTGAACTTCGGCCTAGACTCTCCACACCGTCGCTCACGAACCCCGATATCCGGACACCACTCAGCGACGGGCATGGAAGCAGGCCCCTCATGAAACATCCGATGTCCATTTTTGATCTGAGCGGCAGAGCCGCATTCATCTCCGGCGCCTCAAGCGGCATTGGGCTGCACATGGCTCGCACGCTGGCAAAGGCCGGAGCCGCTGTGGCGCTGGGCGCGCGTCGCGCCGATCGTCTGGAGGCCGTTGTTGCCGAACTCCGGACAGAGGGCCACAAGGCCTGCGCCGTCAGGCTCGATGTAACCAACCCGTCAGGCATCGCCCCGGCATGGCAAGAGGCAGAAAGCCAGCTCGGCCTGCCCGTCGATATTCTGTTCAACAACGCGGGCGTGATCTACGTCGAGCGCTTCACTTCGCAAACGCATGACGAGGTATCCCGCATCTTCGACACTAACCTGAAGGGCGCTTTCCTGGTGGCTCAGGAGGCGGCGCGCCATATGTCGGCGCGCGGCCACGGCAGCATCATCAATATCGCTTCGTCATCGGGATTGCGCGCAGGCGGGCAGATGTCGAGCTATGGCGCCTCCAAGGCCGGACTCATTCACCTTACGCACATCATGGCCCTGGAACTGGCCGGAAAGGGTGTGCGCGTCAACGCGCTGGCGCCGGGCAACATCCTGACCGACATGCAAGCGCAGTTCGCCGAGCGCGGCATCGAGTCAGGGATTCTCAAGCGCATACCGATGCGCCGGTTTGGCGAGGCATCCGACCTCGACGGCGCAACGTTGCTGCTGGCCTCGGATGCGGGCCGGTACATGACAGGCGCCGTCATTCCCGTCGATGGCGGACAAGTCCTCAGCTGGATGTGACCAGCCCCTCATAAAAACAGAATGGAGACCATCATGAATCTAAAATTGCGCGCTGCATGCGCCGGCGTGCTCAGCACCGCATTGCTGGCACTGAGCCAATGCTCGTTCGCCGCCCAGGCCTACCCTTCCCGGCCCATCAAGGTCGTGGCGCCGTATGCGGCAGGCGGCGCGATCGATATCGTTGCCCGCACCTTGTCGGATCCGGTGGGCCGAGCGCTCGGCCAACCGCTGGTGGTCGACAACAAGACCGGCGCGGCGGGCAACCTCGGCGTGGATGCCGTGGCCAAGGCACCGCCCGACGGCTACACCCTGACCGTCGCGCTCAGCTCCAACCTCATGATCAACCAGTTTCTGTACACGAAGCTGCCGTACCACCCCGAAAAGGACCTGAAGCTGGTTGCGAAGGTCGCCGAAGCCCCGCTTGTGCTTGCCGTGAGCTCGCACCTGAACGTCAGCAACGTTGCCGACCTGCGCAAGTACATGCAGTCTCACAAGGGAAAGATGTCGTATGGATCGTGGGGCGTGGGAACGATTTCCCATCTGAGCGCGAGCCGACTCAATGATCTGCTTGGCGGCGACATGGCGCACGTCGCCTATCGCGGCGAATCACCGATGATCAACGACCTTGTGGCGGGGAACATCCAGGTTTCATTCGTCACCGGCGCACAAGCGCCACAGTTCATCGCGGCCGGGCGACTGAAGGCGATTGGCGTGACCGGCCCGGCGCGCCTTGCCGCATTGCCTGACGTCCCGACACTGAGCGAAGCCGGCGTCAATGACCCGCTGCTCCGTGCGGTGGGCTGGGTCGGCGTCGCCGCACCGGCCGGAACGCCTGCGCCCATCGTCGACCGGCTGGCGACGGAAATCGACAAGGCCGTGAGGAAACCAGACGTCCAGAAGCGCATTCGCGACCTGGGCTGGGCCCCGAGCTACCAGGGGCCCGAAGACATCGCCGCAACATATCGACGCGAGGCCCCGATCTGGAAGGAAGTAGTACGTCAATCCGGCGCCAAGCTCGACTGATCCACCCCATTTCCACACGACAGCACCATGACCAACTCTGCCCCCATCACGACAGCCGACCGCACCGCCGTGCGCGAAATGAACAGCTGGTTCTTCGACACTTACTTGCCCGCCTGGGTCCAGATGGGCGCCAATGCCAGCCTGGAAAACGAGGCCATCCTGCAGTACTGGGGTGCCCCCCTGCACGCCGCATCGGTCAACATGACCAAATGCCTGCTAACCGGCGACCAGGTCATCGGGCTGCTGCGCGCGAACCAGGAGCCATTGCAGGCGCAGCAGTACACCCACACCGTGGTACTGGATCGCGCCGTGAAGGGCTACAACAGCAACGCCGGCTCAATCGACGTGATCTGGTCGCGGCGGCGTGCCGACGAGAGCGAGATTGAACGCCGCGCAGTCCACTTCGACATCCATCGCACGAGCGAAGGCTGGCGTGTCGTTACGGTGGCGAGCACGCTGACCGAACAGTCGTCGCTCAGCGAGATCTGGGAAACCGTTTGAACAGGGAGACACGAAAATGAAGCCTTCCACCAATGCCGGACTTGTGCTCTACCAACTGCGACAAGGCGTGGCGATCGTCACGCTCAACCGGCCGCCACAGAACCGGTTGACCCGGCCGCTCTATGCCGAGCTGGAAGCCGCGGTGCGCCAGGGTGTTCGCGAGGGTGCCCGATGCATGCTGTTCCGTAGCAACCTCGACGATTTCTGCCTCGGTGGCGACTTTCGCGAGTGGCCACATCTCGAAAATCACGCCGCGCGGCGCGAACGCTTCGGCTATTCAAATGGCATCCTGAATGCCATTGAATCCCTGCCGATCCCGACCGTCTGCGAGGTCAATGGCCGGGCATACGGTGGCGGCTTCGAGTTCGCACTGCACACCGATTTAATCATCGCCGCCGAATCGGCAAGGTTCCGCTTTAGCGAGGCGACGTTGGGCGTATCGCCACTGGCAGGTGGGGTCCAGCGCATTGCCGAACGCAGCGGACGCAGCGTGGCTACGCGGCTGGTGATGCTGTCCGAAGAAATCACCGCGGCAGAGGCCCTGTCCCTCAATATCGTCGCAAAAGTTGTGGCTGATGAACGGCTCGCGGAAGTTGCGCGAACGCACGCGGAAAAGCTTGCCGCAGGCCCCACGCGTGCCCACGCGGTAACAAAGTCGGTTCTTGCTGCGTGGGCCGTCGGCGGCGTACGGGGTGCGGACGAGGCGATGATCGAGCACGTGTCCGTGCTGCTCGCCACCGACGATGTGCAGCGCGGTGTGAGCTCTGCCATCCAGGCGATCGATGCCGGCCTTAACCGGCCGGAAATTCCATTCAATGGGCAATAGAGGCTAACGTCCGATGCAAGCAGAAGAGCACTACATTCCCGCCGAGGGCGGCATTGAACTCCATGCCTGGGTCTTCCGGCCGACCAGCGGCATCGGCCCGGCTCCCGCCGTTACGATGGCGCACGGCTTCTCAGGCCTGAAGTATCGGGGCCTGCGCGAATACGCCGAGCGCTTCGCGGCAGCCGGCTTGATCGTGATCGTTCACGATCACCGCAACTTCGGGCTCAGCGGTGGCGAGGTCCGCGGCGATATCGATCCGTGGCGACAGATCGCGGACTGGCGCCGCGTCATCAGCTATCTCGAATCGCTCGATGGCGTCGATCGGCATCACATCGGCATCTGGGGAACGAGCTATGCGGGCGGACATGCGATGGTGCTGGGCGCCACCGATGCCCGCATCCGCGTAGTGGCGGCACAGGTTCCCATCGTCAGCGGATACGAACAGAGCCTGCGGCGCGTACCGCCCGATGCCCGCGCGGCCCAGCAAGCCCTGTTCAACGAAGACGAACGTGCACAGCTGCGCGGGGAGCCGCCGATGTTGCAACGCGTTGTGAGTCTTGATCCCGCCGTCCGTGCGGTCTACCGTTCGAAGGACATGATGGAATTCCATGACGCCTTCGAGATTCCGGACGGCGTGGAACACAGCGAGTTTGTCACGATACGCTCGTCAAGGCTGTCACAGATGTATGAGCCCGGGCAGTGGATTCCGCGCATCGGGCCGAAGCCGCTGCTCATGGTGGTGGCGGAGAACGACGTGGTGACCCCCACGGATCTGGCGCTGGCCGCCTACGAACGCGCCGTGGAACCGAAACGGCTGCAAATCATCGGCGGCGGTCACTTTGACGCCTACCGCAAGGAGTTCGAAGCTTCCAGCTCCGCCGCGTTGCGTTGGTATCAGACTCATCTGATGCCCGGGGCATCGGCATGACGACGTCCCGCGGAAGTTCCCCGTCCCACAGCATCCTGGTGCTCTTACACGGCTATCTCGATGGCCCGGCCGTCTGGGCCCGCCTGATCGAGCACGTGAATCTGCCGGCGTGGCACATCGTACCCATCGCGTTGAAGGCCGGGCAGCCTCCGACATTGACCTCCGAGCAGCAGCTCGAGCAATACGCCACCGATGTGCTGACGCAGATTCTGCGGACATATCCTGAAACGTCGGCACGCTTTGTCGTGGTCGGACACAGCATGGGCGGGCAAATCGGCGAACTGGTGGCGAGGCGTCTTGGCAATCGGCTGGCAGGGCTGGTATTAATCACTTCTGCCCCACTCGCAGGCTATGCCTTGGCGCCGCCGGCCATGGAGCGCTTTGCATCGCGGGCCGGCCTGAAGGACAGGAATGCCATCGGTGAAGGCAAGCGAAGCCTAGCGGTTGCCCTCGATCAGGAGGGGCTGGAAATTCTCGTCGATTGCACGGTAGCTACCAGCCGCGACCACGCGCTTACGCAACTGCATGCATGGACCGGTGGCCACCCGGCCGGCAAGTCCCCATCGCCAATAGGGCAGCCCGTCCTCTGCGTTGCCACCGACGACAAGTTCTTCACTGAGGATCTGATCGAAGCAACGGCGGCGCGATTCGCAAAAGCCACGATCGCCAGAGTGTCCGGCGCCGGCCACTGGCCACAACTGGAGCAACCGGAGGCATTGGCGCGAACACTGGTGGACTTCGTCCGTGCGCAACCACAAACGACCGTGAAGCAACCCTGAACTTCCGGCGCCTTACAGGAGACATTCGGATGCAAGCCAACGAGACACACGCGCCGCCACCGGGGGCACAGTATCCACTGCTGATCAAGCAGCTGTTACTCACGCCACTGGCGCAAGCGCCCAACCAGTCGATTGTCTATCGCGACATCAACCGATATACATACCGAGGGCTGCGCGAGCGGATCGGCCGGCTCGCATCCGGGCTGCAATCGTTGGACGTTGGCCATGGAGAGACCGTCGCCATACTCGACTGGGACAGCCATCGGTACCTGGAGTGTTTCTTTGCCGTACCGATGATGGGTGCAGTACTGATGACCGCCAACATCCGGCTGAGCCCACAGCAGATCCAATACACGCTGGAACAGGCAAAGCCCAAGGTCCTTCTGGTTCACCGCGATTTTCTCGAGCTCGTCTCGTCGATGCGCAATGTGGTCGACATGGCGGCGTCCGTGGTGATCCTTGATGACGACGATGACGGCACCATTGCCGATGGCTACGAAGCACTGCTGGCCGGCAACCGGTCTGATTTCATCTTTCCCGATTTCGATGAAAACACCCGCGCCACGCAGTTCTATACGAGCGGCACGACCGGCCTGCCCAAAGGCGTCTCTTTCAGCCATCGCCAACTGGTGCTCCACACGCTTGCCGTCTGCGCGGCATTCGCCATGAGCAGTACCCAAGGGCGGTTCCATCGAGGCGACGTGTATATGCCGATCACCCCGATGTTCCACGTGCACGCATGGGGCATGCCCTATGTGGCGACGATGATGGGCGTCAAGCAAGTTTATCCCGGGCGTTACACGCCGGAGATGCTACTCACGCTTCGCGCCCGCGAAGGCGTGACGTTTTCCCATTGCGTCCCCACTATCCTCCAAATGATTCTGGATCGGGCAGAGGTCGACCAGGTGGATCTGTCAGGGTGGAAGATCGTGGTCGGCGGCGCACGCTTTCCCACTAGCCTAGCCCTCGAGGCTTTGAAACAGGGGATCGACGCGTTTGCGGGCTATGGTATGTCGGAAACCTGCCCCTTCGTCACCACCGCGCACGTGGATCCATCCATTTCCGATCCGGACAATTCCGGCGAGGCAATCACCACGCGAACACTCGCCGGACGGGCGTTGCCGCTCGTTGACATGCAGGTTGTCGATGAAGCGATGCGAGTGTTGCCCTCGGGGAGTCAGACTCCAGGGGAAGTGGTACTGCGCGCTCCATGGCTCACGCAGGGATACCTTGCGAATGGCCAAGCCACTCAGGAACTCTGGCGCGGCGGCTATCTGCACACTGGCGATATGGGTATCATCGGCGAAGATGGCTACTTGCACATTACCGATCGACTGAAAGATGTGATCAAGACCGGCGGTGAATGGCTGTCGTCCGGCACGCTGGAGGACCTGATCTGCCAGCATCAGCATGTCAGGGAAGCCGCTGTCATCGCCGTGCCGGACCAACGATGGGGCGAGCGGCCGATGGCGATCGTGGTGGCGGAAAGCGGCTGTCCGAGCTCGTTTGACGCAAGCGCCATCCGGCTGCACCTGGGCAGCTACGTCGCCTCGGGCCGCATTCCGAAGTATGCGATCCCGGACGCGATACACTTCGTGGATGCGTTGCCACGTACCAGCGTGGGCAAGTACGACAAGCGAGCCATGCGCGATCGCTACCAGCATGTCGGGAGGCAAACTTGAGGAAACTGGGGAAGGAGCAGCCTTCGACCGAAATCATCGGGGACGCCGATGCTGCTGCATCCATCATCGAGGAAGGTGCCGACAGGAACTTTGTCGAGGCGCTCGCCCGGGGGCTGCGCATCCTGCAGGCATTCCATTCCAGCGAAGAGCGCCTGAGCAATCTTGAAATTGCTCACCGGTGCGGGCTGCCGAAGTCAACCGTGACCCGGTTGAGCTATACCCTGACCGCCCTCGGGTTCCTGCATCACATCCCCGAACTCGGGCGCTATCGCATCGGCCTGGCCACGCTCACGCTGGCGCGCGTGACACATTCCCGGCTGGATCTGAGAGCGGCCAGCGAGCCGCTGCTGCAGGAGCTGGCTGACAGTACGCGTTCCATGATTTCGCTGGGCATCCGCGATGACCTTTCTGTCCTGTATATCGATTGCCGGCGAAGCCAGTCCACCGCAGTGACCCTCAATCTTGATATTGGCAGTCGGCTGCCGCTTGGAACGACTGCCATCGGGCGGGCACACATCGCGGTCATGGGCCCTTCCGAACGCCGCGCCGTCATGAACCGGCTCCGCGCGCTGAACGAGGCCAGTTGGCCAGCCATAGAGCAAGGCATCTCGAATGCATTCGTCGAAATTTCGGAGATTGGATGCGTGACGTCGTTTGGCGACTGGAACAAGGAAATCAACGGCATTGCCGTACCACTGAAGCTCGGCAATGCACTGCCGCCGGTTGTCCTCAACGCTGCCGCACCCGCCAGAACGATTTCAGCGGAGAAGTTCATTTCCGAGGTACGTCCTCGCCTGATCGCCACGGCCAGGATCATTGAAACTCGCTACAAGCGCACGTGACCGCATGCGCGCCGGTTCCCATACGTGCCGCAGATTAAGCACATCAAAGCGCAACCAGATCACCTCGCAAGCATCATCCAAGACGAGGCTGACCGGCTTCCCCTGACCGCCGAGGGCCAGCGATGCACGGCCAAGGAAGAATATTCTCAACCAACCTTGCGTAGCGGGCGGCGTCAGGTCATGCCCGAACTCGGGGTGATCACGTCTATCGCACTCTGACGACAACTTTACCCTTGGCCCGTCCCTTCTCGACGTAGGCCATGGCCTCGTTGGTCTCGTCGAAGGAAAAGACCCGATCCACTTCCGGGCGTATCGCGCCGGAATCAATGAGCGACGTGATCTCGCCCAACTGGCGCCCGCTGGCCCTCATGAAGAGGAACGAGTATGTCAGGTCACGACCTGCTGCCCGCTTCCGGACTCCCGAACTCAGAAGACGAACAATCAAGTTCACGAACCACGGTGCTCCGATTCCTTTTGCGAATGCGGGATCGGGAGGGCCGGAGATCGAGATGAGTATGCCGCCGGGCTTAAGGACGCGCAGAGATTTCTCCAGCGCCGTTGCGTCTTGACTGTGGAGGACCACATCGTAGCCCTGAAGAATTTTCTCGAAATCGTCTTTTCTGTAGTCGATGACAACGTCTGCCCCGAGGCCTCTCACCAAGTCGATGTTGGCGCTGCTGGTGGTGGTGGCTACAGTGGCGCCCACATGCTTGGCCAACTGGATTGCAAATGTTCCTACGCCGCCTGAACCGGCTTGGATGAAGACCTTCTGCCCTTTCTTCAGATTCGCCTTCTCGATCAGCGCTTGCCATGCCGTCAGGCCCACCAGAGGAATCGATGCGGCTTCTTCCATACTCAGCGCCTTGGGCTTGATCGCCAAGGACTCTTCCTTGACCGCGATGTACTCAGCAAAGGTGCCGATGCGAAAATCATCGGGCCGGGCATAGACTTCGTCCCCCGGCCTGAATTGCCGAACGCGAGGCCCGACCTTGACCACGACGCCGGCCACGTCGTGCCCTAGGACGAGGGGCAGGCGATAGGGGAGTATGAGCTTGAACTCTCCGTTCCTGATCTTGGAGTCCAGCAGATTCACACCGGCCGCATGGATCTGGACCATGACCTCATCCTCACTCAGCGCCGGGCTCGGAACCTCAGTGGACCGCAACGCGCGTTTCTTTCCGTAGCGATCGAGAAGAAGTGCTTTCATGGTCGCCCTCATTCCTGGCGCATCCAGGTTTGCGAGCGGCCCAGCATCGGCACGCCGATATAGCCGCGCACGCTGAGTCGCTTGCCATCGTCGGTCAGGCGAACCGTGCTGTGATAGACCTTGCCGTTGTCGGGATCGAGAATTTGGCCGCCGATATACTCGTCGGCCAGGATCAGTCCGACGGCGGCCGCTTGTTTCAAACGAAGTGTTGCCATGGCTTCAGCGGTTGAAGTTGCTTGGCCTGCGGGCGGCGGCTTGGCGATGAATGGTGACATGCATATTCCTTTCTCACTGATTAGGTGGGGAGGTGTCGTGACATATTCACGCGTTGACGTCAACGACTGTGCGGCCCTGGACTTTTCCCTCGAACAATCGCTCGATGACTTCGGGCACCTCGGCGAGGCCGACCACATGTGTCGTCCGCGCGAGCTTGCGCAGATCCAGATCTCGTGCAAGTCGTGACCAAGCCTCGATGCGCACCTGCTGCGGTGCATTGACCGAATCGATGCCGGCAAGCGTCACATTGCGCAGGATAAAGGGCAGTACTGAGGCGGGAAGATCCACGCCCTGAGCCAGGCCGCAAGCTGCGACCACGCCTCGATACCGAGTCTGCGCCAGCACGTTGGCCAGTGTGCGACTGCCGACCGAGTCGACCGCGCCAGCCCACCTTTCGCTGGCAATGGGTGCCCCCGGCTCCGCGAGCGTCCGCCGATCGATGATGTCCGCTGCCCCGAGGCCGCGCAGATAATCGCTTTCCTCGAGTCGGCCCGTGGACGCGACGACCCGGTATCCAAGACCTGACAGGATCGCGATCGCGATGGAGCCGACGCCACCATTGGCACCCGTCACGAGAACGTCCCCATGCCGGGGCGTGAGGCCGCCATGTTCGAGCGCCAGCACGGACAGCATCGCCGTGTATCCCGCCGTCCCGATCGCCATCGCGTCCTTGGTGGAGATGGCGGCTGGAAGCTTGATCAGCCACTCGCCCTTCACGCGCGCCTTCTGCGCATAGCCGCCGTGATGGGTCTGGCTTAGGCTCCAGCCATTGGCGACAACCCGGTCGCCCACCGCGATGCCAGGGTACGAGGACGCCTCGACGGTGCCGGCGAAGTCGATCCCAGGGATCAGGGGGAACTGGCGGATCACGTCGGCACGACCAGTGATCGCCAATGCGTCTTTGTAGTTCACGGTGGAATAGTCGACAGCGACCACGACATCTCCGGGCATGAGATCTTGTTCGCGCAGTGAGACCACGCTGGTTGAAATCTTGTCACCTGTCTTGCTTGCGAGCAGCGCTTGAAATGTCATCGTCTTCCTTCAAATTGAGATTTGTGAGAAACAGCGGGCGACGCGGCTTACCGCCTATGTTTCGAGGCGCAGGTCTTTTCGAACCCCCGCATCCAGCACGCTGGCGGGTGCAAACCTGCGCAGCAAACGCATGCGGCTAGCGAGGCCGGGGGCGTAGTGAATCTTTGGATGCGTTGCCATGGCTGCCTTCAACACGACCTCGGCTACCACTTCAGGTCCGTCCGCGCCAACGAGAACTTCCTTCACCCGTCTCTCCACGCCCTCGCGAATCTCGCGATACACATCGAGCAGGGCGTCAGGTTTCATCAGGTTCGCATCGAAGGGCGTATTGATGTAGGCAGGTTCGACCACCGAGACGCGAATACCCATCGTGCGCAGTTCATGGTCGAGCGATTCCGAATAGCCCGCGACTGCGTGCTTGGTGGCGGAATACAGCGCCATGTAGGGCATCGGCAGGAAACCAAGCACGGAGCCGATATTGATGATGCGCCCTTCCCTTTGGCGGCGCATATGTGGCACGACAGCCCGGGTCATCCGGACTATCCCAAAGAAGTTCGTATCGAATATCGACCGGGCCTGCTCCAGCGAGCTCTCTTCCGCACCCGCTGGAGCGACCCCGAACCCGGCGTTGTTGACGAGTAGATCAATACGGCCTTCGCGCTCCATCACCTTTTGGACGGCCGCATCGACGGATTCGTCCTTGGTTACATCAAGAGGCAACATCTCGAACGCTCGCTGACCGGTAGTGCCTATGCGCCTACTGGTACCGAACACCCTGTAGCCAGCCTTCGCGAGCCGCTCCGCGGTGGCGTAGCCGATACCTGAGGAGGCCCCCGTAACGAGGGCAATCTTGCCGCGTATGTTCATGAAATTTCTCCGTCAGTTTGTGCGATCTGAGAGCGCGTCGGCATGTACGGTGCGATGCCATTCAACGTGACACCCGAGAGGTGAACCAAGGTCATTTCGTATTATGATCATCATATGTAAAGGCGAGCGAGAAGGCGGCATGAATCCGGGGGGTTAGATACCAGGGGGGACCAGGTGCTTCAGCGCAGCCTCGCGCAGGCGGTCCGACAGAGCTGGCTCGTCGACTGCACGAGCCAGCAGCAAAGCACCAACCATGGTGGCGATGGTCACTAGTGCTTGTTCATGAGCACCGGGCTGTCCCCAGTCAGGCGACTGGCGGGCGAGCAGATCAATCATTGCCTTGGTGTGTTGGGTCACCGCCCGGCGTACTTCGGGCGCCTGTCGCGGTGTTTCTGAGCCCAGCGCGGCCAAGGGGCATCCAAGCTCCACCTGCTCAACGTGGTCCTTTGAGAGATAGGCGCAAAGCACAGCCTCCAAGGCTTTCCCGGGTGGGACGCCGGCAACAACATCTGCCGCTACCGCAGCGGACTCCGCGCACGCCCGATCCGCGGCTTCTGCCAGCATGGCTTCGCGTGAGGGGAAATGTGCATAGAAAGCTCCGTGCGTCAGACCGGCCTCTTTCATGATGTCGGCGACGCCAGTGCCGTCATAACCACTTCGCCGGATTGCCCGGGCAGCCGCGGCCACAATGCGTTCGTGCGACGCTTCTTTGGCCGCGTACCTAGCGTTGGCTTTCATATTTCGCATGACAGCCATCATACTAAATTTTCGCCCTGCGCGTACTGCGATTTTCCTCGTGCCGAACAACTGCCGCACCCCTGTCTTGCAAGTGCGGGGACGTCCGAGTTCCTGACAACACCCCCCTAGAGACTTCGCTTATTTCGACACAGGCGCATGTGCAATCCCACTGGCCTGCCCGAACGCCGCCTTGGCGCACGACTCACCCAAAACCAAGTCAAGCGGCACACTCACGATACGTGGTTGTCTCACCCCCTCCCCGGCCAACCGGTCGAGCATCAGATGGGCGGCTGCCTCCGCGGCGCGCTCGATGTCAAAGCGTAAAGTGGTTAGCGGGGGATACATCAACTCAAGCGTCTCAGGCGTACCGATGCCGATCACCGAAAGGTCTCTGGGAATATCCAGCCCCGCCTTGCGCGCAACATAAATGGCTCCGGAGAGCAGGCGTGTTCCTAGTCCTATGATTGCAGTAGGGGGCGCGGAAAGAGCGAGCATGGTCGCCATTTGGGTGCGTGACGAATCGATCGCCGAGCGTGACATACAAACTAATGCGGGGTCGAACACCAAACCCGCCTCCGCAAGCCCATCCCGGTAGCCGAGCAGCTTTTCGCGCCCTGGACGAATGTGCTCGCCAGGCCCGAAAAGCGCGATGCGGCGGTGACCCAATGAAATCAGATACGCCATCGCCTGCTTCACACCGCTACGATGGTCCAAATAGACCGCATCCATTGGTAGAGGCGTTTCCCGATCCAGAATCACCACCGGCAGGCTGCAGCCGCTGAACAAGCTGTTGGCGGGGTCCGCGCTCTCCAGGCTCGGCGCGGCAATGATGCCCTCCAGCCGGCGGCTCTCGAACAGCGCAACCAGTTCGCGGTCTCGCTGTGGCTGGTCCAACGTATTGCCGACCAGCATGGAGTACCCGGCGGCCTGCATATGCTTCTCGACTTCGCTGAAATGCGCCGCAAGCAGCGGGTTGCCGATATTCGAAACCAGATAGCCGACCGTCTTGCTGCGCCCGGTGCGCAGATGGCGGGCGGCAAAGCTGGGCTCATAGTTCAGTGCCTCCACGGCCGCGTGCACCCGGGCTCGCAGCGCCTGGCTGGCATAGCCGGTGCCGTTCAGCACACGCGACACGCTGCCGATGGAAACCCCCGCCGCCTCAGCCACATCCCTGACGGAAATCCTTTGCGTCATGGTCTTCCCTAATGAAAACGTTCCACAGTTGGACGCCAAATTTGTTGCCTGATAAGTTAGCACAAACAGAAATCGTTTTCACATTTCCCCCAACATCAACTTAAACAGCGCCAAATTATCCAATGCAACCAGACCGTCCTTCGCGCCCCGCTGCCGCGCCCCCCGGCGCCGACCTTGCGGACGAGACCACGTGTGGATCGCTGGGCGGCCGACGCATCCTCGTCGTCGGTGGCGGACAGGTCCCTTCGGCCCATGCCGGGAATCCGGTCAACAACGGACGCGCCATCTGCATGACCCTGTCCCGCGCTGGCGCCAGCATCGCCTGCGCGGACAAGAGCACCGAGGCAGCGGAACTCACCGTACGCAGTGTGCGGGACGGCGGCGCGGTGGCCATCCCGGCCGACGTGGCCAGCGCCGCCGGCATCAAAGGCATGGTGCAGGCCGCACGGACGGCGCTGGGAGGCCTCGACGGACTCGTACTAAACGTCGGCATTAGCCGCCGCGAGCTCCTGGAGGAACTGACGGCAGACAGCTGGGATGAGGTGATGGCGGTCAACCTGCGCGCGCACATGCTGACCGTGCAGCAAGCCCTGCCGCTTATGTCCATGCACGGCGCCATCGTTTTCGTGTCTTCAGTGGCGGCCAGGCTGCCCGCGGGTATGAATCCGGCATACGAAGCCTCGAAGGCAGCGCTCGGTGCCCTGTGCCGCGCGACCGCGCTGGCAGGGCAGCCCAACCACATACGCGCCAACGTGGTCATGCTCGGCCTGATCGATACGCCAATGGGCCGCGCGGCCTCCGCGGCGCGGCCTGGACGTACCGCCGCCTTGCCGTTCGGGCGGCAAGGCACGCCCTGGGAGGTCGCGCATGCGGTGCGCTTTCTAATATCGGCGCAAGCCTCCTATATCAACGCAGTGGAACTTCCCGTGGACGGTGGCCTAAGCGCAGGCATCGCGTCCGCGCCGTCCTGAATCCCGCCAGGCGGAGAGCAGTAAGCCTGGCGCGGCTCCGTCCGGAGCATGCCGCTGGCAATGACAACGACAACGGAGACCTCCCATGCTTCACAGACTGATCTGTGCGGTCGCGGCCGCGCTCGCCCTGCACACCGCGGGGCCGGTACTGGCCGAAACCTATCCCTCACGGCCAATCCGATTGGTGGTGCCGTTCCCGCCCGGAGGCACCGCGGACATTTTCGGACGGCTGCTCAGCCAGCAGCTCACGCAAAGCCTCGGGCAGCCTGTGCTGGTGGAGAACCGCGCCGGTGCGGGCGGAAACATCGGCGCGGCCGCCGTCGCCAATGCACCGGCGGACGGCTACACCTTGCTGCTGGGCACGATCGGCACCCACGGCATCAACCCGACGCTATACGCCAACCCTCCCTACGACCCGAAGATGGACTTCCAGCCTGTGGCCCTGGTCTCTTCCGGCGCAAATGTGCTGGTCGTCAACCCCGCGTTGCCGGTGCGCAATGTGAAGGAGCTGATCGCGATGGCCAAGCGCAACCCGGGCCAGTTGATGATGGGCTCGTCCGGCAATGGCAGCAGCATCCATATGTCCGGCGAACTCTTTGAGTATATGACCGGCACGCAACTGACGCACGTGCCCTACCGCGGTGGCTCGCCCGCACAGACCGACCTGATGGGCGGGCGGGTGCAGTTGATGTTCGACAACCTGCCCACGTCGCTGCCATTGATCGCCAAGGGCCTGGTACGCCCGCTCGCCGTGACCTCGGCGCATCGCTCGTCCGCGCTCCCGGATGTGCCGACTGTTGCCGAAGCCGGCGTGCCGGGCTACTTCGTCAGCAACTGGAGCGGCATCTTCGCGCCGGCAAATACGCCCCCCGACATTGTGAACCGGCTCAATGCCGCTGTTGGCCAGGCTGTGACAAGCGCGGCGCTGCGCAAGCGTTACGCCGAAATGGGCGCCGACGCCGGCACCGACCTCGGAACCAACAGGAACGCAGGCAGCCGGCCGATGAGCGCGGCGGAATTTACCAGATTCGTCGATGAGGAGATGAGCAAATGGGCAAGGATCGTAAAGGTATCGGGAGCACGGGCGGAATGAAAGGAATGAAAGGAATGAACGAGACGCAACGGATGAAAGCATGCAACCAATCGACTATCTGCTGAGGACCGCGAACGCCACGCCGGCGCGCATCGCATTGCAGGCCGCCGGAGAATCGCTGACCTACGGCGAACTGACGCAGAAGGTGCTGGCGCTCGCAGCGGCCTTCCAGGCGCTGGACCCCACGTCCGGATCGCGCGTAGGCATCTGCGCAGGCAATAGCGTGCAGCATGTGTTGGCGCTGCTGGCTACGCTGGCCGCGGGCAAGTGCTGGGTGCCACTGAATCCGCGCGCCTCGGCCCACGAACGGGCCCGCATCGTCGACTTCACCGAGCCGTCCATCCTGGTGATGGAAGACAGCGGCCACGGCCAATCTGGCACGATCACGCCTGGCGCCCGCGTGATCGCCTGCGGGCCGCAGGCATCCGGCCCGGACAGCATTGCAGCGCTACTCGCTACCTGGCGCGGCCGCGTCCCGCTACGCGTGCAGCGCGAACTTGGCGAAACGCAGGCCATCAAGTTCACCGGCGGCACTACCGGTGCGCCCAAGGGGGTCATGCAGTCGCTGCGGTCCTGGAACACCACGGTGGTTTCCATCCTCACCGCAATGCAGCTGCGCGAGGACGAGCGCTATCTCGCCGTGGCCTCCATCACCCACGGCACATCCACTTTCCTGCTGCCCGTGTTCGCGCGTGGCGGCACCCTCGTGCTGGCGGATTCGACCAGGCCGCGCGCCCTGCTCGATCAGTTGGAGCGCGAGCGCATCACTGCGGTGTTCATGCCGCCCACGCTGATCTACGATTTGCTGGACGAGCCCGGCGTGCGCGAACGGGACTGGTCCGCGCTGCGGCACCTGATCTATTCGGCAGCGCCGATGCGCGCAGACCGGATTGCCCAGGCCATCGATGTCTTCGGCACTCTGGAGACCTCGTTCGGGCAAACCGAGGCTCCCGGCATCATTGCCTTCCTGCCCGCCGGGGAAATGCGCGATCCCGCCCGTCACGGCAGCGTCGGCCGTGCCACCTGCCTGACCGAACTCGCCATCATGGGGCGCGATGGCAAGTTGCTGCCGGCTGGCGAAGCCGGCGAGATCGTGGTGCGCGGCGACCTCGTCATGTCCGGCTACTGGCGCCAGCCCGGCAAGACCGCCGAGGCACTGGCCGATGGCTGGCTGCATACGGGCGACGGCGGCTACCTGGACGCGCAAGGCTACCTATACCTGAAAGACCGGCTGCGCGACATCATTATCACGGGTGGCTTCAACGTGTACCCCAGCGACGTGGAGAACGCGCTCGGCGCCCATCCCGCGGTGTGCCGCTGCGCCGTGCTCGGCATGGACGACCCGCGCTGGGGAGAGGCCGTGCACGCGGCCGTGCAACTGCGTGCCGGCGCCACCGCCAACGCTGCCGAGCTACAGGCGTTCGTCAAGGAGCGCCTGGGTTCGGTACAGGCACCAAAGCGCATTCATTTTGTGGAAACCCTTCCGCTCACTGCCAACGGCAAGGTCTCGAGGCTCGAGGTCAAGACCCGCCTCGCCGCCAGTGCAAGCAACTACGCCAGCAACAACCCTCAAGGCAAGGAGCCTCTTTCATCATGACACCAACAGATATCCTGGTAACCGGCGGCTCCGGCGGCATCGGCTGGGCCCTGTGCAAGACGCTGCGCGAGCGCGGCCACACGGTAGTGAACTTCGATCGGGTGGCACCTCCCGAAGCCGGCGTGACGCACTTCGTGGAAGTCGACATGGCCGACGCGACACAACTCGCCGCCGCGCTCGGGGAGGCATCGGCCCGCTATGTCTTCACTGCCCTCGTCAACAATGTGGCGACCTTGCGGGCGGCGAGCGTGGAGGAAACCGGCCTTGACGACTTCGACAGGCAAATCGCCGTCAATGTCCGCGCCGCGCTGCAATGCACCCAGGCGTTGGTGCCAGCCATGCGAAAGGCGCGCCACGGCCGCATCGTCAATATCTCCAGCCGTGCCGCGCTGGGCAAGGAACTGCGCACGGCGTATTCGGCCAGCAAGGGCGCCCTGAACGCCATGACGCGTACCTGGGCGCTGGAACTCGCGGCGCACGGCATCACCGTCAACGCCGTCGCTCCGGGGCCCATCGCCACGGCGGCGTTCGGCTCCGTCAACCCGGCCCAGGATGCGCTGACGCAGCGCATTGTGAACGGCGTGCCGGTCAGGCGGCTCGGCAAGCCTGAGGACATTGTTCACGCCGTCGAGTTCTTTCTCGACGAACGCGCGTCCTTCGTCACCGGACAGGTGCTGCATGTCTGCGGCGGCATCACCGTGGGGCTGAGCGCATGAACGGTATCCGCACCGAGATCGGCTACACGACGCCAGATCGCATCACGCTGCGCGGGCGGGACCTTGCCACCGAGGTGATCGGCACGCTGGATTTCGTTCAGACGCTCTGCCTGGTTGCGCTCGGGCGCCTCCCCGGCGCCGCGGAGGCGCGGATGATCGACACGCTGCTGGTGACCGCGGTCGACCACGGGCTGACGCCAAGCGCGATTAGCGCCCGCATGACCTGGCTGGGCGCGCCGGAATCCTTGCAAGGCGCGGTCGCTGCGGGCTTGCTTGGCGCTGGCGAACGCTTCCTCGGCACCGTGCAGAACATGGCGGAATTACTGCTGCAAGAAGGTGCGTCGCTGGCGGCCGATCCCGACGCAGCCACCATTGCAGAGCATGCCCGGCGCATCGTCGCCGCCTGCCGGTCAGCCGGCAAGCCGATACCTGGCGTCGGCCATCCGATACACGCGCAAGGCGATCCGCGCGTGCCGGTCCTGATGGAGACCGCGAGCGCGAATGGCTTCCACGGCAAGTACTGTCGTCTTGCCCTGGCGCTCGGCGACGCCTGCGGCGACGGTACGCGCCGTGTCCTGCCGCTCAATGCTGCTGGCGCCATCGGCGCCATCCTCGCCGAGATGGGGCTGGACCCGCTGTTCGGCCGTGGACTGGCACTGATCGGACGCTGCGCGGGACTGGTCGCCCACCTGATCGAGGAACGCGAGCGGCCGGTCGGCCAACAGGTATGGAACCTGGTCTTGCGGCAAGACCCGCGCAACGTGCTGCCGTAAGCGGCCAACTCCTATTTGCATTATTCCCACCACGACATCACCTGCCGCGCGGCAGGAAACGGAGACAACACAACATGGCCAGACTGCCTTACTTCGATGTGGACAACGTGCCCGGCCGCCTTGGCGAGCAACTGCGCGGGCGTCCCGCCCTCAACCTGTACAGGGTCCTGCCGCATGCGCCGGAGATCGCGCTCGGTTTCCTCGGTCTCGGCCGCGCCATTCTCACGGAGGCCTCGCTGCCGCCCACGCTGCGCGAGCTGGTCATCCTGCGGGTGGGCGCGCTCAGCGGCGCCAGTTACGAAGTGCATCAGCACCGGCGTGTGGCGCGCGCCGCCGGTGTGCCGGAAGAAAAAATCGATGCCGTGCTGAAGCCGGATGCCAACGGAGACTTCAGCGAACTCGAGCGCCTTGTCATCGCATTCACCGACGCCGTGGTGCATGACGTCAAGGCACCGGCGCAGCTCTACGCCAAGGTTGCGGCGGCCCTGGACGAACAGATGATGGTCGAGCTGCTGGCAACCATCGGCTTCTACATGCTGGTGTCGCGCCTGCTGGAAAACCTCGAAGTCGATATCGAAAACCCGCCGCTGGAAAAACTGGAGCTGCGTCATGACTGAATCCCTGGAAGGCCGTCCGGACCAACAACTGTTTGCACCCGCGCTTGGCGTGCCGCGCCGTGACGGCAGGCTCGCCGGGCGCCGCATCCTGGTGGTAGGCGCGGGCCAACGCCGCACCGTCGATCCGGTGCCGTCGGTAGGCAATGGCCGTGCCATGTCAATCCTTTTCGCCCGCGAGGGCGCCGCCGTGGCGTGCGCCGATATGGATGCCAGCGCCGCGCAGGATACGGTCGACCTGATCCTGCGCGAGGACGGCTGCGCGGTGCCGGTCCAAGCCGACGTTGCGGACCCCGCTCAGATCTCGCGCATGGTGGCCCAGGCCGTGGCCGCGCTGGGCGGGCTCGATGGCCTGGTGGTCAACGTCGGGATCGGCAACCAGAATCGCTTCGGCGCGGAGACGCCCGAAGACTGGGACCGGGTCCAGGACATCAACCTGCGCGCCCCGATGTTCTGCGCCCAGGAGGCCGCCGCCGTCATGCCCGCTGGCAGCGCCATCGTGTTCGTGGCCTCCACGGCGGCGATCTCGCCGCTGAGCGGCCTGCCGGCCTACGAGACTTCCAAGGCAGCCTTGACCGCGCTGGGCCGCGCGGTGGCATTCGCCGGCCAGCCCAGCGGCTTGCGTGCAAATGTTCTGGCACCAGGACTGATCGACACACCGATGGGCCGGGACGCCTCGCGCGCCCGGCCCTCGCGCGCGGCCCGTCCACTGCCGTTCGGCCGGCAGGGCACAGGCTGGGAGGTTGCGCATGCCGCGCTCTACCTGATCAGCACCGAGTCCTCCTACGTCAACGGACAGATGCTCATCGTCGATGGCGGCCTGTCGATCGGTGCCGTGCGCGCCGCTGCCTGACGGCTGGCGCAACGTCGTAGAGGTCAAGCGGGCCTGAGCTGTGCCATGGCCAGGCCCGTCATCACAACAATATGCAGGAGACAAACATGATGCGGAATTGCTGGAACACTTTGGGACTCGGCCGCTACCTGGCCCTGGCACCCGCCATTGGCATGGCGCTGGGCCTTGCGCTTGGCACGGCGCCGGCCAGCGCGCAGCCGTGGCCGGCACGGCCGGTTCGATTGATCCTGCCCAGCGCCGGCGGCAGCGGGCCCGACACCATTGCGCGAATCTTTGCCGAGCGCTTGTCGCGCACGCTTGGACAGCCCGTCGTGGTCGACAACCGGCCGGGCGCCAATGGCGTCATCGGTGTCGACGCGGTGGCCAAGGCGCCGCCAGACGGCTACACCTTGCTATTCGCCAGCTCGTCTTCCACCGTCATCAGCCAGGCCCTGCAGCACAAGCTGCCATTCGATGTGACGCGCGACCTTGTGGCCGTGGCGCAGATCTTCTCAGGGGGCATCCATCTGGTAGCTTCGCCGGATTTTCCCGCGCGCAACCTGAAGGAGTTCGTTGCCTTCGTCAAGGCGAATCCCGGCAAGTACGACTATGCCACCTGGGGCCCGGGCTCCACCGGGCAGCTCGTGATGGAGTACCTGAAGCGGCAGGAAGGACTCGACATCCGGCATGTGCCCTACAAGACGATCGGCCAGATCTACCAGGACATGCAGGGCGGGCGGGTGAAGGTGGCCTTCGTCGACGCCACCAGTTCGGTGCCGCTGATCAAGACCGGAAAGCTGCGCGGCATCGCCATCACCGGCTCGCACAGGGGGCCGGCGCTGCCGGACCTGCCGACCATGACCGAACAAGGTTATCGTTTCGATACAGATGCCTGGTATGGTGTGTTCGCCCCGCGCGGTACGCCAGCGGGCGTGGTGGCGGCCGTGCACCGGGAGGTCCTGAACACCCTGTCCGCCCCGGAGCTGCGTGACCGATTCGTCCAGCTCAACCTGATCGATCCGCCATTGAAAAGCGCGGAACAATTTGCCCAGACCGTACGCACGGACCTGTCCCTCTGGCAAGGCATCGCCAAAGTGAACGGCATCAGTTTAGACTGAGAAGCCAAAAGCTATTTCTAGTATCGCAGTGAATGCACCAGCTTTTGGCTTGAGCCCCCATATTGGGGGCAAGTGCCACAATCGGCCGCTTCGGCTTTTTTAAGTCATTCTCGCCGTTACTTGATAGAGTGCAATTCACAACCGGGCTTACCCTTCGTACCCGTGCATCACGACTACTAGCGATTCATCACTGCGGTCTCGTCAGGCCGCTTTGCTTCTCCCGTATGCCCCTGGCATCGGCGTCTTTTGGATCTTCGGTCCAAGGAAACCAGACTTCCTTTACCTCGACTGCCTTCCAGGCGGAGTCAGTAAAGCCGCCAACGTGAGCGGCATGACGATGCGCGCACACGAGAATATCGATACGGGCCTTGCCCTCCTCGTCGACACTCGCCCAGCGCAATGACCGCAAATTTGGCGGCGGCATGGTCGAAGGGACCTCCTCCTTTTTTGCCATTTCCACTGATTGCCTTGATCTTGCCAATTTCCGCCCACAGGGCGATCGCGGGCGAATTTCCGCCGAACCTGAACATGCAATTGCCAGATCGGAACAGGCCCGCACCGCACCATCCCGTAAATTAGGCTCGCCTGCGTTCCAGGCGATGCGGCATGACGCAGGCACAAAAAAGAAAGGGCGCCGCCCAACATCAGGAGACAAAACATGACGCAACAGAAACTAAAGACCGTCCTGGATCAGGTGCTGATCCAGGCCACCCATCGCCATGGCGGTGCGCCGGGGGTGGTGGCCATGGCCACCGACCGTAATGGAAACTTCTATGAAGGTGCCACCGGCACGCGCGAACTGGGCCGGGACAGCCCGATGACCACCGATTCAGTGTTCGCGATCTTTTCGACGACCAAGGCCCTGACCGGCACACTCATCATGCAGTTGGTCGAAGAAGGCAGGATTGCCCTGTCCGACAACGCTGGCGAGTACGTTCCAGAAATCGATGAACTCCAGGTGCTTGATGGCTTTGATGCCAATGGCCAGCCCCGTACCCGTGCGCCTGGGCGCAAGATCACGGTGAACGACCTGATGTTGCACGCCTCCGGCCTTTGCTATGAGTTCTTCAGCGAGAACGACCTGAATTACCGTACGGCCAGGAACATCCCGCCCATCATGTCCTGCAGCTTCGATTCGATACGCACAGTGCTGCTGCACGAGCCGGGGGCCGCATGGACTTACGGCGCCAATATCGACTGGCTGGGCCGCATCGTCGAACAGCAGCGCGGCAAGCGACTGGGCGAGGTGATGAAAGAACGCATCTTCACGCCGCTGGACATGCAGGACATCGGCTTCCGGATGAGCGAGTCGATGAAGGCACGGCGCGTTACCATCCATGACCGCGCAGCCGATGGAAAACTCGCTCCGCTACCTGATCTGGTGCTGCCTGATCCCCCGCCGATGGACATGGGTGGCCACGGTCTTTACGCGACCATTGGCGAGTACATGAAGTTCATCCGCATGATCCTGAATAACGGTGCCGGCCCGAACGGACGCGTGCTCAGGCCCGAGACGGTGGACCTGATGGCCCAGGACGGCCTGGCACCCATGGGGCTCGCGGTGGGCGGCTGGACCACCTCCGTCCCCTCGTTGAGCAATACCGGCGAATTCCTCCCTGGCACCGATAAGGGCTGGGCGTACTCCTTCATGACGAATCGGGAACGTGCTCCCACGGGGCGGCCCGCCGGCTCGTTGATGTGGGCGGGCCTGGCCAACTCATTCTTCTGGATCGACCGTCAAAACGGCATCGGCGGCTACTGGGCGACCCAGATCCTGCCGTTCCAGGACGCTGCGTCTTACCCAGGATTTGTTGAATTCGAAACGGCCATTTACCATCACAGGTAGCAGGCTGCTCCTGCACGCCGGTCTTCCGTGCCCGGCGCGTCCAAATCTCCCGTCCTGAGGTATGGCTATGATGGAAGCGATACGAAACGTTTTGGTCACGGATGCCCAGGGCCAGGCCAGTTCGCGTTACCGCCGGGTGGCATCGAGCGAATGGGACGATATTCGTCAATGGTCGGACCGCATCTACATGCCGTACAGCGTCACGCCGACAGGGCGGCCGCGCCGCCCTGATTCGGTGCTCGACGCCACCCGGATCGGGCACTTCACGCTAAGCCGCTTCAAGTATGGCATCCCGGTCCACATTTCCGATTTTTCACCCGCGGCAGGTACCGGAATGGTCCTGACCACCTTGCGCGGGACGGCGCGACACTGGACCGAGCCGAATGCCTTCGCCGACACTGGCGTTGGCGACGCCTTCGTGGTCGACAACTCGCGAACCCATTACTGGGTGGACTTTGACGAGAACCACCTGCAGATCAACCTGACCTTCGAACACGATGCGCTGGCCGCCTTGCATGAGCGCTGGTTCGGCCGGCCTGCCGACGAGAGCCTGTGGACGAAGAAGTTTCGCCTTGGCGGGGCCAATTCGAGCTGGATTTCCCTTCTCGCCTATGTTTGCAACTGCACTACGGAGATGCCGGACGCAATCGGCGGCAGCCCGCTGGGCCGGCATCTGGAAGAAATGATCGGCATCCACCTGTTGACGCAATGGCACGCCCATCTGGATCAGCCCAGTCAGGCCACGCTACACCGCATGGCGCCGCGGCATGTCCTGGCGGCGGAGCGTCATATCAGGGAACACGCGCATCTTGCGCCGACACTGAGCGAACTCGCCCGCGCGAGTGGCGTAAGCGTCCGAACGCTCACCGGCGCGTTCCGTGAATACCGTGGATGCACCCCGATGGATACCTTGCGCGAGCAACGGCTTCAGGGTGTCCGGGCCGAACTGCTGCTTGCCGGCAAAGGGACCACGGTTCGCACTGTCGCCGCCGCCTGGGGCTACGTCAATCTCGGCCTGTTCGCAGCCGTTTACAAGCAGCGGTTTGGTGAACTGCCTTCTCAGACTCTGGGGATCAGGAACTAGATCATCTTGCCGCTAAAGCCGCCCGGCTGAGTGGCCTCCACGCTGGTCCTGAAACAAAAATCGCGACACCAACGGTAATGTTGGTGCCGCGATTCATTGTCGTAGCGCGGTGACTGTCACGTCAGCGGAAATCCACGGCAACCTGCGCTCATTGGCCTGGCGCGCCTGCCATCACGCTCAGAATCCCACCGCCTGCCCGTCCCGCCGCGAATCCGACGCAGCGATATACCCGTGCTCCGCCTTGTAGATCAACTGCGCGGAACCAAACTCCAGGCTGTCTGGCGGCGCCACCTCGACCTTGTGCCCACGCGCGCGCAGCGCGGCGACCACGTCTGCCGGCATATGCGATTCCACATTGACCACGGGGCCGTTCTCGACGCGGAAGCGCGGTGCATCGCTCATAGCCTGGGGGTTCTGGCCGAAGGCTGCCAGCCGCGCCATCATCTGCACGTGGCCCTGAGCCTGCATGGAACCGCCCATCACGCCGAATGACATCACCGGCGCGCCATTGCGCGTGATGAAGCCGGGGATGATGGTGTGCATCGGCTGCTTGCGCGGGCCGACGCAGTTGGCGTGCCCCGGCGTCAGGTTGAAGCCTTCGCCACGGTTATGCAGCGAGATGCCGGTGCCGGGTACCACCACGCCAGAGCCAAAGCCGCGATAGTTGGACTGGATGAACGAAACCATCGAACCGGCCGCATCGGCCGATGTCAGGTACACCGTGCCGCCGGTCTTCGGCATGCCGGCGCCGGGCGTGCTCGCGCGCGCCATGTCGATCAGCGCGGCGCGCTCGGCCAGATAGGCCGGATCGAGAAATGCCTTGGGATCGTGCTGCATCGTCGCCGGGTCGGAGACGTGGCGATGCAGGTCGGCGAACGCGAGCTTCATCGCTTCGACGCCGACATGATAGAAGTCCGCGCTGTCGCGCCCCATGCTTTCAATGTCGAAGCGGTCGAGGATGCCGAGCCCGATCAGCGCAGCCAGACCCTGCCCGTTGGGCGGAATCTCGTGCAACGTGTAGCCGCGGAAATCCTGCGACAGCGGCGTGACCCAGCTATGCGCGTGCTGCGCCAGGTCATCGGCACGGATGGCGCCACCGGTTTCCTCGGCAAAGGCGACGATGCGTGCGGCCAGTTCGCCCTTGTAGAAGCTCTCGCCATCGCTTTCGGCAATGCGCTGCAGCGTGGCGGCCTGCACCGGAAAGCGCCAGCGCTCGCCAGCCTGCGGCGCCTTGCCGTCGCGCAGGAAGGCCTTGGCGAAGCCAGGCTGGCCGGCCAGCACAGGTACCTGTGCCGCCCACTGGCGCGCGATCTGCGGCGATACCATGAAGCCCTGCTCCGCGTATTCGATTGCCGGTGCGAACAGGCGCGCGAACGGCAGCTTGCCGAAGCGGGCGGACAGTGCCTTCCAGCCTGCGACCTGACCCGGCACCGTCACCGTATCCCAGCCGACCGAAGGCATTTTCTCGCGGCCCGCGAAATATTCGGGCGTCCAAAGCGCGGGCGCGCGGCCACTGGAGTTGAGGCCGTACAACTGGCCTTCGTGCCAGACCAGCGCAAACATGTCGCCGCCGATACCGTTCATTACCGGCTCCACCACCGTTAGCGCGATCGCCGTGGCGATCGCGCTGTCGATGGCGTTGCCGCCTTCATACAGCATGCGCAGGCCGGCTTGCGCGGCGAGCGGCTGGCTGGTGCTGACCGCGTTGGCGGCAAGCAGCGGCATCTTCTGGGAGGGATAGGGGAAGGACCAGTCGAAAGGCAACATTAGGAGCGACTCAGTAGGATGGGGAAAATCCGGAACGCGGATGGAAGCGCGCGCCGCTTATTGCAAGGCCATGCCCGATTGCTTTACCAGCTTTTCGGTGCGCGGAATCTCGGCATTGATCATCGTGTTGAAGTCCGCCGCGCTGCCGCCGCGCGGCTCGGCGCCCGTGGCGCCCAGTTTGTCGCGGAAGGCCGGATCCTTGAGCAGCTTGTTGACCGAGACATTGAGTTTGGCCACGACCTCGCCCGGCGTGCCCTTCGGCGCGACCAGGCCATACCATGGGGCGATATCGAAGCCGGGATAGCCTTGCTCCGCGATGGTCGGCACATCCGGGGCCATCGACGAACGCTTGTTGTTCGACATACCAAGCGCACGCAGCTTGCCCGCCTTCACAAAAGGCAACCCCGTCATGATGGTGTCGAAGTACATCGACACCTGACCCGACAGCAGCGCGGGAATCGCTTCGGCTGCGCCCTTGTAAGGAACGTGAACGATGTCGATGCCGGCCATCGCCTTCAGCATCTCGCCGGCCAGGTGCGAGGTGGTTCCTGCTCCGAACGAGGCGTAGCTCAGTTTGCCTGGATTGGCCTTGGCATAGGCCACCATCTCGGGCAGCGTCTTGAACGGCAGCGACGGATTCGACAGCAGGATGTTCGGCGTGTAGGCCACAACCGTGATCTTCTCGAAGGCATCCGGATCGTAGCTGAGCTTCTTGTAGAGAAAGCGGTTGGTCACCATCGACGCGGGACCGGACATCAGCAGCGTGTAGCCATCGCCAGGCGCGCGGGCCGCGGCCTCGCTACCGATCATGGCCGCGGCGCCGGGCTTGTTTTCCACCACGAAGGGTTGGCCGTATTCCTTGCCGAGTGCAATGCCGAGCTGGCGGGAAAGCAAGTCCGTCGCGGAGCCGGCCTGGAATGGCACGACGATGCGCACCGGCTGCGTGGGCCAGTCTCGCGGGCCCTGCGCGAGAACCAGGGACGACGCCGCCATCGCCGCCACGGCGGCAATGGAATGGATGAAACGAAAACGAACCTGCATGAAACTACCCTCCTCGATGGTAGAGAATCCACTCGCTGCGCTGCGAACAACGCTGCCTTGGGTGGGCGGCCTCCACTTGGACCGCCTCTACCCAGGCTGTGGCTTAAGTCAATACCGGCCTGAACCCGGACAGAAGAACACCGGACGCCGGGCCGGGTGAACCGGCAGTGCGAGACGCGCCGGCTTCAGCGGTCGACCCCTCCCATGCACAGGTATTTGATCTCCAGGTAGTCCTCGATGCCGTACTTCGAGCCTTCGCGGCCCAGGCCGGATTGCTTGACACCGCCAAACGGCGCGACTTCGTTCGAGATCAGGCCCGTGTTGATGCCCACCATGCCGTATTCGAGCGCTTCGGCGACGCGCCAGATGTGGCCGATATCGCGGCTGAAGAAATAGGAGGCGAGACCGAACTCGGTGTCGTTGGCCATGCCGATCACTTCCGCGTCGGTGGAGAAGCGGAACAGCGGCGCCAGCGGGCCGAACGTCTCTTCCTTCGCCACGCGCATGGCCGGCGTCACGTCGGCCAGCACGGTCGGTTCGAAGAAGGTGCCGCCCAGGCTGTGCCGTTTGCCACCGGACAGCAGCCGCGCACCCTTGGCCATTGCGTCCGCGATATGCAACTCCACCTTGGCCACCGCGTCTTCATTGATCAGCGGGCCCTGCAATACACCGGGCTCGACACCGTGGCCAACCTTGAGCTTCGCCACGGCGGCGACCAGCTTCTGCGCAAAGGCGTCATAGACCTTGTCGTGCACGTAGAGGCGGTTTGCGCAAACGCAGGTCTGGCCCGCGTTGCGGTACTTCGAGGCGATCGCGCCCTCCACCGCGGCATCCAGGTCGGCATCGTCGAAGACGATGAAGGGCGCATTGCCGCCCAGTTCAAGCGAGAGCTTCTTGATGGTGTCCGCCGACTGGCGCATCAGGATGCGGCCAACTTCCGTCGAGCCGGTAAAGCTGAGCTTGCGCACGACCGGATTGGCGGTCAGCTCGCCGCCGATCGCCCGGGCGTCGCCCGTCAGCACGCTCAGCACGCCCGCCGGCACGCCCGCGCGCTCCGCCAGCACTGCCAGCGCGAGGGCGGACAGCGGGGTGTCCTCCGCCGGCTTGAGCACCATCGCGCAGCCCGCGGCCAGGGCGGGCCCGGCCTTGCGCGTAATCATGGCCAGCGGGAAATTCCAGGGCGTGATCGCCGCGCAGACGCCCACCGGCTCCTTCACCACCAACAGCCGCTTGTCGCCGGCAGGGGACGACAGCACGTCGCCACTGACGCGCTTGCCTTCCTCGGCGAACCATTCGAGGAACGACGCGGCGTAGGCTACTTCGCCGCGGGCCTCGGCCAGCGGCTTGCCTTGCTCGATAGTCATCAGCAGGGCAAGGTCGTCGGCATTGGCGAGCATCAGCTCATGCCAGTTGCGCAGCACCTGGCTGCGCTCGCGCGCGGTCTTGCCGCGCCAGGCGGCCTGCGCGGTGCGCGCGGCCTCGATGGCGCGGCGCGTTTCCGCCGCGCCCATCAACGGCACCGTGCCGATTACGGCGCCGGTCGCGGGATCGGTGACGGCGAAGGTCTCGCCGCTGTCGGCGTTCCGCCACGTGCCGCCGACAAAAGCTTGCGCACGCAGCAAGCCTGCATCCTTGAGTTCCATGATGAAGTCCGTTTGGTCCTGTTGTATCCGTTTGGGTGCGTTTTTGGGTGCGTTTTGGTACGTTTGGGTCCGCCTGGAATCAACGGGTCAATGCGTCAGCCAGGATGTCGAGGCCTTCGTCCATCACGGCATCGCTGATGGTGAGGGGGAACAGGAAACGGATCACGTTGCCGTAGATGCCGCACGACAACAGCAACAGGCCCTGTTCCAGCGCGCGGTTCTGCACAATGCGCGTGAAATCGGCGTCCGGGCTGCCATCCGCCTTGCGGAATTCAGCGGCGACCATGGCGCCGACACCGCGCACCTCGGCGATTTGCGGCACGCCGGACCTGAGGCTCTCCAGACGGTCCACCAGGCGCTTGCCCAGCACGTTGCCGCGCTCGATCAGGTTCTCGCTTTCGAGCACGTCCAGCACGGCCAGCGCGGAAGCCACCGCCAGCGGGTTGCCGGCATAGGTGCCGCCAAGCCCGCCGGGTGCCGGGGCGTCCATCACCTCGGCGCGACCGCATACCGCCGACAGCGGCATGCCGCCCGCCAGGCTTTTCGCCATCGTGGTCAGGTCCGGCGCCACATCGTAGTGCTCCATCGCAAAGAGCTTGCCGGTACGCCCGAAGCCGGTCTGCACTTCATCGGCGATCAGGAGGATGCCGTGCTCGTCGCAAATCGCGCGCAGCGCCCTGACGAACGCGGCCGGCGCCACGTTGAAGCCGCCCTCGCCCTGCACCGGCTCGAAGATGATGGCAGCCACGCGCTTGGGATCCACGTCGGCCTTGAACAGGTTCTGCAGCGCCTTGAGCGAGTCCTCCACCGACACGCCGTGCAACGCGCAAGGATACGGCGCGTGGAACACCTCGCCGGGGAACGGTCCGAAGCCAACCTTGTACGGCACCACCTTGCCGGTCAGCGCCATGCCCATCATGGTGCGGCCATGGAAGCCCCCCGAAAAGGCGATCACGCCAGGACGGCCGCTGGCGGCACGGGCAATCTTGATCGCGTTTTCGACGGCTTCGGCGCCCGTCGTGAAGAACGCCGTCTTCTTGACCGAACCGCCGGGGGCGCGCTGGTTGATTTTCTCGGCCAGCTCGATGTAGCTGGCGTAGGGGACGATCTGGTAGGCGGTGTGCGTGAAGCGCCCCAGTTGGCGCTGCATGGCCTCCACCAGGCGTGGATGACGATGGCCGGTGTTCAGGACCGCGATGCCGGCGGCGAAGTCGATATAGCGCTTGCCCTCCACATCCCAGATCTCGGAATTCTCGGCACGCTCGGCGTAGAAATTGCACATCACGCCAACGCCACGGGGCGTGGCGGCATCTTTGCGGCGGACCAGTTCGGCGTTCTTCATCTCTTGCTCCATCTCTTGCTTCGGTTTGTGCCAACGGACTGCGTTGTCCGCCTTTCGTGTCGTCAACCGGCAGCCGGGTGCGGCATCTCGGCCGGAATGCGGTGGAGTAGAAAATTAACCGAAAATTGGCACCACCACTAGATCCATATTGATGCTTATTGATAGGGCCATTTTTAAGAGACCTGTCTTGGCGGATTCGCTGCCTCAACGTCCGGAGCGGTTGCTGTACAGCCACGACGTGACGCATGAATCTCACGCAGGCTTCAGACGTGACAGGAACCAGCAAGCTGCTGGCGTCAAGACGGATCACCAAGGGAATTGCCTTGTAATCCCGTGCGGCCTGCCTGGAGACAGTTGTTGGCAGCTGGTTCCGTCACTGCCCCGATGGGAAGTGGCACCTACTTATGAATTACTTCACCAAACCATATTGTCTTGCACGGATAATCCTGCAAATGGCACCAGGCTTTTGGCACGAACACGGCACCCCCCGGACCGCTTTGTGTTGTCACGGCGGGCAGGCGCCTTGTTTTCATGCCGGCGCGCAGGATCGTACGGGATGCTTCAAGGACGGCCAGGCTCCCGGAATCTGGTGCCGGCAAAACCTAGGGCGTAAGATCACCAGCGACGCGATGCCGCGTTGCACATCGGCGAACCATCATGGCAAAGCCCCAGATCCTGACCTATATCGATGCCGGCACGTCCGACGGGACCGCACGCCTGATGAGAATGATCGGACAGCAACTGCTTCCCGGCGCTTACGAGATCCGGGCGGTCATGGCCGATGACCTCAGGCATGACGCGGCGCTCTTCGATGACGCCGCGCTGTTTGTCATGCCGGGCGGTGCCGACCTTCCCTATTGCGCCGCATTGAACGGCGCCCCCAACGCGCGCATCCGGCGCTTCGTCGAGCAGGGCGGCGTCTACCTGGGCATTTGCGCGGGCGCGTACTACGCTTGCAGGGAGCTGGCGTTCCATGCCGGAACCGAGGGCGCAATCTGCGGCGCACGCGAACTGAACCTTGTGGATGCGGTCGCGGTTGGCTCGCTGCCCCAGCTCACGGGGGGCGTCGCTTATGACGCAACGCCGAGGAGCGCCACGGCCGCGGAGATCCGGACGACCCATAGCCTGACCGCTGCCCCGACGACGCTTTATGCGCACTACCACGGCGGCTGCCGCTTCGATTTCGGCGACGCAACGAACCATGCGGCGCGGATCCTGGCCGTGTACACCGGCATCGAAGGCAACCCGCCCGCCATCGTGAGCGCAAGCGTGGGCAAAGGCTGCGCAATCCTGACCGGTGTCCACCTGGAAATCTCGGAGCGCGAGTGCAAGGACGCACTGCGCGGACACAGCGACATGGCCGCGCACTTGCACGTTTGCCGCAAGCTGGCGCGGACCGGAGAGGCGCGGCTGGCGGTTTTCCGCCAGCTGCTTGCTCACGCGGGACTCTTGCTGGGCTGACCGCTCAGGGCGTCCAGTACCAGACGGCGGAGTTGGAGAGAAAAGTCTCCCACATTGCGTGCGGCTTGCCCGGATCGTCGTCGTCGCAGAGCCGGGCAAGAACCCACTGGGCTTCGATCCGTTCTCTCGATGCATCACCGAGACCGTCCTGCTCGCCCTTGGCCAGGTAGCGGCCGGCAAAGGTGGTCAGCGATGCGTGCGCCTCAGAGGCATTCTTCCAAAGCACCGTGAATCCGATCAGCGTGCCGTCGGTCATGCCGTGCGCGTCGAACCACGCATTGGGATCGGGCTTGCCCACCTTGGTCTGGTAGCGGCCGGTGAAGCGGGCACCCGGCTCGATGGAAAGAATCTCAAGCCCGCCGCCGTTCCGGCCGAGCCATCGTCCAACACGGATTGTCATAGTGCCTCCTTTGCATTGCGCGGATTGGAAAATGCGTTTGACGCCTACTTCTTCCTGGCGCCGGCGCTCGTCGCATCGAGCGCCTTTGCCGCGGCAAGGTGCTGGGGCACGGCAAGCCCCTGCAGCGCCGTCGCCGCCGAGACCTGCGCACCTTGCGCGCTGCCGCGCGCGGCGAGATCGTTGCCGTTTGCGAAAACCAGGCGGGTCAGCGCGGCCACCTCGGCATCGGAGAGGTCGCTTGCCGTGAGGAGCAGCGCCGCGGTCGCGACGGTCCGCACGTCTTGCCGCTGGTTCGCGTAGGCACCGCGCAAGATCGTGTAGGGAAAGTACGCGGTCTTCGCACCGGCCAGCGCGGCTATGCCGCGCTCCGAGAGCGGCAACAGCCGCAGCGGCACGTCCTCAAGCGCATCGCGCACGCTGTCCGCCGGCACGCCGATGACCTGTATCACGGCGTCGACCTGCTTCTGGCGCAGCGCAACCAGCGCGGCGCCGATGCTCAAGTCCTGGGGCACGATGTCCTTCAGCCCGAGCCCATGCGCCTCGAGCACGCGTACCGCGGTGACGCGCGACGCGGAGCCCGGTTCACCCATGGCGACCTTGTGGCCGCGCAGGTCCGCCATCGATGCCAGCGAGTCGTTGGCCCGCACCAGGACATGCACGGCTTCCGGATACAAGCTGCCCACCGCGCGCAGCGAGACGTACGGCCCGTCCGCGGCAAAGGCGCCCTTGCCCTCATAGGCATCGAGCGCGGCATCGCCCTGCGCAAGCGCAACCGAAACCTTGCCTTCCCGCAGCAGACGCAGATTCTCCTCTCCTCCACGGGTGATCAGGGGAACTACCCGGACCCTGGTCTCGCTCGCCAGCGCGCGGGCAAAGCGCAAATACTGTCCGTGCTCGGCACCGGCAGCGATCGCGTATCCGTCAGCCGCGCGCGCCAGCCGTGCGCGTACGCTGGCATAGGCCACCGTAAGCTCTTGCTCGATGGCCGCTTGCTCCGCGGGCGAAGCATCCTTGGGCACGGATTCGATCACCTTGCGCATCGCGTCCAGGATGGCGGCGGCGCCTGGCGCCGTGTTGGTGACATAGTCCGGCGCCTCGGCGGGCCGGTAGCCGCCGGAGGTGACCGCGATCCACCGGCCCCCCTCGCGCTTGTAGAGCGCGGTACCGTGGGCGCGGATGATGTCTCCCGCCTTGTTGCCGCCCGAGGTAATACCGGAAATGCCCTTCGGGCCCGCGCCCAGCGCGGAAACCAGGCCGGCGACGCCCGGCGCGTCCCATCCGCCGAAATCAAAGTCGCGCGCGAGCTTCAGTTGCGCATCGAAGTAGACTGTGCGGCGTGTCTCGCCCGCCGCCTTGGTGTCCGCCTGGGAGCCACGGCGCTCAAGGCTGACCAGTTCCACCGTCCCGGCCGGCAGCGCCTGCACCAGGCGGTCGTTGACCCCGGCCCGCAGGCTGTCGGCATCCGGGCCGCCGCCGCAGCCGCCCAGGAGGACGGCCAGCACGGCGGCCAGCATCATGGCGATGAGGGCGCGCATGGTCAGCCTCCCACGATCGGCAGCGCAAGCCATAGCGTCAGCACCACCGCGTTCATCAGGTCGACGAAGAATGCGCCGACGAGCGGGGCGATCAGGTAGCTGGTCGGGGCCGGCCCGTACTTTGCGGTGATCGCCTGCATGTTCGCCATGGCGGTCGCGGTGGAACCCATATTGAAGCCAATGAAGGCCGCGGAGGTGACGGCCGCCTCGTAGTCGCGGCCCATGAAGCGAAAGCAGACAAAGTTGGCGTAGAGGACGAGGAATACCACCTGCATGGCAATGATGACAATGAAAGGCCCCGCCGACAGCGCCACCTCGATCAGGTCGAGCGCCATCATCGTCATGACGAGGAACAGCGACAGGCACACGTTCGAGATCAGGTCCGTGGCGCGGTCATCGAAGCGCAGCCCAATGAATGGACAGAGGTTGCGGATGGCGACGCCCGTCACCATGCACCACAGGAAAGCCGGTATGGTGATCGAGCCGCCGGTGAACTGCGCTGCCAGCCACCGGCTGGCTACTACCGCGGCAAAGATGCCGGCGAGGGAGCCGATCGCGCCGACTGTGGCGATTGGCGCCACCGTTTGCATGTCGTCGCTCGCGGTTTCCTCCGCCCGGGATCGCAGGTGGTATCGCGTGATCAGGAACTGCGCGACCGGGCCGGCGATGATGCCGCCGACAATCAGGCCCAGCGTCGCCACCGTCATGGACAAGTCCATCACGGACTGCAGGTTGTTCACTTCCGCGAAGCGCTCGGCATAGGCCGCGCCGGTGCCATGGCCGCCCACGAGGGTAATCGAGCCACCGACCAGCCCGAAGATCGGGTGCAAGTCCAGAACCTTTGCCATCGCGACGCCGACAGCGTTCTGCGCGACGATGTAGGGCAGCATGATCATCAGGAAGATGACAAGCGCCTTGCCTCCCCGGCGAAGCGTGCGCAAGTCCGCGCTCAGCCCCATCCCGCCGAAGAACATCAGCAGCAGCACCGGCTTGATGCTCTGGTCGATCGTGACCTTGAAATCCGCGGTTGCCAGGGCCAGCGCGGACAGCACCGCGAAAAGCAGGCCGCCGGTAATGGGATCCGGGATGTTGTATCTCGACAGCAGCCCAACCCTGCGATTGACCAGCGCGCCGATGAGTAGCACGACGACGGCCGCCAGCAAGGAGCTCAGGGGATCGAGACTCATCGGCTATTCCGTTGGATGTCAGGCAGTTCGCACGAATCCAACGCGACAAGCGGCGAGCCTGGCAGTATCAAACTGGTTTCTGGTCGCCCGGCCCGCTACCGTGGTGCTGGTCCTCGACCCATTGCCAGAACAACTGATAGCCAACCGCGAGCATCACCGGGCCAATAAACAAGCCAATGACGCCGCCGCTGACCATCCCGCCCAGGGCGCCGATCAGCACCACCGGCATCGGCACGTCGACACCCCGGCCCAGCAGCAGGGGCTTGAGGACGTTATCGGCCAGCCCCGCAACGAAGACATAGATGGAGAAGACGATCGTAGCGACGCTGGCACCCTCGGTGGCGATGACGAAGACAATCACCGGGACGGTAATCAGCGTGGCCGGCAGCTGCATGATCCCAAGCAGCAGCACCCCCAGAGCCAGCAGGCCGGCGGCAGGAATGCCCTTGAGCACGAAGCCGACGCCGATCAGCAGCATCTGGATGAAGGCAATGCCGACCACGCCCTGGGCAACCGCGCGAATGGTGGAGGTGCACAACGCGGTGATCTGCGGGCCTTTTTCCGGGTTGAAGATGCGCGAGGCAATCTGCACGGCGCTACGGCTGCCCTCCTCCCCAAAAGCCATGATGACGCCGGCGATGATCAGTGCAAAGACGAATACCAGCAACCCCCTGCCGAGACCCGCGGCCGCGCCCAGCAGCACGAGGCTGAAGTCCTTGAGCTGAGGCGCGAGCTTCTGCACCAGACCGGTCAGGTCGGTGGCGGCTTGCACCCAGAACGCATACAGCGGCTGCCCCACCAGCGGCCATTTGGCTACCGACTCGGCCGGCGGTGGAACCTGGAACTCCCCGCTCTTGACGAGGGCCATGCCATTCTCCACCGACTCCACCATGGCGACGCCCAACAGGTAGGTCGGCACCATGATGATGCCGATCACGACCAGGATGATCAGCGTGGCGGTGCGGCCGTCCTTGTTGCCCAGCGTCGGCCTGAGTTTCAGCTGCAGTGGATAGAGGGTGATCGCCAGGATCAGCGACCAGACGACCAGGTCGAAAAACGGACGGAATATCTGGAAGCAGAAAATCACCAGGACAGCGATCAGCCCGGCACGGATCAGTACATCGAGCATACCGCGGGACAGCGCCTTCTCGGAAATGGGCGTGGGCAACATCGATTGCCTCCTTGCAGGTCACCGCAAAGGTATCGGGTCGGAAAGCCAGGCAACGGCATCTCATCCCTGCCGTTACGCCATGTCCGGGCGACACGATACGTCCGGCACGGTCGATGCCGGCATCGGCGCGTTCGCCATACGAGGGCAAAAGCCAACCACCCCCCCGATTCGGTGAATTCTAGTCTAGGCTAGTCAGAATGCCGGGACAACCTCAATGAGTACGCCCCGTAACAATACCCGGAGACTGCCCGGAGAATCCATGGTCCGACTGCCGACGCCTGCATTGGTGGTACTTGCGTTTCTGATCGTGCTCGGCGGCTGCGCCAGCCGTCCAGTCAACCCGCCCATCGCTCACGCCGACCCGGATGCCGGCTATCGGTTCGTCACCCGTCCGCAATACTCGGCAGACAACGAAAACCTGGTGATCCTGGCCTTCTCGGGCGGCGGGACACGCGCTGCGGCATTCTCGTACGGCGTCCTCGAGTTCCTGCGCAATACCGAAATCGTCGGACCGAAAGGCAACAAGTCTCGCCTGCTCGACCATGTCGGCGTTATCACCGGCGTATCCGGCGGAAGCTTTACGGCGCTCGCCTATGGCCTCTACGGCGACAAGCTGTTTGACGATTACGAGCAGCGCTTCCTCAAGCGCGACGTGCAGGGGGAAATTACGTTCCGCACGCTCAATCCGGCCTACTGGCCATCCCTATGGTCGAGCGGCTGGGGCCGCTCGGAACTGGCATCAGACCTGTACGACGAAATCCTGTTCCATGGCGCGACATTCGGCGACCTCAATCGCGGAGGCGGCCCTTTCATCATCGCCTCCGCCACGGACATCTCCACGGGCGCCCGCCTGCCCTTTACGCAGACCACATTCGACGTGCTTTGCTCGGATCTGAATGCGGTGAAGCTCTCCCGTGCCGCTGCCGCATCGTCGGCGGTACCGGTGGTGCTCACGCCCGTTACCCTCAACAACTACGGCGGCACCTGCGGCTACGCCCCCCCCGGCTGGATCAAGCCATTTCTCGACGCCAGCGACCCGCCCCGGCCGGCCGCCCGCGCGACCCGTCACCTGAAAGAGGAGGCCGAATTCGGGGACAGCGCCAACCGGCCCTACATCCATATCGTGGACGGCGGGGTGTCGGACAACCTCGGCATGCGCAGCGTGCTGGATTCCCTGGAGGTCATGGAAGCGCTGCATTTGATCGGCCAGCCTTCGCCACTCGACCATACGCGCAGGATCGTCGTCTTTGTCGTCAATTCACTGTCCACGCCCAAGACGGCATGGGACAAGTCGGAATCCCCGCCGGGCACGCTGCAGATTCTGGTGAAAGCCACGGGCGTGCCGATCGACCACTATTCCTACGAGGCGACCGAGTTGTTGAAAGACAGCCAGGCGCGATGGCAGTCCATGCGCCGGGTCCGGGAGTCACGCGCATTTTCAGCGAACAAGGATGCCGCGGTAGCCACTGCGTTACGCACGCCGGATGCAACGATCTATGCCATCGACGTGTCGTTCGCCCAGTTGACGGACAAGGCGGAACTGGATTACCTGAACGAACTGCCCACATCGTTTTCCCTGCCGGCCGAGGCTGTCGACCGGCTGCGTGCCGCCGCGGGGAAGATCATCATGGCCTCGCCCGATTTCAATCGGCTGCTGAAAGATGTCGGCGCCAGGGTCGTCGCCGCCCCGGCGCCAGCAGGCAAAACAACTGGCGAGACAACCGGCGACCACGGTAGCAAGTAGCGCTCATCGGTTGCCTCACCGGCATGCCGCCTGGCATTTAGCCGCCGGCCGGCATGGCAGTGCTTGCGGGAATGCGAGCATTTGGCGCGAGTGCGGCATACGACAGCGCGGCCGCGCCCAGGAGCGCGCCGGCAGTGCAAACGCCGGACCAGCCCGCATGCGCAAAAATCCACGAGGAAGTCAGCGACCCGGTGGCCGCGCCGATGAAATTGGCCGTCATGGTCCCTGCGGTCAGGCGGCTGCGCGCTTCCGGATTCAGGCGATAAATGGCACTCAGGTTGGTGACGTGGACACCCTGGATGGCCAGATCGAGCAGCAAGATGCCCGCCACCAGCGCCAGCACCGACACCTGGCCGAAGGCGATCGGCAGCCATGACACCAGCAGCAGCACCAGGCCGATGCCGGTGGACCGGTTGCCGAGCCCGCGATCCGCCATGCGTCCGAAGCGGTTGGCGGCATAGGCGCCGGCGGCGCCAGCCAGCCCGAACAGCCCGATTGTGGTGTTGGAGTAGGCATAGGGCGGCGCGGCCATTAAGAAGGTCAGCGGCGTCCAGAACATGCCGAACGAGGCGAACAAAAGCGCGCCCAGCAGGGAACGTGCACGAAACAGGGGCTCATCGGTGTACAGGTGGAAGACGGAAGCGAGCAGGCGCGGGTAACTCAGCCCGGCCGGGTTCTTGTGGCGCGGGAGCAGGCGCCAGAGCGCCACGGACGTAGCCAGCATCAGCACGGCGGCGACCCAGTAGACCGTGCGCCAGCTACCCAGATCGGCCAGCGCCCCGGCTGCGGCGCGCGCCAGCAGGATGCCCAGCAGCAGCCCGCTCATCAAGGTGCCCACGACCTTGCCGCGTTCGTGCGGGACGGCCAGCGTGGAGGCAAAGGGAATCAGCACCTGCCCCACTACCGACAGGCTGCCGGCAACGGCGGTGCCGAGCATGACGAGGGCGAGACTGCTCGCGAATGCCGTTATCAGCAGGCCGCAAGCGGACAGGACAGTCATCAGGACGATCAGGCTGCGCCGTTCGATCATGTCACCCAGCGGCACCAGCAGAATGAGCCCGGCGGCATAGCTCAGCTGGGCTACGGTAACGATGCCGCCGGCCGCCGTGGTGGACAGCCCGAATTGTGCGCCGATGCTGTGCAGCAGGGGCTGCGCATAGTAATTGCTGGCCACGGCCAGCCCGATGGCCACCGACATCAGCAGCACGATGATCGAACTCAGGCGCGGCGCCTTCACAGGGTCACCTTGGGGCATGGGGCTCACGGCAGTTTCCCGTTTCCTTGAAAAACCGACAACGTATTCCAGCCGCGCCGGGCCAGCAATTCAGGATTCCCGATTTTTATTATCTCGAAAACCTTATAATGCCGCCTTCTCGCTGGCGAATTTTCTATGTAAGGGATCAACGTGGAGCGGCGTATCGCGCTGGATCAACTTGACTTCCGGCTGCTCAACGCCTTTATTGCCATCTTTCGTGAGCGGCATGTGGGGCGCGCCGCCGACGCATTGGGCATGTCGCAGCCAACGATGTCGACGCTGCTGGCGCGCTTGCGCCAGGTCTCGGGGGATCCGCTGTTTATTCGTAGCGCCCAGGGCATGCAGCCTACGGCGCTGGCACGCGAGTGGGCAACGCCGGTGGCAACGGCGCTGGCGGCGCTGGAGTCCGCCCTTAACGCGCCCTCGGGCTTCGATCCCGCAACGTCGCAACGCACCTTCACCGTGTATATGACGGACGTCGGCCAGGCGCTGATGCTTAACCGGCTGATATCCCGCATCGAGGCGCAAGCCCCCGGCGTGCGTATCCGGGCGGTCAGCACCTGGGAGGGGACGCTGGCGGACCGGCTCGACGACGGCAGCATCGATATTGCCTTCGGCTGGATTCCGCAGCTCAAGGCGCGCAAGACGAGTTCGCTGCTCTTCAAGGACAGGTATGTTGGGATACATGACGCCGCCCTGCCCCTGGCGAGCAGCACGCATGAGCCGCCCCGCTATGCGGTGGCGGATGTTCCCAACTCGGCGCACCAGATTGTCATCGAGCGCTTCCAGTTGCACGGCATCACGCCCGTGCTGACCGCGCCCAACTTCTTTATGCTGGCGGAAGTGCTCGCCGGTACGTCTCTCACGGCGGCGGTTCCGGAGCGGCTGGCGCGCCTTCTGGCCCGGCAACGGCGCACGGCATTGCGGATCGTCGAACTTCCTCACAAGCTGCCCGTGATTACCATCCGCTTGCATTGGTCCGCCCGGACATGGCGCGATGAGGGCATTGACTGGCTGCGCAGCCAGGTGATCGAGAGCGCCAGGGATTTCCCGCCGAATTTCCCGCCGATAGACGATGCTCGCGACAGCGCCCTGATCGCCGGAAAGCCAAAAAAGTGACGGGCCAATCCAGCTTATGACAGAATATATGCCCCCTGGTCACACCGGAAATGACGTTGCGGTCCGGACGTCGACGCACCCTTGAGTCAGATTTCTGGCACGGTTCCCATTTCGCTGGTCAACGGCTTCCTGTCGGGCGCGGATCCCGCCGCCATCGAACGGCTGGCGGAGTGCTCCGGCATCCCCCACGGCTTGCTGCGCCGCCCTGGCTCCCGCGTGACCGAGGAGCAGTTCTCCACGCTCTACCGCCTGCTCGCGACCGAACTGGACGACGAGATGCCGGGCATCTTCAGCCGCCCCTTGCGCAACGGCACGCTGAAATACCTGTGCCTGAGCCTGCTCGACGCCCCGCGGCTGGAAGTCGCGCTGCACCGGTTCGGCCAGTTCTTCCACCTGATCCTGGATGATTTCCGGCTGGAGTCGGGCCGCGACGGCGAAGGCGGCTGGGTCGCCATGGTGGCGGATCCGGCTGGCCCCGGCGTGACGGAACTCGGCCGCGAACTCATCATGAAGCTGGTGCACGGCATTGCCTCATGGCTGGTGGCGAAGCGGATCCCGCTGATCGCGGCGGAGTTCGATTTCGCGCGTCCCGCGCACGCAACGGACTACCTTTTTCTCTTTCCGGGGCCGGTTCAGTTCGGTAGCGCACAGACACGCATGCGCTTCGAAGCGGCTTACCTCGATATGCCCATGCGGCAACGCAAGGCCGACCTGCAGAGATTCCTGGCGCGCGCGCCGGAAGACTGGATCTTCGTCTCCTTCGCCGATCAGATGGTTTGCCACCGGGTCCGGCAATTCCTCGCCGATTGCCTTCCCGCCATGCCGACGCTGGAAGTGGTTGCCCAGGACCTGCACTATTCCGTGCGCACGCTTTGCCGGCGGCTTGCGGACGAAGGCACGACGTTCCAGGCGATCAAGGATGACGTCCGGCGCGATATCGCGATCCAGCGGCTCACGCGCTCGCCCGACGCCATCGCGGCTATCGCGTATGACGTCGGCTTCGACAACCCGACCGCGTTCCATCGCGCTTTCCGGCACTGGACCGGCAGCACGCCCAAGGCCTACCGCGGCATGGCCTGAGCGCCCGGCTAGGCGGCGGCGCCGCTGTAATGGGTGCCGAAACGCTGCCTGAGCACCAGCTTATGCAGCTTGCCGGTCGCGGTCAGCGGCAGCTCCGCCACGAACACCACGTCGTCCGGGATCCACCATTTGGCCACCTTGCCTTCAAAGAAGGCCAGCAGTTGCTGCGCATCGAGCGTGCTGCCGGCGCGCCTTACCGCGACCAGCAGGGGCCGTTCGTCCCACTTGGGATGGGCACAGGCGATACAGGCCGCCAGTTCGACTTCCGGATGCGCAACGGCGATGCCTTCCAGTTCGATCGAGGAGATCCACTCGCCGCCGGACTTGATCACATCCTTGCTGCGATCCGTGATCTGCATATAGCCGTCGGCGTCGATCGTGGCGACATCGCCGGTGGCGAACCAGCCATCCTTCTCCAGGCAGGTTTCCTCCATGCCGAAGTAGCGCTCCACGACCCAATGGCCGCGCACCAGCAGGTCGCCAGCCGAGCGCCCGTCCCACGGCAACTCGGCACCATCGGCGTCGACGACCTTCATCTCGACACCCGGCACGACCCGGCCTTGCTTAGCCTCGATCTGCGCGCGCTCCTGTTCCGGCATTTGCGCGAAACCCTGCGAAGGCGAAAACACGGTGCCGACCGGCGACAACTCGGTCATGCCCCAGGCGTGTACCGACTTGATGCCCAGTTCGCCCAGTGCCTTGGCCAGTTGCGGCGGGCATGCCGCGCCGCCCACGATGACACGCTCAAGTCTGTTGCAGCGCTTGCCAGTGCGGCGCATATAGTCGGCCAGGCCGAGCCAGATCGTGGGCACGCCGGCCGACACCGTCACGCCTTCCTGGTCGAACAGCGCCGACAGGGACGCGCCGTCGAGCGCCGGGCCCGGCAGCACCAGTTTCGCCCCGACCAGCGCCGCGGAGAACGGCAGCCCCCAGGCATTGACGTGGAACATCGGCACGACAGGCACCACGGAATCCGACGCACGCAGGCAAAGCGCGTCCGGCAGCGCCGAGGCATAGGCCATCAGGCAGAGCGAACGATGCGAGTACAGGACGCCCTTCGGGTTGCCGGTCGTGCCTGAGGTATAGCAAAGCACCGCCGCCAGTTGCTCATCCAGGCGGGGCCAGTCGAAATGGCCGGGCTGCCCGCCGATCAGCGCCTCGTAGCTTTCGAGCGGCAGCGCCGGTGCCTGCGGCAGGCTGGCGCTGTCGCACAGCATGACCCATGACTCGACATGGGGACATTGCGGCGCGATCTGCTCGACCAGGCCCAGGAACGAGGCATCGAAGCAGACCACGCGGTCGCGGGCATGATTGATGATGTAGGCGATCTGTTCCGGGAACAGGCGGGGGTTGATGGTATGACAAACCGCGCCAATACCGGTCACGCCATAGTACAGCTCCATATGGCGATAGCCATTCCACGCCAGCGTGCCCACGCGGTCTCCGGCCACGATGCCGCGGCCCGTCAGCGCATTGGCCAGTTGCATGGCGCGGACATGGCAGTCCCGGTAGGTATAGCGGTGAATGTCGCCCTCGACGCGCCGGGATACGATTTCCACCGTGCCGGAGTGCCGCGCCGCCTGCTCAAGCAGCGAGGACAATTGCAAAGGCGCGTACATCATCTGACCGAACAGGTCCATAGTCTTGTCTCCTGACAGGCGGTTTGTCGTTATGCCGGATGCATTCGGCGGTCATGGCGACGCCGGCTGCGAGGCATTCTAGAGGTGCCTGCCCCCTCCGGCACTGACAGGAATGGCCGAACTAGTGACAAATCCGGCCAATCTGGCCGGGGTGGCAGGCAAGCGGCCAGGGCGGCGCAAAGCGGCAGGTTTTGTCAATGAATGGGCAGGTTTGGTTATTCCCGCATGCCGCGGCGGGCGCTACGATCCGGTATCCGGAGCATGCGGTGCCGGCATCCGCCCAGATGCACCATGCCCTGTGCCGCAATCCCAAAATGGAGACCCCAAAAATGACCTATCGTGCCCCGCTCAAGGACATGCTGTTCGTGATGAACGAAC
>JYOD01000135.1 GCA_000955785.1 Burkholderiaceae bacterium 16
CGTCCTTACTGCGACAGAACCGACCAGGGTATCGTAGCGCTGCTGCAACGACTGCAACGCGTCGGCATCGACGGCGCCGTAGGGGGTCTCGATATCAGGCATGGCGTTTTGGCCTCCGGATAGAATGGGCCGGCCCCGCGAACAGGCTGTCGCGAATCCAGCTCTCGATTTGTTCGAGGTCAAGCTCGTATTTGCCAAAGCGCTTCAGGTTGCTGGTGAGATAGGGGCTCAGGAAGGCGATATCGGCCGGATTGACCGGCATGGCTTCCTTCACCATCGCCCGCAACGCCTGCATCATGTCGACCGTGTTCGGCCGGATCGCGGCCGAGGCCATCAGGTCGTTGGGGCGACAGGGTCGGGATAAATGGTCGGGACAATCGTCAGATACCGACCACAAAGACACTGGCTCCCGCGCCGAACCCGATTGGGTCAGGCGGCGGGTGCCAGATAGTTGCTGCCGACGTTCTACAGCTGACGCCGGGCAAGCCCGGCATCTCGGAGGAGATTGGCGGCCGGTTACATGCTGACCGACTTCACCTCCATGTACTCCACCAGCCCATGCGCGCCGTTCTCGCGCCCGTTGCCCGATGCCTTGAAGCCACCGAACGGCAGCGACAGGTCCATCTGCGCACCGTTGACACGCACCGAGCCGGCACGCAGGCGATTTGCCACGCGGCGGGCGCGGTCGGGGTCGCCGGAAGCGATGTACGCGGCCAGGCCGTAGTTGGTGTCGTTGGCGATGGCGATGCCATCTTCCTCGCTGTCGTACGGGATCATGACCAGCACCGGGCCGAAGATCTCCTCGCGGGCGATGGTCATGTCGTTGTTCACGTCAGCAAAGACGGTGGGGCGGGTAAAGAAGCCCTTGTCCAGCCCGTCCGGTCGGCCGGGGCCGCCAGCCACCACGCGCGCGCCTTCCTCGATGCCGACACCGATCATGCGCTGCACCTTTTCGTACTGGGCGCGGTTCGAGATCGGGCCCATCTTCGTGGCCGGATCCGCCGGATCACCGACCGTGAAGGCATTGGCGACTGCCGCTGCCACCGCCTGCGCTTCCGCGTAGCGGGCGCGCGGCACCAGCATGCGCGTCGGCGCGACGCAGGTCTGGCCGGAATTCATCATTACCGACACCACGCCCGTCTGCACGGCGGCCTGCAGGTCGGCGTCGTCCAGGATCAGCAGCGGAGACTTGCCGCCCAGTTCCTGGTGCACGCGCTTGACGGTGGGGGCGGCGCTGATGGCCACCTCCACACCGGCACGGGTAGAGCCAGTAATGGAGATCATGTCGACTTCAGGGTGCGACGACAGGCGTGCGCCCACGCTCCGGCCCTCGCCATAGATCATGTTGAACACGCCGGCGGGCGTGCCGGCCTCGTGCATGATCTCGGCGAAGATGCGCGCATCCAGCGGCGAGATTTCCGAAGGCTTCAGCACCACGGTGCAGCCGGCGGCGATGGCCGCGCTGACCTTGGTGGCGATCAGCATCAGCGGCCAGTTCCAGGCGGTGACCAGCGCTGCCACACCGATCGGCTCGTGGGCCACGTAGTTCTTGCCATGGCTGGTCTCGAACTCGAAGGTCTTCAGGGCTTGCAGCGTGGACTGCATGGCCGCCAGGCCAATCGGGGCCTGCACGGCGTTGCTCAGACCCACCGGCGCGCCGATTTCGGTGCGGACTGCCTCGCCAATCTCCGGTAGGCGCGCCTTGTACAGCCCAATCACGCGCTCCAGCAACGCCAGGCGCTCCTCGCGGGAGGATTGCGACCAGGCCGGGAAGGCGGCGCGCGCGGCGGCCACGGCGCGGTCGGCGTCCTCGACGGTGCCGAGCGACAGCTTGCCAACCACTTCCTCGGTGGCCGGATTGACGATGTCCATCACGGTGGCGCCGGCGGCGGGTGCCACCCATTCGCCATTGACATAGAAGGTGTCGATGTTCTTCATGTTCTTGCTTTGGTTGTCCGTAGCGGTGAGTCGGAGGGCGGGGCGATCAGACCGGTTTGTCGCCGATGATGGTAGCGCGGTTCATGTGGCGAGGTGCAGGGAAATAGTCCTGGATCGCGTAGTGCTGCGTCGCACGGTTGTCCCACAGCGCGATGGTGTTCGGCCGCCATTTCAGGCGCACCTGGTATTCAGGCGCAGCGGCCTGGCGGAACAGGTACTGCATCATGTCCATCTCGGCCATGCGGCCATCGGAGCCGATGCGGTACGGGCGCACGCGGGCATAGTTTGCGAAGTGAGTGGTGAATCCCTCGTTGACGAAGAGAATCATGTCTCCCGTCTCCGGATGCGTGCGAACCACCGGGTGGACCATCGGCGGAAACTGCTTGCGCATTTCGTCGTAGCGCGTGCCGGTAATGCCCTGGCCGAACGTGGGCATGGCGTCGTGGACGCCCTTCAGTTCGCCGATCAGGTCCTTCACTTCCTGCGGCAGCGCCTCGTAGGCAGCCACCATGTTCACCCAGAGGGTGTCGCCCCCCACATCGGGGCAGGTGATGCAACGCAGCATCGAACCCATCGACGGGATCTCGCGCCACGACACATCGGAGTGATACAGGTTCTCGCGCCCGCGCGTGCTGCCGTCGCGGCCGAACACCACCAGTTCCGGGTGATCGGGGTGATGCGGGATCATCGGATGGACTTCCAGCTCGCCGAAGCGGCGCGCGGCGGCCACGTGCTGGGCCGGCGTGATGTCCTGGTCACGGAAGAACAGCACCTTGTACTTCAGCAGGGCGCGGCGCAGGGCGAGGTAGGTGTTGTCGTCCAACGGTTGGCCGAGGTCGATGCCGTCGATCTCGGCGCCGATCGTCGGCGTGCAGCGGGTGGCTGTGAACGGCCAGGTTTCGGCGCTGCTGGCTTGCGCGGGGGCGAAGTCGGCGGCGGGAGTGGCTACGGCTTGCATGTTGTCTCTCTCCGAATGCGGTGTTTTATGGCGGATAGGGGCGTCTAGGGATTCACGGGCCGGAATCGCTGGCCCGTTGCGCGAAGTTTGCACAACCTGTCATAACAGGTCAATGGGGAGAATCCCATAGCTATCATGATAGGTATAATCGCCCACCATCCAGCCCACCCACCCGGCGCGCCCCCCCGAATCAGGTTCAAATGCCACTTTTCAAAGACATCGAAGCGGAACTCCGCCAGCGCATCGTCAGCAACAGCTGGGTGCCCGGCTTCAAACTTCCTTCGGAAGCGGAGTTGATGGCCGAGTTCTCGGTCAGCCGCATCACGGTGCGGCAGGCGCTGGCCGGCCTGCACAACAGCGGCCTGATCGAGAAGGTCAATGGCAAGGGAAGCTTCGTCACGCGGCCGTCCGACAAGCCCGACCTGGGGCCGCTGCATGGCTTCTACGAGACCCACCGCGCACGCGGCAAGACCGCCCATGGCAAGCTGGTATCGGTGCGCAGCATCAAGGCGCCGGTCTTCGTCGCCCGCGCGCTGAAGCTGCCGCCCGACGAGAAAGTGCTGGCGGTGACGACCGTGCGTTATCTCGACGATCTTGCCGTCGGCTACTTCGTCATCATGGGGCGCGAGCCGTTGATGCGGCGGATTGCCGAGGCGGATCCGGAGACCAACGACGTAATGTCGCTGCTGGAAAGCCGGCTGGGCTACCGCCTCAGCGAAGTGGTTTCGGACGTGACGGCGGTCGGTGCGCCGAAAGCAGTGGCGCGACGCCTCGGCGTGGAAGAGGGAGCGCCGCTGCTGCGCCTGCAAAGCACCCCCTACGACTTCGATGGCGGCCCGATCCTCTGCGGCGAACTGTACTTCCGCGGCGAGTCGCAGCCGGTCCGGGTCCGGTCGGTACGACGGACACCGTCATCCGCCCGCTAATTCGCGCCGGCACTTTCCTCTCCGGGCAAAAAAACGCCCCGAGTTCTCGCCGAGGCAAGCCGATCACCCGGTCATGCATGTCCAGATGCCTGCGACCAGTTGCTACGACGCCCTGCTGGGCCAGGGGGTGGTCGCATGAACGCGCCGCTCCCAATTGATGCCGCCCGCCTGACGTTGACCGGCAGTGGGCCGTGAAGGCACTTGTCGCGATGGGCAGGAAAACCGAACGCGCAGGTGCCGGCGATGGCGGCCATGGGCGTCGGCATGGTACGCGTGAGTCCGCAGGCCACCGGCACGCTCGACGTGATCGGCCTGCTCGACGGCATCCGCGCCGGCACCCGCGAGGCGGCGCCGAGCGGGATCACCCCGGCCGGTGCCGAGGCCAGCAACGGCTACTGGAGCGGGCAGCCCGGCATCTGCTGACATGACCACGAGGTGCGCGCATGAGTGTCCTGCTTCCCCTGCTGGCGCGCGCGCATCGCCGGCTGCCCGCGCCGCAGCATGCGCTGCCGCTGGTCGGCGCCCTCGAAGCCGCGCGCCGGGCGGGCTGGCTCACGCCGCCTGCCGCGCTCGACGGCCATGGTTTGCTGCTGTGTGTGGAGGATCTGGCGCTGACGGTACACTTCCGCTGCGCCGACGGGGGCTTCCATATCGGCCCCTTCAACGGCACGGCGCCGGCGCTGACCCTGCGCGCCCGCGCCGGCGACTACCTGCGCCTGCTGGCGGGCGAGGCCGACACCGATACCCTGTTTTTCCAGCGCCGCCTCGCCATCACGGGCGATACGGCGCTCGGCCTCGAAGTGAAGTACTGGCTGGACGCGGCGCCGCGCCCGCCGTGGGTTGTGGCGGCCAGCACGCGGCTGTCCGCCATGATGGCTGCCTGAGTTGCCTGACTGAGCCGAACCGGCTGGTCAGGCCGTCGCCGGCGCCACCGAGTTGCCGAGCGTCTGGCGCGACCGGTCCGGATGCAGCCAGCGCAGGCTGGCCAGCGCGCTGATGACCAGTAGCGCGGCGCCGATCATGAAGCCTGTCTCGTAGCCGTGCGCGTTGGTGCTGCCGTAGTGCTGGACCAGTTGGCCCATCACCATCGGCCCGAGCGCGCCGGCCACGTTGCCGATGGCCGTGTAGATGGCCATCAGGCCGCCGCGCTGCAGGGGCGGCACGATTTCACCGAGGATCGGCGGCGACAGCACGAAGGTCACCGCCAGCAGGCCGGTCGCGGCGGCCTGCAATAGCGCCTTCTGCACCGGTGCGAGGTCCAGCTGGCCCACGCATAGCAGCAGGATTGCGGCGAGCACGACGGAGCCGTTGATCAGCATGACGCGGGCGACGCGCGAGCCGCGGCCGCGCTTGAGCAGTCGCTCGGACAGGAAGCCGGCCACCAGCCCCACCGGGGTGCCCGCCACCACGATCAGCGCCACCCAGCGCCCGGCGGTCACGCTGCTAAAGCCCAGCGCCTTCTCCATGTACGACGGCAGCCACGTCAGGTTGAGGCCGATGGTCCAGTACGCGCTGAAGCACAGCAGGAAGAGCGTCAGCATCGACGGGTCGGTCAGCAGGCGGGCGTAGGGCAGGCGCGCGTTGGCGGCTGCGCCTTGCATACCCTGATGGCCGAGGTTACCCTCCCGGCCCCACACCAGCCACGCCAGCACCCACACGGCGCCGACCGCGGCGAGGATGACGAAGTTCATGCGCCAGCCCCAGCGCTGGGTGATCTGCGGGATCACCAGCCCGGCCAGCAGCATGCCCAGGATCCCGCCTTGTATCACCAGGGCGCCCGGCAGGGTGCGCTTGCTGTCGGGGAACCACTTGTAGAGTGCGTGAAGCGCCACGGGCGTGCCCGGTCCTTCGGCGGCGCCGAGCGCCGCGCGGCACAGCAGCACGGTGAGCGCGCCGCCGGTGATCGCGATGGGCAACTGGAGCACCGCCCAGGCGGCGGCCATGATCAGCAGCAGCCACCGGGTCGGAACCCGGTTGGCCAGGAAGCCGACCACCACGGCCGAGATGCCGAAGAGCCAGTAGAAGCTGCCGGCGATCATGCCGAATTCGGCAGGTGACAGGTGCAGTTCGGCCATGAGCGGCACTGCCACCATGCCCAGCGCGGCCTTGTCGATAAAGTTGATCAGCGTGAAGGCCGCCAACAGGGCGGCCATGCCCCAGGCGGCCCCAGGGCGGTAATGCGCGGTGTCTGTCATGCCTGTCTCCGGTGGTATCGCGGTGTTCCTGTGGCGGGCACCGTCTTGATGGGATTGCCGGGCCCGGCGTTCCGCTGTGCGATTCATCGTTTTGGACGATGGTCAGCCGGGGCTCGCCGACACGAGAATTCTTGCAGCACAACCCCCCCAACAACCCCACCCAATTCAGGGAGGTCCTGTTCATGTCCAGTGTGTTTCGCGAGGATGCCCTCGCCGGCAAGACCGTCTTTATCGCCGGCGCTTCCTCCGGTATCAATTTAGGCATTGCGGTTCTGTCGCAGTAAGGACG
>JYOD01000136.1:0-14108 GCA_000955785.1 Burkholderiaceae bacterium 16
CCGGGTTATTGAGAAGTTACCAATATCGACGATAAGTGATTGATCGTATTGAGTAAGATCCGACGCAAGAACCGCGTGCGCATCAGACCCGTCACCAGCCTTGGCCAGCGCCCCAACGCTTAGACTAGGCCGGCTGCTGTTCCGGCTCAGCCAAGGCCGTGCGCACCGCGTTGCAGGCTGCATCGAGCCGCTCCTGCGCGCCGAAAAGACGTGTCGTCACCACGCTGTTCTGCAGCGCGCCGTACAGCACCTGCGCGATGGCGTCCGGCGAAGCCGGCAACGTGTCACGGCGGGCTTCGGCGGCGCGCTGCACCAGCCGGGCCAGCCAGGCCTCGTTGAGCTTGTAGTAGCCCTGCAGGGCCGTGCGCGCCGACTTGGGTAGCAGCGCCAGCTCGGCCGACAGCATGCCGCACAGGCAGATCTGGTCGCTGCCCGCGCTATCGCGCACCGAGCCTAGGTATTGCTCGGCCTGCTCGGCCAGCGGCAGGCTGGTGTCGATGCTGCGCAGGCGCTCGGCGCGCCGGGCGATGTAGCGCGACATCGCTTCCTGCAGCAGGTCGTCCTTGGACGGGAAGTAGTAGTGGATGCTCGATGTCTTGACGCTGACCAGCTCCGCTAGGTCGCGATAGCTGAAGCCATTGAATCCTCGGCGGCGTATCAGCGACAGGGCGTGCTCCACCAGCTGGTCGCGTACGGAAAGCGTGGTCATCGCGAAACTCCGATGCGTCTGGCAGGGCCGCGGTGTGGTTGCCGGATCAAGCCGGCAGCACCTGTGCCACCGCAGCGGCCATCGAACCGCTGGCGGCGCACAGCAGAAGCCAGCCAGCGATTGCGAGGAAACCTTGCCGAATATTCATAATGTGCTCCCGATCTGTCGAGTTGCCGCCACGAGGGCCTGCGCTTGGTACTGCCGGCCGGAAACGGCGCGACCCGCGCTGTGGCCGGCCGCCGCTTCCGCCTGCTCAGGCCAGGGCGCCGTCAGTGTACGGGTCGGCCTTGCCGACGCGGGCACCTTCGGTGAACGGGTCGAACTTGCCGGTGCGAGCACCGTCGCTGTAGACGTCGCGGCTGCGGGCGGGCGAAGACGACACGCCGGTGCGATCCAGGCCGGCTACGATGCGCGCACCGTCGCTGTACGGATCGGCCTTGCCGACGCGGGCGCCTTCGGTGAACGGGTCGAACTTACCGGCGCGGGCGCCGTCGGTGAAGGCGCTCCGGCTGTCGTAGACGCGGAAGTTGTAGCCGTAGCGGTCGCCGCTGAAGGCGCTGTCCTTGGGGCCGGAAGCCTGGGCACCACCTGCGACGAAGGCGGCGGCAAGAGCGGCGGCGGTGAGCAGGGACTTGGCGATGCGCTTGGTGTTCATGATGTTCTCCAATTCGTTTAGCTGAGGTCCGAGGTCTGCACAGGCCACGAAGACCGGAACTGCTTGTTAAGAGATGCAAGTCAATTTTGTAGTTATCTACTACTAGATAGGCGCGCAGGGCAAAAAAAACGGCGCATGCCAGTCACTTCACATTTACTGCTTGTGAGATCTCCACATTGCGCGGCATTTGTTTGTTGCCGGCGGTGCAGCAGATTCCATAACTTGAATCTTATCTACCTGTAGATAGATAGTCAAGGAATTTCTCAAGTTTCGCCAGACTGACCACGCTCCGCTCGCGATCACGCCAAGCCCGGCCAAGACGACAAAGACGTCCTAGCCGTGGCGGTAGCGAGACATGAGCATACCTCGCTACCAATTCGGCGCGTTCAGCGCTGCTCCGAGGCCATCGCCTTCCTCAGGCCGGATTCCACGCGATTTAACTGGACAATAAGTTGGTGGCGAGGCCTTCATTCGGCGTAGCCCTCGCGCAGCAGCGCTTCAACGCGTTACGGACAACTGCGCGCCGCAGTGCCAGCTCCGCCGGATCAATGTGTCCCTGCCTCCCCAATGTCTGCCGCGGAGGTCCAAGAGTCAATCGAAAGTCCAGCATCAGCATCGGCTGAAGCTCATCGGGAGTCGGCGGGCGGGCGGCGGGGAGGCATATTCAAGGAGGGCGGGGAGCTTAAACCACAGGCCCCTCATCTACGACAAGGACGCTGACGGTAGGCCAATACCAGAAGCGACTCGTCGTCGACGAGTGAATCCGCACTCGCGGACTCACCGTTGGCGCAGATGGTTGGGACGCCGCTCGCCTCAAGTCACGGCACTCACGAAGGCCTCGAACGCGCTGGCCTCCACCGGCGGACAGAAGAAGTGGCCTTGCCCATAGTCGCAGCCGGCAGCCAGCAGGATGTCGCGCTGCGACTCGGTCTCGACGCCCTCGGCAATCACCCGGATGCGCAGTGCATGCGCCATGCTGATGATGGCGCGGCACAAGGCCACGTCGTCCGGGCCCCGCGTCAGCGAGCGGATGAAGGACTGGTCGATCTTGATGTAGTCGATGTCTAGGCGCCGCAGGTACGACAAGGACGAGTAGCCGGTGCCGAAGTCGTCGAGCGCGATCTCGATGCCGGCCGCCTGGAAGCGGGAGAGCTGGTCCATGACATCGGCGTTCTGCTCCATCAGCGAGCCTTCGGTGATCTCGATGACGAGGCTGCCCACCAGCACGTTCCTGCGCTCGATCATGCTGGACCAGGACTCGGGCCCGCTCGCAGGCGCGCAGAACTCCACTGGTGATTTGTTGACCGAGATCTGGAAGCCCTTGCCCAGCAGCACCTGCCAGCGCGCAAGCTGGTTTAGCGCTTCCGTCAGCACCCAGCGGCCGATGTCGATGATGAGGCCGGATTCCTCCGCAACGGCAATGAAATCGGCCGGGTGGATCGGCCCGCGTACCGGATGGTCCCAGCGGATCAGGGCCTCGGCCTTGCAGACCTTGCCCGTGCGCAGATTGACAATGGGCTGGTAGTGCAGCGCGAACTGCCCGGACGCCAGCGCCGTGCGCAGGTCCTGGGTGATGCGCAAGCGCTCCCTCTCCGCCTGCAGCAGCGCCTGGGTGAAGACCTTCCAGCGATTGCGGCCCTCCTCCTTGGCGGCAAACATCGCCTGGTCGGCGCACACCAGCAGGGCCTCGGCGTTGTCGGCGTCCTTGGGGTAGCTCGCCACGCCGATGCTGGCCGACACCACCACCAGCTCGCCGGCCAGGCGGTAAGGCGCGGCAATCCGCTCCAGGATCGCCTGGGCAATGCCCCCGGCAACGCCGGCATCGCCCACCGCGGGCAGGATCACGGTGAACTCGTCGCCGGCCAGCCGCGCCACGGTATCCGACGCGCGCACCGATGCCGCAATGCGCCGCGCCGCCTCCAGCAGCAACAGGTCTCCCTGGTCGTGGCCGAGGGTATCGTTCACCTCCTTGAAGCGATCCAGGTCGATGAACAGCAGCGCCAGCACATCCTGCGTGCCGCGCGAACGCTCGATCTCCTGTTCCAGCCGGTCGAAGAACAGGCGGCGGTTGGGCAGATCCGTGAGCGCATCGAAATTCGCCTGGTGCCGGATGACTTCCTCCGCCTGGCGCTTCTCGGTCATGTCATGGATCAGCGCAACGCGGCGGCGCTCGCCATACGCGTGGGCCAGGTAGGTATCCACGGTCAGGTAGGCGGGAAACTCGCTGCCGTCCTTGCGGCGGATCGAGAATTCGCCGCTCCATCTGCCCTTGGCTGCCACGGTGGCCCGCAGGCGTTCGACCAGCCCTGCCGCATTGCCTGCCCCGCTGACGCTATAGCCCGAACGGCCCTTGACCTCCTCGACTGTATAGCCAGTGGCGGCGGCAAAGGCCGGATTCACGTCGATGATGGTGCCATCGAGCGACGTCACCACCATGGCCTCGCTGCTGGACGAATAGACCAGCGAAGCCAGCCGCATCTCCTCCATATGGCGCCGTCGCTCCCCCATGGAGCGGCGCAGGCTGTAGTACAACAGGCCAAGCAGCAGCGTGGAAGCAATGGCACCGGCCAAGGCAACGCGGCGATATACCTCGTAGGGCGCCAGCACCATGGCGACCGACTCGCCCACCACGAAATTGAGCCCGAACTCCGGCGCACGGTAATAGCCGAAGACCCGCTCCACGCCTTCGGAGCCCGACACCGCCCGATAACTACCAGACTGGGGCGACTCGCTGGCGAGGTACGGCCTGCTGCTGACCGCCCTGGCCAGCGCGCCCTCCAGGGCCGGCACGCGCGCAAGGACCTGGCCGGAAGTCTTGATGACCGACGCCACTTCGCCATCGCGGTTAATGAACGTCTGCGCAAAGCTGGCGAACTGCTCCGGACTGACCGAGACCACGATGACCCCGTCGAAGCTGCCCGCGCGCAGGATGGGGCGCGTGAACTGGATCGACCATTTGCGCGAGACCTTGCCCTTCACCGGGTCGCTGATGAACAGCATGTCGCGCCCGCTCGCGTTCTGATGGACCCGGAAATGCTCGCGCCCGCTCAGGTCAACCTTCTCGCCGGGCGCGGGCGGGGCGATGGACGAGTAGATGAGCAGGCCATGCTTGTCGATCACCGACACCTGGAACGACAGGTCCACCACCAGGTTCTCCCGCTCACGCACCATGTCGACGAACCCCGGCTGGCCGACCAGCCAACTGGCCCGCAGGTCGAGGAGGAACTCGGACAGCCGCAGGATGCTGGATTTCGAGTACGCGCCGAACGCCCGGGCCTGCGCCTGGGTACGCTCCGCGGCGTCGTGCAGCAAGCGGTCCCGTTCGCTCACCAGCTGAAACGCCGCGAACGCCCATGTTGCAATCAACCACGCCGCCGCCCCCAGGTTCAACGGGGAAAAGACCTGGCGCAGGCGCTGCAGCGCCTTGCCATATCGGGTGATCGAGCGTTCTGGCATCAAATGGGTATCGCAGCGCAGCGAAGAATCGACATCCATAGCAGGCTAGTCGATGTCAGCGAACCCGACAAGCAGCACGCACTCTAGTCCCGTGCTCACCGCGTGGAGCCGGGCCGGCGTCCCTCGCGCGCCGCAGCCAGCCTGGGGCTAAGGCGCAGTCCACATTGAACTGCCCCATGGCTTGCCCAACTAGCCTGCCCCAGCCTGTAGGGCATCCAGTCGCCGCCGCATCTCGCCGGCCCGGTTCTGCAACTCCACCATCTCCGGTTGCAACAGCTTCTCCAGCGGGGTCGCGCCGTCCTGCCCGCGGCCGCCGAGGTGCCGCGCCACGAACTCGATCGCGGTCTCGGTCTGCGCGAGGCGGCGCCCATAGACCGGCTCGTGGTGGGCGATGCGGTTGCGGGTCTGGTAGATCGATTCGAGATGGCTAGCCACGGCCGCCCGCGACACCGACTTGTCCGGGAAGACGCGCTTGAGCGCCGGCTTCCACAGCGCATGGTCGTAGTCGCCTGAGAAAAGGCGCTTCCAGAAATACATGGTCAGCTGCGCCACCACCTGCCCCATGGGGACCGGGATCGCGGCCTGCTGACCCTGGACAATTGCTCATGGGGAATGCCGGCGGGAGCCACCCCGCCCCGACTTCGGAAGGCCGCCGTGTCGAGTTGGCGCTTTTGCTCCTGGGTGAGCTTGGCGTAGGCGGCCTTCTGCGCGCTTTTCTCGGCCTGGATAATCTTGTCCCGTTCTTCAGCCCCCCAGTTGAAGTGGCCGGTCGGGCCGCGCAGCCAGTCGGCGACGCCGAAATGATCGGTCAGTCGATCGCAGACCGCGTTGCGTAGCGCGATCTCGACCACCGCCGTGACCGTCATCAGGGAGGCGGCAAACCGCAACATCTCCTGGTGCAAGGCAATGGCGCCGCGGTTGGAGCCCGCCAGCCGCTCGAAGGTGCTTAATCGCTCACTTGAAAGCAGCGCCGCCACGGCGGCCAGTTCCTCGTCGGAAAGGTGGTCCATTGACTTAAGGGTGGAAATCTTGGACAATTGCAAGTGAAAAGTTGGGATCAGTGTCGGCAGCTACCTTCGGGTGGGCGGACCCCCAACTTCCTGCTTTGGGGGCGCTCTGCGGAGCGCCCTTTTCTATTTTGGCCTCGCGTTACGCCACGCCCAGATAGGCGCCGATCGCCTTTGCTACGCCACCCGCTAATGCCTCCACGCCCACGCCGGCGGCGCCTTCGATGGCCTTGCCCGCCAGCCTGCCCATCCACGACTGCGGCTTGCCTTCCAGTCCGGTCCCCTTCGCCCTCGCCTCGTCCAGGTCGGCTTTCAACCCGGCGAGATCCGCTTCCTTGAGCCCCAGCGACAAAAGCTGCTGGCGCAGCGCGTCCCAGTCGCCCGCGCCAACGGTCACCTGGGCGGTCTGCGAAAACCCGCTACCGCCGTTGGCCACGTTGCCGACGCTGCCGGCGATGTTGGTGTTGAAAATCTGGGTCAGTCGATCATCGCTCACGGGTTTTACCCCCATTGGTAGTTCCCCGGCGTCCGGGCTAAGTTTTTCAATCTCGATGGCGTAGCCGAGCACCGCATTCTTGACCGCATCCAGGAGCCGGTCAATCACACCAATCGGCAACTCCTGCCATGCCGCTAAGTGCAGATTCCAAAAAGATACCAAATAATCACATATCATTCGCTGCAAATTTATCTTTGACACTACAGTTTCATACGTATACATTTATGAAACTACTGTTTCATTGAATGCGACCTGATGGCCTCCCCCCTGCAAGACAAGATCCTCGAACTGCATGACCAGTTGACGGAGAGCGAGCGACGGCTCGCGGAGGTAACCCTTGAATGCATCGGCAACCTCGCCGCTTACTCGGCCACCGAGCTAGCGCAGAAGGCGGGCGTTTCCAAGGCGACCGCGGGGCGTTTCTTCCGTCGGTTGGGATACGAGAATTTCAACGAGGTGCGTGCGCTGGTACGCGACGAAAGCGACCGCGGCTCGCCCCTGTACGAGCTTGCGGGCGTGCAACCGCCCGCGTCCTCGGACGCACCCTTTGCGGCCCACCTGGCCAATGATCTGCAAAACCTGGCGCAGACCTTCGATCGCCTGGATCCGGCCGATGTCGAGCGCGCGATCTCCCTCCTAGTTGGCGCCAGCCGCATTTGCGTCGCGGGTTTTCGCAATGGCCGCGTGCTGGCGCAGTATGCGTGGGCGCTGCTGACGCAACTGCGCGGCGGCATCACGCTGGTGCCCGGTGCCGGGCTAAATCTAGCCGAAGATCTCGCCGACCTTGGCGACAGCGATGTGCTTCTGGTCATGGACTTCCGTCGCCGCGTAACGCTGCTGCGGCCAATGGTGGAGCACGCAAATCGCGTCGGCGCGAAGGTCGTCATCCTGACCGATCCCAGCGCTACGGAACTGCCCGCCCGCTCCGACGTCGTCCTGCGCTGCGTCAACCATGGCGCCGCCGGATTCGACTCCTATGTCGCGGCGATCAGCCTGATCAACCATCTCGGCACCAGCCTTGCGCTGGCATTGGGAGACGCCGCGCGTCACAGGCTGGAGGAGATCGAATCCCTGCATGACCACTACGGCGACCTCCACCGCTAAAGCACCAATCGTATGTAAACGTCCGTTCCTCGTCCCATGTGAACGGGCTCCCACTCTTTCTTGAGGAGACTGTCTTGAATTCCCTGCTTCCCAACCTTCGCCTGCAATGCGCTGCGAATCCGTCGGTGCAACCGGATGCCAAATATAGCGAGCGACAGCAAGCGATACTCGGCGGGCAAGCCTATTTGCGTGCGGAACAGCAGATCAAGCGCTGGCCGGGGTATGCGCCCACGCCGCTGTGCGACCTCAAGGGCCTGGCCAAGGCTGCCGGCGTCGCGCAGGTCCTGTACAAGGACGAGGCCGACCGCTTCGGCCTCGGTAGCTTCAAGGCGCTGGGCGGCGCCTACGCCGTCAGCCGCCTGCTGATCCGCGAAATCGAAGCGCGCACCGGCCGTGCCGATGTTTCGGTCGAGGACCTGCTCTCAGGCCGTTATCGTGATATCGCGCGCGATATCACCGTGACCTGCGCAACGGACGGCAATCACGGCCGCTCGGTAGCGTGGGGCGCCCAGCGCTTCGGCTGCCAGTGTGTGATTTACATCCACGCGACCGTGAGCGAAGGACGCAAGCAGGCCATCGAACACTATGGCGCGCAGGTGGTGCGCACAAGCGGGAACTATGACGACTCCGTACGGCAAGCCGCCGACGATGCCGCGCGGCTGGGCCGCTTCGTTGTATCCGACACGTCCTATGAAGGCTATATGGATGTGCCGAAGGATGTGATGCAAGGCTACGCCCTGATGGCCGATGAGGCGCTGCAACAACTTCCGGCTGGGCAAGTTCCGACGCACGTATTCCTGCAGGGCGGCGTGGGTGGTCTGGCGGCGGCGGTCTGCGCGCATTTCTGGGAGCAGCTCGGTGCATCCCGCCCCCGTTTTGTCGTGGTGGAACCTGACAAGGCGGCCTGCCTGTACGAGAGTGCCCGTGCCGGCAAGCCAGTCGCCGTGCATGGCGATCTCGACACCGTCATGGCCGGCCTGGCTTGTGGCGAAGTGTCGTTGCTGGCATGGGAAATCCTGCATCCTGGCGCGCACGCCTTCCTGACCATCGACGATGAATCGGCGCTGGAGACGGTACGGCTACTTGCCGCCGGCCGTTACGGCGACGCGCCGCTGGTGGCGGGCGAATCCGCAGTAGCCGGCCTGGCCGGTTGCCTCGGCGCGCTTGGCGATGCACAAGTGCGCGCGCAGCTTGGCCTCGACGCCGGCAGCCGCATCCTGGTATTCGGCAGTGAGGGCGCCACCGATGCGGAGCTTTACCAGCGCATCGTCGGGAAGTCGCCCGAGCAAGTCAGGATGGCGGCTTGAAGATGCGCACGACAACGAATCGGACTGCCGCGCCGCACATCGATTTGCCCCGCCTGTTGGGCCGGATCGCAGCGCTGGCGCAGGTCGGCGCGATCGACGGCGGCGGTGTCAGCCGGCTCGCGCTGACCGACGAGGACGGCCTCGGGCGCGATCTGGTGGTGAGTTGGATGCGCGAGCTTGGGCTGGCGGTGAGCATCGACGCGATAGGAAATGTGGTCGGCGTGCGGGGAGGACGTGAGGATCTTGCGCCGGTCATGACGGGCTCGCACATCGATACCGTCCGTACCGGCGGGCGCTATGACGGCAACCTCGGCGTGCTCGCTGGCCTTGAAGTGGTGGCCGCCTTAAACGATGCCGGCATCGCCACGCGGCGGCCCCTGGCGGTTGCCTTCTTCACCAACGAGGAGGGTGCGCGTTTCGCGCCGGACATGATGGGCAGCCTGGTATTCCAGGGAGACCTCCCGTTGCAGCAAGCGCTCGATACCAAGGGCATAGACGGCAGCACGGTCGGCGAGAACCTGCGGCGCATCGGCTATAACGGCACGCATCCGGTCGGCACGAATCAGCTGCACGCCTTTGTCGAGCTACATGTGGAACAGGGACCGGTGTTGGAGCATGAGGGCATCACAATTGGCGCTGTCACCGGGGTGCAGGGGATTCACTGGACGGAATTCACGGTTGAAGGCACGTCGAATCACGCCGGCACCACGCCGATGCGCCTGCGGCATGACGCTGGCCTGGTTGCGGCACGCATCGCCTGCTTCGCGCGGGACCTGGCGCGCGAGTTGGGCAGCGGCCAGTTGGCAACGGTGGGGCAGGTCAAGCTCTCGCCGAACCTGGTCAATGTGATCCCGAACTTGGCCGTGTTCACGCTGGACCTGCGCAATACCGATCAGGCGATCCTGGCCGAAGCGGTGCGCCGCACCTTCGATTTTGCGCACGAGCTGGCGCGAGACGAGGGGGTAAAGCTGTCCCATCGCTCGCTTGCCGACTTTGCCCCCGTTGCGTTCGACAACCAGATCATCGGCCGGGTGGAAGCGATCGCCCGTCGGCATGGCCACACTGTACAGCGCATTGCGAGCGGCGCGGGCCACGACGCACAGATCCTGGCACGTATGTGTCCTGCCGGCATGATCTTCGTGCCCAGTGTCGGCGGTCTGTCCCACAACGTTGCCGAGTTTACCGACGACAGCGATATCGAGGCGGGCGCCAGTGTCCTGCTCGATTTGCTGCTCGAACTAGCCGAACAAAAGGAATAGGAGTCCAATTCATGCCACGCTATATCAATGTCGCCGCCGCCCAGCTTGGGCCAATTCAACGCGCCGATTCCCGCCGGGACGTCGTCGAGCGCCTGCTCGCGCATCTTCACCAGGCGCATGCCATGGGCTGCCAGTTGGTTGTATTTCCGGAACTTGCGCTGACCACCTTTTTTCCGCGTTGGTATCTGGAAGATCCGGCTGAACTCGATGCTTTCTACGAGCGCGAGATGCCCGGTGCGGAGACCCACGTGCTGTTCGAGACTGCAGCTAGGCTGGGAATCGGCTTCTATCTCGGCTACGCCGAGCTTACGCTGGAACAAGGTGTTGCAAGGCGTTACAACACCTCCATCCTGGTCGGGCAGGACGGCGCCATCATCGGGAAATACCGCAAAGTCCATCTTCCCGGGCATGCCGAGCATGAACCCTGGCGCGACTTCCAGCATCTCGAAAAGCGCTACTTTGAACCGGGTCCTGGTTTTGACGTCTGGCGTGCCTACGGCGGTGTGATCGGCATGGCCCTGTGCAATGACAGGCGCTGGTCGGAAACCTACCGGGTGATGGGCCTGCAGGGCGCGGAAATGGTCTTGTTGGGATACAACACCCCGGTACATAACCCGCCCGCGCCAGAGCATGACGATCTGTCGATGTTTCACAACCACCTCGTCATGCAGGCCGGCGCCTACCAGAACGGCACCTGGGTGGTTGGCGTTGCCAAAGCCGGCAAGGAAGAAGGCTGCGAGATGATCGGCGGCACTTGCATCATTGCCCCGTCTGGCGAGATTGTGGCGGCATGCTCGACCAAAGGGGACGAGCTGGCAATCGCTCGCTGCGACCTCGATCTTTGCCGCTCCTATAAGACTACGACGTTTAATTTCGACCGCCACCGCCGCCCGGATGCGTATGGGCTGATCACCTCGCGCCGGGGCGCCATCGAACCAGAGCATCTGGCGGCCTGACCGGCAGTCTTACCCAGCTTCCCAAAACAATAATTTCAGCGAGCGCCTTGCGGCGCCCGCAGGGGAGCGTTTTGTCTTAAAAAACCAAAGGAGGAACAAAGTGAGTGATTCCCTGCAAACGGCCGGCGCCGTCAAGTCCGCTTCGCGCGTTGGGGCAAGTGCGGTGTCCGCGCACGACAATGCCCTGTACAGCAAGGTGGCGTGGCGCCTGCTGCCATTCCTGATGGTGTGCTATATCGCTGCATTCCTGGATCGTGTCAATGTCGGCTTTGCCAAATTGCAAATGCTGGACGACCTGAAGTTCAGCGAAACGGTTTACGGCCTCGGGGCTGGCGTCTTCTTTATCGGATACTTCTTGTTTGAAGTACCGAGCAATGTCCTGATGCACCGCATTGGGGCCCGAAAAACGCTGGCTCGCATCATGATCCTGTGGGGTTGCATCTCCGCAGCGATGGCAATGACGCAGACAGCCACTCAGTTCTACGTGTTGCGCTTCCTGCTCGGTGCGGCTGAGGCTGGTTTTTATCCAGGGATCATTCTGTATTTGACCTACTGGTTCCCATCGCACCGGCGCGGGCAGATCATTGCCGTGTTCATGACGGCAGTGCCTTTTGCCGGCATCCTGGGCGGGCCACTGTCTGGCGGGATCATGCAAGGCCTACACAGTCATGGCGGCTTTGCCGGCTGGCAATGGATGTTCCTGATCGAGGCCGTTCCGTCGATCCTCCTCGGCCTGGCCGTGCTCTGGTACTTGGATGATCGTATCAGCGATGCGGCCTGGCTCAATGCCAGCGAAAAGGCGCGCCTTGTCCAGAACCTGGCGGCGGAGAAGGCGGTAAAGGTCGAACATGTCTCGCTGTGGAAACTGCTGAAGGACCGGCGGGTTGTGCATATGGCATTGATCTGCTACTGCACGGTTTCCAGCTTGTCCGGGCTTGCCTTCTGGATTCCGTCAGTCATCAAATCCACCGGTGTGGTGTCCCTTCTGGAGATCGGGTTCCTGACCGCGATTCCCAACGCCTGTGCCGTGGTATCCATGGTGCTGGTGTGCCGTCACTCGGATGCGACCCGCGAGCGCCGCTGGCACATGATCATTCCCTTTCTCGTCGGCGGCACCGGCCTCGCCCTGAGCACGCTGTTCAGCCACAACCCGACACTCGCCGTTGCCATGCTATCGATTGCGGCGGCCGGCTGCATGGTTTGCTCGCCGCTGTTCTGGAGCCTGCCCACCGCCTTCCTGGAAGGCAAGAGCGCTGCCGCCGGCATTGCCGCGATCAATGCGTTCGCCGGTCTGGCTGCCTTCGCCAGCCCATACGCGATTGGCTGGATCAAGGATCTCACCGGCTCGACCAATTGGGGCATGTACTTCCTCGCCTCCTTCACGGTGATCGGCGCCATCCTCGTCTATCGCGTGCCGAAAGCACTGGTGAACCGCTAACCGGCCTTGTGGGGACGCCCGGCGTCCCTTCCCCCAAAATTGGAGTTCAGCATGACAACCGATGTCGTTACCCTGACACAGGAGATGGTCCGCATTCCCAGCCTTTCCGGAAAGGAGGGCGATATAGCAGCACTGATTGCGCGGCGCATGCGCGAGTTCGACTTTAGTTCCGTGACCACGGACCGAAACGGGTCGGTGCTGGGCCTGATCGGCCCGGAGGACGCCGAAGTGGCGCTGCTGTTCGACGGTCACATGGACGTCGTGCCCGTGACCGGTACCTGGCGCTTCGATCCCTTCGGCGGGACTCTTCATGAAGGCCGGATCTACGGCCGCGGGAGTACAGATATGAAGGGCGGGATTGCAGCGGCAATCTGCGGTGTTGCCGCGGCTGCCCGCGAGGGACGCCTGACGCGCCGTGTGGCGGTATCCGCCAGCGTGCTCGAGGAAGTGATCGAAGGCTATGCCCTGTCCTCGGTTCTCGATGCGTGCGCACCCGCCGCGGTTGTCATCTGCGAGCCTTCAAAGCTCCAGATCAAGGCCGCGCAAAAGGGCCGACTGGAAATCCAGTTGACCTTCCACGGCAAGCCGGCGCATGCAGCCACGCCGCACTTGGGCGTCAATCCGCTGCCCGCGGCTGCCCGCGCACTGCTTGCACTAGAAACACTGGCTTTGCCCAGCGATTCGCGCCTGGGACAAGCTTTGCTGGTGCCGACCGATATCATCTCGTCGCCTTACCCGTCGATCTCGATGGTTCCGATTTCCACAACCATTCGCTTCGACCGCCGGACCCTGAGCGGCGAAACCCGGGAGGATGTCCTTGGAAGCATCAGCGCCTGCCTGGAAGCGGCGGGCTTGAAGGATTTTGCGCTGGAGGTAAGCGAAGATCAGGTGGAAACGTTCACCGGCGAACGAGCCAGCCCTTCGCGTTGGCTGCCTGCATGGCAACAGGCCGACGATCATCCGCTGGTACGCGCCGCCGTGGAAGCAGTCACGCGCTCCGGCATCGAATCGCGCGTGGGCAGTTGGGCTTTCTGCACCAATGGCTCTGAGTCCGCCGGGCGCCGTCGCATCCCTACCATCGGCCTGGGCCCGGGCGCCGAGGAAGACGCCCACACGATAGACGAGTCCATTGCCGTGGATCAACTGGAGGCAGCGTGCCTCGTCTATAAGCACCTGGCGTTGATTACAGCGGGTAAGGAGTGATTTAGTCGAGCGGTTTTCGCACTGCCGCACGGAGAAGTCCGAGGCAAGCTTCCCGCCGGGGCGATCGAAGTAGCCGAGCGGGAAGACCCCACTCCTCCACGAGGACCGGAATGACGGACGCTTGTCTCCTTCGAGCCATTGACCCAACCCCTTATTGTCTGTGGGCGGCGGGATAGCGCTGCAGACGCGGATAAAGCGCGAGCCGCCGCAGATCTACCCGAAAATGTTGCGAGCTCGGGTTGCGCGGCACCAACACCCCGCTGTAGGCAGGTGGCAGCGGACTCACCAGCCCGCCGGTGTCAGCCAGCAGCCGCAAGTCGGGATTCCCGTCGCACAGTCGAAGTTGCCGGGCGTCATAGACGTAGGCCATGGCCTCGACTCACTGTGTCAACGCATGAGCCGTCGTCATGCTGCCGTCGCCCGGCAACCTAGCTCTGATTGGTGGGCCGCCCGTGAGTCGAACACGGCACCAACGGATTATGAGTCCGCCGCTCTAAATTACTCATCAGTCAGAAATA
>JYOD01000136.1:14215-14344 GCA_000955785.1 Burkholderiaceae bacterium 16
CGACGATCAGATGTACCGCCTTTTTTCGATTGAACATCAGCTTCTTGAGCAGCATAACGAACAACTCGCCGCTGAGCCCGCCTTCGTACGTCGCAAACCAGAAGGCACCCTTCGAATTGACGGCGGACG
>JYOD01000137.1 GCA_000955785.1 Burkholderiaceae bacterium 16
CCGCGTCGCCTGGGTGGTGATATCCAATACGGCCTACAGGGGGCCGTTTCCAAAGCGGCCATTGTCGGGAGGACTCAGATGCGACAGGTCAGCGAAGGTGGCTCGAGCTAAGGATGTGGAGATGATTCCGAATCGCTATCGGCTTTCAAACCAGCGTAGACCATCTTGGTGAATTGTTCCCCGTTGAACACGAAGTTTCCCCATTTGTCGTCGAAGGCAGCAGTTGGCTTGGCGGCAATAATTTCGTCAATCGACTTGCCTTGTTGTTTCAGTGCTGCCACGTTGTTGCGCACCGTGACCAGCATGTCGCGGAATTCAATCAGTTGGGTCCGCGTGCCAACCGCGCCGTGACCTGGAACGACGAGGGTGTGGTCGGTCGTCCGTGCCACAGCCTTGCTTGCCCATTTAATCGCGCCGTCGATGCTGCCGCCATCTTCGTTGTCGATATAGGGATAGAAACCGTTCCAGAAAGTATCGCCGAGCGCCAACACATCCGCGTTCTTGAAGTAGACCCACAGATCGCCGTCAGTATGGCCGTGGCCGAAGTTCTCCACTTCGATCATGGTTCCTGCGAAGTTGAACGTCTTCCTGTCATTGATCAGCAGCGTGGGACGCGCTGCTTCAGGCACCGGATCGAAAGTCCAGTTCCAGGCATTCACATGCGTCTTTTCGGTTAAATGCCTGAAAGTATTTTCTTGCCCGACGATCGTGGCGCCTGCCGCCTGCATCCAGGCATTGCCGTCCGTATGATCCCAGTGCCAATGCGTATTGACCACGTATCTGAGTGGCCCTGTTCCAATTTCATCGAGCGCCGCCTGTAGCTTCTTCTGTGATTTGCTGATTCCAGCGTCAACCAGAAATTTTCCTTCCTTGCTCGATAGAACGGTTATATTTCCACCGGAGCCCATCAAGACGGTTACATTACGGCGCAAGGGTTTTGCAACGATATTCTCGTCGGCACGGCGTAGATATCTGGCGCCCGCACCCGTATGAAAATAATCGTCTGGCGCGACGTTCTCGCGAGAGCTTGACTGATTGGCGGAATCGGTATGGGTCGCCGCAAAAGGAAGTGAGGCGCCGATGGTGATGTTAATGACTACCAATAGCAACCTTAGAACGGTATTCATTTTCATGCCCGGTTTCTCGAATTCGAAAAGTTCGATCATCTTGATATCTGGAGACTGAGCGGCCTGGGCCGGTGGGAGTGATGCAGACGGCGTGCTCTTTCACCCAAGGAAGGGGGCCGAACACATGGCATCAATCAGCGGGGGGCGGGGGGAGCCGGGAACCCCAGGATGCGCGCGAAGTCCTGCACGCGCTCCCGCGGCATCCTGGTCTGATTCACCTTGGCTTCCGGGTCCCCGCATCCCATGGACATACCGAACGCTGTGACTTCCTCTGGTGGCATATGCAGATGCGACGCGATTTGGTCATGAAATGGCGCGAAGGCAACCTGCGGGCATGTGTCGATACCACGTGCTTTCGCCGCGATCATCAGGTTCTGCGCGAAAAGGCCGATGTCGATCCAACTATGCGGCTTCAATCTGCGGTCGATGCTGATGATGAGACCCACCGGCGCGCCGAAGAATGAGAAATTCTGCTCGGTCTGGCGCATGCGCGCCGGGGTGTCGTTGCGGTCGATCCCGAGTGAAGCGTAGTACCGCGCGCCGAAGTCGGTCAGTCTCGTGCGGAACACGTCCGGCAACGGATCAGGGAAGTGGGCGGGTGCTGGTGCGCTCCCGGCGCGGAACGCCGCGACCAGGATGTCGGCCAGTTCATCCTTGACCGTGCCGCTGACCACATACACCCGCCAGGGCTGAATGTTCGCGCCGCTGGGGGCGGTCGCAGCCTCCTCCAGGATCTGTTCCACGAGTTCCCGGCGCAGCGGGTCAGGGCTGAAGGCGCGAACCGATCGCCGGGCGCCGACGACGGTGGCGACGCATCTTGCGACCGTCTCTTGAGACCATTCAATTGCAGTCTGAACCATGGACTACTCCTGCGGGACGTCATGGTAGGAAATCCGACCGGAAGGCAGGAAGAACAGCGCGATAACGGCGCCACCTTTTGCTTCCGGATAGTGATGGCTGCCCGGCGCCGGGGCGGTCCAGCCTCCGGAACACCAGCCATTCGGCCCGTTCAGGACGGCGCCCGGCTCGAGTGGAACGACCATGTTGAACTCGCCATAGGGATGACCGTGGTATTGCCCTCGGAATCGGTGGTCTGGATGCCCTTGCTTGTTGCGGGTGCTATCCATGTAGACAGCGGTGATGCTGAAGTGGAGCGTGCGCTCGGAGGGCTCCGAGATGCGACTCCGGCGGTAGGTTGAGCCGTCAATCTGGGTATGTGCTGCCCAGCCGTCCTTCACGCCCTTCCTTATCATGCGAGATAGGGTTTGGTAGAGCTCGCTGCCAGGTCCGTACTTCTGGTTTAACCAGCGCTCGACCCCGCTGCCGGCGGTCATGTCCTTCACTTCCTCAAGGAAGGGAATGCAGCGTTCGATCAGCGCTTCTCGATCGTAGTTGAGGTTTTCGGCCATCATGGTGTCCTTTGCTGTCCTTTGCTGTCCATTGATTTGACATCATCATGCGCCGACCATGAATTGAATGGAATTGATGTCCATGCAACCGCATAATGCATCCGATTCAATGGATGGAGCGCGATCATGAGCATCGGCCGCACGGACTTGAACCTGTTAAAAGTGTTCGAGGCTGTCTACGAGGAGCGCAATTTGATTCTGGCAGGCAAGCGTCTGCATCTCACGCAATCGGCGGTCAGCCACGCGCTCCGAAGGCTGCGCGAGCTGGTTGGCGACGAGCTTTTCATACGCATGGGGAGGGGCATGGTGCCAACCGGCCGTGCAATGGCGATGGCGCCAACCCTGCTGGACTCACTGCGCCGCATCGAGGATGCCCTGGGCGTGGAGCCGTTTACTGCAGATCAATCCAGACGGCGATTCGTTATCGCGGCCAACGATCACGTCACTGAAGTAATCGTTGCGCCGTTGTCCCGTGAACTGCAAAAGGTTGCCCCAGGTGTCGACCTTGTTATTCGGCCGTCCACTCGGCTGGACTTGGCCGAGCAGATCGACCTGGGGCGCATTGATCTAGCCATCGGCATCTTCTCGGAGGTGCCACCGCGCCTGAGCTCGCGAGACTTGATGTCACAGGGAGAGTCCATCTTGATGTGCAAAGGACATCCCGCTTCACGCCGGAAGCTCAAACTTGGGGATTTGACGAAGTACCCGCTTGTCACCCTATCCGTCGGCGGGCAGGAGGAGGGCGCGGTAGGGGGCTTCATTGTTGAGCGCGGCCTCGCGCGCCAATCGGAGATGTTCGACCGGCGGGCGTTAGAGCAGGCGCTCCTTGAGTCGCAGGAGATGCCGCGGTTGAGGGTCACCGTCCCGCACTCGCTCGCCATTCCGGCGCTGCTGCGTGGTACACACATGCTCGCCATTGTGCCTGCCTCCCTGGCTACGGCTCTTGCAAAAAGCGGTGACCTAATTCGCCGAACTCCGCCGTACCAGGCTGGGGTTGAGACCATGCGTGCGGTTTGGCATGGCCGCGACGATCACGACATGGGTCACTCGTGGCTGCGCGAGATGATCGCGAAGACAGCCCGAACTGTTGAAGAGGCGCTCGAGTAGCATGGCTCGAGCGCCGTGGACTGGCGCGGCAATTCCAGTGTGATGTGGGACCCGGCTTTGCGGCGTCTTGATGGCTGGAGTGGCCGGGAAGAGCCGTCGAACTGCGGCGGCGAACCGACGATCGCCGCCGCCAACCTGGAAACCGCAGTCATCGAGCGCATCCTCGATCACCTCGGCTGCCAGCGCGGGCTCCGCCGCAGTCGCAGGCCCGCGTCGCGCGACGCGCCGCCCGTTCGCGGCATGCCCTGGTGCGCGCCCCCCAACAACGCCCGCAGGCGGCCAGCACTCGCCGGACTCCAGACCCCGAAGATGACTAGGCGCTACCTGCCGCCCCGCATTGGCGACGCCATGCCGGTGTGAACTGGTCGGCTAGGCTCCCCCAGCGCCATTGGCAACCCGACGGAAGCCGCCTAAACTGCCTATGCGCAGGTCCTCACTTGGCCTACTTCGCCGCGTTTAGGCCGGCCGCGCCAACGACATCTCTGCGAAGCGTCGACTGCGCAAAGGAGGGGACCTGTGAAACGCATCCACGGGTACGTCTTGCTTAGGGAATCCAACCAAGGAATTCCCAATCTCCTCGTCTGTGCGTTCGACGCCGAGGGCGCCGTGCAGGACTTGCTTGGCGCGCGACGCGGGGCTGAGCGACCGACGCTCACGTTTGGGAAGCTCGGCAAGCGCATAGGATCCGTACTGACTGGCACTGATGGCGCCTTCGAGCTGACGCGCGACGACCTGCACTTCGAGGGCGTCGAGTCGCGCCCGGACCTGGTGCTCGCAGTGCTGGCGCCAGAAGACGTCGTGGATCCCCGGCGGCCCGTCGCGTTGCCGCCTGAGCAGCGAATACTGTACATCTCGGCGGTGCCGCGGTCTGAGGCTGGTGCCGAGGAAGCCTATGTCATCCGGCTGCAGCAGGCACAGCTTGACGCCTTCGGCATCGCGCTGGACACGTCGGCTGACAACGCGCACAAGCGCATCGCAGCGACCCAGGCATTGCTGGGTGACGTCGAGGCCGGCACGCAAATTCGCGCGCAGGTGGCGGGGCGACTGCACGGACGGCTCAAGACCCAACATCGCCGCGAGGTCGAATTCCGTGATCAGGCGAAAAAGGCGGTGCAACTCGTCGCGCTGCCGCATGGGTTGCGCGCCCATCCGCTGCTCTTGTCCGAAGCGAGCAAATTACCGGACCTGCAAAAGAAGGCCTTGACCGAAGGCATCCGCCACCTGAAGGACGCACATCGTCCGCAGTTACGCATCAGCCTGCGCGCAGCGGAGCTCAGGACTGCGGGCATGAAACTCGACCGGCGCGGCAAGCCGATCGGAAAGATCAACACCCTGAAGCTCGCCGACGTGCTGCGCAACATGCTCGGCGGAGTCAGCCTCGTGCGCAAGGACGAGGTCGAACCGTCGGCACTCTCCGACATTGCGCTTCGTGCGCGCAGTGCGACTCGCACACGGGCGCGCGGCGCGGTTGACCGCGCCGGCGAGGAGGGCCAGGGCAAGGCGCTGGCGCGGGAGCCCGGACGCACAACAGCGAAGGCCGTGAAATCTGCGACGCCGCGTCGCGACCGGAGGAAGTGACCCGTGGCTACAAAGAAGAACGCCAATAAGTCGCCTGCCGTGAACAGCAGCGCGCCGAGCACGAAGAAATCGGCAGGCGTGCCGGACCCGGGCGTGAAAGACGCCGTCACTGCGCAGATCGAGGAACTCGGGGCGGCCGAACTCGACCGGCAGGTCAAGCTGCAAGCACTGCTTCAGTCACTGCGCGACCTGGACACGACCATCAGCGGCAAGCCTACCGATCCGCCGAACGTCCTGCTGGCCACCATGATCGAGGAGGTGGCCGACGTCGCGAGCGCCAAACGACCGCTGCCCGATCTGGGCATCGTTATTGCCGATCTCGATCGGTTGCGCTCGCTAGTCGCTGCTCCGGTGTCGGCGGCCGTAGCCCAGCTGCTGAACGGCATCGGCACGCAAATTCAGGCGGTCCTGAACCGGCGGCCGGACGTGCAGACCGTGCTCGACGACCTAGAAGCGCTGCGGCATCTGCGTGGCGGCCCAGCGGATGCCACGGCGTTTCATGACTTCAATGTTCTTCAGATCGCGTTCAAGAGCGTGTGGCAGCACGCGTACGATCAGAACCTACAGGGCATTGTCGAGCAGCTGTATCTGGAGCACATGAAGCTGTATGACGACGCGGGCCTGCAACTGCCGAACTTCGGCACGATCACAGACATCAACGATCTGATGAAGTTCTTCCAGATCACGCCGTCGAGCATCGCGCCGCCGCAAGATCTGATGGTTGCCAATCCGGCATGGGACCCGAGCAAGCCTCCGTTGTCGAGTGATCCGGCCGTCGCCTTGTTTCAGAAGACGCTCGGGCTCGCCAATACGGTGCCGCCGCTGATCCCGGCCATTGACCTGAATCTCGTGTTGAGCACGTTTCAGGCCGGCTGGATCTGGGACAAACTGAGCGCCGAGCAGCAGTACTGGGTGTGGGAACAGGCGGCGATCGTCAACGATCCGAACCGATCCGAAGCGGACAAGGCGCGCGCCAGGCAAATCGCGGTGTCGATCCTCGAGAGCCCGGCCGGTCCGGCGAGCCGGATCGCGACGTTGCTGTATCGGCTGGGCCAGGCTCTGGCAGAGCCCTACGCGTTCGACGTTTTTGCGCCTCACTCCTACAACTTCGGGCTGATGCTGACGTATCGCCAGAAGTGGGAGCCTGGCGAGTACCAGGCAGGCGATCTTGTCGCGACGTTGCCGCTTGCGCCGGGCGAAGCGCGCAAGTACACGACTCGTCGCGTCGTGCGCAACACGCGTGCCGTCAAGGAAGTAGAGAAGTCGCTCGCGTCGAGCGCATACCAGAGCAGCGAGTCGGCGCGGGCCGAGTCGGAGATCATGAAGCGTACGACGACCGCGACCAACTTCAAGATGAATGCGGACGGCTCGTTCAACATCGGCGTCGGCAGCATTCACTCGGCCACCGAGTTCGCGACCAACCAGAGCGCCGAGTCGGCCGCCGTCAAGAAGGACTTCCGTGAGGCGACGCTGAAGGCCGCGCAGGAGTTTCGTCTTGAGCGCGCGCTGGAAGTCGACACATCCTCGAGCACTGAGACCGAGCAGGCGACGAGCGGCGAGATCGCCAACCCAAACAACGAGATCACGGTCACCTACCTGTTCTACGAGCTGCAGCGCCGCTACCGGATCAGCGAGATCCTGTACCGCGTCCGACCCGTGATCCTCGTCGCGCTAGACGTCCCGGCCCCACACCAGATCGACGAGGCCTGGCTGATCCAGCATCAATGGATCATCGCTCGGTCGCTGCTCGACGACTCGTTCCGTCCGGCGCTCGGCTACCTGAATACCGGCTTCGCCGGCGACGAGATCAGCACCGAAATCAGGCGCCGGCATTGGGAAACCCAGCGCGATCTCGTCGCGAAGCTGGAAGAGGTGGCGAGTGTCCAGCTCGCGGCGCGCGACGAGCTGCGTAACACCCTCGTTGCGACGCAGTTGCAGAAGGACACGCTGCCGAACATGCCGGGTGCACTGAAGATCTTCACCATGGGCATCGACCCGTCGGATTCGGCGAAGGACGTGTTCGAGGCCAACATCAAGTCGCTGCAGACCAGGCTTGGTTACGCGGAAGGTGCGCTCGCCGACGCACAGGAGAAGCTTAAGCAGGCGGCATCGACGTTCGAGAACGCCACCAAGGAATACACCGCGGCCCTGCAGAACAAGTTCACGCGCCGCGTGGCGATCGACCAGCTGCGCATCCACGTAAAGCAGAACATCCTTTACTACATGCAGGCGATCTGGTCGCAGCGCGTCGCCGACCAGACATTCTTTGAGCTATACCGGCTGCCGATTGCCTGTCCGGAGCCGTCAGACGCGGAATTCAGGCCGAGCCGCATCTTGGGAAGGCTGCGTCTCCTCGAGCAGGCGCCGACGACGGTGTTTAACCTCAACGCGGCACTGCCGCAGCCATCGACTACCTGGAAGGAGCACGAGCTCATCGAGCTCGCCGACCTTGACAGCCCGCTCGGATTCAAGGGCAACTTCGTCATCTTCCCGATGAAGCAGCACTGCTACCTGACGCTGTACATGCTGCAGGACTTCATCGACGGCTTTACTAACGGCCTGCGCGACCCGGATAAGCTGGCGTACTTCCTTGAGAACTTCGATCGACTGTGGCTCGACGCGCAGGCGAACGGCACGACCTCGGTGGACGGGGAGACTTTCACCCCTTCGCAGCTCAAGCAGCGCCTAGCGGAGTACGTGTCCATAGGTCCTCGCAGCACCGACGAGATTATCGTGCCGACCGGCCAGCTGTTCATCGAGGCGTTGCCGGGCAGCCACCCGGTACTTGAGGACTTCAAGCTCCTGCACCGCGTCGAGGACGTGCGCAAAGTTAAGGCTGAAGTGCGCCACTCCGAGTTGGAGAACCTCCGCCTCGCGGCGCGGGTTCTAGCGGGGCAGTTGCGCGATCCGGACATCGAGAAGAACGTGTTGATCGAGGGCGGAGCCGACGTAACGGTTAGTGACGTATAGGACATGGCTGATCCCAAGACTCCATTCGGGCTAAGGCTGCTGGGGAAGCGGCTGCGCCTACCAGTGCTCGAACAGAGGGGCGTTAGCGATCGAGGTACAACGGATCGGTTTGGCGCTGTTTCGCGATTCGGCGATCGAAGTGGGGCCGGCGCCGGCGCCTCGAAATACTCTCCCGAGGGGTTTGCCGGGCAGTATTCCGGCTCGTTGGAGTCGCCAAAGAGCATCGCGCGCATTAACAGGGACCTCTCTTTGGCACGCATTCAAGCGACGTTCAGTCACTTTATGCCAGCGAATGTTGAGGCTGGGGACGCCGCGGCAAGCGATGCGCTATTCCGCGATCGACGCCTTGCGTCAGTCGTAAAGCGCGTGGCGGAGGAATTTAGGGTGAATGCCGCATTGCTGGCCGAGCATCTAGCCGCAGAGGTCCATAAGTTCAAGGAGGAGTACAGCGAAATACCGAAGGGGATTGGGATAGAGGAGTGGGTCCGGGGTAAGACATTAACGACCTCTGACGCTGGCCTAGATGATTGGGTTAGAGAGCGTCACAAAATAGAAAGGTTCGTGCCCGAGGCCAAGCGCATCCCTGCGGGTGTCTTCTCGGACCCGATCCCAGCAGAATCAGTGGCAAGAAAATTTCAAAAGTTGCGGCAACCGGTTCCGCCATCCCTGATGAAGCCGCAACGGCGTTTCTCGCTCTACGACGGCATGCGGGCCTCTGCCGCATACCTCAAGTACAAGGAAAGACTAGTGCGCTACGGAGTAGGCAATAACAACTTTGAGGAACTACCGCGCGAGGTGCAATTTCAGCTCGCTCGGCTAGCAGTCAATCCAACTCGAATCGGCGAAGGATCTGGCGAGGTCGGCCTTCAACATTGGATCCGTGTTACGAGGCGAGGTCAGCTAGAAGAGTTGTTTGATTTCCGTCCGGTGTCGAGCAAAGAGACCGGCGACAGGACGGTGCAGGACGTGGTTCGCCGCGCGACCATTCACACGGTCCGTGCCATGCACTTGGCCGAAAGCATCTTCGCCGAGTAGGCGAGTGACTTCCGCGTTTGTCGGATTGTAAAGCGCAGCAGGCTCGGGGAGCAGCGCGCTTCCCACCATCCTCGGTACGCGGAAAGGGAGTCGGCTTGGGGAATGCGGACATAGTAAGTCCACTTGGAGAGCAGCTATGTAACGTGCGAAAAGCTGAACAGTCAGCTGCAGGTCAAGGATCGGTGACAGAGATGATGCGGAGAGCGAAATGAGCGACGAGCCATCCGGCGGCCTGCGCGGCTTGGGAAAGCCGTGGGTGCGCGACTTCCGTGGTATCAACCGTTCGCCGCTGGATGTGGTCGAACGAGGCCTCGCGAGAGCTCGAGCGCCCGTTGCCCAGATGCCAGGCAGCGGCAGCGCTGTAGATGCTACAGCGGCGGCAAACCTTGCCACCGCGCAGCGGGTGCCGTGGCTGCGCGCCGTCGAGCAGGCCAGGCGATGGCTTCCGAAGGCAGAACGCGAGTGGAAGGGCTTCGTCAAAGCACTCGAAGTCGGCAAGCCGTTGCCCGACAAGGTGACGGCCGCGTTGCGCCGGGATCTCGGTTGGATCAACGATGAGCGCAACAACCACTCGCTGCCCCCGATTCCCGCGCTGATCCGGGAGCTCAGCCGCGAGATCGACCACTCTCTTCCCGTGCGGTATTCGCCGACTCGGATGGAAAGCCCGAACAGCCAGCCCAGCCGCCGGCGCTTCATCCGCGCGACACCGCTAGTTCATGACGACGGTCAGTCGCGCGGCCTCCAACTCTTTCCAGATTTCTATTTGGGGAACAACGAACGCCGCGCGACGACCGTGATCCACGAAATATTGCATACCTGGGACGGACGAAAGCTGGAGGACGGCAAGGCGCACCCGTTCAGCTGGGACTGGGCCGACCAGTACGTAACCGACAAGGAAGGACATATCCTCGACGACGTGTCCAAGCCCGCGGGCTTCATGCATATCTTTGGGCAAGACCCTGCTTCGATCGCGGCGCTGATCCGCGATCTCGGGCGCTGAACGGCTCGCGGGCCTCGGATGCGCGATACGAGCAACGCTTCGCGAACAGGGGGATCGAGGGTCGAGCAAGTCTCAAACCGTCATCGCGACGCGGCGCACCCCGTTACGTGTTGCTGAGAATGCTTCGACAGACTGGACGCCGATTCGGCCTAGCGGGACACGGCACTATTGCGAGCGTCTGGTTTGGGAAAACGACGCGAGAACGTGGAAGTAGGGCCGCTTATGGCCGGGATGAGACGGATGCCAACAGTTGCGGGTCGACATGCGTGTCCACATCGCCTTAGCGACTGCGTAGCATCCTGTCGCGAAGGAAACACACCGGGCGACCTGCCCGCGCTACGCGTCCTGCATAGCCTCCGCCAGCGCAGTCGTCTTCGCCGCCATGATGAAGTCGTTGCGATGCAGGCCCTTGATCTTCTTGGTGCGCCACGAGACCGCGGCATGCCCCCAACCAAAGCTAATCTCCGGATGGTGCCCCTGCGCTTCCGCGATCTGGCCCACGCCGTTCGCGAAGGCCAACGCCTGCGCGAAGTTGCGGAAGGTGAAGCTGCGCTCGAGCCGCCCGCCATCGTCAGCAAGCGCCCAGCCCGGAGTTTCCTGCAACAGTGCCTCCGCCTCTGCACGCTCCAGGGGCGGCACTCCGCCCCGGCAAGGCGTGCAGGTTTGGGCGTCAAGTTTCTCGTTCATGTCTGTTGTCCTCCTGTGTGGCGCGCTGCGGGCTGCTCGCGCGCCAGGAGCGCATCAAGTCGCTCTCGACCAGGGTGACCAAATGGGCTCCATTGATTTCAGGCGACAATGCAATTTCCTTCGCGGCACGTCAGCCAGGTCCCACTCCTCGCGTTGCAGGATCACCATGCCGCGTCTTGTCTTGCCGGGGTCCGTGCTCACAGTTGGCAATAGCGGTAACTGCCAAATCGAAACAAAATAGTGCGGTCGGGCGGCATACAGGCACGGGAACCGTCGGTCGTCAGCTCTGCTGTGGCCGTGGTAAAACGGCGTGTTGTCGTGCCATGGTGATCAGCGCTTCACGCTCTACTTCCCGCTGCGCTTGCCGCCGATGCCGACCTTGCCGCGCCCGACCTTGCGATGCGGCATACAGGGGCGCAGCCTCTTCCTGGAGCTAGCCGTCAACGTGACGTGCTCCGTAGGGTAGCGGGTCGTCCTATGCAGCGCGGCCTGGTAGGCGGGATGCCCCGGATCTATGCGCCTGATAGCTGACATGACTGGCACCTCCTCAGAGGATTCTAGTCCGAAAAGGTACGGCGATTATGCCGCCTTCTTGAACACGCCATGTGCTCGTTCTGGTGGACGCCGGCAACGGCGAACGGTTGCCGCCGGCAAGACCGATGAGCCAGCGTACGGCCTACCGGATTCGTCGTTTGGCTCGTAGAAGGCCATAGCCGGTAACGGCAAGGCCCTGGACGCGCACACCACAGGGTACACCGTTTGGACATGCAGGACTGAAGGTAGACCTCCCCCCAACAGGCCGTTGCCGACCCTTCTACGCCGTTCGAGTCTTCCCCACCTCGACGGCGGTTATTTTGGCCCAACGGTCATCGATACCCCGCGTTCGTAGGGGGGGTGAAACGGGTCAGAATCACATCACAAGACAATCCGGACTAGACGGTGTTTCAAGTGTGAACGGTCAAATGGATGATCCGTCTGACGTTCTCCGGAGCGACGGGGCCGCCATTTGGACGATGGGCGCGCATGTGCTCATCACATATGATCGCACAAACATCACACCATCGAGACCGGGGGGTAGCAATGGCATGGTGCAATGAGTGTGGGCGTTGCTCGCCCGCGCGCCACGCTGCATGCGTGGCGTTCGTAAGTAGCGCGGCAATGGCGGCGCAAGACAGATCAGCGCGCCGCCGCCATGGCGGCTGGCCGTTCTGAACCGGACGCCGCCCGCCATGCGTGCCACCAATGCCGTTCCTGCGCAGGATCTCGGGGGAGCCGATTGGGATGTGCCGTCAGCGCCGCACCGGCACGCGGGAGTCGACGACCCGCTCCTGGGCTGCCTGCTGTGGCTGGCCCAAGCCTTCCACCAGCCGGTTTCGGCTGAAGCCCTGGTTGCCGGACTGCCCCTGGAAGCGCACCGCCTGACGCCGGCACTGTTCCCGCGCGCGGCAGCGCGTGCCGGCCTGTCGGCCCGGCTGGTGATGCGCAAGCTCGACGATATCCCGGACCTGGTGTTGCCCGCCATCCTGTTGCTCAGCAAGAGCCAGGCCTGTGTCCTGGTGCGCCGCCTGGACAACGGGCGGCTTCTGATCGCGCTGCCCGACGCGGGCAACGGCGAGCAGGAAATTACCAGCGACGAATTGCAGGCTCATTACAGCGGCCACGCCATTCTCGCCCGGCCCACACACCGCTTCGAGGCAGCCGCCGATACGGACCCGGCGCAGCCGCGCCAGTGGTTCTGGGGCGCGATGCGCCAGTCATGGCCACTCTATGGCGAGGTGCTGGTCGCTTCGCTGCTGATCAATCTGTTTGCGCTGGTCATGCCCTTGTTCACCATGAACGTGTATGACCGCGTGGTGCCCAATCACGCGCTTGAAACGCTGTGGGCGCTGGCGATCGGCGTTGGCTTGGTGATTGCCTTCGACCTGATGATGCGCACCCTGCGGGGCTACTTTGTCGACGTGGCGGGCAGGCGGATCGATGTCACCGTCTCCGCCAGTGTGTTCGAGAAGGTACTGGGCATCCAGATGAAGGCGCGGCCGGCGTCGGTGGGCAGTCTGAGCAGCCAGTTGCATGAGTTTGAGTCGGTGCGCGAGTTCCTGACCTCGGCCACCATCACTACCCTGATCGACCTGCCGTTCGCAGCGGTCTTCATCGCGGCGATGTTCTGGGTTGGCGGTTCGCTGGCGTGGCTGCCCTTGCTGACGGTGCCGCTGGTCATTGGCGTGAGCCTGGCGCTGCAGGGGCCGTTGTCGCGCGCCGTGCGCGCCAGCAGTGCTTGCGCGGCGCAGCGGCAGGCTGCGCTGGTCGAGACCCTGGTCGGGCTCGAGACTATCAAGACCACCTGCGCCGAAGGTGCCGCGCAGCGCAACTGGGAGCAGGTGGTCGGTCAAATGGCAAAGCTGGGGCTGAAGGCGCGGCTGCTATCCGCCTGCGTGATCAACTTCTCGCTGTTTGCCCAGCAGGCAGCGGCGCTGATGGTGGTGGTCATGGGCGTCTACCTGATTGCCGATGACCGGCTCACGATGGGCGGACTTATCGCCTGCACGATTCTCGCTGGCCGGGCACTGGCGCCGTTATCGCAAATGGCGGGGCTGACCACGCGCTATCACCAGGCGCGCACCGCGCTGGGCGGGCTGGACCGGATGATGGCGCTGCCAGTGGAGCGCCCGCCGGGCAAGCATTTCGTGCACCGCCCGCGGCTGCGCGGTGAAATTGAGTTCCGACAGGTCAGTTTCAGTTATCCGGGGCGCGGCAACGCGGCGCTGGACGGGGTGTCGTTCCGCATTACCAGCGGCGAGCGGGTCGGGCTGATCGGCCGCATCGGCTCGGGCAAGACCACCATCGAGAAACTGATTCTCGGCCTGTATGCGCCGGATGGCGGCACGGTGCTGATCGATGGCGCGGAAGTGCGCCAGGTGGATCCGGCGGCACTGCGGCGCGATATCGGCTATGTGCCGCAAGACGTCATGCTGTTCAGCGGCACCGTGCGCGACAACATCGTGATGGGCGCGCCCGGTGCCGACGACGAAGCGGTACTGCGCGCGGCGCGCTTGGGCGGCGTGAGCGAATTTGTCGATCGCCTGCCGGACGGCTTCGACCTGCGTCTTGGCGAGCGGGGCGAAGGCCTTTCGGGCGGCCAGCGGCAGGCCATCGCGATTGCCCGCGCCGAACTCCTGCAACCGCCGCTGCTATTGCTCGACGAGCCAAGCAGCGCGATGGACAACCGTACCGAGGAGCAGTTCAAGGCCCGCCTAGCGGCGGCGCTGGGCGAGCGCACGCTGGTGCTGGTAACGCATCGCGGCTCGCTGCTCAGCCTGGTCGATCGGCTGATTGTGATGGACCAGGGCCGCATTGTGGCCGACGGGCCCAAGGCCGAGGTGCTGAACGCGCTGGCGGGGGGGAAGCTCCATGTCGCTTCAGCCTGAGCCGCAGCACACGTCGCTGGCGCGGCGCATCGCGTCCGCCTTGCGCCCGCCCGCGGATGACAGCGCCTTCATGAGCGAACGCCACGCGGCCACGCACGCCGGGCCGCGCAATTTCACCCACTGGATCCTCTGGCTCGCCTTTGCCTTTGTGCTGATTGCGCTGGTCTGGGCGGCGCTGGCGCGCGTGGATGAGGTCACGGTGGGTGAGGGCAAGGTGATTCCCTCCAGCCAGGTCCAGGTGGTGCAGAACCTGGAAGGCGGGATCATCGCGGAAATCATGGTGCGGCCCGGGCAAGTCGTGAACAAGGACCAGGCCATGATGCGCATCGACGATACCCGCTTTACCGCTTCTTTCCAGGAGGGCCGCACCAAGGACGATGCCCTGGTGGCGCGCATTGCCCGGCTGAGCGCCGAGTCCGGCGGGGCGCCGTTCGACGCTGGCGTGCCCGCGGATGCCGCAGGCCGCGGCTTTGTGTCCGAAGAGCGCTCGCTGTTCGAATCGCGCAAGCGCGCGCTCGAGGCCAATCTCGCGGTGCTGCGCCAGCAAGCGGAGCAGCGGCGCCAGGAACTGACCGAGAAACGCTCGCGCGAGCAGCAACTGCGGCAGAGCCAGCGGCTGGTGGCGAGGGAACTGACCATGATGCGCCCGATGGTGGCGCAGGGCGTGGTATCCGAGGTGGACCTGCTGCGGCTGGAGCGGCAGGCCAACGACCTGCAGGGCGAGCTCGACGCCACGCGGCTGGCCATGCCGCGCCTTGAGGCCGCCTACCGCGAGAGCCAGCAGAAGATCGACGAGCTTGGCGCGCATTTCCGCGCGGACGCCATGAAGGAGCTCAACCAGGCCAAGGCCGAGCAGGCCGCGCAGAGCGCCACTAACACCGCGCTGCAAGACCGCGTCGATCGCACCCTGGTGCGTGCGCCGGTGGCCGGGATTGTCAAGCAGGTCAAGATCAATACTGTGGGTGGCGTGGTGCAGCCCGGCATGGACCTTGTGGAAATCGTGCCGCTGGAAGACACCTTGCTGGTGGAGGCGCGCGTGCGGCCGGCCGACATCGCCTTCCTGCGGCCCGGGCAGCCCGCCATGGTCAAGCTGTCGGCCTACGATTTCTCGATCTATGGTGGTTTTCCCGGCACAGTCGAGCATATCAGCGCCGATACGCTGACGCCGGAACGCCCGGGCGAGCGCCCCGAAAGCTATTACCTGGTGCGCGTGCGCACGCGGGACAACCGGCCCACCGGCAGCGCCGTACAGGTGCCTATCCTGCCCGGCATGGTGGCCACGGTGGATGTGCTGACCGGGCAGAAGACAGTGCTGCACTACCTGCTCAAACCAATCATCAAGACCCGGGAGATGGCGTTCCGTGAACGCTGAGCGCGAGCGCGCATTCCGGCTGCCCGCATGTAACGACAACAAACAAGCCCTTGCCACCGAGCCGGGCCCTTACCCTTAGGACGGAGAAGCATCATGGCAACCCTGACTGGCACGAATGGCAGCGACAACATCACTGGCACCACGGCCAGTGACACCATCCTGAGCGGCAACGGCAATGACTATGTCTCGGCCGGGGACGGCAATGACTATGTCGATGGCGGCAACGGCGACGACATCATCGAAGGTGGTAGTGGTGATGACACCTTACTGGGCGGCAATGGCAAGGATCGGGTGTTCGGCGGCCTGGGCAACGACAGTATCTCCGGCGGCAACGGCGTCGATGCGGTCTACGGCGGCAGCGGCGACGACGTGATCGGCAGTATCAATGGCAGCTCGGCGCTCTACAGTGGTGACAACGGAGGCGACACCATGTATGGCGACGGCTTCAACAGCTACGCCGATTTCCTGCTCGGGCGCGGCCACGAATCGGCGCAACCGGGCAATGATCGCATCTATGGAGGCAACGGCGACGACCTGATTTACGGCGACAACGGCAACAACGCTGCCATCGGCGGCAACGACATCATCGCCGGCGGCAACGGCAATGACATCATCTTCGGCGAGGGCGGCAACGACAATATCGCCGGCGGGGCGGGCGCCGATAGCCTGAGCGGCGGCAGCGGCAATGACGTGTTCGTCTACAACGCAGTGTCCGACTCCACCGCCTCGGCGATGGATGTCATCACCGACTTCACGCGCGGCGAGGACCGCATCGACCTGCGTCCAGTATTGGGTGACACGGGCTTCGCCTGGGGCGGACGCACGCCCACTGCCCATGGCGCCTGGTTCCAGCAGTCTGGCGGTAACACCTATGTCTACGTGGATGTCGACGGCAATCCCGCGACGGCGGAAACGGTCATCAGGCTGAACGGGCTGCACGAACTCAGCAAATCGGACTTCGCCGGTTACGATAACCACGCGCCCGCGGCCGCCGCTGACACCAATGCGATCCACGAGGACAACTCGCCGAACCCTATCACCGGCAACGTCCTGTCGAACGACAATGATGTCGACGCTGGCACTGTCCTGGCCGTGGCCAGTCCCGGCACGTACTTTGGCCAGTATGGCACGCTGACGCTCAATGCCAACGGCAGCTATAGCTATGCGCTGAACAATGGCAATGCGCAGGTGCAAGCCCTGCGGCAAGGCGAGCAGGTTCAGGACGTGTTCAGCTATAGCGCCACCGACGGGCAGGCCAGCGCGGCAGCGACGCTCAGTATTCAGATTACCGGTGCCAATGACGGGGCCGCCATCACGGCCTCATCCCGCGAGGACACCACGGTGAAAGAGGCCGGCGGCGTGGCCAACGCCCCTGACGGTGAATGACGTGGATACCGGCGAAGCGCATTTCGCTGCGGTGGCGCCGGCCAGCCTGAGCGGCCAGTACGGCAACTTCACCTTCGACAGCAACACCGGCGCCTGGACCTATACGCTGGATAACAGCAAGGCCGACGCGCTCGCCGCCGGCCAGCAGGTCAGCGAATCGCTGACCGTGCACTCCGCCGACCAGACCGCGCAGCAGACCATCACCGTCAATATCACCGGCGCCAACGACAACGCCACCGTCAGCGCTTCGGCCAGCGAGGACATGGCGGTGACAGAGGCCGGCGGTGTCAACAATGCCACGCTTGGCGACGCCGTTGCCAGCGGTACGCTGACCGTACACGACGCCGATAACGGCCAGGCGCTCTTTGCGCCGGTCGATTCCGCACAACTGACCGGCCACTACGGCACCTTCACCTTCGATAGCAATACCGGCGCCTGGACCTACACGCTGGACAACAGCAAGGCGGAAACGCTCAGCGGCGGGCAGCATGTCACCGACTCGATGACGATGCAATCGGCGGATCTCACCGCAAGCCAACTGATTACGGTCAACATCACCGGGGCCAACGATGCGGCGGTGAATGCCGTGCCCGTTGCACAGGCAGTCAATGAAGATACGCCACTGTTCCTCAGTACCGCCAACGGCAACGCACTCAGCATCGCTGATGTGGACAACGCAAGCCACACCGTGACGCTGAGTGCAAGCCACGGCGAGATTACGCTGAACGGCATCGCCGGGCTGCAATTCCTGACAGGCGATGGCACCGCGGACAGCACGATGACATTCACGGGCAGCGACGCGGCAATCAATGCCGCGCTGAATGGCATGAATTTCCTTGGCGAGAAGGATTATGCGGGCGCCGCGTCGTTGCAGCTCCAGACTAGCGATGGCGCTTCTGTCGATGCCGATACGGTGGCGATTACGGTCAATCCCGTCAATGACGCGCCGGTGGCAGCAGGGGACATTGTTTATGTATCGAAAAACACCGACAACATCCTGATTCCGGTGAGCGCGCTGCTCGGCAACGACGTCGATATCGACGGACGGGCCTTGTCCATTACCGCGCTTGGTTCCGCCACCGGCGCGGTCTCCAATCTGAGATTTGTCAATGACACAAATGGCAGCTTCATCGCGTTCAGCAGTGATAACAGCGCGTTGGGAAGCTTCAGCTATATCGTTGCCGACGGTGCGGGCGGTATTAGCACGGCGACGGTGACGGTCAATGTCTTGTCGACAAACGGCTCTGCCTCCGTTTCCCTTGCGAATGCCGCCTACCAGGCGTCGTACCTGGATGGTGGCAGCAATTCCGACACTCTGACAGGTGCGGGCGTGTCGGACTTCTTCGTAGGTGGCGCCGCTGCCGATACGCTTGGGGGCGGGAACGGTGATGACATATTGCGAGGGGGCGCGGGCAACGATGCAATCGACGGCGGGCTGGGCATCGACATGCTGGATTTCTCAGATGCGACCGGCGCCATCTCCTTCACCCTGACGCAGAGCAGCAGCGGCACCCAGGTCGATCTGAGCAACGTCGGTCTGGACAAGGACACCTACAGCAATATGGAAGGGGTGATCGGGTCGAAGTTCGGCGATACGCTGACCGGCAGCACCGCCAACGACATCATCCGCGGTGGCGCCGGCAACGACACCATTGACGGCGGCGCGGGCATCGACATGCTGGATTTCTCCGATGCGACCGGCGCGATCACCATTACCCTGGTGCAGGGCAGCACGCCCATGGCGGTGAACCTGAGCGCTGTCGGCCTTGGCACCGACACCTACAAGAATATGGAAGGGGTGATCGGCTCGACATTCAATGACAACATCACTGGCTCAAGCGGCAACGACGTGCTGCGTGGCGGAGCCGGCGACGACCAACTGGCTGGCGGCAGCGGCAACGACACCCTGATCGGCGGCGCCGGCACAGACACGCTTACCGGGGGCGCCGGCAGCGACACCTTTGCCTTTCTCCGCGCCGACCCGGCCTCGGTGGACAAGATCACCGATTTTGACCGGGCGCCCACGGCGGCGGGCGGCGATGTGCTGGATTTGTCGGACCTGCTATCCGGTGTCACCGTCACCGCTGCCAATGCCGGGCAGTTCATCCGCCTGTCGGAGGTCGATGGCAATACCGTGGTCAGTCTGGACCGCGATGGCAGCGGCACAGGCGCGGCATTCCAGGATGTGGTGGTGCTGCAGGGCGTGGTCGGGCTCGATCTCAACACGCTGCTGAGCAACGGCAATATCCACACGGCATGAGTTCTGGGCCGGGAGGAGCGTTAGGAACGATGAGGGGGACGTGCAGAAGTACCGGAAATCGGTGAATCGAAGAAACATAATAAACGGGTAGCGCACGGCTCGCCGCGTTGCGCCGACCGGTGGCATGACTGCATCCATGCCACTGGCGGCCGGCAAGCAAAAAAAGTGCGCCCGACAGGGGGTAACATGCCAACGACGTTGTGCCGGCTGGCACGCGTACTGCTATGGGCAGCCATGCTTGCGCCGCAATTCGCGGCGACGCAGGTGCTGCGGCAGGCCGTGGAGCAAGCCGTGCACACCAATCCCGAAGTGCTCGCCGCGGGCAGCCGCCGCCTCGCCGCCGACGAGGGGCTGAAGCAGGCGCGCGCGGGCTACCTGCCGCGCGTCGACGTCAACGCGGCCACCGGGCGCGTGCGCCTGGACAGCCACAGTACTCGCCTCATGGGCCTGGCAGATTCTTCCTATGCCAGCCACACGGCCAGGGTGACGATCTCGCAGATGCTCTTCGACGGCTTTGCCGTCAGCAGTGACGTGGAGCGCCAGGGCGCACGGATCGACGGCGCAGCCTATCGGGTGGGCGCCACCGCCGAAGATATCGCCCTGCGCACGGTCGCCGTCTATGTAGAAGTGCTGCGCCGCCAAGAAACCGTGGCGATCGCCACGGCCAACCTCGAGGCGCACCAGCACATCTATGACCAGATCAGGCTGGGCGCGGAAAACGGCGTGCTGCGCCGTGCCGACCTCTACCAGGCCGAGAGCCGCCTGGCACTGGCCAAGGCCAACTTGCGCGCAGAGCAGAGCAGCATGCAGGACGCGGTGACGACCTACCTGCGCGTGGTCGGCGCGCCGCCGCAGGCGTTGTCCAGGCCGGAATCCCTATCCGCAGCACTGCCGGCCACGGAGAGGGCGGCGTTGCAAGTGGCGGACACCAGCCATCCTGCACTAAGCGCCGCGCAGGCCGATATCGTCGAAGCCCAAGCCGACCGCTCGCTGGCCAAGGCGGCCATGTGGCCGCGGCTGGACCTGGAGGTGGGAATGTCGCGCGACCGCGACCGTGTGCTGGGCACCACCGATGAGCGCAGCGTGATCCTGCGCGTGCGCTACAACCTGTTTCGCGGCAATGCTGACAAGGCGCGCATCAATGAAGCCGGCTACCAGATACAGGAAGCCGAGCAAAACCTGAATCGCATCCGCCGGCAGGTGCAAGAAGGCGTGTCGCAGGCCTACAACGCCTACCAGACCGCGCAGGACCGCATGGTAATCCTGAAAGAGTACGTGGAGTCTAGCGATGCCACGCGCGTCAGCTACGGCAAGCAGTTCAGGATCGGGCAACGGAGCCTGCTGGATCTGCTGAACGCCGAAAACGAGTATTTCAGTGCCCGCACTGCCTATGTGACCAGCCAGTACACCGAGATCGCCAGTCAGTACCGCATTCTTGCCGGCATGGGCGTGCTGCTGGCAACGCTGCAGGTTTCTGTTCCGGAGGAGGGGCTTGTGCGGATCGGGCAGCGGTAGAGCACTCGCGGCTGTCGAAACTGGATTCTCAGCTCCTTTTCCGTGTGCTTGTCGACCGCTTCATTGCGACCGGCCGTTCAGCTAGCCCGAACTTTGACTTCACAAATGGCCGGAATCCGCACCAGCGCTGGGTTTCGGCTATTTTTTGAGGCTATCGTGTAGCCATGTAAATTAGTATTTTTATATTGTATTTTCGCATTTTTGTGCTTGAATTTGTGTT
>JYOD01000138.1 GCA_000955785.1 Burkholderiaceae bacterium 16
CTGATGTGGCTGGAAGCGGGCATTCTGATTTGGCCTTCACACACCGTTGGCACTCATAATTATCATTATGTTAAATTATAGCTGCGGGGCAATACCTCCGGCCTGACGTTGACAGTCAGGCCGTAAGACATCACCTAATTGGCTCTGATGCATCCACCAACAGCCGCCCAGGCCCGTAAATTTAGGCTGCTCCCTACCCGCGTTTTTTGTCGCCGGCACCCGGTGCCTGTGTGAAACCAAGCGCTTCGCCGCAGAGGCTTCCGCTGCAGCGCCGTCCCGCTTCGGCCCGCAAGGCGGCCAGTTCGCGGGTGGCCGCCTCATATAGACTTGAGCGCCTCCGGCGACCCGGGGTGGTCGATGGTCACGCGCAACTTGCCGCGCAGGTCCACCCAGAACCCTCGGTTGGCGTGCCCATGCTGCCCTTGCGCACCGGGCCGTAAAGGCTTTCGCCGGCCCTTGACATGATCAATGTGGGGCACGCGTATTTGAGCGAGTACAATCGGCGCGCTCGCGCTTGGGCGGAGTGACGACCCCGAACATGCATCCGGATAACCTTGGCCAGCGCCAAAAAGTGAATTTCAAATCCCTCAATCTTTTCGTGGCCAGCAGCTTTGCGCTTGCTGTTGCCATTGCCGCCGTAGGGGCCGGTGCGCTCCATGAAATGCGCCAGGACGCGTATGCCCGCGCACAGGAGGGGGCCGCCAATCTCTCGCTGATCCTGGAGCACGATATCGCCCGCAATCTGGAAATCTATGAGCTGTCGATGCACTCCGTGATCGACGGCGTCAAAGATCCCGAGATTCTCCGCTTGCCTCCCGCCATCCGCCAGCTAGTGTTGTTTGACCGTTCCACAACCGCAACGGACATGGGCTCCCTGCTGGTGACGGACGAGCAAGGCCACCTTGTGCTCGACTCCCGCTCAATCCCTCCCCGTCCCGTCAATCTCGCCGACCGCGATTACTTCAAGGTCCATCGCGATTCGGCCACTGCCGGACTGTATGTCAGCCAGCCGTTCCAGCCTCGCCTGACGGACGGTGGCCAGTCGATCGGCCTTAGCCGAAGGTTGTCGCACGCAGACGGCAGCTTTGCCGGCATCGTCGTCGGCACGCTGCGTATCCACTATTTCAGGAGGCTGTTCGAAGGGACGAAGCTTGGCCCGGGGGGCACCATCACGCTGCTGCGGGACGATGGCATCATTCTCATGCGCCGCCCGTATGAGCCAAGCACCATTGGGCGGAGCATTGCCAGCAGCCCGTCCTTCGCTCCGCTTACTCAAGCCTCGCAAGGATCCTATGTCGGCATTGCCGCACTGGATGGCACTGAGCGGCTATATGACTTCCACCACGTTACCGGTTTCCCGCTCGTGGTTGTCGTTGGCCTGTCGACCGATTACGTTTATGCGGAATGGCGCAAAAGGGCGTGGCTGTTGGGCGGGCTTATCCTTGCCCTCGACGCCATGCTCATCGCCCTCTCGGTGCTGATTTCCCGGCAGTTCAGGCGCAGGCTGGCAATGGAAAAACACCTGCGGCTCATGGTCAATACGGACGGTCTGACGGGTATCGGCAGCCGGCGCGCCCTGGATGAAGCCGCCGACATTGAATGGCGCCGAGCATGGCGCAACCAGCAGCCCTTGTCCTTGCTCATGATCGATGTCGATCATTTCAAGAACTTCAACGACCACTACGGGCACGCGGGCGGCGACGATGCACTGGCTGCGGTTGCCCGCTGCATAGCCGACAGTATCCGCAGGCCTGGCGACTATGCCGCCCGCTACGGCGGCGAGGAATTCGCCGTGCTGTTGCCCAACACCGGCATGGAAGGCACCATCGCCGTGGCCGAAAAAATTCGCTCGGCAGTCGAGAGCCTGGCGATCCCAAATTTGGGGAGCGCCAACCAGGTGCTTACAGTCAGCATCGGTGTGGCTATCGCAGAGGACCGCGCGCGCTTCGCCAACCTGCGGGTCTTCTTCAATGCAAGCGACGAAGCGCTATACGAGGCGAAGGCGTCCGGGCGCAACCGGGTGGCCATCGCCGCGGACAAAGCGCAAAGGAGCGCGGCCAAAAGTGCGGCCCAGAAGGGCTAGAGGGCAAAAGAAAGCCGCGCCCGGCCAGTCCGGCCAGTAACCAGTTGCTGAGAACATCGCGTCAATCGGCGACCAATCCGCAGCATTTGTGCAAGGGCAATCGGGGATCGGGGATCGGGGATCGGGGATCGGGGATCGGCAATGGTCGGAGAAAGGCGCCGCGCATAGGCGCGGGCGCCGGGCAATCGGGCCAGATCCTGTGCCAATAGGTCGAGGAAAATGCGGCTGCCCCGCCGGGCGACGATACCCCTTCGGAGCGTCGCCGCTTGTTTCGTGCCGGCGTTCCGGCGCCCGCGCCGACCGCAGATCAGGCGGCCTTGGTTTTCGGCGCCTGCTTGAGCACCGTCGAGCTGGTCGCTTCGACATTGGATCGAACGACTTCCGATGCTTGCCTTGCGGCCTTGCTCACCGTGTCATATGTGCCGTTAGCAGCCGTGACGGCAGACTTTAGAACAGCCGTCACCACCTCGGATCCTGCGGGAGCGTGTTTCGCAAACTCGTCAACGAATGCCCCCAAGCTGCCGTTGTAATGCCCGTATTGCGCCTCGGCGATGCGCATGAACTCCGCCTGGGTCTCAGTAAAAAATTTCGTACAGATCTTGAACGTAGGCAATTACCTTCTCTGCGGTCGGCTGCGAAGCGCCGCCCTGCGCGTCTAGCAACTCCCGCAAATCCCTTTGTGTGCCCAGCTCTTTAGCTGGCGTGATCAACGCGTGTTTGCGTATATAAACTGGCTCTGGTGCAAACTACGGGCACGGCAAGCAGCATGGCGTCCGTCTCCGCCATTATGACCGCCCTCGCCTTTGCGCGGCCCGCGACTTTCCACGCCAGGTAAGCCCCCGGCCTTCGCAAGCAGGTTTTGACGCGTATGCGGCGCAAGGTCTGCGAGGAAAGCGATCTGCAGCACATATTCAGGATGAATCAGATTGACTCCCTCGATTCTGTCCCGCCTCAATGCCTCGCTTAGCCTGTTCGACGCGTGACTGCACCTCACTGTCACCGGCAAACTCCTTCTGCGTGGCAAGCGGTTCGAGCGCTTCCAGCGCCTGCTGGGGGTGCCCAGCACTCAGTTCGCTGTCGGCCCACGCCAGGCGCAGATTTCGGACTTCGGTACTGTTCCATCCGCCAAGCCGCAGCGCTTTGGCAAACTGTTCGGACGCAAGCGTGAACTCCTGCTGGCGCTGTGCGAGAAAGGCGCGCTGGGCGTGGAGTTTCTGATCGTCGGGGTACTTTCGCAGCAGTCCTTCCGAATAGGTGCGCGCTTCGACGAGGAGGTTTGCACGGACCAGCAGGCTCAGCCGCAGCGACTCGCGATCCCGGTTATCGGGCGCGAGTTCCAAGGATGCTTCCACGGCCTTCCTGGCGCCGTCAATGTCTCCTGTTTCCGCCAGCGTGTATGCGCGCTCCGCCAGACGATAGGCCTGGGAATCGAGACTGGCTGCTGAGGAATTCTGGGACTTCCCCAACGGCTTGGCCAAGGTCCCAGCATTTGCGCCCAGGCTCATCGTCACCAGGAGCGGTGTTGCAAGGATCAGGGCGGAGCGCCCCGCGCGGAAGAACGTTGACCAGAGAGAGTGCTTCATAGGGCTTCCAGGTTGTTATTTCCGACGGAAATCAGGGCGCATGCCGAAGACGGCAAGAGTTTTTCACTTGCTCTCCCCTACTTGCTTTTTTTATATGCAGGACCCAATGCGCTCATGCCGGCGCGAACGATTTCGCGTACCAAGACTGGTTTCTCTGCGGCACTGGCGCGTTGCCGGGGATTCCTGCAATTTAGATAGTTGCGATAACCATGCCGCAATGTCAATCTGTTGATTTTTAAACAACTTCTTGGCACAGCACCAGGCTGCAGCGCCTGCTTGGCGCGACAGTGTCAAAAACCTGAAACACAGGTATGCATTAGGGTGACGGGGAGGGAGCAATATTGCGCACATATCAATGTGCGCATCACCGGTATCCCGAGCAATCGTGGATAGGATTCGATTTTTTTCCCCATCAGAGCATCACACGCGAACATTACGAGACTTGTAAAGATCGCGAAACTCGCGATCAGGATATTTCATCGTCGTCGGATAAAGGGTTCGCCGAAAAGTGTCTTGGCCATCCAACCTATGTATGAGCTATCGAGGTACGTCTCAATCAAGAGTGCTAGGGCGAAAGAAAAAATGTTAGGTTGATGCCACTATCATCCCCTGGCCTCTACCGAAGACGGGCTAAAGGCAGGGGTTCTCAGTGGATGAAAGTCTTACATGGCAAATCTGGTTGCATCCGTGAGACATGCTGCAGGGCTCTGTCAGGTTATCTCCGTCGCGTGGTCCGGAGCCGTCATGAAGGTCCAATGTGCCCCCTTAGCTTCTCCGAGGCAATCGGGATCGATCCCCCCGCCCCCTGCAGTGGGGTGACGTCACGGCTGCACGACGCTATCATCGATGCGTGTATGCACATGCAACGATGAGAATTGGTTATGTCGCCCAAGAGCCTGATGTTTCCCTTAACAAGATGTCCGAGGACGTCCATAGAGGCACTGGCCACGCAGATCCGCCGCCTGGACGCCGGCAAGGTGGTCATTATCGGGGGCGATCCACTCAAGGCGCAGGCACTGAGGGACAAGCTCGCCGCCGATGGCATGGCCGTGAACATGGCCGCAGGGTAAACGGCAAACCGACCGCGCCGCTTCCCCCCTGCTCAAGGATCCGCGCCGCCTGCCTCAACGGCCGCTTATGCATGCCGCGATCCGCTCGCGCGCCCGCCACGTATCCTCGATGCCGATGCTAATGCTGTTACGTACTTCCATGCGTCAACTCTATATCTGTGCCCTGCTACTCGGTGGCGTCCTGACCAATGCGCCCGCCCATGCGGATTCTTTCCCTGAGCGCCCGGTGCACCTTGTCGTTCCCTTCAGTCCGGGCGGGCTTAGCGATTCAATCGCGCGCATGATTGCAGACAAGCTGCGGTTCAGGCTAGGGCAGCCGGTGGTCATTGAAAACCGCCCCGGCGGGGCCACGCTGATAGGGGCAGAACATGTAGCAAAGGCACCCCCTGACGGCTACACGCTTCTACTGGGCAGTTCCACCACTTTCTCCATGCTGCCGGCCCTACGGCCACATCTGCCAATCGCGGCCGAGGACACGTGGGCGCCAGTCGCCATCGTCGGTGAGGCCTCCATTGTCGTATCGACCCGCGCGGAGAACTCCACCATTGAGTCGTTCGCCAGCCTGCTGGCGCAAGCGCGCGCTCGGCCTGGTGCGGTCACGTATGGCACCACAGGCCCAGGGACGGCCCCCCACCTTGTGGGAGCGACGATTGCCTCTACCTTCCAAGTGGACATGACGCCTGTAGCCTATCGAGGCAGCACGCAGGTACTTGCCGATGTCATCGGTGGACAAATCGATCTGAGCCTCGACCCCTTTTTTGTTGCCAAACCGCTCATTGATGCCGGCCGGCTGAAACCGCTAGCAATCAGCAGTGCGGCACGGTTGCCTCACTACAGCGCAGTTCCCACCTTTTCTGAAGTCGGCGTCACCATGTCGAGCGGTGCGTTCTGGTACGGCATAGCCGCCCCTCGCGGTACTCCGCAGAAAGTCCTGGAGCGGCTGCGAGTGGAACTGCAGGCGGTCCTGCAGAATCCGGAAGTTCAGAATAAGCTCGCCGAGCGAGCCATTGTTGTCGGGCATGGTCGCGCCGAGGATTTCCGTCAGCGCGTGCGTGCCGAGATCGCACAGTATCGGCAACTGGCAAAAGACGCGCGAATTAAGCTGGATTAAGCTCCCCCTATCTGGTCCACTTTGGACCGTTTGGGGGTTACGCGCAGCGCTCGTAGCCATCGACCAACCACTCGCCTGCCCGCGAGCAGTGCAAGCTGGCCCACAATGCCCCGGCGGAACAGCAGGACGCAAGCGATAAAGATGACGCCCGTCACCATCGTGACCGACTCCTCCAGCGAGCCGAGCCACGCGATGCCCGTGGCAGAAGCCAAGAAGCTGCCGATCGCGCCAAGCTTGGTCTCCAGCGCCACGACAACCAAGGCGCCGGCCAACGGCCCTGACAGCGTGCCCAGCCCGCCCACCAGCGTCATCAGGATCACCGAGCCCGACATCGCCCAATGCACGTCGGTCAGCGTGGCAAAGCCCAGCACCAGCGCCTTGATCGACCCGGCCAGCCCTGACAGCGCTGCGGACAGCACGAACGCCATCAGCTTGAAACGGTCGGTGTCGTAGCCTAGCGAGACGGTGCGCGGCTCGTTCTCCTTGATTGCCTTGAGGATCTGGCCGAACGGGGAATGCACCGTGCGCACGATCAGCGCAAACGCGGCCACGATGACGGCCAGCGCCACGTAGTACAGTGTCAGGTCGTCGGCCAGCGGCAGTACCCCGAACAGCTTGCCGCGCGGGATGGCCTGCAGGCCATTCTCGCCGCCCGTGGCCGGCGCTTGCAAGCAGACAAAGAACAGCATCTGCGCCAATGCCAGCGTGATCATCGAGAAATAGATGCCCTGGCGCCGGATCGCCAGCGTCCCCACCACGTAGCCGATCAAGCCGCCGGCCAGCGTCCCCAGCACCATTCCTGCTTCCGGCGTGACGCCCCACACTTTCATGGCATGGCCGGCGGCATAGCCCGCGCCGCCAAAGAAGGCGGCATGGCCGAACGACAGCAGCCCGGTATAGCCGATCAGCAGGTTGAAGGCACATGCGAACAGCGCGAAGCACAGTACCTTGAGCACAAACACCGGATACGCCCCGGCCATCGGCGCCAGCATCAACGCCACCAGCAGCAATCCGTACCACAGCTTCTTCTGCATGCCCCGCTCCTGTCTTGCGTGCCCTTTCTGTCCTGCCTCGCCCGCGGCCACCGCCGCGCCAGTTGGTTGATGCATCATCTCTCTCTCCCGAACAGCCCCGACGGGCGCAGCATCAGTACCATTGCCATGATGAGGAACACCACCGTGGCCGAAGCCTCGGGATAGAACATCTTGGTCAGCCCTTCGATCACGCCCAGGCCAAGGCCGGTCAGGATCGAGCCCATGATCGAGCCCATGCCGCCGATCACCACCACGGCGAACACGATAATGATCAGGTTCTGCCCCATCAGCGGCGAGATCTGGATCACCGGTGCCGCCAGCACGCCGGCAAGAGCCGCCAGCGCCACCCCGAAACCGTAGGTCAGCGTCACCATCAGCGGCACGTTGACGCCGAAGGCCTCGACTATCTTGGGATTCTCGGTGCCCGCACGCAGGTAAGCACCCAGCCTGGTCTTCTCGATCAGGTACCAGGTGGAGAAGCACACCACCAGCGAAGCGGCCACCACCCAGGCGCGGTAGTTGGGCAGCATCATGAAGCCCAGGTTGGTGGCACCACCCAGTGACTCCGGTGCCGAGTACGGCAACCCGGACACACCGTAGACCGAACGGAAGATGCCCTCGATCACCAACGTGATGCCCAGCGTCAGGAGCAAGCCGTAGATATGGTCGAGCTTGTAGATCCAGCGCAGCATCGTGCGCTCGATCACGATCCCGATCAGCGCCACCGCCAGCGGCGAGAGCACGAGCATCGCCCAGTAGCCGAGCCCGAGGTAGCTCATGCCCATCCAGGCCAGCACCGCGCCGAGCATGAACAGCGCCCCGTGGGCAAAGTTGATGACGTTGAGCAGCCCGAAGATGACCGCCAGGCCAAGGCTCAGCATCGCGTAGAAAGCACCGTTGACCAGCCCCAGCAGCAACTGGGACAGCAAGGCGGGAAGGGGAAAATTCAGTATCGTCATAAAGCGTTCCTCACACCCCCAACAACTCGTTCAGTACCGGCATCCTGGCCTGCAGCTCCGCAGCCGCGAAGCGCTCGACGATGGTGCCGTGTTCCATCACATAAAAGCGATCGGCCAGCGGCGCGGCGAAGCGGAAGTTCTGCTCCACCATCACCACCGTGTAGCCCTTCTTCTTGAGCATCAGGATCATGCGCGCCAGCGCCTGCACGATCACCGGCGCCAGGCCCTCGGAGATCTCGTCGAGCAGCAGCAGGTTGGCCCCGGTGCGCAGGATGCGGCCAACGGCCAGCATCTGCTGCTCGCCGCCCGACAGGCGCGTGCCCTGGCTCTGGCGGCGCTCCTTCAGGTTCGGGAACATGTCGTAGATCTCGGCCTCGCTCATGCCGGTGACCGCGCTGCCGCCCTGCCCTTTCAGCAGCGGCGGCAGCAGCAGGTTTTCCTCGCATGACAGGCTGGCGAAGATGCCCCGCTCTTCCGGGCAGTAACCGATGCAGCAATGCGCGATCTTGTGCGTCGGCATGCCGATGGTCTCGGTGCCGTTGACGCGGATCGAACCCTTGCGCTGGCCGGTCAGGCCCATGATCGCGC
>JYOD01000139.1 GCA_000955785.1 Burkholderiaceae bacterium 16
TGCCATTCAACGCTTAGATCAAGGGGCGTCCTTGCGCCGCAGGCACATCCTCTTCAACCGATTGTTGGACGACTGCTGGAATCGGGGCGCTAGGAACGAGCCCGTAGCTGGACATGACTGCCAACAACTTCTGACGGTCTGGCGGCCCGCCGGCATCCACAACTCCCTGTACATCCAGAAAGTATTGCGCACCCAGGTCAGGGGTAAGGACGACTAGTGCCTTGGCAGTGGCTTGATGAGGGTTGCTGAACGCATGGACGGAGCCCTTGGGTGTATGCATCCACTCACCCGGTGCCAGATCCCTGACAACACCGTCAACGGAATAGCGGATGAGCCCCTCCAAGGCGTATATGCATTCTTCATTGTGGGTGTGACTATGTGGTGGCGGAACGTTTGCTCCCGGGGCGATCGTCAACTCGAAGACGCCCATGCCCTTCGTGGCGGATCCGTCTATGAGATAGCGCACTGTCAGGCCACCAATTGTGATCGGCTCAAGAGTGGATGCGTCTGTGGTCATCGTGAATACTCCGAACAGGAAAGGTGTCATCAGCGGAGGCGCCGGCGCAACAAATCTGAGATGCCTGGCTACCAGGCTTGGCACAGACGGCTGGCTCGATA
>JYOD01000014.1 GCA_000955785.1 Burkholderiaceae bacterium 16
TGAATGGCGTGGTTTCTCGGAGCAAATCTGATGAAGATAGGATTGGTTTCGGACCTGCATCTTTCGGTTTATCCAATGGACTTTCCGAACCCCGATGTGGACGTGATGATACTGGCCGGCGATATCTGGCGGCCCAGGGAAGCCATGGCGTGGGCCGCCGCCGCGCGCCTGCCGACGCTGTATGTGGCGGGCAACCATGAGTTCTACGGCAGCGACCTGGCCACCACCATGGACGCCCTGCGCGCAGGCGCGGCCGGCACGAGCGTGCAGGTGCTGGAACGTACCGAATGGCACTACCGTGGCGTGCGCTTCCTGGGCTGTACGTTGTGGTCCGACTATCGCCTTTTCGCATCGGCGCAGCAGCGCGAGGACGGCCTGCGCGACGCCCAGTCCCTGATGCGGGACTTCTCCCGCATCCGCGTGGCGCCGGACTTCGAGGAGCGCTTCACGCCTGCCATGTCGCAGGCCCTCTTCAGGGATTCGGTGGCCTGGCTGGAGGAGCGGTTCGAGGCCGGCCACGACGGCAAGACGGTGGTCATCACCCACTTCGCGCCGTCTCCGCTGAGCATCAGCCCCAAGTTCGCCGGCTCGCACCTCAATGCCAGCTTCGTCTCCGACCTGAGCCGGGAGATCCAGGCCTGGCAGCCGGACCTCTGGGTACACGGCCATACCCACGAAAGCTTCGACTACAGGGTGGGCGCCACCCGCGTGGTGTGCAACCCCCGGGGCTATGCGCGCGAAGGCAAGATCGAGAACCCGCGCTTCGATCCCAATCTTGTCATCGAACTGTGATAGGCCCGGGGAGATGGCCTGACATAGGCAACGCAGGCCGGATCGCTCACCGCGTTTGCGGCGCGGACGCTGCGTCATCCCGCAGCCGGCAATCCACTTGGGACTTTCCCTTGGTTTGCGGCACAAAGCGCACTCTTTCACCTTCCTTCCGGAACGGGCATCTCGCGATCGGCGCCGTTGTTTGCTACTGTCTGGTCCGCAGGTAAGCAAGGCGGGCCTCGCCCGCCACATCCCTGTGCCGTCCGGGCCGGCCACGCACCGGCCCCTGGTCTGGCGGCAAGCTAGAAACAGGAGACAACATTAATGAGGCCCAGGGCTCTGGAACCGACCGAATCAGTACTTCTTGCCTTGATGGACAGCGTGCGCGAGTGGCAGCGCGTGCTGGACCAGACTCTCTCCGATGTAGGACTCGACTATTCCAAATGGATCTTGCTTCGCGCGATCCGTCAGGACGAGTTCGTTCGCCACGAGCCCTGTCTTGGCCCGATGCTGATTTCCGCTCCACAGTCGGAAAGCCTCCTGCACACATTGCACGCGGATCGCTGGATCGAATTCGATCCAGCCGGCCAGCCCTTCATCCCCGCGGGCGCCGTACCCAGGGTAGAGCGTGTGTGGAGCGGCATGAAAGCACTGCACTCGGTATCGGTGGCGCCGTTCAGCACCGAGGAACGCACCGCCCTCACCGCTTCCTTGAGGCGCATGAAAGCCACCTTGCACGATCACAGCCTGCGCCTTGGGCGGCAGGCGGAACAACGGGTCGAGGCGACGCACTGATGTGTGCTTGCGGGGGCGGCAACACCAGCCCCCGTCAAGCGGCATCGAGGGCGCTGCGACCAGTGCCGCTACCTGCCGCCGTTGAATAACGGCGATGCTTCGATGCGTTCCAGCATGCCGCGCGCCGCGCTGGTCAGTGGCCGGTTGGCCCTGACGTGGGACGCTTGAACAGCCGCGCGAATGGCCGCTTGGATGTACGCTTGACCGGACACGCAAACGCACGCCTGGACAAAAGAAAGCGGCGGGCGCGCCCAGACCGCGCGCCCGCCGCTTTCACCGTATCAGGCTTCTATCAAGCCTTTTTTACCCAGGCGCTGCACCAGCCTTTGGTGGCAACCTGCTTGCCCGCGAAAAGCGGGCAGCCGCCGCTGGCATCTGTCGCCTTGCCCTGGAAGAGCTGGCAGTTGCCGCAGTGCTGGGTGGCGTCATGCTTGGGGTATTTGGCTTTATCGACTTTGGTGGTATCCGCCTTGTAGCCAAGGCCGACCGCCTGCGGGTCTTTTTCATCGACCATCGGGCCGCCGCCCTGGGCCCGGGACGCCAGGGAAACACCCAGGGCGCCTGCGGCCGCAATAATGGGAATGCCTTTCAGGAAATGACGACGAGTTGACATCTTTCTATCCTTTTTGTGGGGGACAAACTGGGCGGGGCCCGCGCCGCGCGCAACAACGCCAGGCACCGGCCCCAACCATCGGCGCACCCATGAAGGCATGCGCCGGATACCGGCCCGGACGCAGCCACATCACAGCAAGGAAACAAAGTGTCGGACACGTTGGCTCGAGGCTCGCATGGCACGCACCAGTAGCCGCCGTCCTGGCCGGCTCCTGGCCTGTATCCCGATAGAGTTTAGACGACGGCGATTACATGGACATTGCGCGTAGTCATGAACGCTGAGGATCGGTGGCGCATGCGCCCTGCGCGGTTGCCCTGGGTCAAGCGGGCAAAAACGCCGGCAGGAACACCCTAGCTGCCCCCGCCTACCTCGACTATCGAGCCATTGGGTGCAACGAGGTAGAAGTTCGCGCCCACCCCGACCCAGTGACGGCCTTTGGTTGGCTGCGCCAAGTTGTACTGACGCCAGTCATCCACCACATATTGACGATCGCGGTACTCGGCGGGAAGCTTGTCGCCCTTTTTCCATTGGCCCGGCACGCTGCCCGTATTGTTGCCAGCCGGAGCCATGCTCGCATCCTTGGATGGCGGCGACTGGTATTGATACCCACTGCCGGTGCCTGAGGCCGGCTGCGCGAAACAAGAGGCCGAGACCAGGAACCCGCCGGCAAGCAATACGCCCGGCAGCAGTCTGCTTCTCATGGTTTTCTTCATTGAGCACTCCTTTTATTGGCCGCAATGGCCCTGACAGGTCATCTCCTACCGGGCGATGCCGGGGCAGCCCACGCAATCGGTGTGTCGCGAAATAGGGGCCCGCAACTTCAATGCCCGGATTAAGGATAGTGGCTATGGCGGCGGATGGGGACGGCAAGCGCCGGAACCGGCGCCTGCCAGGCGTGCGCAGGCTTGCAGGGACAGGCTGGAGAAGGGCTGCGGGGAAAGCGGAGCGGGGAAATACCTGCCGGGAATGTAAAGATTTCTGCCGGGATGGAAACGCAAAGGAGCGCCGGCATCACAAAAAAATGACGCCCTGAGGCGTCATCATCGGAGCGTGGCGGAAGGCTGCGGGAAGCGGCGGGAAGACACGAGCATGCCCCGCACCCCGCCCCACGCGCAGCAAACGCTACAACGGCCTTGCCTACGCGTGTGCGCCCCGCAGCGCGCCGGCAAAACGGGCTTGCGCGGATGCCATGTCGTCTGGCGTGGCGTCCAGCTTGAACTCGTCCACCGCGGCCTGCAACTGATGCGCCTGGTCCGCCAGGGCCGACGAGGCAGCAGCGGCCTGCTCCACCAGCGCGGCGTTCTGCTGCGTCACCGCGTCCATTTGCATCACGGCTTGATTGACCTGTTCGATGCCATCGCTCTGCTGCCCCGACGCCACCGCGATCTCGCCGAGGATGGTAGTGACCTGTCGGGAGGCCGTCACGATCTCGCGCATCGTCTGGCCAGCGTGCTCCACCCGCGCCGAGCCGTTGCGCACCTGCTCCGCGGAGTCGCCGATCAGCCCGCGGATTTCCTTGGCCGCCGCGGCGCTGCGCTGCGCCAGAGTACGTACCTCGCCCGCCACCACCGCAAAGCCGCGCCCCTGCTCGCCCGCGCGCGCCGCTTCCACGGCGGCGTTGAGCGCCAGGATATTGGTCTGGAACGCGATGCCTTCGATCACATCGATGATGTCGACCACCTTCTTGGAGCTGGCGCTGATCGCCTGCATGGTGTCCACCACCTCGCCGACCACGGTGCCGCCTCGTTGCGCGATATCCGAGGCATTGGCCGCCAGTTCGTTGGCCGCGTGCGCGCGTTCAGTATTCTGTTTGACCATGGCGGTCAGCTCGCCCATGCTCGATGCGGTTTCCTGCAGCGCCGCGGCCTGTTCCTCGGTGCGCTGGGACAGATCGGTGTTGCCGGCCGCGATCTGCTTCGAGGCGTCCGTGATCGAATCCGTCGACTCCTTGATCCGGCTCACCAGGTCGGTGAGCATGTCTTCCATCTCGCCCATGCCGCGCAGCAGACGGCCAAACTCGCCCTGGCGCTCGGTTTCGAATTCCTTGCTGAGGTCGCCGGAGGCCACGGTTTCGGCGATATAGACCGCCTCGCCCAGCGGTTGCTCGATGCTGCGCGCAATGCCGTGGGTACAGGCGGCGCCAACCAGCAGCGCGGCCAGCCAGAGCCCGAACATCCAGGCGCGGGCGGAGTCGGCGCCCTGCCCGACATTCCCGGCCGCCGCGCCCGGCAGGGCATTGAGCCCCATCGCGATCGCCGCCGCCATCAGTATCAACACCACCGCGAAACCAGCGCCAAGGCGCATACGGGTGCTCAGGTTGGCCAGTGCCATCATTGCTGCATCTCCCCTTTTTAGTAGACTTCGCCTGCCTCGTCGTCTGGATAACGGCCACGCGCGGAGAAACTTTAGGGGAATTACCAGATGCCGCCTTCCAGTCGCATTCAGGCGGGGCGCTGCTCCGGCACCGTCCCGCCATCCGCCCGGCTACCGGCGGGAAAATGCACGCCGGCGCGCTGGGCGGCCCGCACGATGTGATCGGACATGGCGCGCTGCGCGAGGCTGGCGTCGCCCGCCGCCAGGGCGTCGATGATGGCGCAATGCTCGGTGTAGGTGGCGTGGCGGCTGCCGCGCTGGTAGAACGGCAGGCGCTGGCTTTCCTGCATGACGTCGGTGCTGTTGCGCAGGATATCGGCAATCGCGCGGTTGCCGGCGATGGCAATGATGCGCATATGGAAATCGAAATCCAGCCGGGCGGCCTGGGTGAAGTCGGACGCATCGATGCACGCGCGCATGGCTTCGGCGTTCTCACGCAGGGCGCCGATATCTTCCGGCAACAGCGCCGCCGCGGCCAGCCCCACGGTGAAGCTTTCCAGCGCGAAGCGCAGCTGGTAGATATCGGTCAGCGAATGCGATTTCGAGAAACGCCACTGCGGCGGCGCGCCGTCGGCGGCATCGGCGGCCACATACACACCTTTACCGGGTCGCGAGACCACCAGCCCCAGGCCCTGCAGGGTGGACAGCGCCTCCCGCAGTGAGGTGCGGCTGATGCCGAGTTGCTCGGCCAGGTCGCGTTGGGATGGCAACAGCGAGCCGGCCGGATACTTGCCGCCTTCGATCCACTCGCGGATGAGGGTCGCGGCGTTGGCGGAGATGGCGGTGGCTGTGACCATGGCGGTGATGGAAACTCCTGCGCTGGGTGGTGTTTATGGCAAAGGGCAAGGGAAATTGCCGCGGGCGCCAGCGCTGGCGCCGGATCGACGGCAAATTGTACTCGACCGCTACCGGGAGATCTAACTGCAAGCACAACCGCCTGACGTCAGGATCAAAGACCAAAAGGCTGATAGCCAAACGCAGTAACTACCCTATTTTCGCAAGATTGCGCATCGCCTCCCCCTGCTCCGTGACAGCCTACAGCGGCGGCACCGCGGATAGCTTGTCGGGATTGCGCACGACGTAGACAGCGGTGATGCGACCCGCCTCGATGGTGAAGGACTGCGCCGACTCGATCTTGCCGTCCACATAGCGAAGGAGCCCAGGCATGCCGTTGATCCGGGCCAGCCGGTAGCGTACCTTGCCCGGCGCGGCGTGCCCGAGCGACCAGAAGACGCCGGCGATACGCGCGGCGCCGCGCAGGATGCGCCCGAACGACGGCACCTTGCCGCCACCGTCGCTGATCAGCTCGGCATCCGGGCTGAGCATCGTCTTCATGGCGGTCCGGTCGCCGGTGCTTGCGGCCTGCATGAAGCGGGTCAGCAGTTCGCGATGCTCCTGTGGCGATACGTCGTAGCGCGGGCGGCCTTCCCGCACGCGCTCACCGGCGCGGTGCACGATCTGGCGGCAGGCCGCTTCGGTCTTGCCGAGGATCGAAGCGATTTCCTCATAGTCCAGATCGAATGCCTGCCGTAGCAGGAACGCCGCCCGCTCGTCGGGCGAGAGGCGTTCCAGCACCAAAAGGAATGCCACCGACACTTCGCTTGCCAACTCCGCCGCCGCCTCCGGCGTGTCCTCATGCGCCTCGACCAGCGGCTCGGGGAGCCACCAGCCGATGTATTTCTCCTGCTCACTCTTGCGCGAGCGCAGGCGGTCGATCGCGAGCCGCGTCGTGACCGTGACCAGCCACGCTTCCGACGAGCGCAACTCGGCCTGGTCGGTCTCGTGCCAGCGCAGCCAGGCGTCCTGGACCACGTCCTCGGCGTCGGAACGGGTACCCAGCATGCGATAGGCAATCCCGAAAAGACGGGGCTTCAGTGCGGTGAAAGGTTCGACGGAATCCATAAGTCATATGCGAGAAGATCACCCCCAGACGTTCCGGCAACGCGTTTTGTGACATCCAGGCGAACGACTGGCACCGCGCAGGGGCGACACCGGGCGAGAAGAGAACCGGAGAAGATATAAAGCAAAAAAGCTGCAGCGGCTGTCACAAGCCGGTTCCGGCCTCCGTCTTACGGTCATGGCAGGCGCGCAGGGCGCCTGCCAGACCCGACGAAACGGATCGAAAGGCAAAAATCATGACTGCTGCACGTATCAACCTTTTCCAACTCGCCCCGGCTAACCTGAAGGCGATGATCAATTTCTCCGCCTCCGTCAAGCAGAGCTCGCTAGGGCCCCGCCTGGTGGAGATGGTGAACCTGCGCGTCTCGCAGATCAATGGCTGCGGCGTCTGCATCGACATGCATTGGCGCGACCTGATCAAGCAGGGCGCGGAACCGCGCCACCTGAATGCCATCGCCGGCTGGCGCGAGGCGCCGTTCTTCAGCACTCGCGAGCGCGCCGCGCTGGCCTGGGCGGAAGCCGTCAACGCGCTGCCGCACCGCGACGACACGGATGCCGTCTATCCCGAATTGCGCGAGCATTTCAGCGAGAACGAGATCGCCGAGCTCTCCTACGCCATTGCAGCGATTCGCGGCTGGAATCTGATGAACCTGAGCCTGCGCAACCAGATTCCGGAAAATCCGGCTCCGGGCTTCTGATCGCGCTGCCGGTTCGTCTTGCGATGGCGCGGCGCCGCCTGCGCCATGCAGACCGGAGCCATTGCGCCGCGCAAACGCTCGACCTGCCTGCTCGCCAATGCTCGCGCAAAGATCTGTGGCCAACGGCATCGACCGGGCCATGCCATACCTTACTTGTTCACCAGCCGCGCAGGGACGGTATAGGTGAGCGCCGCGCCACAGAGCAGCACGCCGGCCAGCACGAACATCGCCAGGTTGGTGCTCTGCGTCGCATCCTTGATCAGGCCGATCATGTACGGGCTGACGAAGCCGGCCAGGTTGGCGAACGAGTTGATCATGGCGATACCGGCAGCGGCCCCTGCGCCGGACAACAGCGCGGTGGGCAGGCTCCAGAACAGCGGCGACGTGGCCAGGCTGCCGCCGGCCGCCAGCGCCAGGGCCGCGAGCGACAGCGCCACGTTGTCGCTGAAGACCGCGCTCAGCGCCAGCCCGGCGGCGCCGCAGCAGAATGGCACGATCAGGTGCCAGCGGCGTTCGCGCATGCGGTCGGAGCTGCGGCTGACCAGGATCATTGAACACACTGCGACGGAAAACGGGATGGCGGTCAGCAAGCCGATATTCAGCGCGCCGGTCACGCCGGACTGCCGGATCAGCGACGGCAGCCAAAAGGTCAGCCCGTACTGCCCCATCACCGTGCAGAAGCAGATGCAGGCCATCTTGATGATGCGGCTGTCGGAAAAAAGCTGCCGCATGGTCATATGGCCACCCTTCGCCGCGTTCTCGCTGGCGATATTGCGCTCCAGCAGTTCCTTCTCGGATTGCGTCAGCCAGCCTGCCGAACGGATGTTGTTATCGAGATAGGCCAGCACGGCGAAGCCGACCAGCAAGGAAGGCACCGCTTCGATCAGGAACATCCACTGCCAGCCGCGCAGCCCCGCGACGCCCTGCATCGACTCCATGATGAACCCCGAGAGCGGGCCGCCGAAAATGCCCGAGACCGGGATGGCGCACATGAACAACGCCACCATGCGGGCGCGGCGGTGCGACGGGAACCAGTAGGTCAGGTACAGGATCATGCCGGGATAGAAGCCGGCCTCGGCCGCGCCAAGCAGGAAACGCAGCACATAGAACTGCGTGGTGGTCTGCACGAACACCATCGCCGCCGAAATCAGGCTCCACATGATCATGATGCGCGAGATGGTGGCCTTGGCGCCGATCCGGTGCATCAGGATATTGCTCGGCACTTCGAAGAAGAAGTACCCGATGAAGAACAGCCCGGCGCCCAGCCCGTAGGCGGACTCGCTGAACCGCAGGTCGCCAAGCATGTGCAGCTTGGCAAACCCCACATTGACGCGGTCCAGGTAGGCCACGACATAGCAAAGCATCAGGAAAGGCAACAGGCGCCATGCGACCTTGCGGTAGACGGCGTTTTCCTGCGCCGCCGCCGCATTGGCGGCGGCCGGCTCGGGGGCTAGCGATGGGGCGGTGGTCAGGGACACAGCAATTTCCTCCTCGGGTGGCGTGGCACTTCGCTCAACTGGTATTACCAGTATGATTTCTAATGGATGGCGAAGAATACGTCCGCATCGCGCTGTGGAAAAGCAGCGTAAACCCGGAATCTAAGGCGCCTTGACGCGGGGGCAGGCTAACGCGATACTAGCCATACTGGTATTACCAGTTGGATAACTCCGCTCAGAAAGCCGCCTTTCACGGCTCCCCCATCACCCAAACCAAGAGGAAACACGTGCCTGCTCCTGACCAGACGGCGATCATGCGCCCAACACCTGCCCACGCGCCGGTGCCCTTGCGGGTCGAGCCGTTGACCGCGGCTGGCTTCGCCCCCTTTGGCGACGTCATCGAAAGCGAAGGGCACGCGCCGATGGTGATCAATGGCGGCATGACGCTGCGCTATCACGACCTCGCCGGGATCGACGTCGGCGCGCAGGACGGCCGTGCGCTGATCAACATCTTCGACGCGCAGCCCTATGCCCTGCCGCTCGCCGTCGTATCGATGGAACGGCATCCGCTGGGCAGCCAGGCCTTCGTGCCATTGGACGAAACCGCCTTCCTCGTCGTCGTGGCGCCTGCCGGCGGCCAGCTCGACGAGTCGGCCATCCGCGCCTTTGTCACCAATGGCCGGCAAGGCGTGAACTACAAGCGAGGCGTCTGGCATCACTCGTTGATCGTCACGCGGGGACCGGCGCGATTTCTGGTTGTGGATCGTGGTGGGGAGGGGCACAACTGTGATGTCACTGAGTTGCTCGGCAAGTATCTGATTGCGGCCTGAGTGGGCTGGTGTGTTGCTATGCGGGGGGCCTGTACGGGCTTAACGTCAAAGGCTTAAAACCTTAAAGTCAAAGGCGCCCCATACGGCCTGGTACACCTACACGGCTCGCTTCGCATCGCGCACCGGTGTGGATCGCCCCCAAGGGCGCTCCACACGGCTACCAATCGTTGGTTTGATAGGCTCGCTCCTGCAAATGGCCGCCCTCCTCCGCAGGCGCGGGAGCAACCCAGCGGATAGCAGGCAGTTGGCGCATGGAGACTGAAGACTGAAGACTGGAAGTTTGGCGTCCGAAGAGCCGAGAGATTTCGGCGATGCGCGAAATCGCCAGACCAGCGATTCGGTGTAGCCGTGTGGAGCGCCCCCAAGGGCGGGCCACACCCCCAGCGCGATGCGAAGCGAGCCGTGTAGGTGTACCAGGCCGGATGGGTCGTCCTCGTCGGCAGGTGAAAAGAGCGGAAGAGAGGGGGCCATGTTTGAGCATCGCCTTAAGGCGATGTGAGTTTGGCCCCCGGCCGCTCTTTTCGCCTGCCGACGAGGAGGGTGTCGCCCCATCCGGCGCGCCTTTTTTACCTACTTTTTTGGCAAGACAAAAAAGTAGGTCACCGCCCCGAAGGGGAGGTGAAACTGCCTTTGACTTTAGGGTTTTGACTTTGACGTTAAGTCCTTGACTCTAACGGCAAGCCCATAAAAACAGCCCTCACCGTCCAAGACAAAACACCCCTCACTCCAACCCCCGCCCCTCCCCAAACCCATCCCTCAACTCCCTCTTAAGCACCTTCCCAATCGCACTCCGCGGCAGCCCCTCAACCAACTCCACCACAGCAAGCCGCTGCGTCTTCCCCACCTGCCCATTAGTCCAGGCCATCAAGTCCTCCCCCGACACCCCGGCCCCTTCCCTACGCACCACAAACGCCACCGGCGTCTCCCCCCATCGCTGCGACGGCACCCCTACCACGGCGCAGTCCACCACATCGGGATGCTGCAGCAGAATGCCTTCGAGATCGCTGGGGTAGATATTGAAGCCGCCGCTGATGATCATGTCCTTCTTGCGGTCCATCAGCGTGAGGAAGCCATCTTCGTCAAAGCGGCCGACATCGCCGGTGCGGATAAAGAGCTTGCCGGTGGCGTCGCGCCATTCCGCGGCCGTGGTCTTTTCCGGTTGCTTGTGATACCCCGCCATGATGATGTTGGAATGCCCGACGACCTCCCCGATCTCGCCCACGGCAACCTCGATGCCGCTGTCGTCGATCAGTCGGATGTCGTGCCCTTCCATCGGCTTGCCGACAGTATGGAGCTTGTTGGGGAATTCGTGCGCCGCCAGCACGCAGCTGCCGCCGCCTTCGGTCATGCCGTAGTACTCCACCAGGCCGCCCGGCCAGCGCTTTAGGATCTCGCCCTTCAGCGCGGCCGCAAGCGGCGCACTGGTGGAGAACTTCATCTTGAATGCCGACAGGTCGTACTCGCCGAAATCGCCGCGGGCCATCAGGCGCTGGTATTGCACCGGCACCAGCATGGTGTGCGTGACGCGATGCCGCGCCGCCAGTTCGAGATAGCGTTGCGCATCGAACTTTGGCATCAGTACCGCGGTACCGCCCAGCGCCAGCGTGGGGATGAAACTCACCAGCGTGGTGTTGGAGTAAAGCGGCGTGGAGATCAGCGTGACCGCCTCGCGCCCGTAGCCGCCGCTTTCCTGGACACGGCGAATCTGGTTCCAGCGCAGGGCGTGGCCGTGCACGATGCCTTTTGGCGTCCCCGTCGTGCCCGACGAGTAGATGATGTTGAACACTTGTTCCGGCCCGACGGGATGCTCCTGCGGGCGGCTGCCTTGCGGCGCCAGCCAGGCTTCGAAGGACAGCCCGGCGGGCGCGCCGCCCAGGCCGACGAGGCGGGCCTGGATGCTGTCCCTGACCGCCGCGATCTCGCGCAGGACATCCGCATCGACGAAGAGCACCCGTGCATCGGAGTCCTGCACCATGCCCGCCAGGCTGGCCGGCGTGGAGGACGGCGCAAGCGGCACCAGGGCGACGCCGGCGCGCAGCCCGCCGATCAGGATCGCCGCGTACTCGACTGAAGCTGCCGCGCACACGGCAAGCGCAGCGCCGGGCTCCAGGCCGTCACGCTGCAATGCGGCGGCAACGCGGTCAACCAGTTCGTCGAATTCGGCATAGGTGAGCGAACGGCGGTCGTCGACCACCGCAACATGCCCGGGTTGCTCGGACGCGTGCAGCCGGACGCAGCCGGCCAGGTTACCAATCGGCTGCGCCAGAAGTTCTGTGATGCCCATGGGAATTTCCTGTCTCCACTTGACGTCGCGATCGGCCGTTCTGGAAGAGCGGCCGATCGCGCGCAGATTTATTGTCCTGAACGGCCGGGCATCCGGCGTTCATCCATGTGCCCGCCGGTTTTGCGGCTGGCCGAGGAGAATTCTCGCATGGACGCGGCAAGGCTGCTGCGGATGATGCCCGGCGCTTGGCGGAGGTGGGCGCATTCCACGCACGCTTGCAGGGAAACAGGAACGTATCGCGGCGCCTGATGCGCGGTGCTTAGAGCGGGCCACCCTCCCCGATCCAGTATGGCGCGCGCCCATAGTACTCGTGCAGTGTGGCGCCCCACTGCGGGTCGGCCATGGACGGCCAGTTGTCCTTGTCGAAGCCCGGCGCGTCCTTGATCCGTTGCGCGGTCACGCCGATGCGGAAACACTTCTCGTCGGCGTCCAGGGTGAGCGCGCCCCAGGGAATGGCGTGGAGGGTGTCACCCATCCCGAGAAACCCGCCGCTGGTCAGCACCGCGTAGGCAATGCGGCCGCCACGTACGTCGAGCATGATCTCCGAGATCTTGCCGACATGCTCGCCGTCGGAGGAATAGACTTTGTCGCCTTCCAGCGTCGAAGCCGCCATGACGTCCGGGCCGGGGCCGTCGCCGATCCCGCCTCCGACAATGGCCGCGCCACGGCCGGCGGCGGCCACGCCACGATTGAGTGCATTGCGATCGAGTTCATTCATGTTCGTCTCCTGATAAGGGTCGTGCCGTAGTGCGCGCAACGAACATGCCAGGACGGCGTTGCCGGCGGCATCGCCTTTCCGGCCTCCGGATCACGGGAAGAATTACAAAGCCGGTAATTTTCCATGCCCTGCGCCGGCCCGGCGGCATTGCTGCCCGCCGGCCTTGCCGGCGGCACGCGCGCCGCGTCACCAAGGCTGGCACATGGCACGAAACATGCGCCGGGCATGATGACCTCGCTTGCGCCGACCCAGGACGCGCAGGCGGATGAGCCGCCAGGTCCACGCTGCGTGCAGCGCACGCGGCACCCTCGCCCCGAACGCCCCCCTCTCAGGAGAACGACGAATGGAAACCCAAGGCAATACCCAATTCCCCGCCCAAAACGATTCGCCGGGTTTCGCCGGCAAGGTAGGCGCGGCAACCACAAACGTCATGGACGCGGCTAAAGACGCCGGCAAACAGGTCGGCACGGTCGCACGGACCGAAGCCTACGGCCTGAAGCGGGAGCTCGATGACCTGATTGCCCGTATCCCCACCTTGTCGGGGGCTGCGCTGGACCAGGCCAAGGAAGAGTTCCTGAATAATGTGAACGCTACCAGGGACGCCGCGAAAGGCATTTCCGATAACGTGCGCCAGCAACTCTCCCAGCGCGCCGAAGACACCGCCGCCTACGTCAAGGAGCAACCCCTGCGCTCGTTGGGCATAGCGGTCGGGGCCGGCATCATCCTGGGCCTGCTGATGTCCAACCGGAGCGGCCGCGCCACAGGCTGAAACACGGACCACGCGCGCTTGCGCCCGGCCGAGCACCCCGTGCCGGGCGCGTCCGCGTCCGTCACCGCACGCCAGGCGCCATCACGCGGACGCTTCGTAGTCCACCTGGTGCCGCGCGATGCGCAGGTCGCCAAGCTCGGCCTTCACGCGCAGGTGCTCCGGATGGCTGGCGTAGCCTTCCAGCGCCGATTGCGACTCGAACTCGGAGTACAGGACCACGTCGCAGGCGTAGTTGACCCTGCTGGCATCCACGCCGACCTCCAGGTGGCGCAGTCCCGGGATCCGGCCGCGCAGCCCTTCGAAGGCAAGCTTCAGCCGGGCCACGCCGTCCTGTTTGTCCACTTCGGTTTCCCCGCGCAGGTTCCACATCACGATGTGTTTGACGATGGGCATGTCTCCTCCTTTCCGGATCTCAGGCCGGCGGAAAACCGGCCTTCTGCGGCCACAGGTTGGCAAAGGCATGGACGGTCGACTGCCCATACACACCGGCCTTGGTAAACGGCTCGGCTTCCAGCCACGCCTGCGCTTCCGCCCGCGAGGCAAAATCGATCACCAGCAGGCTGCCGACCATGGTGGCGCCGTCGTCGCCCAGCAGCGGTCCCGCAAAGGCGATGCTGCCCGCCCTGGCGCCGAGATAGGCCTTGTGCTCCGGGCGCACCCGGGCGCGCAGTTCGCTGGTACCGGGCTTGTCGAGAAGATGGAATACAAACAGCATGCGGGCTTACCTCCGTGTTGACGTTGACGTTGAAGCCGGCGCCGACGGTGCCGGGTTGAGGATGAAATCGAAGTCCAGCGTGTAGAACGGCCTGGCGGATGCCGCGCCGTCGGGCGCGGTGCCGGGCTCATGCCGCACCCAGTCTCCGATCAGGGAACTGCGTACGCCGAAGACCGCATCCGAATCCAGATATTCGCCGCCCTCGCGGAACACATGGGTGATGAGCGTCTCGTAGCCCGGTGCGGTGATCATGAAATGCAGGTGGGCCGGGCGCCACGGGTGGCGGCCCATGGCGTCGAGCATGCGCCCCACCGGCCCGTCGTGCGGGATCGGATAGCACTCCGCGACGATCGACTTGAAGTGAAAGCCGCCGTTGGCGTCGGCGGTCAGCGCGCCGCGCCCCTGATGGCCGTCGCGCCCGCTCTGCTGCACGTCGTAGAAGCCATCGGAATCCGCCTGCCACACTTCCAGCCTGGCATGGGGCACCGCCTCGCCCGTCACGCTCCTGACCTGGCCGCTGACGTAGCACGGCTCGCCGGTCATGCCGTTGCCCACATCGCCGCCCAGTTCATACTCCGGCGCGCCATCCACGTAGAACGGGCCGAACACCGTGGCCTCGGTGCAGCCGCGCGGCTTCTTGTGGTTCTGCGCCGTGACTAGGGTGGACAGGCCCAGCGTGTCGGATAGCAGGATGAACTCCTGCCGGCTGTCGGTGCAGGTATGGCCGATTTCGGTCAGGAACTTGATCCCTTCGGCCCATTCGGCCTCGGTGAGCCGCACCTCGCGGGCAAAGGCGTGCAGATGCTGGACCAAGCTGGTCATGATCTCCTTGAGCCTCCCGTCCGGCATATCGGCGTGCCGCGCCAGCACCGCCTGGGTAATGGTTTCTTCGTCTAGATTGCGCATGATGTCTGTTCTCTGGTTGTCGATCGTCCGGGCGCCGGGCTGTGAATCTCAGGCCTTGGCCGCGTCTTCCCAGCGCGGGCAGCTGCGCTTGCTCACCGGGACATCGATCGATTGGTAGTTCGTCTTGTCCACCACCGTGGCCGGCAGCACGATGCTCTGGGTGACCGGCATGCCGCGCAGCTTGCGAATGGCCGCCATCGTGCCCAGGCAGCCCTGGGCAAATCCATTGTAGTCACCGGTAGCGAGCAAGGTACCCGCCTTGATGGCATCGATCGCCTCCTGGGTGCCGTTGATGCCGGACACTAGCGCCTTGCGGTTGGCGCCCTGCAGCGCCTCGATGGCGCCGATGGCCATGGCGTCGTTGGCGGCGAAGATACCGTCGATCTGCGGGTACGACTGCATCAGGTTTTCCATCACCTGCAGTGCCTGCAGGCGCTGGTAGTTGGCCGGCTGCGACGCCAGCAGCTTGACGTTGGGGAAGGCCTTGAGCGCGTCCTGCATGCCCCTGACGCGATCGATATTGGTCAGCGAGCCCTTGATGCCCTCGAGCAGGATGACGTTGCCTTTGCCGCCCATGGCCTTGAACAGGTGGGTGGCGGTCTTCAGGCCGAGGTCGTAGTCGCTCGCGCCCACGAAGGAGACGAAGTTGCCGACCTCGCTCTTGTCGGTGACGTTGACCACGGGGATGTTCGCCGCGTTGATCTTCTTCACGCCCGGCCCCATCGCCTTGTAGTCCACCGGGACGAAGACGATGGCGTCGGCCTTCTTGACGATCACGTCTTCGACCTGGCTCATCTGCTCCGGGATGCTGTCCGGCTTGGTGGGGATGTAGTGGGTGACGCGGGCGTTCATGCTCTTGGCCGCCGCGTCCGCGCCCTGGCGCACCACCTGGAAGAACGGATTGGTCTGGTTCTTGGTGAATACCGCGATGCGCTCGCCGTCCGCGTGGGCCGGCGCCGCCAGCATGCCGAGGGCCAGCACGCCTGCCAGTTGTTTCAGGTTACGTAGGTTCATGTTGTCTCCTTGGTCTTTGATGAAGGGCCATGCGCAGCCGTGCCTGCCGCCGCGCCGGCACGACTACGGCCTGACACCCAGCCGCTTGCGCGACAGCGTGTCCAGGAATACCGCCAGCACGACGATCACGCCGGTCACCAGGGGCTGCCAGTTGGCGCTCACGGTCAGCAGGTTCATGCCGTTGAGCACCAGCGTCAGGATGATGGCGCCGACCAGCGTGCCGGATACGCGGCCCACGCCGCCGAACAGCGAGGTGCCGCCGATCAGCACCGCTGCAATGGCGGGCAGCGTCAAGGCCTCGCCGATGTCGCCCTCGGCCGAGTTGAGCCGGGCCAGGAACACCAGGCTGGCGATGCCGGCCATCGCGCCGCTCACCAGGTACACCAGCACCAGCCGCCGCTTCACCGGAACGCCCGAAAGCCGGGCTGCCACGGGATTCGCGCCGATGGCGTAGATCTCCTGCCCGTAGACGGTCTTCTGCGACATGGCGGTGCCGGCCACCAGGAACAGCAGCATCAGGTAGACCGGAATCGGCACACCCAGCAAATAGCCGCTGCCGATGGCGCGGAACGCCGGCGGAAAGCCATGGATGGTCTCGCCCGCCATGAACCAGTAGGTGACGCCGTGCAGCACCCACAACATGCCGTAGGTGGCAATGAAGGGCGGGATGCGCAGCATGGCCACCAGCAGCCCGTTGGCCAGGCCGATCAGCGCGCCGGTGCCAAGCCCCGCGCCCACGCCGAGCGTGGTCGATCCCGTGGCCTTCATCACGGTCGCCGCCACGCAGGCCGACATCGCCACGTTGGCCCCCACCGACAGGTCCAGCCCGCCGGTGAGGATCACCAGCGTCACGCCGGACGCCAGCAGGAACAGCAGGCTGGCCTGGCGCAGCACGTTGAGGATATTGCTCAGCGTCAGGAACGCGTCGGACGCCACGGCAAGCAGCAGGCACAGCAAGCCGAGCGCAAACAGCCGGTAGGCAATCGAGCGGGCATCCGCCGAGAGTGGCGGGAATAGAGTCGCCGTGTTCATGCTTTCCCCTTGAAGGATTCGATCAGCAGCACCACCAGCACCAGCACGCCGATCGCCGCCACCTGCACCGACGACTGCACGCCGACGAGGTTGAGCCCGTTGCGCAGCACGCCCACCGCCAGCACGCCCAGCACCGTGCCGGGCAGCCAGCCGTTGCCGCGGTCGAAGGTGGTGCCGCCCACCGCCACCGCGGCGATGGCATCGAACTCCAGCCCGATGGCCGCCGTGGGATGCCCCGCGTTCATGCGTGCGGTGAGCAACAGCGCGGCCACGCCGGCCATCAGCCCGCCCAGCACATACACCGCGATGAGACAGACATTGATGCGCACGCCTGAGAACTTGAGCGCCTCGCGGTTGCCGCCCAGCGCGAACACATAGGCGCCGAAGCGGGTGCGGTACAGCAGCCAGTGGAACAGGCCGTAGAACGCCACGGCGATCCAGATGGGAAAGGGAATGCCCAGCAGTTGCCCGGAATAGATCAGCGGGATGGTGTCGCCGATGCCCACCACGCTCTGGCCATCGGTGGCCACCAGCGCCAGGCCCTGCGCGGCGCCCAGCGTGCCGAGCGTCGCCACGAAGGGCGGAATCTCCAGCCACGACACCAGCGCGCCGTTGAGCAGCCCGAACGCCAGCCCGGTCAGGAGCGCCGCGCCCAGCGCGAGCGGCAGCGATCCGGTGGACACCATCACCATGGCCAGCACCACGCCACACAGCGTCAGCACGGCGCCCATCGACAGGTCGAGGCCTTCAGTCATGATGATCAGCGTCATCGGCAAGGCGATCAGCAGCAGGATGGTGGATTGCGTGCCGATGTTCAGCAGGTTGTCCACGCTCAGGAAGCCCGAGCCCGTGGCGCTGAAGACCAGCGAAAGCAGCAGCAGCACCCAGACCGAGCCGGGCAGCTTGCCGAGCGGCCGGCCCGGCTGCCGCGGTAGTGCGTTGGTATCAAGCATCGTTCATCCCCAGTTGCAGAATGCGTTCTTCGGTCATCTCGCCATGCGCGACCTCGCCGGCGATGCGGCCGCCGCGCATGACGTAGGTACGGTCGCAGACATTGATGATTTCCGGCAGTTCGGAACTGATCAGCAGCACGCCCGCGCCCTGCCTGACCAGGCTGTCGATCAGCGCAAAGATCTCTGCCTTGGCGCCCACGTCGATGCCGCGCGTGGGCTCGTCGAAGATGAACAGCCTGGCTTGCGCCACCAGCCACTTGCCGATCACGATCTTCTGCTGGTTGCCGCCGGAGAGGAATTGCGCAAGCTGGTCGCCATCGGGCGTGGCGATACGCAGCCGCGCGATCTCGCGCCCGGCCAGCGCCTCGGCCTTGTCGGCGCGATACCAGCGCGAGGGAAACGCGCGCCGCAGGCCGGCCAGCAGCAGGTTGTCCCGTACCGTGCGGATCAGCGCCAGCCCTTCGGATTTGCGGCTTTCCGGGATCAGCGCGGCGCCCAGTTCGCGGGCGCGGTCCGGGCCCCCGGTGAGCCGCTGGCCGAAAATCCTGATTTCGCCCTGCCGGATCGGGTCGGCGCCAAACACGGCGCGCGCCACTTCACTGCGCCCCGATCCCACCAGCCCCGCCAGGCCGACGATCTCGCCGGCGCGCACTTGCAGGTTGATATCCGTGATGCCGCAGTCCGCGCTGACGTTGCGCACATCGAGCGCCACCTCGCCCGGCTGCGCGCCGCGCTCGCGGCTATAGCTCATATCGACCTTGCGGCCCACCATGCGCGCCACCAATTCGTCCGGCGAGGCGTCGCCGGGCAGGCAGGCGCCCACCTTGCGGCCGTCGCGCAGGATGGTGATGCGGTCGCCGAGTGCGAAGACTTCGGCCATGCGGTGCGAGATGTAGATCATCGAGACGCCATCCGCCTTCAGCCGTGCGATCACCGCGAACAGTTTCTCGGTCTCGCGGTCGGACAGCGCCGCGGTGGGCTCGTCCAGTACCAGGATGCGGGCGTTCTGCGACAGCGCCTTGGCGATCTCCACCATCTGCTGCTGCGCCACGCCCAGTTCATGCACCGGCGTGCGCGTGCTCACCTCCATGCCGAGGATGTCGAGGATGCGGCGCGCTTCGGCATGCATTGCGGCGGTGTCGACGGAGCCGGGAATGCGGCCCCTGGGCTCGCGGCCGAGGAAGATGTTCTGCGCGATGTCCAGGTAGGGCACCAGCGAGAATTCCTGGAAAATCACCGCAATGCCGAGCCGCATAGTGTCGGCCGGGCTAGCGATCGTCACGGGGTTGCCCTCGTGATAGAACTCGCCGGCATCGGCCACATAGACGCCGCACAGGACTTTCATCAGCGATGACTTGCCGGCGCCGTTCTCGCCCAGCAGCATATGCACTTCGCCGGGATAGATGCGGAACGACACGTCGTCCAGCGCCTTCACGCCCGGAAAGTGCTTGCAGATGCCGCGCATCTCGAGCAGCGGCGTGATTTCCGTGATGGCGTTCATGATTCGAGCCTGTGGTTCGCGCCGGCGCCGATACCGTGCGTGGCGGGTTGTCGATGCATGGTCTCCTCCTTTTTTTGGTTGGTGGTTCTTCAGGCGCTGGTGGCGGATTGATGCGCCCGCCCTCTCGAAGTGAGCGCATTCGCCGCTGCCACCGCCTTCCCTTTCGCCCCGGGACATCTCTTGTTCCCTACCGCCCCGCCGCCAGCCGTTCGCCGGATTCGCGCAGCCTCTCGAGCTTGCCCGCCAGCCCGTCCACCAGCAGCCGCCCGTGGCGCTTGCGCGCCCTGCCCGCCACGAACACGCTGTCGATGTTGGCCAGGCTCGCCTGCATCACGATGGCGCTGACGGGGTCGTGCAGCGGCATCATGTTGAGCTTGCGCGCGTCGATCAGGACCAGGTCGGCCTGCTTGCCCACGGCCAGCGAGCCGATGCGGTCTTCCATGCCGAGCATTCGCGCGCCGGCCAGCGTGATCCAGTCCAGCGCGTCGCGGCAGCTCGCCGCATGGGCGGGGCCGATGTCGCCATGCTGTTGCCGGTATGCGGCATGGTCCAGCGCACGCTGTACGCCCAGCGCAATCCGCGCGGCAATGAACATCTCGCCGGACAGACCCGATTCCAGGTCCACGCCGAGCGACGGCGCCGCGCCCAGGCGCATCAACCGGCCGGTGATCGGGAAGCCATGGCCCTGCGTCAGTTCGTTCTCCGGCGTCACGGAGAAACTCATCCCCAGGCCGACGAAGCGGGCAAGCTGTTCGTCCGTCAGGTTGTTGCCGTGCACGATATTGATATGCGGCCCGAGCAGCCCCGCCCGCTCCAGCCGCTCCCACCCATCCGGCGTGCGCGCGCTGCCGCCGCCCTGATGCATGCTGGCCAGCAGGCCGAACTCGCGCGCCAGCGCGAAGTCGTGCAGCGCCACTTCCAGCGTCGAGTAGTGCGGGCCCAGGATGGCCAGGCCGAGGCTGAGCAAGGACGAGCCTTGCAGCCGCTTTGACAAGCGCTCCACCTCGCTGCGCGGGTGCGGCATTTCCCAGAACGGCATGGCGCCGGGCTTGGGGTCGGGCTTGGGCGAGCCGTGCAGGAAGGCCGCGCGGATGCCGGACTGCGCCAGCGCGTCCAGCGCGGCATCGCTATGCGCCGGGGTGGGATTGTTATGGCACCAGTCCACCAGCGTGGTGGTGCCGCAGTCCAGCTGGTTCCAGGCGCCGGCGAGCGTGGCGATGCCGATGTCTTCCGGTGTGAAGCGCGTGGCCAACCCCGCGTGCATCTGCCGGAAATACCCGGTCAGCGTCCAGCCGGAAGCCACCCCGCGCAGCGCGGTCTGCCAGGTGTGCATATGCGCGTTGACGAAGCCGGGCGCCGCGATGAAGCCGCGCGCATCGATCCGTTCCGCGTCACCCGCCTCGATGCGCGGCGCGATCGCGGCGATGCGCTCGCCTTCGATCAGCAGGTCGCCGGTGAACTCGCCAAGGGTGGGCTCCATCGTGACCAGGGTCGCCCCGCTTACCAGGATGCGTGACATGAGCGCTGTCCTCTTTAACACGAAAGGCAAACAAGACGCGGGGGACAAGCGAATCGGAATGCAAGCATGGAATGGTCTCCTTGGCGCGGCGGCGCTGCCGGTATCCGGCGCGCCACTCTGGCTTTCTTCGGGTGGGCTGTCGTGCTGTGCACATTCGCCGCCAGCGGCGGAATCAAGCACCTGACATACGTTGGAACAAACTCTATACTCCCGGAAAACGGAAAAAAACGACGGATCAGGAAATCTTCTTTCCACCTGGCGAGGGAATCCCGCCAGGACAAGGGAGGAGAAGCCGCACACGGGGAGACGCAACATGGACCGCTGGACCGAATTCGAACTGTTCGTTCAGATCGCCGAACTGGGCAGCATCACCAAGGCTGCCGAGAGCCTGGACATTTCCAATGCGGCGGCAAGCCGCTACCTCGCTTCGCTCGAGGAGCGCCTCTCGGCGCGGCTGATCGAGCGCAACACGCGGCGGCTGTACCTGACCGACGTGGGGCACGAGTTTTTCCGGCGCTGCAAGGGTGTGCTGGCGGAAATGAAAGAAGCGGAGGCGGCCGTCAACGCCAATGTGCTGGAGCCGGGCGGCACGCTGACCATCACTGCCTCGCTGTCGTTTTCGATGAAACACCTGGCGCCGCTGCTGCCCGACTTCACCGCGCTCTATCCGAAGGTGGACGTCAATATCCTCGCGGCCAACCGCTACTACGACATCATGGACAGCGGCATCGACCTGGCCATCCGCACCCGCGAGTTCGAGCCCGACTCCGGCCTCACGGTGCGCCGGCTGGCGGAGACGCGTCGCATCCTGGCCGCTTCGCCGCGCTACCTGGGCCGCATGGGCACGCCGCGCGAGGTCGAGGACCTGCTGCGCCACCAGATGCTGATCTATTCCTACGCGAACCGGCCGCACGAGATGACCTTCACCCGCAACGGCGAGGAGAAATCAGTAACGGTGCGCAGCAAGCTGGAGTCCAACGACGGCCAGGTGATACGCGCCGCCGCGCTGGAAGGCCTGGGCATCCTGGTGCAGCCCAAGTACATCGTCTATGACGACATCGTTGCCGGCCGGCTGATCCCGGTGCTGGACGACTGGGACCTGCCCCGGCTCACCATCAATATCGCCTTCCAGAGCCGACGCTACCTGGCCGCCAAGGTGCGCTTGTTCATCGACTTCCTGGTAGCGCACTTCGAGCGCATGGACTACGAGCGCAAATGGACGTCGTGAGGCCGCCGCGCGCTAGGCACTCACCGCCGGCAGGCCGGCGGTGAGCCGCGCCGACTTGATCACCGCAGCATAATCGTCGGCGGCCATGCCCTGCGCCGCCGCGCCCTGCAGCATCTGGCCGAGCAGCGCCGTGAGCGACAACGGCACGCGCAAGCTGGCGCCGGCGTCCAGGATCAGCCCAACGTCCTTGAGCATCTGGTCCACGGTGAACGTTGGTGTGTAGTCGTTCTCCACCAGTTGCGCCGACTTGGCCTTGACGATGGGCGCGGCCACCGCGCTGGCGGTGATCACGGACCACATGTCCTGCCATTTGAGGCCGCCCTTGGCGCCCAGCGCCAGCGCTTCGGCAAGCATGCCGGAGGTCAGGCCGATCATCAGGTTCACCACCAGCTTCATCAGGCGGGCTTCCTCGGCTTCGCCGAGGTAGAACTGCGTCGGCCCCAGGGCCGTCAGCAACGGGCGCGCTATCTCGTACGCTGCCGCCGGACCGGAGACCAGCACCGTCAGTTGCGCGGCCTCCGCCATCTTGTTGTTGCCCGATACCGTCACGCGCAGGTATTGGATGTTCCGCTGCGCCAGCACGGCGGCGACGCGGGCGGACGCTTGCGGCGACACCGTGCTGGTATCGATATACAGCGTGCCCGGCGCGGCCAGTTCAGCCAGCCGGGCACCGACCGCCTCGAAGGCCGCGTCGTGCGGCAGGGAGCTGAATACGACATCCTTGCCGGCGATTGCCTCCGCCAGCGAGCCTGCCGCCCCGAGCCCTGCCTGACGGGCTGCTTCCAGTACCGCGGGGGACTGGTCGAAGCCTTCGACCGAGTGGCCGGCCGCGGCCAGGTGGCGTCCCATGGGCAAGCCCATCTTGCCGGTTCCGATGAAGCCGATATGCATGGTTTGTCTCCAGTTCGTTGTGTACTTGGCGTGATTGCGCGCCGGCTGCGCGCCGGTTGCACCTCAGTCCGGGCGCACGCCTTCAAAGGCAGCCTGCAGCAATTCGCGAATCGGCGCGCTTTCGATGGGGCGCGGATTCCAGTAGGGGTTGGCCAGCGCGATTTCGGCGGCACGGTCCAGGTCCTCGCGCTTCATGCCGATATCGCGCAGCGCGGTGGCCGCGCCGTGGCGGGCAGCCAGGTCATGGAGCCCGCGCGCCGCTGAAATGTGCTCGCTGCCGAGGGCACGCCGGATCCTCGCCATCGCTTCCGGCGCGGCACCGGCGTTATAGGCCATGGCGTGCGGCAGCACGACCGTATGGGTTTCGGCATGCGGCAGATTGAAGCTGCCGCCCAGCGTATGGCACAGCTTGTGGTGCAGCGCCATGCCGACGCTGCCCAGCACCGAGCCGCAGAGCCACGCGCCATAGAGGCAATCGGCGCGGGCATCGAGATCGGACGGGACCTCGCAGATACGGGGAATCGCGCTGGCCAGCGCCCGGATTCCCTCCTCGGCCATCAGCGACGTCACCGGGTTGGCATCTTCGGCATACAGGCCTTCCGCCGCATGGGCGATAGCGTTCAGCGCGCTGGTCACGCTCATGGCAACCGGCAGGCCGACGGTAAGCTCGGGATCGTAGATCACGGTGCGGGGCAGGACGCGCGGGTCGCGGCCGGTCTTCTTCAGGCCGGCATCGGTGATGCCGTAGATCGGCGTCATCTCCGAGCCCGCGTAGGTGGTGGGAATCGCCAGGATGGGCAGGCCGGAGGTCAGCGCGATCGCCTTGCCCAGCCCCGTGGTCGAGCCGCCGCCGATGGCGATCGCGCAATCCGCGCCCAACGCCTGCGCGTGCCTGGCAGCCGCGCGCGCGGTCTCGACGGGCACGTGCATGACGGCGCCGGCGTAGATGCCGGCCGAGAGCGGCCCCAGCAATTCCGCTACGCGCAGCGCCTCCTCCGTCTGGTTCGGCGTGCACAGCACCAGCGCGCGCTGCGCACCCATGCGCTCCACCTCCTGCGCAACCTGGCTCAAGGTGCCCGCGCCGAACAGGACGCGCATGGGCTGGGCCGTATAGACAAATGACTTTGGCATAAGCGTGGTCTTCCTCCGGATCGATCGGGATCTGCGCCCGCTCTGCGGGTCTTGCCCGCGCCCGGACCTGCAAGCAGGCTGGCGGCACGCGCGGACTCGTTCTGCACGTTAGCCTTCCGCGCCGCGGAAAAAAATGCCGGAAAGGGAAAACAGTCTTGACGGGAAAGGAAGAATCGCGGAGGCGCGGCGCAGTTGCCAGGGATGGCGCGGGGGATACATGGCCAGTGCGTTCGCCAGCACCGTGCGCACCAAGGCGCACATGAAAGCCCGCTCGGCCGCTGCTCCGTGCCGAACGCGCACCAACTGATCCTGTTCGGCCCGCATCAGGGGCGCTAGCCTGATGGCTACCCACAAGCCCCTCGCCGGCGGCGGCGACATTGCCCGTTTCCCGCACGGCAAACCTGGAAGTGCCCCATGTATTTATATGATGAGATCGACCAGCAACTGGTCGACCAGCGCGTTACGCAGTTCGCCGGCCAGACCGAACGTTTCCTCAGCGGCCAGCTCACCGAAGACGAGTTCCGCGTGCTGCGCCTGCAGAACGGCCTCTATATCCAGCGGCATGCGCCCATGCTGCGCGTGGCGATTCCCTACGGCATGCTGGTGTCCCGGCAACTGCGCAAGCTGGCCGAGATCTCGCGCCGCTGGGATCGCGGCTACGGGCACTTCAGCACGCGCCAGAACATGCAGTTCAACTGGCCGCGCCTGGAAGACGCGCCCGCCATCCTGGCGGAGCTGGCCACCGTGCAGATGCATGCAATCCAGACCAGCGGCAATTGCATCCGCAACACCACCACCGATCATTTCGCGGGCCTGGCGCCGGACGAGGTCGTGAACCCGCTGGTGTGGTGCGAGATCATCCGCCAGTGGTCCATGCTGCATCCGGAGTTCGCCTTCCTGCCGCGCAAGTTCAAGATCGCCGTGAGCGGCGCCACCACCGACCGGGCCGCGGTCGGCGTGCACGACATCGGCCTGCAGGCGGTGGAGCGCGACGGCGAACTGGGTTTCCGGGTCTGGGTGGGCGGCGGCATGGGCCGCACGCCGATGGTCGGCAAGCTGATCAACGCCTTCGTGCACTGGTCCGACCTGCTGACCTACCTGCAGGCCACGCTGCGCGTCTACAACCTGCACGGGCGGCGCGACAACAAGTACAAGGCGCGCATCAAGATCCTGGTGAAAGACCTGACGCCGGGCGTGTTCGCGCAGCAGGTTGACGAGCAATGGCAGCGCATCCGCGGCGGCCCGGATACGGTCAGCGCGGACTTCGTGAAAGGCGTGGCCAGCCACTTCACCACGCCGGACTACGACCCCGGCGCGGCGGACGAGCCCGGCCCCAGCCCTGCCCTGACGGCCGCCCAGCCCCGCTTCGCCCGCTGGCTGCGCAGCAATGTGCATGCGCACCGCGTGCCCGGCTACGCCGCCGTGACCGTATCGCTGAAAGCCACCGGCGCGCCGCCGGGAGACATCACCGCGGACCAGATGGATGCGGTGGCGGATATGGCGGACCGCTACGGCTTTGGCGAGCTGCGCGTCTCGCACGAGCAGAACCTGATCCTGGCCGACGTGCGCCGCAGCCAGCTGTACGCGCTATGGCTGGAGCTGGATGCCTTGCACCTGGCCACCGCGAATATCGGCATGCTCACCAATATCATCGCCTGCCCGGGCGGGGATTTTTGCTCGCTGGCGAACGCCGTGTCGATTCCGCTGGCGGAGGCCATCCAGCGCCGCTTCGACGACCTGGACTACCTGTTCGAAATCGGCGAGCTGGACCTGAACATCTCCGGCTGCATCAACTCCTGCGGGCACCATCACGTCGGCCATATCGGCATCCTCGGCGTGGACAAGGCCGGCGAGGAGTGGTACCAGGTCACCGTCGGCGGGCGCCAGAACGGCGCCGCCGGCCATGCCCTGCTCGACCAGCACAAGGGCGGAGGCGCGGCCATTGGCCGCATCATCGGGCCGTCGTTCGCGCGCGATGAAATCCCCGACGTGGTCGCGCTGCTGATCGACACCTACCTGTCCCTGCGCGACAGCGACGCGGAGCGGTTTATCGACGTGGTCGAGCGCGTCGGCGTGGATCCCTTCAAGCAGGCGGTCTACCAGGACCCGCGGATCGTCGCGCGGCGGCAGCAGGCGGAGGTGGCCCGTGCCTGAAACCCAATTTCTGCCACAGTCCGACAAATTGAACAACGTGATCCGCAACGGCCGGCTCGAAGCCGATATCTGGCGCGCCTTCGTGGCGGACCAGAGCATGGCCGGCTCGACCACGCCGCCTGACGAAGACGGCTGGCTGGTCACGCTTGACACCTGGCGGGCCACCCGCGATGCCTTGCGCGTGCGCCGCCATCCGGTGGCCGTGTACCTGGCGCCGGATGCGGAGCCGGAAGACTTGCTGGAAGCGGGCGCCACCGTCATCGATGCGACCGGCATCGCGCACCTGGCGATCGACTTTCCGGTCTATACCGACGGGCGCGGCTATTCGCTGGCGCAATTGCTGCGCACGCAATACGGCTGGCGTGGCGAGCTGCGCGCGGTGGGCGACGTGATGATCGATACGGTGCACTACATGGCCCGCTGCGGCTTCGATGCGTTCGCCGTCAAGCCGAGCCACGATCCGCAGGCCGCCCTTGCCGCGCTGGGCACGTTCACGGTGCATTACCAGAAGACGTACGCATCCACGTCCACCCTGGCGGCATAGGCGCGGGACGCTATCTTGCCAGCCACCCACCCAGCAGCGCGTTGACTGGCTCGTGCGCCTCGTACTGGACCCAGTGCCCCGCATCCGGGATGATGCGGCCCTGCCGCTGCGCGCTGCCCTGCGTCATGGCTGCCACCGCCGCGGCCGGGTCGGCCGTCACATCGTGCTCGCCCCATGCAAGCAGCACTTCGCCGCCGAAGCGGTCCAGCGCGTCGCGCAGGCCGCCCGCGCGCGAGATGTTCTTGCTGCGAAAGCGTGTGTGCCGGCATGACTCGGTGTGCGCGTACAGGGCCATGGCATCGACCCTGGCCGGGTCCGCGATCATGAAGGCCTCCAGGTTGTAGCGCATCGCCTGCGCCAGCGCCGCGCCGTCCGCCGCCTTGCGCCAGTCCACCAGCGCGCGCTGCTGCCGGCGGATGCCGCCGTGCCCGGCCGAGCCCAGCAGGGCGAGCCGGCGTACCGTGCCAAGCGCGGCGGCCACGTTCGCGGCGACCAGCCCGCCGAACGAGAAGCCGGCGAGGTCGATCTCGTCCGCGCAGCCGGGCAACTGTCGGATCGCCGCAGCGAGCGTGCCGGCCATGACGGACAGATCGCTGACAATGTCATCCGACTCGCCAAAGCCGGGCATGTCCGGCGCCCAGACCGTGCGCTGCGCAGCCAGCGCCTCGATATTGCGCACCCAGTGCAGCCAGCTGCCATGTCCGCCATGCAAGAGGATGACCGGGCGCCCTTCGCCGAAGCGGCGCCAGACCACCCGGCAGCCGCCGACACCGGTCACGATCCGTTCCGCCCGATGCGCCAGGGCGGCCGCCTCCGCCCGGGGCTGTTCCAGGTTGACAGGGGTCTTGCTGCTTATCTGGGTCATGGGCATTGGCGCGCGCCGCCTTGCCTCCCGGCGCGGCTGATTGCCTTGGCGAACGTGGAGAAGCCGGCCGCGCGAGAAACGGTTCCGATCCCGGATCATAGCGAATTCCGGATGTCCCCTCCCCGGCCAGGCGAAGCGATCCCGCCCCGAGCTGCCGCCAAAGCAGAGCGCCACACGGCTCGCTCATCTCACGCCCCTTCAATTCCCGGCCGCGCCGGGCGCCCCAGTCCCGCCATGTGCGGTCGACGAATCTAGAGCGCATGCGCTCGCCTAATTTATCTTAGATCTCGAATAATCCTTGACAAGGCGCAGGCAGTCGCTAGTATTACGCCATGTACTTCGATCTCTAAGAATGCTGAGGTACAGCAACCACCTTTAGGAGCCCTTACATGTACGACATCTTTGCCACTGACAAGCTGATCGACCTCTGGCTGACCGAAGACATCGGGATCTGCGACCTGACAGTCCAGACCATGATCGAACCGGGAGAGACCGGCACCTTCTGCATGAACGCCCGCGAACCTATGATCATCGCTGGTATCGGCGTGGCAGCACGAATCTTCGCGCGTTACGATCCCACGCTGGCTATCGATGTGCGGGTCGCCGATGGCGACAAGGTTGAGAAAGGCGCGGTACTCATCAATGTGAGCGGGAATGCGCGAAGCGTCCTGACAGCTGAGCGCACCGCACTGAACATCATGCAGCGGCTGTGCGGCATCGCCAACCACACGGCAACATATGCGCAAGCCATTGCACATACCAAGGCTCGCCTGATCGACAGCCGCAAGACCACGCCGGGCCTGCGCGCACTGGAAAAGCACGCGGTTACCTGCGGCGGTGGACTGAACCACCGGCTTAGCCTGGACAACGGCGTCATGATCAAGGACAACCACATCGCCGTGTGTGGCAGCATTGCTGCCGCCGTGGCACGCGTGCGCCGGAAGCTGCCGGTGCTGACCAAGCTGGAAGTGGAATGCGATCGGCTGGAACAGGTGCACGAGGCACTGGCAGCCGGTGTCGACGTGATCATGCTGGACAACATGTCGGTGCCCGACATGAAGGAAGCCGTGCAGATTGTCAATGGCCGGACCAAGGTCGAGGCTTCGGGCGGCATCCGCCTGGAAACGATCCGAGCCGTGGCGGAAACAGGCGTGGACTACATTTCCACGAGCAAGATTACCCAGGCTGCCCCTGCCGTTGATATTGGTCTCGACGAAGCCTGACACCTGCGGAGCCTGGCTCCTATACAGCGATTCGCACCTTCTACCGAGTGCTTCACACTCGCCGGTCGTCCCGGCGAGTTTTTTTGCATAAGGCTGTCGTCTACAGATCCGAGAGCAGCCGCCCCACTTCCTGCGTAGATGGAACGCGCCGGCCATGCTCGGCCGAGGCGACTTCGTCAGCCACCAATCGCTCCGCGATCGTAATCAGCACGCGGCGCGTGGTCTGCACGTCTTCTTCACTCACACCCTCCACGCTAAGTTCATTCACCTCCGTAGCCAGCGGCTCCAGCTTGCGGCGCAGAGCGCTTCCGGTCTTGCTCAGGAACACGTGCACCTTTCTCTTGTTACCAGGGAGATGCGTACGTTCTACGTAGCCCAGCGCCTCCAGCGCCTTGACTGCCGCAAACGTGGTCGGCTCAGTCACACCGGCCCGTTCGCTCAACTCCCGCTGCGACAGACCGTCGTGACGCCACAGGATGCGTAGGATGGTCCAGTGGCCGTAGGACACCGAATGCTCCGCCAGGCGCAGTTGTAGCGCCCGGATATAGGCGCGGGCAGCGTCCTTCACCAAGTGGGCAAGCCGTTCTTCATCGGCTTCATCCGAAGGGCTGATTGTGACCGGAGTACCCAGCTTTCTTGTAGCCATAGTCTTGACCGAAAATGAAACGTATACATGCGACACCGGCGAATCGGTGCGAGCGACAGCGCACATGATAGCGCCTCCGGCGATCGCACGCCCGACACTACGTCCTTGGCTTCCCGCTATCTCCATGTAGCGTTCACTACATTAGTGCACCATGCGCTCAATCACTGCATGGGGCACCGTCACCGCGCACACCGTTTGTCCGTGTTTTCCCCTACAAGTACACGAATCCCGCGTACACACTGGATTTGCGGGCGTTGGCCCATTGCTTGCATTAGCTTAGACATCGAACATATCTTGACACCCTTATGGCCGGTGCTAGCATAACCGTATAACTTCGACATCTAAGGTAATTATGAAAGCAACCGGCACCTTCTTTTTTGTTGTAGGGCCCAGTGGCGCTGGCAAGGACTCCCTGATCGACGGTGCACGTGCAACGCTCGGTGACGACTATGTTTTTGCACGGCGCGTTATCACGCGTCCTGACGGGTCGGCGGGCGAAGAGCACGAGGGCGTCTCCGATACCGAGTTCACACGACGTCAGCGAAGCGGCGAGTTTTTGGTAACTTGGGATGCACACGGTCTCCGCTATGGCTTGCCCATGTCGCTGATGCTCGAGCTCGACCGCGGGCGGAATGTCGTAGCCAATGGCTCGCGCGGCGTCATCGCGGAACTTGCCGCCCGATTGCCCCGTTTCGTGGTCGTCCTGGTAACGGCACCGCATGATGTGCTTGCACAGCGCATTGCCGCGCGCGGGCGTGAGTCGGGCGACCAGGTTGCCAGACGCGTGGCACGAACGGGAGCACCGGTGCCACCAGACGTTTCGTGTATCACGGTGTCAAATGACAGCACGCTGGACGTGGGAATGGCACGCTTTGTCGGAGCGCTGCGAAATCGCACCGAAGCATCCTCCGCCGAACAGCCGGCCAGCCGCGCCAGCCTGATGGCCAAGCTGCGCGGTCAGCCGCTCGACGAAGCTGCCTACGCTGCTGTGTTGCAAGATGCCATTGCCGGACGGTACACCGAGGCAGAGTTGACAGAGTTCCTCATTGCCGCAACCCGCACGCTGACGGACGACGAAGTGGTGGCACTGGCACGCGCACGTACGGCCTTCACCCCCCGTATTGACTGGGACGAGCCGCTTGTCGTCGATAAGCATTCGATGGGGGGCGTTCCCGGCAGTCGCATCACGCTGATTGTGGTGCCGATAGTCGCGGCCTACGGTCTGGCGATGCCCAAGACATCATCGCGCGCAATCACCTCTGCCGCCGGCACTGCCGATGCAATGGAAACAGTCGCACGTGTAGACCTGACACAGGAGGATGTGCGCCGGTGCGTAGCTCAGGCACGCGCATGCATTGCGTGGAACGGACATCTGAACCATTCCGTGATCGACGATGTCATGAACGCAATCACCCGGCCACTTCGCCTTGATTCGCGCCGATGGTCCGTCGCGTCGATCCTGTCGAAGAAATACACTGCCGGCGCTACCCACGTCATCGTCGACCTGCCCTACGGGCCGGAGACCAAGCTGGCAACGCGCGCCGACGCCGAGGCGCTTGGCGCACTGTTCGAACACGTCGGCAAGGGACTGGGCCTGCACGTACGCGCGCTGGTCACGGACGGCAGCCGCCCGATCGGCCGTGGCATTGGCCCCGCACTGGAAGTGCGCGACGTCCGCCTGGTGCTCGACAACGATCCCGATGCGCCCGCCGACTTGCGCGAGAAGGCCCTGCGCTTTGCCGGCGAAATCATCGCATTCGATCCCCGCGTGGGCTCGCCCGAACAAGGCATGCGAATTGCAACAGCGCTTCTGAACGAAGGCAAGGCGAAGGCCGCATTCGATCGCATCGCCGCCGCGCAGGGCGTTCGCCCCGATCCAGTGGTGCCGGGTGTGCATACGCAGGTAGTGGCTGCCACGACGCAGGGACAGGTGACGGCCATCGAAGGCTTGCAAATTTCCGGTGTGGCGCGTGCTGCCGGGGCACCGCGCGATGCTGGTGCAGGCATCGACCTGCTGTGCACGATCAGCGCACAAGTGGCGCCGGGGCAGCCCCTCTACCGCATCCACGCCGACTCAGCTGAAGCACTTACGGCGGCCGCCGCACTAGTCCGCGTCGGTGGCGAGTGTCACCAGGCAGTGCGTATAGATCCCGATTGACCAGCCCTTCCCTTTCCCTCAACCTAACCGACAAGGCATATCCATGAGACCCCTATCCGTCGTCAGCAGTCTGGCATCGCTTCTGTTTGTCGCAGGCAGCCTGAGCACTCTGCCCGGGCGCGCCGAGGCCAATATCGCGAGTACCTTCCCGCAAAAGCCCATCCGTATGGTGGTGACGTTTCCGGCCGGAGGCGGGACCGATACGCTCGCGCGCCTGATCGGCACCGACATGAGCAAGTCGCTGGGCCAACCGGTGGTAGTCGACAACCGGCCCGGCGCCAGCGGCAATATTGGCGCCGAGTTCGTGGCCAAGAGCCCTGCTGATGGCTACACGCTGCTGATCGTCAATAGCAGCTTCGCCATCAACCCGAGCATCTTCAAGAGGCTGCAGTTCAATCCGAAGTCCGATTTCAGCGCGGTCATCACATTCGCTTCGGTGCCTTCGGTGATCGCCGTGCCATCGCACTCGAATATCCGCACGTTTAACGACTTGCTGGCGGCGGGCAAGAGCGCCTCGCCGCCAAGCTATGCGTCGTGCGGTAACGGCACGCCGCAGCATTTGGCCGGCGAATTGCTGAAGGTCTCTGCAAAAATCGAGATGCTCCATGTGCCGTATAAAGGTTGCGCGCCCGCCATCGCCGACGTGCTTGGCAACCAGGCCGACGTCAGCGTCAACACGCTGACCAACACGATGCCTTACCTGAAGAGCAACAAGTTACGTGCACTGGCCGTCACATCGAAGGCGCGCTCACCGTTCCTGCCCGACGTGCCGAGTGTGAGCGAGCTTGGCGTCCCCGGCTATGACGTAGAACAGTGGTTCGGCATCCTCGCCCCGGCGCATACGCCGCCCGAGATCGTGCAAAAGCTGAACACGGAAATCGCCAAGGCCATCGCCAAGCCCGAGATCAAGGCTTCCCTGACACAACTCGGCTTTGCCTCGACCACGAGTACCCCTGCCGAATTCCAGAAGCTGGTCACCACCGACATCGATCGCTGGCAGAAATTCGCGACAAAGATCAATCTGCTCGTCGACTGACCATCCGGGGAACCGGCCAAAGCAGGCAGATCCCCAATTTCCCGTTTTACATCGTTGCCACACGGGCGCAAGCCAGCCCTCGTGAGAGCGCGTTCGTCCCTGCGTCCTGAAGCCATCCGTGATGACGTTGGCCGCCCGCGCTGATCGAAACGCTTCATAGAACCACGTGCACTCGCTACGCCTGTGATTGCGCGACGGGGGCAGACGGGGACAAAGCGAGACCAGGCGTGCTGCCGATCAGGCGCCCCTTGATACCGGCGTTGAAGGACCGGCATCAAGGGGATACATCGAGGAGATAGTCACGTGCGCAGGCAAGCACGCAGGCAGGTTCAGCCGTTCCTGAACGGGAAGCTATAAGCGCTCAGCGCCGGGGCGCCGCCCAGATGGGCGTAGAGCACCTTGGAGCCTTCCGGGAATTCGCCGCGGCGGACCATGTCGATCATGCCCTGCATCGATTTCCCTTCATAGACCGGGTCGGTCATCATGCCCTCGAACCTGGCGCTCAGCCGGATGGCTTCGAGCGTATCCTCGGACGGCAAGCCATACTCCGGCCCGCCGTAGCGCGTGTCGAGCACCACGTCTTCGTCGGTGATATCGCGGCCGAGGTCGACCAGATGCGCCGTGTTTTTCGCAATGCGCAGGATCTGCGCACGGGTCTGCTCCGGCTTGGCCGATGCGTCGATACCGATCACGCGGTTGGCCCGGCCATCGGCCGCGAAGCCGACCACCATGCCGGCCTGCGTGCTGCCGGTGACCGAGCAGACCACGATGTAGTCGAACTTGAAGCCGAGTTCGGCCTCCTGTGCGCGCACTTCTTCGGCGAAGCCGACAAAACCCAGGCCGCCCAGCGGATGTTCGGAGCACCCTGCCGGAATCGGGTAGGGCTTGCCGCCGGCCTGGCGCACGCTTTCCATGGCATCTTCCCAGCTCTTGCGGATCCCGATATCGAAACCATCGCTGACCAGGCGCACATCGGCACCCATGATCCGCGACATCTGGATATTGCCAACGCGGTCATAGACGGCGTCCGAGTAGTTCACCCAGTTCTCCTGCACGAGCACGCACTTCAGGCCGAGATGCGCCGCCACGGCGGCAACCTGGCGAGTCTGGTTCGACTGGATGCCACCGATGGAGACGAGCGTGTCGCACCCTTGGGCGAGCGCGTCCGGAATGATGTACTCGAGCTTGCGCGTCTTGTTGCCGCCGAACGCCAGGCCGCTGTTGCAGTCCTCGCGTTTGGCATAGAGGTCGACCTTGCCGCCGAGATGCGCGCTGAGTCGTTTCAGCGGCTGGATGGGCGTGGGTCCGAACGTCAGTTGGTGGCGGGGAAAGCGTTTGAGATTCATGGCGGCGACTCCTGGGTTGAGGGCGGGGATCCAGGCATCAAGACTGGCGAAAAGCACTGGCATGTGGATCCGCCTTTCGTTGATGCTGCATGGCCTCAATCCTAGAAAAAAATGCGCGAAACGTGGTTGCAAATATTGATCTGTTTATGCACTATAAAAAATAGCAAACAAAATTTTTGACCTGTTTATTTTTTATAAATAGCTATGGACGAAACAAAATTGCGCACCAAATCAGAGCATTCCGCGCCACTTTCCGAGGCATTGGACCGCACCGATAAAGCCATCCTGCGCGCACTTCAGCGCGACGCGTCTGTCTCTAATGTGGCGCTGGCAGCCAAGGTCAGCCTGAGCCCGCCAGCGTGCCTGCGGCGCGTGGAGCGGCTGAAGGAACTCGGGCTGATTCGTGGGATCGTGGCGCTGCTGAACCCGGCCGCGCTCGACGCGGGGATGCTGGTGATGATCGGCGTGGTGCTGGACAGGTCCACGCCGGAATCCTTCTCGGAGTTCGAGAAGGCCGCCCAGAAAGTTTCCGGATGCATGGAGTGCCACGTGGTGACGGGCGAATTCGACTACTTCATGATGCTGCGGACCAAGGACAGCGAGAGCTTCAATCGCCTCCATGCGGAGCAGCTGCTGTATCTGCCGGGGGTCCGGCAGATACGCTCGTTCATGGTGCTCAAGCAGGTGCTGTCGACGACGCAGTTTCCGATCTGAAGCGCTGCGGGCGCAGCGCGGTGCGGCGAGCCGCGCACCGGCGCCGTGGCGCCGTTCCTTCACACGCCCCGAGACCGGGTGCCGGCAATGGCCGCGCCGCCTTCGGTGAGGTCCCAGAACACGCCAGCCATGATCTGCAGCGCCTGCCGGGCCACGCTGCCCAGCAGGTGCTCGTCGGGGGCATGCTGGCTGCAGGCCGGATACGAATGCGGAAACCAGAGCGTCGGCAAGGCCAGCACGTCCGCAAACACATCGTTGGGCAGGGACCCGCCGAAATTCGGCAGCAGCGCCGGCGGCTCGCCCGTGGTGCGCTGTACGGATGCCAGGGCCCACTGCACCCAGGCATCGTCCGGATCCAGGCGGGTTGCCTGCATCGGTTCGCCATCCGGCTGGACCTCCACATCCTGGAAGCCACGGGCGTCCAGGTGCTCGCGCAGGTGGCGCATGAAATTGGCGCTGTCGCTGCCCACCACAAAACGGATCTGGCACAGCGCGAACGCGTGGCCGGGGATCGCCCCCACCGGCGCGTCGGGATTCCCGGTCTTGAAGGCGAGTACCTCGAACGTGTTCCAGCCGTAGACGCGCTCGGTGGGAGACAGGCCAGGTTCGCCCCAGCCGGGGTCGATCCCGGGATCGGCCAAGCCGCCGCCAACCTCGATGGTGCTGAGTGCCGCACGGACGTTTGCCGGCAGCCCGTCGGGCAAGAGTCCGCTGACCAGGATCCTGCCCCTGGCATCCACCACGCTGGCGAGCGCATGCGCCAGCCGCGTGCCAGCGTTGCTCAGCAGTCCGCCCCAGTTGCCGGAGTGATGCGCGCCTTCGCGCAGGTTGACGCCAAGCCTGAAGTTGCAGAACCCGCGCGACCCCAGGAAGAGGGTCGGCCGCGCGGCGGCCACGCGCGGCCCGTCCGATGCGATGAACACATCCGCGGCGAGGTCGTCCGCGTACTTCGCGCACACCTCCCGCAAACCCGGGGAACCGGTTTCCTCCCCCATCTCGAGGATCATCTTGACGTTGTAGCCCAGCTTGCCCTCGCGCAGCGCCAGTACCTGCGTCAGCGCGGCCAGGTTGATGGTGTGCTGGCCCTTGTTGTCGGCCGTGCCGCGGCCATACCAGCGGTCGCCGTCACGCGACACCGCCCAGGGCCCAGGGCCCGGCCGCCATTGCGCATCCTGCCCGCGCACCACATCGCCGTGCCCGTAGGTCAGCACGGTGAATGCGGCCCCGGGCTCCAGCCGTTGCGCCAGCATGAACGGCCCGCCGCCGGCGACCGGATTGTCGACGCGCTTCCAGGTAAATCCCAGGGCATCGAGCTGTGGCCCGATGGCATCGGTCAGGTAGGCCGTGAGGATGGCGGCGCTGGCGGGATTCTGGCTTTCCGTGCGCATCGCCACGCGTTGCCGGAGCACCTGCTCGAAGCTGCCGTCGTCAAAATAGCGGGCCGCAAGTTCGATGGCTTGTGAGCGACTCATGTCTCTGCTTCCTCTTTTGTGTTGCGTGAATTCTCCGGCACGGTGCATCCTGTGCGTCCAGGGCGTCCGCACTGCGCCGGGGTGCCTTCTCAGGCGGCGAGTGTTTCGAAGTCCCGCTTGATATCCGGAATGCCGAGCCCGGGCTCCGGGGTAAGCGCGCACGACAGCAGCATGCGCGTATAGGGATGGGAAGGCGCCGAGAAAATCGCCTCGCGAGATGCCTGCTCCACGATGCTGCCGCGATACATCACGGCAACGCGATCCGCCAGATGCTCCACCACCCCGAGGTTGTGGCTGATGAAGAGATAGGAAAGCCCGAACGCCTTCTTCAGGTCCAGCAGCAGATTGAGAATCTGCGCCTGTACCGAGACGTCCAGCGCCGAGGTCGGCTCGTCGCAGATGAGAATCTGCGGGCGCAGTATCAGGGCGCGCGCGATGGCGACACGCTGGCGCTGGCCTCCGGACAACTGCCCGGGATATTGCCCGTGGGTTCGCTTGGGCATGCCCACCAGGTCCAGCGTCTGCACGACTTTGGCGGCCTGCTCGGCAGCGTTGCCCAGGCCGTGCAGCCGTAGCGGCAGGCCGACAATCTGCGCAACGGTCTTGCGCGGGTTCAGGGAGGAGTAAGGATCCTGGAAGATCGGCTGGATATGGCGCGACATCGCCCTGCGTTCGGCAGGCAGCACCTCGCGTCCGTTGATGAGCACGCTGCCCTCGCTGGGTTCGAGCAGGCCGAGCAACATCTTGGCCAGGGTGCTCTTGCCGCAGCCAGACTCCCCGACCAGGCCGAGTGTTTCGCCGCGAGCCAGCCGCAGGGAAACCTCGCTGACCGCCTTGAATTCCTCCGGTTTGCCAAACAGGCTCCGTCTTGTCACGAAGCGCCGGCTGAGCGCGCAAAGCTCAAGCGCGTACTCGGCTCTCGGTTCGGTCGTCGTGTTCATGCAGCCTCCCGCGCTTGCGCCGCCATGGGTTCGAGCAGATTGCAGCGTGCGCTATGTCCATCGCGTAGGGTCACCTCCGTATGCGTGTGCGCGCAGCGTTCCACAGCTTGCGTGCAGCGATTGCGAAACGCGCATCCGGCAACGTCACCGATCAACCCTGGCACCACCCCAGGGATAGCGGCGAGATGGCTGCCGGGCGGTGTCTTGCCCGGCACCGGGATGCAATTGAGCAGCCCGCGCGTGTAGGGATGCGACGGATGCGCAAACAGCGCCGCCACCGGCGCGGTCTCGATGATCTCGCCGGCATACATGACCGCGACGCGGTCCGCGATCCGCGCCACCACGCCAAGGTCATGCGTGACGAATACGACCGCGGTGCCGAACTCCTGCTGGAGTTCGCGGATCAGCCGCAGGATCTGCGCCTGGATGCTGACATCCAGTGCCGTGGTGGGTTCATCGGCAATGATCAGGTCCGGCTCGCACATCAAGGCCATGGCAATCATCACGCGCTGGCGCAAGCCACCGGAGAGCTGGTGCGGATACTGCCTGAGCCGCTGCCCCGCGTTGGCAATGCCGGCGCGCTCCAGCAGGTACACGGCCCGGTCGCGCGCCTGTGCGCGCGTCCCCTTGCCGTGATGCAGCATCGCCTCGCAAAGCTGATTGCCCAGCGTGTAGGCGGGGTTCAGCGACGTCATCGGCTCCTGGAAGATCATCGAGATCTTTTGTCCGCGCAGGGCGGCCATGCGGCGCTCGGAAAACGCCTGCAGATCCTCGCCGTCGAACCGGATATGGTCCGCACTGCGCTTCGCCCTGCCCGGCAGCAGCCCCATGATGGCCAGCGAAGTCATCGACTTCCCGCATCCGGACTCGCCGACCAGGCACAGCATCTCGCCGCGATTGACGTGAAAATCGATGCCGCGTACCGCGTGGAGCATGCCGTTTTCGCTCGGCAGGTCCACCCGCAGGTTCTTTACATCCAGCAAGCTTGTCATGCGCGACTCCCGTCCTTGGTTGTCCTGCTTTGTGCTAGTTGCGGCCGTCGGGCGCGCAGATGTCGCGAATGCCGTCGCCCACCAGATTGATGGCAAGCACGAGCACCGCCAGCGCCACGCCGGGGATCAGGATGACCCAGGGCTTGAAGAACATATAGGCCTTGCCTTCGGCGACCATCAGGCCCCAGGACGGCGTCGGCGGCTGCACGCCCAGGCCAAGGAACGACAGCGTGGCTTCGAGCAGGATGGCGTGCGCCATTTCCAACGTCACCACCACCGTCAGGGCACCCATGAGGTTCGGCAGGATCTCGCGCAGCAGGATATAGAACGTCGAGGCGCCAAGGCTCTTGGCCGCCGCGATGAATTCGGCATCCCGCAACTGCTGGGTCGCCGAGCGGGTGACCACCGCGAAGCGGTCCCACAGCAGCAGGCCAAGCAGCACGATGACCGCCTGCACCGAGCCTCCCGTCAGCGCGGCCATGGCCAGCGCCACCAGCACCACCGGCATGGCCAGCCGCGTGGTAATGACATAGCTGATCACGGCGTCGACCTTGCCGCCGAAGTACCCGGCGAGCAGCCCGAGCGTAATGCCGATCAACGCCGAGATGGCGACCGCGCACAGCCCGATGACCAGCGAGACCCGGGCGCCGAACAACAGGCGGCTCAGGTAGTCGCGGCCCAGCTTGTCGGTACCCAGCCAGTGTTCCGGGCTACCGCCTGGCTGCCACGCTGGCGGCACGAGCCGGCGGCCCATATCCTGCAGATAGGGCTCGTGCGCCGCCAGCAGCGGCGCGAACAGGGCCGCCAGGACCACCACGGCCAGCAACATTGCGCCAAGCGTCAGACCATAATGCCCGAGCGCGCGGCGCAGGGTGCGCCGCCAGGCAGGCACGACCGGCAGCGCCGGAACTGGCGAGGGCGGGAACGCTGCGCGCGCGCCGTCCGCCGGCACGGGGGAGGTCTCGGTGTTCATGTGCGGCTCCGAAGAATGGGCTCTCAGCGGGTATGGATGCGGGGATCGAGCGCGGCGTTGATGACATCGGCCAGGAAGGTCAGGCCGATATAGAAGATCGAGATCAGCAGCACCACCGCCTGCACAACGGGATAGTCGTTGCGCGCGATGGCCTCCCAGGCCAGTTGCCCAAGACCTTGCATCGCATACACGGATTCGATGACGACGGAGCCGCCCAGCATGAAGCCAAGCTCGACGGCTGCCAGTGCCACCACCGGAATCACCGCGTTGCGCAGCGCGTGCTTGAAGATCACCGTGCGAGGCCCAAGACCCTTTGCTCTCGCCGTGCGGATGTAGTCCGCCCCCAGCACGTCCAGCATGCCGGCGCGGGTCAGGCGCATCATCGCCGGGGTGGCGTAGTACCCAAGGACGATGGCCGGCAGGACGAAATTCCGCCAGTCCGAATTGCCGGATACCGGCAACCACTGCAACTTGACGGCAAACAGCAGGATCAACGTCAGGCCAAACCAGAAGCTCGGCATGGCCTGCCCGATCACGGCCAGCAGCAGGGCGAGCCGGTCGATCCAGCTGTCGCGGCAGATCGCTGCCAGCACCCCCAGGGGGATGGCCGTCAGCACAGCGATGACCAGCGCAATGCCGCCAAGCTTCAGGGTGATCGGCAGACGCTCGGCCACCAGTTCGGTGACCGGCCCCTGGAAGAAGAAGGAACGCCCCAGGTCAAGATGCAGCGCGCGGCCCAGCCACTCAAAGTACTGCGTCACCATCGGCTGGTCCAGGCCGTACTGGTGGCGGATCGTTGCCACCTGCTCGGCCGTTGCGTCGGCGCCGGCAATCGACGTGGCCAGATCGCCCGACAGGTGCAGCAGGACAAAGCTCACGATCGAAACGGTCAGGGCAACGCAAAGCGCCACAGCAAGGCGCCGGAGAATATAGGTCAACATGTGGGGGGCCCTTGGTCGAATCTGCCCGCGCCAGGCAAATATCAGTCTGCCTGCCGCGCCGTCATGCCTGCCGGCTTACTTCCAGCTGGCGTCGTAGAAGCGTGGCACTTCGTCCGGATAGGCCTGGAAGTTCAGCTGCGACGTATAGGCATAGCTGGTCGAGTACGTAAAGAGCGGCGCGGTATAGGCCTGCCGGGCGATCACATCCAGCGCCTTGGCGTAGTTCGCCTTGCGCACCCCAAGGTCGGCCGCGCTGTCCGCGGCGTCCAGGAACGCCTTGACGGCGCTGTCCCTGGTAATGTCGTCGGCACCGCCCTTGAACCACACGCCGAGGGACGCAGAGGCGTCATTGACCGAATTGGAGCCCCAGGTCTGGAACGTCAGTGGCGCCTTGCCGCCACGGTAGTCGCCCTGCAGCGCCGCATATTTCATGTACCGCAAGCGTGCCTTGATACCGACCTTCTGCAGATCGCCGATGACGGCCTCCGCGAAGTCACGCTCCCGATAAGCGTAGATGTCGGTCTCGAAGCCATTTGGATAGCCGGCTTGTGCAAGCAACGCCTTGGCCTTGGCGGGGTCGTAGGCATAGCTGGCGATGCCCTTGGTTTCGCAACCGACCTGGGTGCGGTAACACACCGCCGGAACCGCTTGGCTGCCCCCGCGCACCAGGTTCTTCGCCATGCTTTCACGGTTGATCGCGTAGTTCACGGCCTGCCGCACCCGCACGTCCTTGAAGGGCGACTTGGGATCCGAGTTGCCCTTCGCGTCCATCATCAGGAAACCCACGCGCATGGTCTCGCCGCTCTGCACGGTCAGGTTGGGCATGCTGCGCATGGCATCCGCCTGGTCGGAGGGCACGCGCCAGAGCCAGTCCACTGCCCCGGTCATCAACTGCGCCACCCGTGTCTCGGGATCCGGAATGATGACGAACTTGAGCGTCCCGATCCTGGGCTGGCCTTGCGGGCTTGCCTTGAAGTACGCGGGGTTCCTGACCATCGTCACGCCCTGCCCGGGTGTGACGGCCGTGATCTTGTAGGGTCCGGTGCCGATCGGCGCCTTGCTGAAGCCCTCCAGCCCCACCTTCTTGAAATAGGCCGCGGGGAGAATCGGCGTGGGACCGGCGAGGTATTCGAACGCGGCCGGGAACGGCGCTTTCAGGTGAAGGCGCACCTTGTATTCGCCCAGCTTCTCGGCGCTCTTGATCCAGTCGATGTTCTGGCGCGTGACAACCTTGGACTCGGGCGACACGACGTAGGTGAACGTGAACACCACATCGTCCGCACTGAACTTGTCGCCGTTCTGGAACGTCACCCCCTGGCGCAGGTCGATGACCAGGGCGGTTGGCGACTCCCACGTCCAGGCCGTGGCAAGTTGCGGCTTGTACTCGCCGGATTTGGGGTCGCGATAGAGCAGCGTGTCGAACACCATGCGGGAGAGCACCACGCCCTCGCGCAGGTTGTTGTGATACGGACTGATGTTCTCGACCTCGCTGTCGGAGGCATAGACCAAGGTGTCGTTTGCCTTGCCCGCGTGCGCCGTGGACGCTGCGAGCACCAATGCCGCAGCCAGGAAGGACCGTACCGATGTCATAGGTATGCGCGCGCTCATGTTTTCGCCTCTGGCCAGTGCAGCCGAATGGAAGAAATGCAAGGTTGTTCGAATCCTGTTGTTCGAATCCTAGATCCTTGCGAACTTTGCGAAAAGCATAGAATTCAGAATTGTGGTTTGCCTTTATGGCAAACCGTGATGACCGTGCAAACTGCGCCTGCCGCGCATGCGGCGCAACCCTACCCATCCGGCCGGAGGTAATGTGTCCCAGTCCCACCGTTTGCAGAGCACAGCGCTGCGCTATTTCCTGGAAGTGGTCCGTTGCGGCTCGATCAGCGAGGCGGCGTTGCGCCTGAATGTCGCCGGATCCGCCGTCAGCCGGCAGATTGCCGGCCTGGAGGAGACGCTGGATGTCGTCCTGTTCGAGCGCAGGCCGCGGGGCATGGTACTCAGCGCCGCGGGCGAGCTGCTGGCCACGCATGCCCGCAAATCCAGTTTCGAGGCCGAGCGGGTCGTGGCCGACGTGCTGGCGTTGCAAGGCCTCGGCACAGGGCATGTCCGCATCGCCAGCTCGGAGGGCTTCGCCATCCAGTTCCTGCCGAGCGTCATCGAGGCGTTCCGCGCAAAATATCGCGGCATCCGCTTCCAGCTGTCGGTGGATGCGCCGGCCGAAGTCACCCGCCGCGTGCGCCAGGGCGAATGCGATATCGGCATGGTGTTCAACTACAGCCGGGTCGGGCAGAAGGACATCAAGGTGGAGCATCGCCAGCCGGCGCCCGGCCTTGCCATCATGCGCACCGACCATCCCTTGGCGAAGTCCAGGCAGGTCACCCTGTCTCAGCTGCAGGGCTACCCGATGGCCCTGCCGGATGCGGATACCACCGTGCGCCAGGTGTTCGACATTGCCTGCATACGACAGCGCGTGACGGTCGACCCGGTACTCACCAGCAACTATGTCGAGACCCTGCTGAACTTCGCGCGGCTGAACGATGCCATCACGCTGGCGAGCGAGGTCTCCGTGCGCCTGCTGCTGGAGGAGCGCGGCTTGTGCGCCATCGCCATTCGGGACCGCGCAATGAGCGACCGCAGTATCGAGGTCCAGACCCTGCAGGGCAGGACCCACGCAGAAGTGGTGCGCGTGTTTCGGGACTTCCTGATCGCGATGCTATCGAGCCGCAATGGCATCGGGCCCGAGTGATAGCCCGCCTGGCGCTGGCATGCCAGCGCCAGGCGGGGGCGCGTTACTCCGCGCGGATCTTCGCTTCCGCGACGATCTTGGCGGAGCGGGCCATATCTTCTTTTTCAAACCGCGCAAAGTCTTCCGGCGTGCCGGGCGACAACAGGTAGCCCTGCTCGGCCAGCCTGGTGCGCAGGTCGGAAGCCAATGCCTTGTTGACCTCGGCGTTGAGCCGCTTGATCACGTCCGGCGGCAGCTTGGCCGGGCCCCACAGCCCATACCACGAGTAGAACTCGTAGCCCGGCACGGTCTCGGCAACGGTTGGCACATCGGGCATGGAGGGCAGCCGCTCCCTGGAAGTCACCGCGACCACCCGCACCATGCCGCTCTTGTGGTACGTCAGGGCGCCAAGCACCGGATCGATAAAACCGTCGATGGCGCCGCCGATCAGGTCCTGGTAGGCAGGCGCCGAGCCCTTGTATGGCACCACCAGGTAATCGATCTTGCTGGTGCGCTTGAGCAGTTCCGTCGACAAATGCCCCGCGGAGGCCTGCGAGCCGATCGCGAACGACATCTTGCCCGGGTGCGCCTGTGCGTAGGCAATCAGTTCCTTGATGTTCTTGATCGGCAGGTTCTTGTTGACCGACACCGCCAGCGGGCCCTTGCCGACCAGCGCGATCGGCACGAAATCCTTCGTCACATCGTAGGGCGACGATTTCAGCGTCATCGGCGTGGTGGTGAAGGTGGAGGCGCTGAACAGCAGCGTGTAGCCATCGGCGGCCCCCTTGGCCACCGCATCGGCGCCGATGATGCCCTGGCCGCCGGGCCGGTTGTCGACGATAAAGCTCTGCCCGGTCTGCTCGGACAGCTTTTGCGCCAGCATGCGGCCAACGGTGTCGGTGGGCCCGCCAGGCGGGAACGGGATGATGACGCGCACGGCTTTGTTCGGGTAGGTCTGCGCGGAAGCGGCGGCGGCGCACAGCAGCAGCGCGCCCGCGGCACAGCGGAAGAATCGGTGGAACAGCATTGTTTGTCTCCTGTCTCGACTGCAGGTCCGCCCTTATGGGGCGGTTCTTAGTTCGGCAGCACAGTTTAGGTTTGCTCCCTCTCCCCCTGAGGGGAGAGGGAGCAACAGCCGTCGTCATTCCAAACGGCTTTGGCGTCTCTTCAAGGCTGCGCCAGCGCCGCCATCTCCGCATAGAGATCCGCCTTGCCCTCGAAACCAATGCCCGGCAGCTCCGGCATGGTGATGTGCCCGTCGATCACCTTGACGCCATCGGGGAAGCCGCCATAGGGCTGGAACAGGTCGGGGTAGCTTTCGTTGCCGCCCAGACCCAGGCCGGCTGCGATATTGAGCGACATCTGGTGGCCGCCGTGTGGAATGCAGCGGTTGGGCGACCAGCCGAAGGTCTTCAGTACTTCCAGCGTGCGTTCGTACTCGACCAGGCCGTAGGACAGCGCGCAGTCGAACTGCAGGTAATCGCGGTCGGCGCGCATGGCGCCATAGCGGATCAGGTTGCGCGCGTCCTGGTGGCTGAACAGGTTCTCGCCCGTGGCCATGGCGCCGGGGTAATACTCGGCCAGCGTGGCCTGCAGGTGGTAGTCCAGCGGATCGCCAGCCTCCTCGTACCAGAACAGCGGATAGTCGCGCAGCATCTTGGCGTAGGCGATGGCGGTATCCAGGTCGAAGCGGCCATTGGCATCGACCGCGAGCTGCGCATCGGTGCCGATCTCCTGCAGCACGGCCTCGATGCGCGCGCTGTCTTCTTCCAGGCTGGCGCCGCCGATCTTCATCTTGACCACGTTGTAGCCGCGCTCGAGGTAGGAGCGCATCTCGGCGCGCAGCGCGAACAGGTCCTTGCCGGGGTAGTAATAACCGCCAGCGGCATAAACGAAGACGCGCGGGTTGGCCTTGACGCCGTGGCGCTCCGCCAGCAACTGGAACAGCGGCTTGCCGGCGATCTTGGCCACCGCATCCCACACCGCCATGTCGATGGTGCCGACCGCCACCGAGCGTTCGCCGTGGCCGCCCGGTTTCTCGTTGGACATGGTGGCTGCCCACACGCGATTGGGATCGAGGTTGGTGCCTACGTCGTCCAGCAGCGAAGCCGGATCGGCCGCCAGGATGCGCGGCGCGAAACGCTCGCGGATCAGCCCGCCCTGGCCATAGCGGCCGTTGGAGTTGAAGCCATAGCCGATCACGCGCTTGCCGTCGCGGAAGGCGTCGGTCACCACGGCGACGAGACTGCTCGTCATTTTCGAGAAATCGATATAGGCATTGCGGATGGGCGACGAAATCGGTTTCGTCACTTCGCGGACGTCAATGATGCGGACGGACATTGCTTGTCTCCAGTGTCTTCGGTGTCTTGAATGCTTCGGTAATTCGATATATCGGTCGGGCGCCCTACAGCGAGCCGCCGCCACAGATCACGATCTGCTGGCCGGTGATGGCCCCGGCATCCGGGCCGAGCAGGAAGCTCACCATCCCGGCCACTTCGCCGGGCTGGATAAAACGCCCGATGGGCGGCGTGCGCGGCGGCGTGCCCTTGCGGCCGGGATCGTTCAGCATGGGGGTCTCGGTGGCACCCGGCGCCACCACATTGACTGTGATGCCGCGCGGCGCCAGCTCCGCCGCCCATGAGCGCGCCATGCCCACCAGCGCGGCCTTGGTCGCTGCGTACTGGCTGCGACCCGGCGCGCCCGCCGCCGTGCGGCTGCCGATCAGCACGATGCGCGCGCCATCCGGCAGTCTTGGCACCAGCGCGTTGGCGAGCACGGCGGCGGCTTCCACATGGATGCGCCACATGCCCTCCCCGTCCTCGGCCTTCAGTTCGCCGAGAACCGCCGTGCGCATATAACCGGCGGCATGGACGATGGCGTCGACACGCGGCAGGACGGCCACGGCGGCGGCGAGCTTTACCGCGTCTGTCAGGTCTACCTCGATCGCGCTGAAGCGCTCGGCACCTTGCGCCGGCGCGCGGTCAAGACCCGTCACCCGCCAGCCCGCGGACAGCAAGCGCCGGGCGATGGCGGCGCCGATGCCAGAACTGGCGCCGGTGACAAGGGCATGCCTTGCGGGTGGCGCGTCGGCTTGCATGGATTGGCTCATCGAAGCCCCTTTGGAATGCAGTTGCTGGCGGCCCGGCCTCGCGCGCTGGCTGCGCGGCGCGAGGCGACCGGTGCAGGATCAGGCTGCGGCCTTCTGGGTGATGCCGGCCTGTTCCAGCGCGGCCTTGATGGCGGCCAGTTCCGCGGCCGACGGAGCATGGGTCGGCGGGCGCACGGTGCCGTCGCTCAGGATGCCGGCCAGCGCCATGGCGGCCTTCATGCGGCCATGCGCTTCGCCCGTGGGTTCGCCGGCGCCATACACCGCGTCCTTGAGCGGATTGATCAGGGCCTGCACACGCATCGCTTCATGCAGGTCGCCAGCCTTGACCGCCTTGAGCAGATCGTTGATCAGGCCGGGAATCAGCGAGGCAAAGCCGACCAGCGCGCCATCGAGACCCTGCACCAGCGACGCCAGCAGGTATTCGTCATGGCAGGTCATCAGCACCTTGGTGGGATCGGCGGCGCGGATTTCCTTGATATCGCGCGCGTACTTGTTCATCTCGCGCTCGCCCATCTTGAAGGCCTTCACGTAAGGCAGCTTTGCCAGCTCCGCAAGCAGTTCGGACGAGTAGGAACCGCGCGTCCAGGCGGGGTAGATATGTACCACCAGGGGCAGCCCGCTGGCCTTGCCGATGGCGTTGAAGTAATCGAGGCAGTGTTCCGGCTTGAAGCCAAAGCGCAGCCAGTGATGCGGCGGCATGATATCGAGTCCGGCGGCCCCGGCTTCCTTGGCCCAGCCCGCCTGCTCCACGGCATCGTTGATGCCTTCGCAGACCACCGACGAGATCACCGGGCAAACGCCCTTGGTGGCGTCGGCGGTGATGCGGGTCACCTCGGCGCGCTCGCGCGGGGTCAGCGAGAACACTTCACCGGTATGGCCATTGGTCATCAGGGCGGTCACGCCCTCCTGCCCGCCCAGCCACCTGGAGAAGCGGCGCAGTTCCGGTTCGTTGATGCTGTAGTCCGCATTGAAGGGGACTGCAATGGCGGGAATGATGCCGCGGAAGTTGATATCAGACACGTTTCGTCTCCTGGTAAGGCTTGCGCTATCTGCGCAATACGGTGGTGGTCAGAGTGGGAGGAATGAATCCTCCGGAGGGTTGCAACGCACGGGCCAGGTCGGTAGCGGCATGTACTACCGCCGGGGCCGTGGTCGATTCGAAATCGTCAAGCGAGGTGTTCATCGCCGGCGCCGCCACGCTCAGGCCCGCAACCGGCACGCCGTCGACATCCAGCACCGGGGCGGCGACCACGTAGAGGCCGGACACCGTTTCCTGGTCCGACAGGGCGTAGCCCTTGGCACGCACGGTCTTCAGGCGTTCAAGAATGGTGCCGAGATCGGTCAGCGTGTGGTCGGTCAGCTTCTGCCGGGGCTGGGCATCCAGCACGCGGGCCTGCATGTCCTCGGGCAGCCAGGCCAGGATGGCGTAGCCGACGGCGGTGGAATAAGCCGGCACCCGGCTGCCGATGCGGATATCCACGCCGAGCCGCGTCAGGCCCGCCTGGATACGCTCGGCGTACAACACATCCGGGCCATCCAGCACGCCGATGGAAGCGGCTTCGTTGATCTCCCCCACCAGCGCGCGCAGGATCGGCCGTGCCCGCGTGCGCAGGTCGGAATGGGCGATGGCGTCGAAGCCAAGGTCCAGCACCTTCAGCGACAGCCTGAACAGGCGCGTGTCCGGCACGCGCTGCACGTAACCGATATCCACCAGCGTGTTGAGGAAGCGGAAGGCGGTCGCGTTGTCCAGCCCGGAGCGCCGCGCCACTTCCGCCATGGTGAGTTCGGGCTCCTGCGCCGAGAACGCTTCGAGAATGCGGAAGCCCTTCGCCAGCGACTGCACCGTGTTCTTGGATGCGTCGCCCGCGCTGCTTGCTTTCGATGCGGAACGGACTGGGTTCTCGGTAGCCATTTCAATCTCCACGGTTAGTTCAGGTGCGAACCCGGCTTGAGTTCGGATTCCGAATTTTAATTCGCTGAACTGACAGAGGAAAGCCCTCGCTCATGACTGGTGGATGAACGCCGGCATCGCGGCCGGCCCTTTAAAATTCGGATTGCGAATTTTTATTCGCGAACTAGGCCTGAAAAATGGCGCCGCATCGCGACACCTCTTGCTCCTGCCCTACGCCCTTAGGCGCCCTCACATTTATTCGGATTGCGAACTTGTATTCGCGATATGAAATAGTTTAGACCTCGCTTCCGTGCATGAGCAAGCCCGATTTTCCTAGGGTTTTCACGGGGGCGAGACTCGCAGGGAAAGACAAGGTCAAGCCGCGAGCGATCGCTTCGCCACCGCCCCGAACGCGCCCACCAGCGCATTCTCCGTGTTGGTCAGCGAGGCCATCACCAGGGGATACCGCAGCGAAGAGCGAGATTCCGTCACGTCGATATAGACCACGCCCAGTGCCTGCACCCTTGTCATCGCCCTCGGCACGATGGCAATGCCCAGGTTCCCGGCGACCAGCGTGATGATGGTCTGCATCTGCGCAGCCTCCTGCACCACCCGCGGGAAGAACCCCGCGCGCTGGCAAGCCGCCAGGATCACGCCGGAGTAGCCCGGTCCTTCCGCGAACGGGAACGCGACGAAGGCTTCGGCCTTCAGCTCTTCAAGCCGCAGGCGCTTGCGTTTGGCCAGCGCGTGCGTTGCCGGAACGGCGACCACCAGTGTTTCCTCGCAGAGGATATCCAGGCTCAGGTCCTTGGGCTCATACACGGGCGGGACCACGATGGCGACATCCGTGTCGCCGCGCCGGAGCAGTTCCAGTTGCTTCCCGCTGCTCTCGCCGGTCAGGATCAGCTTGACTGCCGGGTACTCCTGCTGGAAACGCCTGAGGATATCCGGCAGCACATCGAGCGCCGCGCTGGGCACGAACGAAAGCCGCAAGGTCCCGAACATGCCGCTGGCCGCGCGCCGTGCCGATTCGACGGCGATTTCGGCCTGCGCGATGGTCCTGCGCGCCTCCACCAGGAAGACCTCCCCCGCCGGCGTCAGGCGCACCATATGTCGGTTCCTTTCCAGCAATTCGGTGCCGATGGTTTCTTCCAGCTTCCGGATGGCCACGGTCAGGGGCGGCTGGGACATGTGGAGCGCCTCCGCCGCGCGCCGGAAGCTCAGCAACTCGGCGACGGCGACAAACTGTTGAAACTGGCGCAGATCGGTCACGGTGATTCACTCCATGTATCACGGATAGCTTTGAATAGTATTTGGAATATCAGAACGCCGCAAACTACAGTGAGCCCATAGAGCCCGCAACGGCCAACCGGACCCCAGGACCACAGGACCACAAAAAAATGCGCCCCTCCCTGCTTGAAGAACTTACGCCCGTTCCCAACCCCTACCCCATCGTCTCCACCCTGGCCTACGAGGATGTCTGGGGCCTGTGCGAGCAGGCACGCACGCTGGCGTGGGACCCGACGCAGATCGACTACTCGGACCTGGAGCAGGCCGACATCCCGGCGGAAGTGCGCGAGGCCGGCAGCGAGTGGTGGAGCCTGCGCGCCTGGATGGAACACGGCGCCATTCCCTACGGCGCGGAGCGGCTGCGCGACGCCATCTTCGAGCACCAGCCGTTCGAGGTGAAGCAGCACGTGGTCAACTTCATCGCGGAGGAACTGCGCCACCATGAGGCGTCGTTCCGCGTGGCCCGCGCGATTTCCGGCTATCAGGAGTCGCCGCGCTCGGATTACTTCCGCGCCATCATCCCCCGCTTCCACGATGAGCGCGACGAGAAGCAGATGAGCTTCTTCGCCGGCCTGGCGGTGAACACGTTGTTCGAGCAATTGTCGGGCGAACTCTTGCAGGCCCGCTACGAGAACGCGCGCTTCGCATCCATCAGGACGGCCTGCAGGCTGATCCTGCGCGACGAGGCGCGGCACATCCAGTTCGGGCGCATCATCATGCGGCGCTTCTTCTCGGAGATCTCGGCGGACGACAAGGCGCTGCTCGGGCAGAAGTTCGCCAAGAAGCTGCGCGGGAGTTTGCTCAATGGCGTCTATGCCGTCGTCAACCTGCCCGTGGATGAACAACGGCGTGCCGGCCACGCGCGCGCCCTGGCTGCCGAGTACGGTCTCGGCGCAACGCATCCCGAACAGGAGATGGCAATCATCAAGCGCTCGCTGGATGAGATCCGCGAAGACGTCGGCACCTATGGCGTGGAGATTCCCGTGATTGCCGAAGTCGACGAGGGCAAGACCCCGGTGCTGTCCTGAGCGTTCCGCGCCGATCGCGCGTCCTCCCTCCTTTGCCCCCTCTTATGCTGACTTCTCTCTACCGCCTGCTCGCACTCGCGGCGGCGTCAACGGCGCTGGCCTTTTCCGTTCCCGCCGGCGCGCAGGATTTTCCGGCCCGCGCCATTCACCTGGTGGTGCCCTATCCGCCGGGCGGCACGGCCGACATCCTGGCCAGGCTGGTCGCGCAACACCTCGCGGAGCGCATTGGCAAACCCGTTGTGGTGGATAACCGCGCGGGCGCCGGTACGGCCATCGGCAGCAAGTTCGTGGCCCAGGCAGCGCCCGATGGCTATACGCTGCTGATGGGCACGGTCAGCTCGCATGCGATGAACCCCGCGCTCAACCGTGGCGTGGGCTATGACCCGGTCAAGGATTTCACGCCCATCTCCCGCGTGGCTTCCGTGCCCTTCGTCGTGCTGGAAAATCCATCGGTGCCGGCAAAGACCATGGGCGAACTCATCGCGCTGGCAAAAGCCCGCCCCGGCCAGATCACCTACGCATCGGCTGGCGCCGGCACCTCCAACCACCTGGCCGGCGAACTGCTGGCCAAGGCCGCCGACATCCAGTTACTCCACGTCCCCTACAAAGGCAGCGCGCCGGCCCTGGCCGACCTGCTCGGCGGCCAGGTCAACCTGATGTTCGACCTCCAGGTCACGGCTAAGGCCCAGATCCAGGCCGGCACCGTGCGCGCGCTGGCCGTTACCGGCACGCACCGCAGCAGCCTGCTGCCGGGCTTGCCCACGGTCGCCGAGTCCGGCGTGCCGGGATTCGATGTGACCGCCTGGTTCGGCATCTTCGCGCCCGCCGCGGCACCCGTGCCGGTGGTGGACATCCTCAACCGCCATATCGTCGCCGTCCTCAAGTCGCCCGAGGTGCGCCAGCAGTTCGCCGCGCAGGGCGCCGAGGTCGAATGGAGCAGCCCCGACGCTTTCCGGGCCTTCGTGCAAAGCGAGCATGCCAAGTGGGGCGGCCTGATCCAGAGCAAGCAACTGGCGCAGCAGTAATCCATGAGCGCCGGATCTGCCCCCCAACGCTATCCCTCGTTCCGGGCCGCCGTGCATGGCGGCGAGATGGTCATCGCATCGCAACCGCTCGCCGCGCAGGCCGGGCTCGACATCCTTGCGCGCGGCGGCAATGCGGTGGATGCCGCCATCGCGGCTGCGGCAGCCATCGCTGTGGTCGAGCCCACCAACAACTCGATCGGCGGCGACGCGTTCGCCCAGGTCTTCGATGGCGGCAAGCTGCACGGCCTCAATGCAAGTGGCCGGGCTCCTTTGGCCATCGACGCCGCCCGCCTTTCCGCATTGCCAGCGATGCCCCAGCGCGGCTGGGACAGCGTCACCGTTCCCGGCGCCGTGTCCGCCTGGGCCGCGCTGGGTACGCGCTTTGGCCGGCTCGATCTGGCTACCGTGCTCGAACCCGCGATCCGCTACGCGCGGGCCGGCTTCCACGTCTCTCCCGGTGTCGCGCAAAAGTGGCGGGAACAGGTGCCCAGGCTGCGAAGCCAGCCCGGCTTCGAGGCCGCATTCATGCCCGGCGGCGCAGCCCCCATGGCGGGCACCCTGTTCCAGCAGTGCGCGCTTGCGCAGACGCTCGAACGCGTGGCGCGAACAAACGGGCAGGACTTCTACACCGGCGAAACCGCCAGGCGAATCGCTGCCTTCGCCCGGGAAACAGGTGGCGCCCTTTCCGCTGAAGACCTGCGGCTGCACAAGCCCGAGTGGGTCGATGCGATACAGGCGCCCTATGGCACGCTGCAGGTGAGCGAACTGCCGCCGAACGGCCAGGGCACGGTGGCGCTGTTTGCGCTGGGCGTGCTCGCGCATCACGATGTGGCGCGGTTTCCGGCGGACTCGGCAGCCTCGCTGCATTTGCAGATCGAGGCCATCAAGCTGGCCTTTGCCGAAGTCGGGCCACTGGTTGGCGACGGGGACGATGCCATCGCCCAGGTACGCCTGCGTTTGCAAGCGCCCTGCCTGGAAGCCGCCGCCGCGCGCATCCGCGCACGGCAAGCTTCCGATTTCGGCCACGCGTTTGGCCCGCTGGCGGGCACGGTGTATCTTGCCGCGGGCGACCGGGATGGCATGATGGTCTCGCTGATCCAGTCGAACTACATGGGCTTCGGTTCCGGCATCGTGGTGCCCGGCGCCGGCGTTTCGCTGCAGAATCGCGGCGCCTGCTTCTCCACCGACGCCGGATCACCGTCCTTCGTCACGCCCGGCAGGCGGCCCTTCCATACCATCCTGCCGGGATTCGCCTTTGCCGGCGGCGGGGAGCCGATCGCCTTCGGCGCGACCGGCGGCACCTTCCAGCCGCAGGGCCACGTCCAGATGATGGTGCGCCTGCACGACTACGCGCAGGGCCCGCAGGCCATCGTCGATGCGCCTCGCTTCAAGGTCGGAGCGGGCCGGCAAGTGGTGCTGGAGCCTGGCTTTCCGGCCGATACCATCCAGGGCCTCGTTGCCCTGGGCCACGACGTGGTTGCCAGGACAGAGAGCACATGGGATTTCGGCGGCATGCAGATACTGCACAGGAAGAACGGCGCGTATCTCGGCGCTTGCGACTGCCGCAGGGACAGCCATATCGCGGTCAGGTGACCGCTCGGTCCCGGTCATGCCAAAAGCCAGCACCGCGCGACCGGGTGCTACCCCACATTGCCGTCATTCCCACAATAGCCCCATCCTCCCCAATAGGATTACACTGAAAACCGGACAACCCTCCGGAGCGGCATGATGGACGGCATTGACCCTCAACGCACCTTCCGTGGTCTTCCCCTGACCCCGGAGCAGGATGCGGAAGTCAGGCACTACATCAAGAAGCAAAAACAGCGTAGTGCGCCATGGGATACACCCGAGCTGGCCGCGATGCTCGCGGATATGCTGCGGCCACCGAGCAACGAGGACGAGGACTTCGAGCCCGACGACGGGGAAGCGAAAGCGGCCGCCGAGCGCGCGGCGGGTGCGGTCGACGACGAGATGGATCCGATCGAGGCCGGCGAGGAGCGGATCGCGGCCATGGAAGCCGAGGCGATGAAAGGCCCCAAACACTGAATCGCAGTTGGAGCATGCGCATCGCGGCTCGTGGCCGGGACGCGCACCGGAAGAAGACAGCCCCCAGTGCAACCACTGGAACACAAGAACAAAGGGCATGCCATGGCGACCGTCGCGACATTCGAAATCGGGTACACGCAGTTTCTCGATCCACAAGGTGAGCCGACCCAGGCGCTACCGGCCTTTGCGCTCGATCCCGAGGCACTGGTGCCGCTGTACCGGGCCATGGTGCTGACGCGCCAGTTCGACCTGAAGGCCATTGCACTGCAGCGCACCGGCCAGATCGGTACATTTGCCTCCGCGCTGGGCCAGGAGGCGGTCGGCGTCGGCGTGGCCAGCGCGATGCGGCCGGAGGACGTGCTGGTGCCGTCCTACCGCGATCATGCCGCACAGTTCCAGCGCGGCGTCTCGATGACCGAGAGCCTGCTGTACTGGGGCGGCGACGAGCGCGGCAATTTCTTTGCGGCGGCGCCGCATGACTTCCCCAACTGCGTGCCCATCGCCAACCAGGTCTGCCATGCCGCTGGCATCGCCTATGCTATCAAGCTGCGCGCGGAGCCGCGCGCCGCGGTCTGCCTGCTCGGCGACGGCGGCACCTCGAAAGGCGATTTCTACGAAGGCATGAATATGGCCGGTGCCTGGCACGCGCCGCTGGTGCTGGTGGTCAACAATAACCAGTGGGCCATCTCCATGCCGCGCAGCCAGCAGACCGCCGCGCAAACGCTGGCGCAAAAGGCCATCGCGGCCGGCATCCCCGGCCTGCAGGTGGATGGCAACGATATCGTCGCGGTGCGCCAGATGACGCTGGAAGCGCTCGAACGGGCGCGTGCCGGTGGCGGGGCCACGCTGATCGAGGCGATCACCTACCGGCTCGGCGACCACACCACGGCGGACGACGCCTCGCGTTACCGCGACAGCGATCAGGTCAAGCAGCACTGGCTGCTCGAACCGGTTGCCAGGCTGCGCAACTACCTGTTGCGGCTGGGCGCCTGGGACGCGGCGCGCGAAGAGCAGCTAGCCAAGGCTTGCGCTGGCGAGGTTGCCACCGCGGTGGAGGCCTACCTGGCGATCCCCCCGCCGGACACGGCGGCGATGTTCGATTACCTCTATGCCAGCCTGCCCGAAGCGCTGGATACGCAAGTGGACACGGCGCGGCGCTTCGCACCGAACGCGCCGGCAAGCGAGAGCGATCATGGCTGAAATCCATCTTGTCGAAGCCGTCAACCATGCGCTGGCCTATGAACTGGAGCACGATCCGCGCGTGGTGCTCCTCGGCGAGGACATCGGCGTCAACGGGGGCGTGTTCCGCGCGACGGCCGGGTTGCAGGCGCGCTTCGGCGCGCAGCGCGTGATCGACACGCCACTGGCCGAGTCCGCCATCGCTGGCGCCGCCGTCGGCATGGCGGCGATGGGCCTGGCGCCGGTGGCGGAAATTCAGTTCACCGGCTTTATCTACCCCGCCATCGACCACATCATCAACCACGCCGGTCGCCTGCGCCACCGCACGCGCGGCAGGCTGAGCTGCCCGATGGTGCTGCGTTCGCCTTTCGGGGCAGGCATCCACGCGCCGGAGCATCACTCGGAGAGTCCCGAGGCGATGTTCGCGCATATGCCGGGCCTGCGGGTGGTGATCCCGTCGTCGCCGGCGCGTGCCTACGGCCTGCTGCTGGCGGCCATGCGCGACCCCGACCCGGTGGTGTTCCTCGAACCGACCCGACTCTACCGGCTGTTCCGCCAGGAGGTGCAGGACAACGGCGAGGCGCTGCCGCTCGATGTCTGCTTCACGCTGCGCGACGGCGACGACATCACGCTGGTGAGCTGGGGCGCGATGCTGCAGGAGACGCAGGCCGCCGCCGACCTGCTGCTGGGCGAAGGCATCTCCGCCGCCGTCATCGACGTCGCCACGCTCAAGCCGCTCGACATGGGCACCATCCTGGAGTCGGTCGGCAGGACGGGCCGCTGCGTCATCGTCCACGAAGCGCCGCGCAGCGCCGGCTTTGGCGCCGAGATCGCGGCGAACCTGGCCGATGCGGGACTGTATTCCCTGTCCGCGCCGGTGCAGCGCGTCACCGGCTACGACACGGTAGTGCCGATGGCCAGGCTCGAATACCAGTACCTGCCCAGCGTGGCGCGGATTGCCGACGCGGCACGCAGGGCCATGGCCGCCTGAAGTCTTTCCTGGGAGCTTCAATGAAAATCTTCAAGTTGCCCGACCTGGGCGAAGGCCTGCAGGAAGCCGAGATCACCGAGTGGCACGTCAAGCCCGGCGACACGGTGGCGGCCGACCAGCCGCTGGTTTCGGTCGAGACCGCCAAGGCCATCGTCGAGATTCCCTCGCCCTACGCCGGACAGGTCGCCAGGCTGTTTGCCGCGGCCGGCGAGATCGTGCATCTCGGCGCGCCGCTGGCCGGCTTCGAAGGCGCAGGCGAGCCGGAGGATGCGGGCGCGGTGGTGGGCGATGTCAAGGTCGGCACGCAGGTGGTCGCGGAAGCGCCCGCCGCCCTGGGCCGCGGCGGCGGCGCGGTGCGGGCAGTGCCCGCCGTGCGCGCCCTGGCGCGGCAACTCGACGTGGACCTGGCGATGGTCACCCCTTCCGGCGCGGATGGCGTCATCACCGCCGCCGACGTGCGGCGCGTGGCCGCGACGCTGGCGGACCTGGGGCCGCCGGAAGTCTTGCGCGGCGTGCGGCGCGCGATGGCGCAGAACATGGCGCGCGCGCAAAGCGAGGTCGCGGCGGCGACCGTGATCGACGACGCCGACATCCACGCCTGGGCGCCCGGCACCGACACCACGATCCGGCTGGTGCGCGCGCTGGTCGCCGGATGCCGCGCCGAACCCGGCCTCAATGCCTGGTACGAAAGCCAGACCGGGCGCCGCCATGTACCGAAGCGGATCGACGTAGGCATCGCGGTGGACCTGCCCGAAGGCCTGTTCGTGCCGGTGCTGCGCGACACCGGCAACCGCGACGCGGCCGACCTGCGGCGCGGCCTGGACCGCATGCGCGCGGACGTGCGCGCGCGCAAGATCGCGCCCGAGGAGATGCGCGGCAACACCATCACGCTGTCCAACTTCGGCATGATCGCCGGCAAGTACGCGGCGCCCATCGTGGTGCCGCCAACGGTGGCCATTCTTGGCGCCGGCCGCATTCACGACGCGGTGGTGGCATCCGGCGGCGTGCCTGCGGTGCACCGCATCCTGCCGCTCAGCCTTACCTTCGATCACCGGGTGGTCACGGGCGGCGAAGCCGCGCGCTTCCTGGCCGCGGTGATCGCCGACCTGGCCTTGCCGGTATAGGCCAGAACACATCTTGCAGGCCGAGGTCCGGCAGCTTGCCGGCCTGCCGCGGAGCGACCATGTCCGATGCTTCTTTCATCCATGCTCACGCAGCCCATGCTGACTGGCGGGAGGCGCTGGCCCAGTGCCGGACGCAACTTGACGCGCAACTGGCGGCTCGCCAGGCAGCGCCGGGCGGCGGCGCCGCGCTCACGCTCGGGTGGTGTTACCTAAGCGACTATTACGCACCGTCGGCCGAGGACATACTCGCCGCGCTGCAGGAACACTGGCCCGGTGTGGCCTGGGTGGGCACGGCCGGCGTGGGCGTCTGCGCGGGCGGCGTCGAGTACATCGACGAGCCCGCCATGGTGCTGATGGCAGCCGCGTTGCCGCCCACCGCGTTCCGGCTGTTCTCCGGGCTGCAGCCGCTGCCCCCCGCCTCTTCCGCCTTCGTGCCCCATACCGCGCTGGTGCATGCCGAAGGCAGCACGCCGGATGTCCAGGACCTGCTGCACGAACTGAGCGAGCGCACCGCCACCGGCTACCTGTTTGGCGGCCTGTCATCGGCGCGCAACCGCACCCTGCACATCGCCGATGGTGTCTTCTCCGGCGGGTTGTCGGGTGTGCTGTTCGACGCCGGGATCGGCCTGATCTCGCGTGTGACGCAGGGCTGCAAGCCGATCGGGCCGGCGCGTATCGTCACCCGCGCCGCGCATAACCTGCTGTTCGAACTGGACGGCGAACCCGCGCTCGACTGCGTCCTGAAAGACCTGGGGCTGGGCAGCGATGTGCCGGAGGAAACCTTGTCCGGCGTACTGTCCGCCACGCTGGTAGGCCTGAGCACCGGGGGCGACGATGCACCCAGCGTGCCTGGCAGGTTCGGCGTGGAAACGCTGGTGCGGCATGTGCTCGGCGTGGACATGCAGCATGGGGTGCTGGCGCTGGCGGATGTGGTGGAGGACGGAATGCGGCTGGCGTTCTGCACGCGCAATCCCGCCGCGGCGCGGGCGGATCTGGTGCGCGTGGCTACCGAGATCCGCGCCGAACTGGAGAGCGGTACGAGCGGCCACGCCCTGGGCGCGCTTTACATCAGTTGCTCTGGCCGTGGCGGGTCACATTTCGGCGCGCCGCATGCGGAGCTGCAGATGGTGCGCAATGCGCTGGGCGACCTGCCGCTGGCGGGATTCTTCGCCGGCGGCGAGATCGCGCGGGATCACCTGTACGGCTACACCGGGGTGTTGACGGTCTTCACGGGGCAGTGAGCGAGCATGCGGGCGCTGTTGGAACCCGGGCTCGTCAATGACGCCTTTGGCGACCCGGGCGTGTACGTGGATTTCCGCGACGAGCGGCGGGCCTTGCTGTTCGACCTTGGCGACATCAGCGCGCTGATGCCTGGCCAGTTGATGCGCCTGTCGCATGTGTTTGTCAGCCACGCGCACATGGACCATTTCTCGGGCTTCGATCATTTGCTGCGCGTGTTGCTGGGGCGCAAGACCAGCATCGTGCTATACGGCGGTCCCGGATTCCTGGCGCAGGTCGAGCACAAGCTGCGCGCCTATACCTGGAACGTGGTCCATCGCTATGCGGTCGAGCTGGTTATCGAGGCGCGCGAGCTGCCACTGCAAGGACAGATACAGTGCGCGCGATTCAGCACCCGCAGCGGCTTCGCACGCGAGCCCGCCCCGCCCATCGGGCGGTGTGGCGAGGTGGTGCATGAAGAGACCACCTTTCGCGTGAGCGCCTGCTTCGTCGATCATGACACCCCTTGCCTGGCCTACCTGATCGAGGAAAAGGCCCGCCTCGGCGTCGCCAGGGACAGGCTGGCGGCGCTGGGGATGACCACTGGCGCCTGGCTACGGGAGCTGAAGCACGCGGTGCTGAGCGGCGCCGCAGACGACACGCCGATCCTGGTGCAATGGCGCGACCGGCAAGGCGACCACGCACTGACCCGGCATGTCGGCGAGCTGCGCCATCTGGTCCTCGACACCGTGCCCGGGCAGCGCATCGGCTACGTGACCGACCTGCGCTACACCGAAGCGAATGTGCAGGCCTTGTCCGCACTGATGCAAGGCGTGGACCTGCTGTTCATCGAGAGCGTGTTCCTGGATGTAGACAAGGCGCACGGATTGCGCAAGAACCACCTGACCGCGCTACAGGCCGGGCAGATCGCACGCCGCATCGGCGCCCGGGCGGTGGTGCCGTTTCACTTCTCGCCGCGCTACCACGGGCATCCCGCCGCGCTGCTGGCCGAGTTGCAGGCGGCATGGTCGGGCACGGCGGGCGCGCAAGAATAGGCAAGGCCAGGCCTGGGAAAGCCTGGCCCGGGCCCGGTGAGCTTGTCCCGTCCCACCGGACCCGAGCCCCGGCCGACCCGGTTTAATCCTTGTTCGGATGCGTCATCTCAATCGGCACAATCCACCGCGCATACTCCTCCTCGGTGAGATAACCAAGCGCCAGCGCCGCCCCCTTGAGCGTCAACCCTTCCTTATGCGCCTTCTTGGCAATCGCCGCCGCCTTGTCATACCCGATATGGCGATTCAGCGCCGTCACCAGCATCAGGTTCTTGTCGAGGTTCTCCGCGATCTTCGGCAGGTTCGGCTCGATGCCAATGGCGCAGTGGTCGTTGAACGCGAGGCAGGAGTCGGCGATCAGCTCGATGCTTTCCAGCACGTTGTGGACCATCACCGGCTTGTACACGTTGAGCTGGAAATTGCCCTGGCTGCCAGCGAAGGCCACCGTCGCATCGTTGCCGAACACTTGCGCGCACACCATGGTCATCGCTTCGCACTGGGTCGGATTGACCTTGCCCGGCATGATCGAAGAGCCCGGTTCGTTTTCCGGGATGTTGAGTTCGCCAATGCCGCAGCGCGGGCCGGAGGCCAGCCAGCGTACGTCGTTCGCCATCTTCATCAGGCCACCGGAGAGCGTGCGCAGCGCGGCGGAGGTTTGCACCAGCGCATCGTGCGCGGAGAGGGCGAAGAACTTGTTCGGCGCGTCGACAAACGGATGGCCGGTGAGCGTGGCAATGTGGGCCGCGGCGCGCGCGCCGAATTGCGGATGCGCGTTCAGCCCGGTGCCGACCGCCGTGCCGCCGATGGCCAGTTCCAGCAGGCCCGGCTGCGCTGTCTTGACGGCGTTCAGGCCGAAATCGATCTGCGCGACCCAGGCGCTGATTTCCTGGCCGAGCGTTATCGGCGTGGCGTCCTGCAGGTGCGTGCGGCCCGTCTTGACGATGTCCTGGTAGGACTGGGCCTTGGCGGCCAGCGTTTCGCGCAGGGCGCTCACCGCCGGGAACAGCTTGGTGTGGATCTGCTCGACCACGGCGATGTGCATGGCGGTTGGGAACGTGTCGTTGGAGCTCTGGCCGCGGTTCACGTGGTCGTTCGAATGCACCGGCTTCTTGCTGCCGAGTTCGCCGCCGGCAAGCTCGATGGCCCGGTTGGAGATCACCTCGTTGGCGTTCATGTTCGATTGCGTGCCGGACCCGGTCTGGAACACCACCAGCGGGAAATGATCGTCCAGCTTGCCGGCGATGACCTCGTCGGCCGCCTGCACGATCAGGCGGGCCAGGTCGTCGGGCAACTCGCCCAGCTCGGCGTTGGCCTCGGCCGCCGCGCGCTTGAGGATGCCCAGCGCGCGAATGACCGGCCGCTGCCAGCGGAAGCGGCTGACGCCGATCGGGAAATTGATGGTGGAGCGCTGCGTCTGCGCGCCCCAGTAGCGATCCGCGGGTACGTCGATGGCGCCCATCGAGTCGGTTTCGGAACGGAATGCGGGCATGGGGGTCACTCTCCAAACAAGACTACGTCAATGATGGCCCCGGCGTGGTGCCTGCGGAAGGCACCTTTCATCGGGTCGCGATAAACGCCAGCGCTGTCCTGCCGAGGGATCGTTCGCTCTTGGGTGTCCATGGCGAACTCCGGCCCGGCGTGCGGGGGCTGAAGTACGGGAGGCCGTAAGCCGTAACGGTCTCCCCTTTTGTAGAGGCGGCCCCGGCGCATACGTTGCCGCACCCGCTGCGAGCCAGGCTGAACGATATCCCAGCCGCCGGCCGCGGGCAATGAATCCCGACTAACCGGAGGGGTTCGTGCCGGGGGCCGCCCGGCAGGCCGGCGCGCTCATGCCGGCGCCGGCGCGGTATCGTGCACGGCTATCCCCTCGATGGGATCCATGACCCCACGCCAGGGCGCGAGTCCGATGGCCCGCCTGGCATCCGCATAGCCCAGGCTCCAGCGTGCTTCGATACCGTTCGCGGTGAAATCGATGTCCTTGTTAAGATCCTCGCCTCCGTACGGTGGCGCATTCAGCTCCACCACGTGCATGGTGGTATTACAGCCCCAGCCCAGCAGTTCCTTGACTGCCGCCGATTGCCGTTCGGGCTCCGGAATGTACTTGGCCAGCTCGCGAATCACATGGCGCAGCCGGTGCAGTTGCCTCTGCCGCGCCAGTTGGGTCTCTGCCCGGCTCGCATACTGGATGTCCCGTTGCCGGCCCATGGCTTCCCACAGCGTCTGCGGTTCCGGCCCTCGCACCGACCATAGCTGCACGGTAAAGATCACCGAACTGCGGCGCGGATAATCGTCGAGCACGGCTTCAAGCGGCGTGTTCGAGCAGATACCGCCGTCCCAATAGGCCTCGCCTTCGATGCACACGGCCGGGAACCCTGGCGGGAATGCCGCGGATGCCATCACGTGCTCAAGGCTCAGGGCGATATCGCGGTTGGTGAAGTAATGCATCTGCCCGCTGCACACATTGACCGTGCCGACGGTCAGGCGCGTGTGCTTCTGGTTCAGGTAAGGAAAATCCACGAGCGAAAGGAGCGTCTCGCGCAACGGGTCGGTCGAATAGAATCCCGCCCGTTCGACGCCAAGCTGCGCATGCAGGCCGAACCACGCGCCGGGATTGGGCACGAAGAAGTTGGGGATGCCCTGCATGACCGTGGCGAGGTCAGCGAGCTTGTTATCGGCTCCGGGCAAGAGACTGGTCATCTCGAACGGACCGCGCCGGGCAACCTGCTCCCAGAACTGCCGCAGTCGGGAAAGCCGGTCCGCGGCCTTGTTGCCGGCGATGATCGAGCCATTGATCGCCCCGATCGACGTGCCGATGACCCAGTCCGGTTCGATGCCCGCCTCGTGCAGCGCCTCGTAGACGCCGCCCTGGTAGGCACCAAGCGCTCCACCGCCTTGCAGCACAAGCACTACCTGTCCCGGCAATGCCGGGCCGGATGGCTCCGGGATGCCTTGCCCGCCTTCATCGGCCCGCGCCTTGGTATCCATGGCTTTCCCCTTTTGACAGGCTACTTCGCTATTGCATCGGACAGGGTACTGGCGATCTCGCGCGGCCCGTTGCCGTGCCTGGCTGACTATGAATCCTAGCACTTTGCCTCGATCTTTCCAGAGGCAACTTCCCGGGCCGTCCAGGCGTTCAGGGGCGCTCCCCGGGCCAGGTTCACCGGCCCGGGACATGCACGTGATTGGACCGGTACAATCGGCACGCCCGCCGAGCGCAGCGGGAATCCCAGGGAACCGCCGGATGGCTCTGGCCAACGCCAGAAAAAGTGAACTTCAAGTCCCCGCGTCTTTCGCGGCCGGCAGCGGCGCGGTGGCATTTTCCTTTCTTGAGTATTGAGTATTGAGTAGTCAGGGGATAGCAATGGAAGAATCGAAACAGGCAGACCAGGTTGAACAGATTGAACAAGTTGAACCCGTTGAACAGGTTGAACAGTCCGCTCAACTGCATGACATCTACACGGAGCCCTCCGACCTGGATGTCGACACGCTAAGCAATCTCGGGCCGCTGACAGGCATGGCCGGAATCTGGCAAGGTACGCGGGGGCTGGACGTCAAGCCCAAGGTGGATGGACCGCGAAAGCAGGCGTTCGTCGAGCGAATCGAGCTTCAGCCGGTCGACCCCCAGACCAACGGACCACAACTGTTCTATGGCTTGCGCTATCACACGCATATCACCAAGCCGGATCAGGTGAAGACGTATCACGAGCAAGTGGGTTACTGGCTTTGGGAGCCGGCTACCGGGAACATCATCCACACGCTTACGATTCCACGCGGCCAGACCGTCATGGCCATGGGCAAGGCATCCGCCGACGCAAAGGCGTTTGAACTGGTTGCAACGAAGGGATCCAGCACCGCCGGCATCAGCTCCAATCCCTTTCTCGAACTTGCGTTCGACACGGTCGAGTTCCGCATCAAAGTGACCATCAACGAGAATGGAACGTGGTCCTACGACGAAGACACGGTTCTCATGATCCGCGGCAAGACGGAACCGTTCCACCACACCGACCGCAATACGCTGACCAAGATCGGGGAACCCACGCCAAATCCGTTAGCTCGTAAATAGTTGGCTGGCGACAAACCCGCCCTGACCGGAGCCCAGGTGCGGGACAAGGTTGCCTTGCCGCGCACGCTGGCCGCCGGCGTCATGGCTGTGGCACCGCGCGCATGACCTGGCCGAGCAGTTCCCGCGCAATGCCGGCAACGATGGTTTCCATCGCTTCCCCCGGCCCGAACACGGCGCGCACGCCAATGTCCCGCAGCTGCCTGACGTGGCCGGCGGGGATCACGCCGCCTGCAAACACCGGTGTGCGCAGCCCGCGATGGCACAGCGCGTCGACCAGGCGGGGCAGCAGGTCCAGGTGGGCGCCGGCGAGCGTGGAGACGCCCAAGGCGTCGAAGCCGCCCTGCGCGGCCTCTGCGGCGGCTTCGTCCGGCGCCTGGAACAGCGGGCTCAGCGTAACGGCAAAACCGGCGTCGGCGAGCGCCGCCGCCACTGCCTTTGCGCCACGGTCGTGCCCATCCTGCCCCAGCTTGACAAGCAGCATCCTTGGCGGACGGCCCAGGCACGCGTGCAGCTCGCGGACCTGTGCGCAGGCGGCTTCCCAGGCCGGCGCCGCGTCGCGCGCGGCGGCGTAGGCCCCCGCCGCGTAGGCCGGGACCATCGTGTAGCGCGGCCACGCCCGCTCCAGCGCGCGCGTGCACTCGCCGACGGTCGCGCGGCAGCGGATGGCGTCCATGGTCAGGACCAGCAGGTTGCCCTGCCCGCTGTGCGCCGCCTTCGTCAGCGCGTGCAGGGCCTGTGCCACGGCCTCGCCGTCACGCCCTGCCCTCAGCGCCGCCAGCCGCTCGCGCTGATGCGCCCGCACCTGCCGTCCGTCAATCTCCAGGCAGGCCGGCGCCTCCCCGGCCGCCGCCTGGTAGCGGTTGACGCCAACGATGACGCGCTTGCCGCCGTCGATATCCGCCTGCGTCCGCAGGGCGGCGCGATGGATCAGCCCATGCACCCAGCCGGATTCGATGGCCGCCAGCACGCCGCCACGCGCGGCAATCTCCGCCATCAGCGCGCGCACCTGACCGGCAACCTGCGCGGTCAGCGACTCCATCATGTAGGAACCAGCCCAGGGGTCGGCGACATCGCACAGGCCCATCTCGTGCTGCAGGATCAGTTGCGTGTCCCGCGCCAGCCTGGCCGAATCGGCACTGGGCAGCGCCAGCGCTTCATCGTACGCATTGGTGTGCAGCGACTGCGTGCCGCCGAACACCGCCGCCATCGCCTCCACGGTGGTGCGAACGATATTGTTCTCGGGCTGCTTCGCCGTCAGCGACCATCCCGAGGTCTGGCAGTGCGTGCGCAGCGTGGTGGCCCGGTCCGTGGTGCCGCCGAGGCCACGGACGATTTCGCACCACAGCAGGCGCGCGGCGCGCAGCTTGGCGATCTCGGTGAAGAAGTCCGTGCCCACGCCGAAGAAGAAACTCAGCCGTCCGCAGAAATCGTCCACATCCAGCCCGCGCGCGCGGATCTGCCGGACGTACTCCTCGCCGTTGGCCAGCGTCAGCGCCAGTTCCAGCACCGGGTCCGCCCCGGCCTCCTGGAAGTGGTAGCCGGAGATCGACATGCCGTTGAACCTGGGCACATGCCGCGCCAGGTAGGCCACCACATCCGCGCAGATCCGCATCGACGGCCCGGGCGCGAAGATCCAGGTGTTGCGGACCATGTACTCCTTGAGGATGTCGTTCTGGATGGTTCCGCTGAGTTGTCCGAGGGGGATGCCAGCCTCCTCCGCCGTCACCAGGAAAGCGGCCAGCACCGGCAGCACGGCCCCGCTCATCGTCATCGACACCGAGACACGGTCCAGCGCGATGCCGTCGAACAGGCGCTTCATGTCCTCCACCGAATCGATCGCGACGCCGGCCATGCCGACGTCCGCCTGTGCCAGCGCATGGTCCGAGTCGTAGCCGCGATGGGTCGGCAGGTCGAAGGCGACCGACAAACCCTGCGCGCCCTGCGCCAGCGCCTGGCGAAACGCCAGGTTGGAGGCGGTGGCATCGGCAAAGCCAGCATACTGCCGGATGGTCCACGGCTTGCCCGCGTACATCGAACGATGAGGCCCGCGCACGAACGGCGCCTCGCCCGGCAGGCTGCCGAGGTGCGTCAGCCCCTCCAGGTCGGCGGCCGTATAGACGGGCTTGCGCAGCACCACCGGTGCCGTGTCCGGCTGCTCTGCGCCAATATCCATCAGATTTGCTCCGAGAAAC
>JYOD01000140.1 GCA_000955785.1 Burkholderiaceae bacterium 16
TTCGTGCATCGCGCCGTGATGCAGGATTACCCCGACCTGTCCGGACACCAGGTGTATGCCTGCGGCGCGCCGGTCATGGTGGAGTCCGCCCGCAAGGACTTCACGGCGCAGTGCGGCTTGCCGGAGAGCGAGTTCTTCGCGGACTCCTTCCTGACGCAAGCGGAGCTGAGCAACGCGGCAGCGTAAGTTGCCACGATCGATTCCATAGTGACAAGGAGAGTAGTGCAATGAGAATTTCCAATGCGACGGTCCCTACCAAAAACGAGACGGCGGTGATACGGCCGTCATTCATGTCGCACGGCACGCTGGAGGTCCAGAACCTGGCGCAGACGCGTAAATTTTTCGAGGAACTACTCGGCCTCGAATGCGTGCGTCACTCAAAATCCTCGATGGCGGTGCGCTGCGGCATGAAGTTCCACATCGTTTGCGTCGAGGTGGGCGACACGATCAAGCCACAAAGCTCAACGCATCACTGGGGGCTGGATGTGGACACCAAGGAGCAGGTGGACCACGCATGGAAGCTGACCCATCAACTGAAGGACCGCTACAAGATACGACAGATCCTGGACACCGAAACGCGTCACGGCGTCTACTCGTTCTATATCGAGGATCTTGATTACAACTGGTGGGAAATCCAGTTCTATGACGGCGTCCAGCACGAAGACATGTTCGACTTCGGTGACCGCTTCGGCGACGCGGACTCCGACCTGCACGGCAGCAAGGCAAACAGCAAATAAGGTTCAGGCCGGCATGCCGTACGCATGCGGCCGGCTATCAGCGCGCTCTGGGCCGTGAAACTACGGTCCAGATCGTCCTGAGAAAAAAATCAATCGAGGAGACCATATGACTTATCGCTTGTTGAGTTACCAGTCAAGCACGGGCCCGCGCGCCGGCATGCTTGTGGCGGATCGCATCTACGACGTCGCACACGAAACCGATCGCACCCAGTGGAGTACCGTGCTCGACGTACTGGATCAATGGGAGATCGCCTCCAAGGCACTCGAAGATGCAGCTGAGCGTATTGCAATGGGAGAAAGCCGTTCGTCGAGTCAGGCACGCACGGATGCCATGCTGCTCGCGCCGCTCCTGTATCCGGGCAGCATCTACTGCGCCGGCGCAAACTACAGCGATCACAGGGCGGAGATGGCACTCGCCCTGGGGCTGGAACCGACACCGGATATGAAAGAGCTCGGTGAAGCACCGTGGCATTTCATTAAGACAAGCCGCAGCTCGGTGGTCGGACCGAACGCCGTAGTGAAATTGCCGCCATACTCGCAGACGGTCGATTGGGAAATCGAACTAGCGGTAGTTATCGGAAAGCCTGGCAAGGACATCCCTGTCGCCCAGGCGCTTGATCACGTCGCGGGATACACCATCGCCAACGACCTTTCCGCTCGCGATGCGATGCGGCGCGTGAAGATGCCGCCAGCTAGTCCCTTCCATCTGGACTGGATCGGCCACAAGTGCTTCGACGGCTCATGCCCGCTCGGGCCCTGGATCACTCCGGCAAACGAGCTTCCCGACCCACACAACCTGGCGCTAAAGCTCTGGGTCTCGGAAGAACTCATGCAGGACTCGAACACGACCAAGCTCATCTTCAGCGTTCCGGAACAGATCGCCATGTTGTCCTCGAGGGTGACGCTGCATCCGGGTGACGTCATCCTGACCGGTACGCCAGCAGGCGCCGGCGCAGCCAGGAAGCGCTTCCTTCGTAAGGGCGAGACCGTGAGACTCTGGATTGAAGGCATTGGTGAGTTCGAGCACCGAATCGCGTGACTGAATGCAACACCGCAAGCCACCAATCCTTAAAAGAGGAGAGTTTCCATGCCCCGCTTGAGATCAATCATGCTTGCCGCAGTAGTCGGAGCCGCCCTTGGTGCGGCAAGCTTCGGCGCTTCCGCACAGGAGTATCCGACAAAGTTGGTCCGCGTTCTTTCACCATATGCGACTGGCCTGTCACCCGACGTAGCGACGCGAATCCTTGCCGAGAAGCTCGGAAACATATGGGGAGGTAAGCCCGTTGTCATCGAGTCACGGCCTGGCGCAAACGGCGTCCTGGCGATCAGCGCTGAGAAGAAATCCGTACCCAACGGATACTCGTTACTAGTCATGGGTCATTCACATCTGACCATCAACCCTGTATTGCTGCGCAACCTTCCATACGATCCAGTAAAGGACTTTGTGCCGCTGGCCTTGATCTACCGCGCACCTTTCTTTGTCTGCGTCTCTGGAGATAGCCCATACAAGACGGTCGGCGATCTCATCAAAGCCGCCAAGGCCAGCCCCGGGAAGTTGAGCTACGCCACGAGCTACATTGGAAGTCCCTCTCACTTTGCCACGGCAACGCTTGCACTGATGACGGGCACTCAGCTGCTTCCTGTCCACTACGCAACGGAAGGCCTCCAGGCCTACAACTCGGTTGTGAATGGTGACATTACCTTCACCCTCGCTTCCGCTGGATCGGTGGCTCCACTCGTGAAATCCGGACGACTTCGCATGATCGCGACAACCTCGCCAACACGGCTGCCGAACTATCCGGACATTCCGACGATAGGCGAATCAGGTGGCCCGGCGAACTACGAGTTCGAGACGTGGGCTGCACTCGTTGCGCCAACCGGCACGCCGCCGGATGTTGTTCGGCGTATTAGTGCCGATACCGCACGGGCGCTCGCCGCGCCGGATTTACAAGAGCATTTCCGTTCGCTAGGCTTCGAGCCCGCCCGCGATCGCACCTCCGCTGACATCTCCAATCTTGTTCGCGAAGATTTGAAGCGCAATCAGGAATTGATCAAACGACTCGGAATCTCAGTGCAATAGCATCCCGCGCTACGCACAATCGTAAATAGCAAACTCTGAGAGCCAACTCTCCCGCCAGTTAGCCGAGACAACAACATCGCCAGGCTGACCTCTCAGACGAAGCTTGTGAGTTGCTGCCTCACTGATTTCAGCTGCTCCTGGTGCCCATCTTCCTTCCCTGTCCATTCTCCAATTCGGAGGTTGAATTGAACGATCGCGATTCAAATATGAGCGATGTCCACGGGCCAGTTAGCCCTGCGGGTAATCTCGACAAGATTCATGAAGTAGATCAACCGTCCCGCCGCGGCTTTCTCCGTTCGAGCGTAGCTGGATTGGGGATGGCAGCCGGTACGGCCATCACCGGGGCTGGCTTCTTCGACACGGCATCCGCCGCAGGTTCTCCTTCAAACGATTACAAGACGGACGCAAGAGCTGGCTCGGTTGGTCCGCGGATACTGCTCAAGGGCGGCATTGTATTGAGCCTCGACAAGAAGGTCGGCGACTTCGAGAAAGCGGATGTGCTGATAGAAGGCAAGAAGATTGTCGCGGTCGGTCCAAATCTGAAGGCGGATGCCCAGGTCATCGATTGCTCGGGAACCATCGTGATGCCCGGGTTCATCAGCACACATCATCACCAGTATGAAGTCCTGTTACGAAGCCTCACCACCGACGCCATTCACGTCCGGCCCATTCCAGCGGATGAAGAGCAACCGAAGGCGGTGTGGCCACTCGAGACCTACACCACGGTGGTGCAGGAAATCTGGACTCCCGGCAGGATGCCAAATCCCGCAGCCCCCGGGACACCCATCTGGGATCTGGGACGCCCACCCTATGACCCCGAGGCCTGTTATCTCGCGGAGCTTGTCGCCAGCCTGAGCCAGATCACCCAGGGCATCACGACCAGCACGGACACCTCGCAATCCTCGCATACGCCGGAGTACACCGACGCAATGATAAAGGGGCTGTTCGACTCCGGGCAACGAGCGGTTTTCGCCTATTCTCCGGGAACCGATCGGTCAGCGCAATTCCCCGATCAGCCATACGAATGGCCGGGGCGAAGCGGCGATGCATCCTTCGGGCTCGGCCGACTGGCCAAGACCTATTTCAGTTCACGGGATCAATTGGTGACCTTGGGAGCGTGGGCAGACTGGAAACCAGTGGTCGATCCCAAGACAAGGCAGACACAGAACTACACGGGTTGGCAGCTTGCACGAGAGTTTGGTGCGCTGATCAACAACCACGCGGCGCACGGCCAGATGGTCCGCGACATGGCCGCTGAACCTCGCAACGGGACGGACTGGTCCGACGTCACGCTTGTACACTGCAATCTATGGCAGGATGAGCCGGTCGCCCAGATCGGGGTGAACAATGTCAAATCGCGCGCGTGGCAGATCCTTTCGGAAAGAGGCGGACACGCTTCCATCGCTCCCCTCATCGAGATGCAGATGCGCCACGGCATGCCGCCCTTCCAGCTCTGCCTCAACTACGGCATCCTGCCAAGCCTCTCGCCGGACATCGAGGCCAATATGACCGCCAACCCGTTTTCCCTGATGCGGGGAGCCTACACACTGCAGCGAGCACTAGCCAACGATCTTGTCTACCCGCTCAGCGATCCAAACCGGCTCCCCGTGCCGCAACTGGTCTCCTCCCGCCAGGTCATCGAAATGATGACCATCGCTGGCGCCGCCGGGTCCGGGCTCCTGGACAAGGTGGGAACGCTCACGCCAGGAAAGGAGGCCGATATTGTCGTGCTTGATGCGAACACCATCAATACTGCCCCTATGAACAATGTGCCCGGCACGATCGTGACGCTGATGGAGTCGCGCAATGTCCGCGATGTCCTGATTGCGGGCAAGATCGTGTATCGCCAAGGGAAGCTCGTGGGATGGGACGTTGACAAGCTGGTCCGCGACATCAACCGGGCACGCGATCGCGTGCTAGCCCGGATCAACGGCCCAGCGCTTGTCGGAAAGCTTCCTCAAGGCCTGAATAGCAAATCGAATCCTTATCGACCAAACTTCATGGACTCGAATGGCTACAAAGGGCAAAACACCACGGCGCCCGAGTATGTACTAAGGCCTTAGTCAAAGGCGCCATGCCCGACGCTCACCGGAAGCCTTCTCAACAGATCTCGGTGCGCCCTCCTGCGCACCGAGAGTCGATGCGAAGCAATGTGTGAGCAAGCATTGGTCTTCCCTCCTGGACTGCCGGGCGGCCACTGCCCAGGAGGCTCACCTCAACTGCCTAATGCGGAGCACCTCCTGCGCGGGCGTCTTTCATCAAGAAAGACAAGTATCGTCGATTAGCATCTGAATTACTCGTCCAGAGAATCCTGGAGCGCCCGATTGGCAACCCCGAGTCATACCCCCTATCTGCATTTTCATATTCTTATCGCCACATTCAATTATTGAAAATCACGATCAGTTATTTCGTGACGATCCGAATAATTAGAATTAGATTTCTTTCAATTCAATGAAGGAAGTTCTCTTCTCGCAATAAATATCAGAAGCTTGTTCCGAGCGCTGCACCAATAATTCTTAGATCCGGAGACATTTAACATGAAAAGATCGTTATCCTCATTGGCGGCGCTGAGCGCATTGACAGGGGTCGCCCACGCCCAATCGAGCGTGACCCTGTATGGCGTAGTTGATGCGAACATTGAGTATGTCACAAATATCGCGCCGGCCACGCCGACGGTAAATCCGGCCACGGGGCAAGTAACCGTCGGCCCCGGAAACAACCGGTTCGCGCTCTCCAGCGGTGGCATGTCGGCCTCGCGCTGGGGCTTACGGGGCGTGGAAGATCTGGGTGGCGGCACAAAAGCACTATTCGTTCTGGAAAGTGGCTTCGGCCTGGACGATGGCAAATCGATGCAAGGTGGCCGCCTGTTTGGGCGCCAGGCATTTGTCGGCTTGAGCAATAGCCTTGGCAGCGTGACATTTGGTCGCCAGTACACCTCTCTTGGCACAGTGCTCGCCAATTTCTCGCCAACCGGATACGCCTATCAGTACGAGCCTCTGGATGTCATGACCGGCATCAATTATCGTTCCGACAATACCATCAAGTATGCTGGTAAATTCGGCGCCGTAAGCGGCGAAGCATACTGGTCTTTCGGCAATGGTGTCGCCGGCGCGGGCGAGGTACCCGGCCAATTCCGGCGCGATATCGGCTACGGTGCCGCGCTAGTCTACGCAAGCGGACCGTTCTCGGCTACCGTCGCCTATGATGAATATGACCCCACAATAACGCCTGTCACCGGGGCATACGGCAAGTTCAGAAAGGCTGCTGCTGCAGTCAACTACACCTTCAATCGTGCCGTGATCATGGCGGGATACCGTTGGGGCAAGAACCAGTTCTCCGACGGTACGACCGCCCTGCGCGACGATTTCTGGTGGATCGGGGGCAACTACCAGATTACGCCGGCGCTGACTGTCACACTGGCCTACTACTACGAGAATCTGAGGACCGTAATGCTCACTCCGTCAGCGCCCACAACCCATCCGGCTAACCCTTGGCAAACATCCTTCATCGTGGATTACAACTTGTCAAAACGCACGGATGTCTATTTCACCACGGCCTATGCGAAAAACGCTGGCCTGGACCTTCACTCGGTGACCCTCGGCTTCTCAGACGTCTATGCCCTTGGCGCGGGCAAGAACAATATGTTCGGGGCGGCCATGGGCATCCGTCATAAGTTCTAGGCGCCAGCACTGTCAATCAAAGGCACCCTTCGGGTGCCTTCTCGTTTGACTTTCTACTCGATACTACGAATCACCGTCAAACTAGCGACCCCGGTGCGGGGTTCGCTGCCGAATTTGCACTGTGCGCTGGTGGCCGCACGAATGCCGGAGCAGTCAGACAGGAAAGAAAACAGTTCTTCCTTCAACTTGATGGACACTCCCACGGCAGGCGTCCCAAAGGAACGCCGCCGCACAGTGACACAGTGAAGGAAGACCGACCAATTCGTACCGGGCTTCCCATCGCTGCCGCAGGAATGGTTGATACACAGCCGCACGAAATACTTGGTCAACAAAAATTCCCGCGCCATGTCAATGGCACGGGATGCAAGTTGATACATGCGTGATTAGCCATCAGGCCGCTCTTTGCAGCCAAAGGCGGGAAATGCTCGGGCGGTGAGGGCTACCGGATTCTGCCCGCAACGTCACGGGCCGCCTGACTCACTACGGGAGTCGCACGCTTGACGGCGCGCTAGCCGATCCCGCCGGCGGCCCCGAATGCGGGGCTTGGGGAGCCGCCCCAGAGGTCTGCAGCGTCCTTGCCTCGCTCGAGCATACGCGCTTCACGTGCGCCCATTTCCGAGAACTCTTCCATTCCGTAGCTGTACTCAGCTGTAAGCCCATCCGGGTCAGAGAAATAGAGGAAGACGCTGCCCGAGGCATGATGCCGTCCCGGACCAAAGCTGATCTCAACACCCGCGTCGCGCAGGCGATTAACAGCCCGTCCAATGTCGTCGATCTCCGAGACCATGAAGTTGATATGGTGAAGATGATTCCGCTCGGCCTGGCCAACCGCAAAGCTGTGATGGTATGGATTTGGAAAGCATCTAAGGAATGCAAACCTCCCAGGAGTGAAGTCGGATACCCTGAAGCCGAAATCGTTGATTAGTGAATTATATGTTGAATCGAACGAACTTGCGCCAATAACTACATGGCCAAGTCTTGCGATTTTCGCAAGAGGGGAGGTAAATGGTCGAATCATCTGAATCACTTCGGCATAGAACTCGAAGGTGAGGCCTGAAGCGGGCTCTTTAACGCGGAAGGTACGCCCCTGATTCAGCGCCTTGCACTCCTCACGCTCAACCTCGACAGGCTGCAGACCTCTCGACTCGAAATGCCTGTATGCCTTGTCGACCTCCAGCCTACTCTCGAGTTCAAAGGCAACTCGCCGAAGACCAGGTTCTGCGCCCTGATAGAGCACCAGATTATGATGATCCGATGAGCATCTCATGAACGCCATGCCGTCCGTTCGCCCCGTCAGTTCAAGGCCAATCAGATCCCTGTAGAACGAGATTGACCGTTCAAGATCAGCTACCGTCAGCGCGGCATAGCCAAGCTCCCTGTAGCGAAATGGCTCTCCCATGCTTTTCTCCATTGTGTCCATCCGTGAAATTCTGCCTACTCGCTGGCAAGCGCTTCGTCTTGGACGGCGTTACGAAGAACCCCAACGTTTGTGATCTCGACTTCGACGACGTCCCCAGCTCTGAGGAAGCGTGGTGGATCCTGGAACAGACCCACGCCTCCCGGCGTGCCTGCGACAATCACATCACCAGGAAGCAAAGGACAAATGGTTGAAAAATAGGCAATGAGATCTTCGACGCCAAAAATCATGTCGGCCAACGCAGCATGCTGCACTTGAACGCCATTCAGCCGCGTAGACAGAATCTGCGATCCAATATCCCCAACCTCGTCCGGTGTGACAAGCCAGGGCCCGAAGGCTCCCGTGCCGGCGAAGTTCTTCCCCGCTCCGATCTGTGAAGAATGGCGCTGCCAGTCACGCACTGAACCCTCGTTGTAGCAGGAGAATCCGGCTACGTGACCAAGGGCATCCGCGCGCGCTATATGCCTCCCTTCGCGTCCGATAACGATCGCGAGTTCTCCTTCATAGTCGAATTTCTCAGAGACTCGAGGTCGGATGAGGGGCTGCAGGTTCCCGATCTGACTGGCGGCCACTCGGTGAAATATCATTGGCTTGAGCGGAACATCGACACCGATCTCGTCTGCATGCGCCTTGAAGTTGCGCGCCAGGCACCATATCGCGTGAGGATCGGTCACCACCGGATCAAGCGACAAGTTGGCGAGACTCACGGCCGCTGCGTGCCCCATGCGCACCGCCTCTTTCGCACGCTCAAGCCCCCCCTCCATTGACAGAAGACCCCGCATTGTTCGCGGCAGGGCTGGATCCACATCGTCCAGGCGCACTACCTGATCGTCGGATATCGCAACCCCTACCCCCGCCCTACCATCCTGCCGATACGACACTAGTCGCATTTTCTAACCCCTTCGATTTATGGGATTCCTTACCCACCGCTGGAATGTCCGTGACCGGTACTGCGAGAGACTGCGCCGCGTCCGTTGGTGCGCGGTCTATACAAAGCCATGCCCTGTTACCGAAGGACATGCTAGAGCTTTTGCGCAAGCCGGAAGAACTACGCTACCCCTCAAGCCTTACCTTTTGCTGCTGCCGACCCAGCCCGATCACTTCGGTCGTGACAACATCGCCGGGCTTGAGGTACGTCCTCGGAGTCATGCCCAATCCGACTCCGGATGGGGTGCCCGTAAGAACCACATCCCCAGGAAGAAGCTTGAGAAATCCCGTGATGTAGCTAAGCGCTCTGGCTACGCCGAAGATCATGTCGTTCGTACTGCTTCTTTGTCTCTGCCGACCATTGACCTGCAACGTCAGCTCCAGGTCTTGCGGGTCCGGCACCTCGTCTTTCGTCACCAGCCAAGGGCCAATGGGCGCAAAGCCAGGCGCACTCTTGCCGATGACAAACTGCCCACCTCGCTCTAGTTGCCAAGCTCGCTCCGAAACATCGTTCGCCGTGCAGTATCCAGCAACGTAGCTGAGGGCGTCGACCTCCGAAACCTGATACGCAGCTTGTCCGATAACAACACCCAGTTCGACTTCCCAATCGGTGCTCACCGAATCCATTGGTAGCACGATGTCGTCGTCTGGACCGGATAGTGACGTGATTGCCTTGGTGAATACCATTGGTTCGTCTGGGATCTTCATTCCGGCTTCTTCCGCGTGCTTGCGGTAGTTCAGACCCACCGCCACCAACTGCCGGACGCCAGCTACCGGCGCGCCGATTCTCGGCTTTCCGGAAACTAGCGGAAGCTTCTCTGGATTGATGGCCGCGAGGATCTGCAAACCTTCCGGGTGCAGAATTTCCGGAGTTATATCGCCGATCGCTGGCCAGAGAGAGCGAATCAGACCGTTTGAATCAAGGATCCCTGGTCTTTCCTGGCCTGCAGGCCCATAGCGCAATAATTTCATTATTGATTTAAGATATTAAGTCGACGAAGAATTCTGACTATGGAATCGATCGTGGCAACTTACGTTGCCGCGTTGCTCAGCTCCGCTTGCGTCAGGAAGGAGTCCGCGAAGAACTCGCTCTCCGGCAAGCTGCACTGCGCCGTGAAGTCCTTGCGGGCGGACTCCACCATGACCGGCGCGCCGCAGACATACACCTGGTGTCCGGACAGGTCGGGGTAATCCAGCATCACGGCGCGATGCACGAA
>JYOD01000141.1 GCA_000955785.1 Burkholderiaceae bacterium 16
CCGAAGTTCACCAGCCGCCTGGGCGAGTTTCCCCTTTTGCGACAGGCACTTGTCGTGATTCCCGGGTTCCAGTTTCTGTCTACACGCGGATTTGCTGAAGCAAATCCAGAGCCTGCTTCTGTTTCGCGTTTGCCGTGGTGACGAGTTCGAACGTCGGCACTTCAGCGCCAGCGCTGGGTGTACGGCAGGTGTTACGCACGATCGCGGCGAGTTCGGCCATCAAGCTCGAGAAGCTGTGCACGGGCGTGCCGTCGTCAAGTGTGTGGCGCGCCGCCTTGGCCAGCGCTGCCGCAGAGCGCACGGCAGGCGCCACCGGATCACGCGTGGCCTTGGCGGCCTGATCCGGGTCGGCGAACATCAGTTCGCGCCAAGCCTCGCGCATGTGCCATTCGACATAGTAGGCCAGCATGCACAGCAGGATATGCGCACGCACCCGATCGGCCGTGCGGTGATGGATTGGCCGCACCTTCAGGTCCACCGTTTTTAGCGAACGGAACGCGCGCTCCACGTTGGCCAGCGCCTTGTAGTTGCGCACGCACTCGGCCGAGTCCATCTGCGCCGCACTCACCGAAGTGCGGATGATGTAGAGGCCGTCGAGCGCCGCCTCGCGGGCGATGCCCTCGCTGTTGCGGCTGAACGTGAAGGCCGCGTCGTCGATGCTCAGCGCAAAGTGCTTGGCCACCTTGTACTTGTCGATCACCTTGCCCACACGCAGGCCGATCTGATCGCGCCCGGCAAGCTTGCCCGCCTGCACGCGGGCAACGATCGGCTGCAGGCACGCCTCGGTGGCCGCCAACAACTCTTCTCGCTTGTGGGCACGTAGCCTGGCCAGTTCCGGATTGCGGCACGCCACCAGTCGCTCGCCCGGATAGTCCGGTGAACTCAGCTCCAGCAGATTGCGCTCGTCGAACAGGCCAAGCTGCAGTTGCCCTTGCTCGAGCAGCGGGCGGATCGAGGCGCTCTTGAGCGCGGTGATCCAGCCCAGGTCACCGCCCTCACGCATCTGGTCGATGGCCTTGCTGGAGATCATGCCGCGATCGCCCACCATGACCAATCGGGAGAGACCAAATTCCTCTTGCAGGCGCCGCACCTCGGGCATGAAGGTCTGGCTGTCGGCCACGTTGCCCTCATGCACCGACACCGCCACTGGGCAGCCGCGCGCATCGGTGAGCAAGCCGTAGTTGACCTGTAGCAGCCCCTTCTTGCCATCGCGGCTGTAGCCAAGCTTGGCCAGCGGGCAGGTGCTGCCCTCGAAGTAGCTGGAGCTCAGGTCATACAGCACCAGGCCACCGGCGCTCAAGTGGCGCGCGGCGAGCTTCTTCTGGATTGTGCCCTGGCGCGCGAGCAGCCAGTCCATTGCCGCGTACAGGTCGTTCTCGTTGGCCTCGGTCACGCCGAAGTCCTCCGCCAGGGTGCTGGTGTGCCACCAGCGCGTGGTGGCCAGCTTCGTGTGCGGCGCCGCGATGCGCGCGGCCACCATCGCCAGCACCAGGTCGCGCTCGCGCGAGGGCTTGGAGGCGATCAGCGAGGCAAAGCCCAGACGCTGCATGGCCGTGGCCACCGCCTGCACGTGGCCGTGAGCGCGCGAGCGTGTCACCTCGAACGCCTCGCCCAGCGGCACGAAGGTCTCGCCCTTGAGTGAGCGGCGGATGATCTCGATCAGTGCCTCGGGCAAGTGGGACAGGTTGCCCAGCGTCTCGTTCTTGACCACGCCGTCCTCGCGGTAACTGCGCCGCAACAGGTGGGTGCGATAGACCTGGTCCTTGTACTTGCGGGTCGTCGTAACGACGTGAGCGGTTCCGGTTCGTGCTGGCATAGCCAGCAGAATAGGATAAAACTCGCCAATGTCAAGAACTTTTAGTGACTACAAAATGCGGGTATCGAACGCCCCCAATGAGCCGATTCCTCAATCAGGAAAAGGGCTTCGCGACGCCGCAGCCGCGGCTTCACCATGGAACTTCGGTCTAG
>JYOD01000142.1:0-13610 GCA_000955785.1 Burkholderiaceae bacterium 16
AATTTGTCCAAGCGCGAAGCCGATGCTTCCGTTACCGTCGATCGGCCTACCACTGACACCTTTGTCACCAGCAAGCTTGCTCAGTACCGCCTGCTCCCGTATGCCACTCAGGACTATTTACGCCGCCACCCGCCGATCGGTGGTCTGGCAGACCTTCCCGGTCACCGATGGATCGACTACGTGGACGATCTGGTCTTTGCAGAACAGCAGTTCAGTCTGCACAAGTGGCTGCCCGCGGCAAAGCCGTTCATGCGTAGCACTAGCGTTATCGCTCAACTCCAGGCCGTCCGCTCCGGGCTCGGCATGGCCGTCTTGCCGTGTTTCCTAGGGGCCGTTACCGAAGGTCTCGTGCCCATCCTTCCCGCCGAAATTGACATCACAAGAACCTTTTGGCTCGTCGCACCGCAGGAACGAAGAGAGCTCGCCCGAATCAAGGCACTATGGGACTATCTCCGACGAGTTGCCGACGCAAACGCCGATTTCCTCATGGGCAAGTCTGCAAGCATTGAATGGCTGCCCCGTTAAGCGCTCAGGTCCGGCTTGTTGAGTTGGGTTCTAAAGTGGATGTTGATGTTGGTGAGGTATCCCCTGGAGGCGAGTGGGCGTTCGTGGCGGCAACCGGCCTCGGTACGCCGAATGTCCGCTGAAAGGCGATCGAGGTGGCGAGAGGGCGCTCCGGGTCGGCTACTGCCGTCCGGACTATACGGCCGATCCCAGTTTCGGCCGTTTACGCCGCCGTCAACGGCCCGCCGAATCGGCCGAGAAGGGGCTGCGAGCGGTCATTCATGCACAGGCGATACACGACGCTCACGACATTGTTTGCACTTTCCAGGATTTGGATGGCATTAGCCGGCAAAGGCATTCACAAGAGGCCCAATTCCCGCGCGCGTGCCACCGCTTGCATCCGGTTGCCGGTGCCCAGCTTGCCGTTGATGCGGCGAAGATGGGTCTCGATCGTGTTTTCTGACACAAACAGCAAGCGCGCCAGGGCCTTGTTGGAGTGCCCGTCGGCAACACGCCGGATGATCTGGAGCTCACGGGGGCTGAGCAAGCCTTCCTGTTCGCTGCGCCTATGCGTTCCGGACTGCGATGAAACCTGTGCTGCCTGCACCAATCGCTCGAGATACCGCGGGTCGAAGACGTGCGGCAGTGACGTCAGCGATGCCAATATCGGTACAAGATGCCACGGTTCGTCGGCAAAAATCCGGTGTACTTGCCAAGCCTGACCCTGCGCAAGGGCGCGTTCGAGCCACATCTGCGCTTGCTCAGGCCGGCCTGCGACATGGTGTGCTTGCGCCAGCAGCCAGGCGAGGCGCACGCCACGCCGCGCACGGCCGGTGCTCTCGGCATGGCGTAGTGCTGCCTCCATGCACTCCACATCCGCCGCCGCGTCGGTGGCAACCAGCGCAATGCGAAAGCCGGCGATCTCGAGATCATCAAGGTCGTCCGAGTAGCGCATCAGCGTGCCGGAGGGCGGCGCCAATGACGCGGCTAGGGCCAATGCATGCCGCGCGCTGGAGATATCACCCGCCAGCAAGGCAAGGCGGCTCCTGTCGATAGCGGCCGCCATGCTCAGGCGGGCAATGCCGCGTGCATCGCCGAGTGCCTGCAGCGTGTTGAGCTGGTCCAGGGCCTTGCCGGCGTCGCCGCCCAGCCACGCGATGCGGGCAGCAAGCCGATGGGCCACGATCAGGTGGTCCGGCAGGCAGGTGTCGCGAATAAGGGGCAGGTATTCGCTCAGCAGGGCGTCCGCGGCCGCGCAGTCACCAAGCTCGTAGAGCGCTTCGGCCAGCAGCGTGCACGCGACCGGGGCCGAACTCGTGTAGCGTTGCCCGGCGGCAATGATACGGTTCAGCATGGCGCTGAAGCGGGCGAGACCGTCGCGGACATTACCCTGCAGCATGTCGATCATGCCTTCGATGCAGGCACTATAGGTCAGTCCGTAGATCGCGTTGACGGATTCGAGCTCGCGCTTTGCCTGCAGCAGGGCATGCCGGGCCGGGACAAACCGGCCCTGCAACATATCGCCGTACGCGATCGCGTTGTGGAGCAGGCCGCTGACAAAGGGGGATGCCGGCTCCGCGCCAACCAGGGCCGCGCGAGCCGCCTGGACGGCATCGTCCATTCGGTCGAGCCAGGCCGACAGCATGACCCGCAAGACGGTAATGTCTTCCTCATGGCTAGCGCCGGCGTGCTTCTCCAGCGCGCCTAGCAAGCGCTCTGCCCCTGCATACCGGTGGAGGAAGACCATGGCGTACGCAGCCGCCGCCAGCACGGCTGGGCGCTGCTCGAGTTCGGCTTGCGGCAGCGTATCGACCCACTGGACTACCAGGGTCATCTGGCCGCCACGCACGTAGTCCATGCCGCATCGTTCGAGCAGATCGGCGGTCAGGGCGGTATCGCCGGCAGCCGAAGCATGGGCGATCGCCTGGGCGTAGCGCGCGGTCGAAGCCAGCCAGTGCGCCGCGCGCACATGCAGCCCGGCCAGTTCGGGCGCCGCCGTGCGCGACAGTTGGGCGCGCAGGAACTGCCGGAACAGGGGGTGATATCGATACCAGTCGCCTTCTGCCTCGATCGGCAGCAGGAAGAGATTGTCCCTGACGCTCTGGGCGATCCAGTCCGCGCTGTCGGTGCACTCAAACGCCGCGTCGCAGAGCTGGGGGCAAAACGCTTCGAAGATGGACGAACGCAGCAGGAAGCGGCGATGTGGCTCGGAGAGCCTGGACAGCACGTCTTCGGCCAAATATTCGGCGAGGTTGCCGGATGCGCCGGAAAGCTGCTGCAGCCACGCCCGCGAGTCCGCGCGACCGGCCAGCGCCGAGGCCGCGAGCTGCAGTGCCGCAGGCCAGCCCTCTGTGCGGGCCTGGAGCTCACCGAGATCGGCATCTGCCATGCCGATGCCACGGCAGCCCGTGATGTAGTCGCGGACTTCGCCGGTGCTGAAGCGCAACATCGCCGCGTCGATTTCGAGCAGGCGCTGCTGCACGCGCAGGCGGCCAAGCGGCAGACCAGGCTTGTGGCGCGAGCCGAGTACGAGGCGCTGCCCTGGGGCCAGGCTGAACGCCAGTTCGCTGAAGAGGGACAGCACGTTGCTGTCCTTGACCAGCTCGAATTCATCCACGAACAGCACGAAGGGCGCCTCCACCCGCGACAGCACGTCGAGCAACTGCCGGGCGGACCCTCCCGCCAACCCTCGCGAGGCGTCGATCCAGGGGCCGGTTGACGGCGCCTCCCCCAGCGAAGGCAGCACCGGGTGCAGAACTGCCCAGAGATAAGGCGTGATGCGGCCCAGGTCGTTGTCGGCGCTGTCAATGTTCAGCCAGGCCGCCGGCACGCCGTGCTGTCGTGCGGCAACCAGGAGCTGCCGCATCGCGGTGGTCTTGCCGAAACCGGCCGGCGCGCAAACCAGCGTCACGGCTGCCCGACTGTCTGCCCAAGTGGCAGCAATGGCACTTCGCTCGACGCCTGGCCCGATCTCACCGGGCGGGGCCAGCTTGAGCGGATTGAGCGGAGGGCCGGAGAAAGGATCGTTGCCAGGGAGCATGGGCACGGTTCGACGTTGGCGGAACGAGGTACGGGGCGATCACATGGCCGCCAGCGTACAGCTTCCCAGCGATCGCCGCCAGTGCCATGTCAGGCATGGCAGGGGCGATCACGGATTTCCGTGACACGGTGTGAGCCGCCGATTCACGGATCGGCGTGATGGAGGCCGATGTGATGGCGCCCTAAGCTTCAGGCACAGAGATCGGACGCACCATCAGACGTACCGACCGGGCATCAACCTCCAAGGAGACAGACCATGAAAGCCACGGCAACCCCCGACGTCGAACCGGCAGCCATGCCGGCATCCCCAAAACCAAAGCTTGGTCCCCTTGGCGCGCAGCCGGCGCTGTCGGAGACGGCGGCCATGGTCCAGGAGACCGTGCACCGCTTTGCCGAAGACGTGCTTCGGCCGACTGGCATCCGGCTTGACAAGATGACGCCCGACGCCGCGATCGCGCCTGACTCGCCGTTCTGGAAGGCGCGCAAGCAATACCTCGATCTGGGGTTCACCATCGAATCCATCTTCGAACTCGAGCCGGCCGAGCGTGCCCAGGTCCTGTGTGTACTGTTCGAGGAACTGGGCTGGGGCGACGCCGGCCTGGCCATCTCGATCGGCGCCGGCCTGCTGCCAGCCTTCATGGCGGCCGCGTTCGGCAACCGCTTCCTGATGGAGCGTTTCCCGGACACGATGCTTGGCTGCTGGGGCATCACCGAACCGGACCACGGCTCGGACTCGCTGGATGCAAACCGCATGATCTTCCATCCCCAGGGCAACTACGGACGGCCCAACTGCGTGGCAACCCTGGACGGCGATACGGTCGTGATCAACGGGCAGAAGTCCGCCTGGGTCTCCAACGGCACCATTGCCGAGGTCTGCATCCTCTACTGCGCCGCCGATTCCGGCAATGGCCCCGACCCCCGGCGCGGCTGCGTGGTCTATGTACCGATGGACGCACCCGGCGTCTCGCGCGGAAAGCCGCTCGACAAGATGGGCCAGCGCGCGCTCAACCAGGGCGAGATCTACTTCGACAACGTGCGCCTGTCAAAGGACTACCTGCTCGCCAGCCCCGATGACTACCTGACGGCGGTCTACGCCATCCATACCTTCGCCAATTCGATCATGGCCACCGTGTTCACTGGCACGGCCAGGTCCGCGTATGAGCTGGCACTCGACTACGCCCATGAGCGCAAGCAGGGTGGCGTGCCGATCATCCGCCACCAGTCGGTGGCCCATCGCCTGTTTCATTTGGCGCGCAAGGTGGAATGCTCCCGGGCCCTCGCCCAGCGTGTCGTGCACTACACCCTGACCAACGATCCGCCCGCGCTGCATGCCGGGATGATGGCCAAAGTCACCTCGACGCAACATGCGTTCGAAGTGGCTAGCGACGCGCTGCAGATCTTCGGCGGCAACGGGTTGACGCGCGAGTACCCCATCGAAAAGATCCTGCGCGATGCGCGGGCGTCGCTGATCGAGGATGGCTGCAACGAGGTCCTGGCCATCAAGGGCGGGGCCTACCTGGTCGACGAGGAGCGTGTGTGATGGGCACGATCGAGGCTGGCGTGGCAGCCGGCACTGCGGCCACACGCGACGAACTGATCCTGGCCAACCTGATTGCCAATCGTGTGGAATCGGAGCCGGACCGCGATGTTCTGACCTTCGACCACGAAGGTGGCCCGGTCGAGGTTCGCACCTATCGCCAGCTATGGCACAACGGCTGCCGCATCGCGGCCGCCCTTGAGCTGGCCGGCATGGCGCCAGGCGATCGCTTTGCGCTGCTGATGCAGAACCACCCTGAGTTCGTCGATGCCATGGTCGGCGCATCAATCAGCGGCACGGTCTTCGTGCCGATCGATCCCCGTACCCGCGGCGACAAGCTTGCGTACATGCTGCGCCATTCGGGCTGCAAGGGTGTCATCTGTGCCGACTATGCGCTGCAGGCGCTGGAAGCGGTCAGGCAGGAGGTCCCGGACCTGCAATGGGTATGGCTGCTGGAGTCTGAACCGGCAAAGGCACTGCCGCGCCCGGCCGACTACCCGCGGATGGCCGATATCCTGAGCGCGGCGGTCACGGTCCAGACCGTCCGCAGCCTGGATCCGCTGGCCCCGATGCAGATCATGTACACCTCGGGTACCACCGGCGATCCCAAGGGCGTGGTCATGCGGCACGCGCGCTACGGCGCTGCCGCAGGGTGGGCGCCGCTGTTCGGCTACGTCCGGGATGACCGGCCCTATACCGGCCTCTCGCTGACGCACGGCAATGCGCAGATCGTGACGCTCGCCGCCACGCTCAAGCTCGGCATGCGGGCGGTCTTCAGCCGTCGCTTCACCAAGTCGCGCCTGTGGGATATCGCCCGCAAGCATGGCTGCACGACGTTCACGCTGCTTGGCGGGATGACCACTGCCGTCTACAGCGAGCCGCCCAGGGCCAACGATGCGGACAACCCGGTTCGTTTCGTCATCAGCGCGGGCATGCCGGGTGCCATCTGGAAAGCATTCGCGCGACGGTTCGACGTGCGCATCGTCGAATTCTACGGCGCGGTGGAGGGCGGGCTCTCTGTCAACCTGGGCGATGGGCCGGTTGGCAGCATCGGCAAGCCGCCGCCGTTCCTTAATGTCCGGGTGGTTGACGAGCAAGACCGCGATGTACCGGCGCACCAGCCCGGCGAACTGATCTTCCAGCTTGCCAACGGCACACCGGCGGACGTGGTCTACCTGCACAACCCGGACGCGTCCGCGAAGAAGATCCGGGACGGCTGGCTGCGCATGGGCGATATCGGGCACCGCGACGAGCAGGGCTGGCTCTATTTCGACTACCGCATCGGCGGGGGCATCCGGCACAACGGGGATTTCATCCAGCCCGGCGAGATCGAGAAAGTCATCTCCGAATGCGAAGACGTGGCCGACGTCTATGTCTACGGGGTGCCGGCGGCATCCGGCGCGCCCGGCGAAAAAGACGTGGTGGCGGCCATTGTGCCGGCAACCGGCAGGCCGATTGACCCGCAGGCACTGTTCGCCATGTGCCGGAAGCGGTTGAGTGCGGGCATGGTCCCCTCCTACCTCCAGGTCATCGCGGAGATACCAAAGACCGCCTCGGAGAAGCCACAGGATCGCTTCCTGCTGGAAGCCTTCCAGACCCGGCGCGACAACCTCTTCCAGGAAGTACCGGCATAAGCCACACAACTGACAGGGCAAGTCATGCCCGCCATGATTATCAGGAGACAAAAAATGAGTACCGATCAATATGACGTCGTCGTCTATGGTGCGAGCGGCTACACCGGCAAGCTGATTGCCTGGAAACTGGCCACGGCAGGCATTCCCTTCATTGCAGCCGGGCGCGACCAGTCGCGCGTGGAGGCGCAGATGGCGCTCGTTCCGGAGCTGGAAGGACACGACTATCGTTGCGTAGGGGTGCGGCACGAGCACGCTGACCTGCTGTCGTTGTTCACCGGGCGCAAAGTCGTCATCAATGTCGTGGGACCCTTCATGCAATTGGGTCTGCCGGTGGTCCAGGCGGCGCTGGAGGCCGGTGCGCACTATCTCGACACGACCGGAGAGCAGGACTGGATGCTCATGCTGAAGCGGGAGTTCGGCGAGAGGTTCCGCCAGCGCGACCTGCTCCTGTGCCCCGCGAACTCCTACATGTGGGCCGAGGGTGTACTCGCCGCGGAGCTCGCGCTGGAAACGCCTGGCATTGATACGCTGGAGACTGTATATCTGGCCGATTCGCAGGTCAGCGTGGCATCTACCATGTCGTTCCTGCGCATGTGCACGAATCCGCAGTACCGCATCCAGAACCGTACCTTGGTCGAATGGCCTTATGCCACGGCCTACACGGTCAACGTGCCTGGCGAGCACGCCTCATTGATGGCCCTGCCATGGAGCGGCGGTGGCGAGCCGATCTGGTACGAAGCCGACGAGCGCGTGCGTCATGTGCGCACGCTGGTGTCCTTCAAGAACCAGGACGCGTTCCAGGCAGTGTTCGGCATGCTGCAGAAGTTCGAAGCCGAATGCCGCCAGCTTCCGCACGAAGCGCGGGAGAAGATCACCAATGACTGGGGCAAGGGCATGACCACGGTGGAGCCCCCGCGCGAGGACCCGGATGTCAATCGCTGTGTGCTGTCGTGCTACGGGCGAGGCAACACGGCATCGGTGTCTGTCGTGCTGCGCGGCAATTCACCGTACGCACAGACCGGCGTTTTCAATGCCGAGGCTGCCCGGCGCCTGCTCGCTGGCAAGTTGAAGACCACGGGCTTTGTCTCGCCGGCTGCGGCTTTCGGCGCGCGGGAACTGATCGCCGCGCAGGCAGAGCAAGGCTACCTGGCGTGGAACGTGACGCAGCTCTGAAATGGCAATGGCGAGGCGCCGGTGCGGGATGGCCGCACGGCGCCCCAACATAGGGATAAGGCAATGAGCAAGACCGTATTGATTGCCGGCGTCGGCATGACGCCATTCGGCAAGCAGATCGATAAGAGCATCAAGGACCTGACGCGCGAAGCCGTGACGTCGGCCCTGAAGGATGCAGGCTGCGAGGCCCGCGCCTTGCAAGGCGCGTTCTTTGCCAACTGCACGCAGGGACATATGGAGGGTCAGGACATGATCCGCGGCCAGATCGCACTGCGCAGCATGGGCATCCAGGGCATTCCCGTCATCAACGTCGAGAATGCGTGCGCCAGCGCCAGCTCAGCGCTGCACCTGGCTGTCCAGTATGTCAAGGCGGGCGCCGCGGATATCGTGCTGGCCGTTGGGGCGGAGAAGATGTTCTCTTCCGACAAGGCACGCACACTGAGTGTCTTCGATGGCGCCTGGGACGTGCACGACAAGGAAGCGGGCACCGCGCGGCTGCTTGCCATGGGCGACGGTGTCGAAGTGCCGGCTGGCTCGACGTCGCCCAAGCCCTACAGCGTGTTCATGGACATCTACGCGGCCATGGGCAGGATGCACATGCGGGAATTTGGCACGACACAACGCCAGTTTGCTGCGGTATCCGCCAAGAACCATTGGCATTCCGTTCACAATCCCCTGTCACAATACCGGGAGGCCTACACCATTGAGGAAATCCTGGCTGCGCCCCCCATCACCTTTCCGCTGACGCTCCCGATGTGTTCGCCCATCAGTGATGGAGCCGCCGCCGCCATCGTCTGCAGCGAGGCGGGGCTTGCCAGGCTCAACGGCGGTCGCAGCCGCGCTATCCGGGTGCTGGCGTCGGTTGTGGTGACTGGCAGCGATCGCGCGTCGGCTGCGCTTGCCGACCATCTGGTGCGCAAGGGATCGGCCGAGGCATACCGGATCGCCGGGATCGGTCCGCGCGACGTGTCAGTTGCCGAGGTACACGACGCCAGCGCGATCGGTGAAGTGATCCAGGTGGAGGCCCTCGGCCTCTGCGAGCCAGGCCAGGGCGGTTGGGCCGCGGAGCGAGGCGATACAAGCATTGGCGGTCGCATACCTGTCAACACCTCCGGCGGCCTCGAATCCAAGGGGCATCCGATTGGTGCCACGGGCCTTGGGCAAATCTACGAACTGGTATCGCAGTTGCGGGGAGAGGCGGGGCCACGCCAGGTTGAAAAAGCGCGTATCGCCGTAGCTGAGAACGGTGGTGGCCTGCACGGCGTGGAAGAGGCGGTGGCGTGCCTGACCATTCTTGGCAAGTAGACGGGTCAGCCGACAGGGAGGCGATTTGGCATCCATGGCATCCGCTCAAGCACACGTCGGAAGCATCGCGCGGCATGGCGCTGCGCCTGCCGCTGTGGTGCCGCGCCGCGTCTCCAGCCGGCTCAACGCCGAGCTTTTCGAGTTGCTGCATGAGGTGCGTGATGCCACGAGACCGCGCCAAAGCGGGGGCTGAGATCAACCCTACCTCAAGAGGATAATGAGCCACCTACAATTTGCTCATGTCCATCGAGCTTCAACCGGCGATCTCCGTCCTCCAGTTGCGAATCAGCCTGCGGGGCTTGAGCCCGCCGGTTTGGCGACGCGTCCTAGTTCCTGAGCACCTGACGCTCGCGCAATTGCACAATGTCATCCAGGTCGTCATGGTGTGGACGGACGAACGTCTGCACCAGTTCACCATTCGTGGCACGCACTACGGCGAAGCCCACGAAGGCGTCCTGCAATTCTCCACGGTGGCAAACGAGCTGACGCTGGCCGCGTTTCGTCTCCGCGAACACGAAGGCTTCGTCTATGTGTACGACTTCAACGGTTATGTCGCAGTAAGAAAGACCAGCCGGCAAGAAGCCGGCAGTGATGCTGGCTTATGTTGCGAGGGAATAGAATTGCTGTGCAGCGGATGCAGCGGCCCTGCCGGGACGCTGCATTTGCCCCTTGGCGATCATATGCATCAACTCGATGCCACCCAGGAGAATGCTCGCGCAGCGAAAGGCTTTAAACCCGAGCATCGGTCGGGTGATGCGCTTGATCGCCCGATGGTCCTGCTCGACGACGTTGTTCAGGTACTTGACCTGGCGAATGCCGATGGGCGTTTCCCGTTCCGCGTTGAGGTCGTGCAGCGCCGCCAGGTTGGCCGGGCTGCCGTCGATGGTTACAGATCGGGTTCGCCGTTATGGTCGACGGCCTTCTCGAAAAAGCGCCGTGCCGCGGTCTTGTCGCGCTGGGCGCGCAGCAGGAAGTCGACGGTATTGCCCGCCTTATCGACTGCCCGATGCAGATATTTCCATTGGCCGCGTAACAGGATATAGGTCTCGTCCATGCGCCAGCTCTTGCCCACCAGGTGCTTGCGATGACGAAATACCTTGTGCAGTGCCGACAGCAGCTTGAGGGCCCGGCGGTGCACGGTCGAGTGATCGACTGAGACGCCACGCTCTGCCATCATCTGCGCCAGATGGCGCAGGCCCAGCGGATAGGCGACATACCAGCGCACGCAGGTCAGCATCACGTCCAGCGAGTAGTGCAGACGCTTCAATACCTTTGCAACTTCGGGGTTCATGAACGTTGCCCACACGTGCTGAATTCGACACTGGCACATTCTACCGGAGGCTTGCCCGCCGTTTTTTGAAGCGCCCCCATCATTGCTGCTGACGTTCAAGCGCAGCTCAGAAAGCGCCTCATACGTGATTTATTGTTATTTATTTTCCAGCAATAATTTATCGTGCTGAAATAAATGGCGATAATTGCATCATGGAGCACTTATGAGAGCCTCCGCCTCCTCTGCAAGATACACATTCCGCCGCCCGGCGCTAGCGGCGAGCTTTTGCTCTGCCCTGTCCGGTGAGGGCCTGCTGGACGCGCGCTCCGGCCTATTTCTTGCCGCGCAACGGCGCGTGGGCAAGTCTACGTTCCTGCGGGAAGATCTCATCCCCGCCGCCGAACACCGTGGCTGGACGACCGTCTACGTCGACCTGTGGTCGCACAAAGCCCATGACCCCGCCGAGCTGATAGCCGACGCGATCAAGCATCGCATCGCCGATTACGACGGCGTTGTTACGAAGGCGGCAAAAGCGATCGGGCTGACAAAGGTTACCGTCTTGGGGACGCTCGGTTTGGACCTGTCTGTCACCGGCCTACCATCGGGGGTCACGTTGACGCAGGCGCTCGAGGCGCTGCACGAGACAGCCAAGAAGCCGGTCCTGCTGATCGTGGATGAGGCGCAGCACGCTCTCACCACAGCGCCGGGGCTGGAGGCCATGTTTGGCCTGAAGGCCGCTCGCGATGCTATGAACCTGTCCGGGGCGGCTCCGAATCTGATGCTCGCGTTCACGGGCTCCAGCCGCGACAAATTCGCTCACCTTGTGATGAACGCGAGGATGCCGTTCTACGGCTCACGCGTGACGCCCTTCCCCCTGCTGGATCGCGAGTTCACCGACGAATACACGACGAGTGTGAACCGTGCGCTCGCCGCCGACAATCAGTTGGACCCAGCGCCGGTCTACGAGGCCTTCAAAATGCTCGGGCATCGTCCCGAATTGCTCCGCAGCCTGATCGGCGAGATAGCGCTCGCGCAGAACTCCCAGAACCTCAGCGAGCGGCTCCGGGATGATGCACACCTAGTCCAGGATCGGGTTTGGCAGGACGTCGAAAGCGACTACGATTCCCTAACGCCTTTGCAGCAAGCCGTAGTGCGGGTGATGAGTGCCAAAACTGGGCAATTTTCGCCGTTTGGCGAGAATGCAATGACGGCTTACAAAGCACTGGTGGCCAGCGACGTGTCGGTCAGCGCCGGCACGGTGCAGAACGCGATTGATGCGCTACGCGAAAGGGAGATCGTGTGGAAGGAGTCCCGTGGCTCGTATGAGATCGAGGATCAAGCCTGGCTGGCCTGGCTGCAAGCTAAAGGGCTTACCGCGTAATAGCCAACCCTGCACGGCCCGCCTATCCGCCTGCAGCCACTACGTTTCGCCCAACCGCTGACTGAGTGCTCACGCGGTCGCCCGTTCGGTGTGCAAATCCGCGACTGCCTGCTTCACGCTTCTGGCATAGCGTGTGCTCCTGGTCACTCTTGCGCGGCACGAAGTGGCACTGGCCCGCTTCTGCGCGACGGCCACCTGCTCGCGGGTACGCTCCAGCTCCGTCGAGAATTGGGTACGCAGCTCGTGCAGTTGCAGCTCGAGCGTCTCGATCTGGCGCCGGCCCTCCTCCTGACGCGCCTGTGCGGCCGCGTGGGCCTGGCGCGCGGCGTCCAGTTCCCCATGTAGCGCCGCGCGCGCCTGTTGGGCGGCGTCGAAGTCGGCCTGTACGGCGGCTTTCTCCTGCTCGGCCACGACCACCGCAGCCCGCGCCAGGTCGCCTGGCCCGAATTCACAGAAGGAGCGCGCGCCAAAGCGGGGGGCTGAGATCAGTCTTCGCTCAAGAGCAGATGTTCGTGCGTCCAGGCCATGACTACCTGGATGACATTGTGAAGTTACCCGTGCGTCATGTGCATGGAACGAATACGCGCCGGCGGACCGGCGGGCTCAAGCCCCGCGGGCCGATTCGCTGTTGACGGACGGAGATCGCTATGGGTCGAGTGGCATGAGCACATTGTAGGTGGCCCATTATCCTCTTGAGGGAGGGCCAATCTCAGCCCCCGCTTTGCGCGGTCTCGCGCTCCGACGCTCTGCGTTGGCACTACGTTAGGCCTTGGAGTGAAAGACATTTTAGCGGCACTACGAGCCATCCGGGAGGCGTTGCTTGGGCACGTCGTGTAGTCGGGATGCTAACGGAAATCCCGCCCGACCCGGCTCCCTAGCCTTTCTCGTTTCGGGACCGGATACCACATCCTTATACAGCCAGGGGCCAGACCGTAACCCGCGAATCCTTACGCCTATAGGATACTTTTGAGAGCGCCAGACTGATCAAGAAACTGGACCTTCTGGACTTCATCCGTGGATGGTTGGACGCAAAATTGGTAGGTGGTATGACTCCATGCAGCAGAGATGGTGTGACTGCTCGAAGTAGGTGAACCGACGAGCCAAATGGTGCCATGCTTGTCAAGGACAACGCGACGCAGAGCGAAGCAATTGTTCTCGTTGGCGATGGCCACGGCAACGATACGGCACTTAGTGAATTCCTCTTCAAGGGAGAGGATGTGCGACCGAAGGGACTGAAAACTTTCTTTTGCAGTCATGGATTGGCTCGCCTCTGTTGCGGATGAGCGCTCTGATTTACTGTCTTTGGGCCTGCGGGTTCGGTGACGCCTGTTTTCTCGAACTGGAGAACGCCATTGCCGCCTTAGTGGCGCCACAGGGGGCCTTGCTACTATCTTCATCGTCCGCAAGTTCTTTAGGTGAGTATAGCTATCGCGCTCCCTCATGGCGAAGCACTAAGGTGCACCCCTCTTTCCAGGTGACGAAAATTAGGGCACCCTCCGTGTTCTCGAACCGAAAATGGAGTCAGTGGCGTGGTACTGGACGCAGTGGTGGAACGCTTTATCGAACACAGCCCGATCAGCGTGATGGCGCGCCTGGGGTTGCAACGCGCCCTTGATCCGGCCTGGATCGACGAGTTGTTCGAGCAAGAGCGTGAAACGCAGTACACGCGGGAGTTATTGTTCTCGACGACGGTGGAAATCATGTCGCTGGTCGCCGTGGGGCTGCGCCCGTCGGTGCATGCGGCAGCCAAGGCCAGTCCGGCGCTGC
>JYOD01000142.1:13765-14357 GCA_000955785.1 Burkholderiaceae bacterium 16
TCGATCTGGTGCCATGCGAAGATGCACATGCTCAGGAGCGCGCCATCATGGAAACGTTACTCGAATCAGCCCAGCCTGGCGAGTTGTGGATCGCTGATCGGAATTTCAGCAGCCGGGCGATTCTTACCGGCTGGCAGCGTCGCGACAGTGCCTTTATCGTGCGTGAGCACGGGCGCAATCCGAGCCCCAGTGAACTGGACCAGGCAGTCGAAATGGGGAGAGTCGAGACCGGCATCGTGTACGAGCAAGCGGTCAGCATCCCAGATGAATCGAATGTGCCGCTTGTGCTTAGGCGCATCGAATTGCGTCTGGACCGTGCTACCGAGGACGGCGACACCGTGATCCGCCTGCTGACCAATGTACCGGCCTCGCACCTCCCGGCCCAGGAAATCGCGCGCCTATACCGGCGGCGCTGGAGCATCGAGAATCTGTTTCAGCGCCTCGAGTCGGTGCTCAACAGTGAAATTCGTTCGTTGAGTCAACCGCGCGCGGCGCTGCTGGCCTTCGGTGTGGCGGCGCTGGCGTATAACGTGCTGAGCGTGATTGCGACTGCGGTGAGAATCCGCCATGAACTGGATACCAGTGATATTGA
>JYOD01000143.1 GCA_000955785.1 Burkholderiaceae bacterium 16
AGATCGAACGCGTTTGGTTGCTTGCGATCATCGACGTCTGCACGCGTGCGGTGCTCGGCTATCACCTGGCGCTGCGCGAGTATAGCCGCTACGACGTCATCAAGACCATCGAGTCGGCTCTGGAACCGCATCGACCACGCGACTTTACGATTCCTGGTTTGGTCTACGGTTCGCACGACGGCTTTCCCTCACAGCGCCTGCCAGAACTCGCGTACACCACCTGGGAGTGGATGAAGCTTGACAATGCGAAGGCGAACCTCGCCAAGGAGACACTGGATGCCTTGTGATGCCCGAGCATCGTCGCCGCACGCTGTGCCTGATGCAATCGGCCAGGCGTTGCACAGTGCGCGCGTACCTCGATCAGGGCGTTCGACCGCACATCAACTTGTATGGCGTGCGCTACACAAGCAGCGTCCTCGCCTGCAGCACGGATCTGATCGGCAAGAGCCTGCTTATCTATCTGAATGCCGATGATCTTCGCTGTGTCCGTGCGTTCCAACCTGACGGCGTTGAGTTGGGGCTCTTGGAGGCGCAAGGGGGCTGGGGCGTGATGCGGCACAGCCTGAAACTGCGCCAGCAAATCGATAAGGAGAGGAAAGACAAGAAGCGGTCACGTGTGCCAGTCGAGGCGAATCCCATCGAGGAATACGTCCACGGAAAGCTGGCTCAGGCAAAGAAGACACGGAAGGCTGCATCCGAACTGGCGGAGGCAAAGCGAATTCTGTCATCCGCGCCGACGGTGCGAACTGCGCTGGGGCGGGGCACATCTGCTGCGCAGCCTACAGCGAACGCAGCTGCGGCGCCGACCGTAGACAAGGCCTCCGAGCCGCAAACACCGACACGTCCGAAGAAACTGAATATCGGTACCGGCCAGGTCTTTTAACCCTGTCATTCGCGTGGGAGTCATCATGTCGCTTCAAATACCGCGTCCGATCGATCCATCGCTGCACCCCCTGGTCACCGGAAACTATCGCATCGCCACGCCGGCCATCGAAGAACTCTACGAACTGGTCGCTCGATGTCTGCGCTACAGGATCATGGGCGCGCTGATCTACGGCCCGTCGCACATCGGCAAGACACGGGCGATCGAGTACGTGCGATTGCTGTTGGCACGCAATCATCCACGCATGATCAGCTACCACGCACGATGCGAACACAAACCGAGGCATGCCGAGGGACCGTTCTTCGCAAACCTGCTTGAAGCTGTTGGTGATCAGGATCCTAACGCTGGCGCCAACCCGGCCAAACGTATGCGCCTCGCTCTAAGGATACGTGAGGCCGCCGCTCGGGCAGGCAGTGGCGAGCGGATACTCGCCTTTTGCGATCCGGTACCTCAGCACCGAAGCCAGCCGCTGATATTGCGCAACGCCCCGTTCAGCCGACAGCTCCGGCCGCTCAATCCCCGTCGTTCGATCGTCCGTCATTCCAATTGCCTAACATTCAGATCATAGGAGTATGCACTAGAAGAACGGGACCGGCCCTTAGCGAGCAGGCGTCCACCCCTGTCTGGCTGGAATCGGAAAGGGTCGAGATCCCTCACAAATCTGGCTATGTCGCTCACACCTAGTCGGTGCGATATGCCGGGTTGGTCGCCGCGCCATATCTCTAAAAGGGCTTAATGGCGCACATTTAGCGATTAAGCGACTGCACGCCGACTGCTATATCGGCCGCGGTTGCCGCGAGGATCTCCCGATACGCATTCACCACGCCCTCCACCTGCCCGGGCGCGGGCACCTCTGTTTCGGTGCGGCCGCTCAGAACCTTGCCGTCCGGCAGTCGCCGCACGGTCCAGGCGATGGTCGCCGCTGCCCATTTGCCCACATTGGCGTCGAGGTTTACCACCTCGGTCGTTACCCGGAAGGCCGGCTGCGTCGCCGACAGGCCGTGCCGGTAGACATCCACCGCGTCAAGAGTCGATTGCAGTTGCTGCGACAGCGCGTCGCGGAGCTCGTCGGGTAATGGGGACGTCCAGCGCGATGTGTCGAACAGCTTCACCCCCCCGCTGGTGCCGTCACGCACCACCAGCTGAATGCGGTTCAGCCGCTCGGGCACGCGCACCGGCGTGACCTCGATCCATAACGGGTCTCCGCGACGGCTGGCTCGCCCTGTCACGGCCGGCGCGGCGTTGGAGCGACTGGCCGCCAGCGTGTAGTAGCGCGCCTCGGGCGACGCGCAGCCGTTCATCATGGTCGTGGCCGCGGCGGCCAGTGCAAAAAGCACAGTAAGACGTTTCATCATTTCTCTTCCCTTTTGCCTTGCAGGAGCGCTTCGGGATGCCGCTCGAGATAATCGGTGAGCGTGCGCAGCGAGACTGCCGTTTGCGTGAGTTCCTGCATCATCCGACGCGTATCCTGTTGCAGCGATGCGTCGGGCGCCAGCGCGCCATTGGCCGTGGCGAGCGTGCGGCGCACATCCTGCAGCGCGGCTAGCACTTCTGGTGCCACATCGCCATTGACCTGTGCCACGAGCTTGTCCGCGCTGACGAGCATTTTGTTCATCGACACCATCGCCGTGCGCGCGTCCTGCCCGATCTGGTCGAACGGCACCTTGCCGATCTTGGTCACGATGTCGCCAAGCTTGGCTTGCAGCTCGTCGAAGGTACCGGGTGTGGTCGGGAATTCCGGCAGCGATGCGTTCAGGTCCAGATCAGGCGGCAGAGACGCTTTCGGAAAGAAATCGAGTGCCACATAGAGCTGGCCGGTCAGTAGGTTGCCGGTGCGCAACTGCGCACGCATGCCGCGCTGTACCAGGCTTTGCACGATGGCGCGCTTGCGCATGTCGTCAGCCACATCTTTCTCGCGCAGACCCATGCGAGACGGATAGAGCTCTACCACCACGGGCATGCGGAAAGCCTTCTTATCACGCTGGTATTCCATACCGATCGAGCGCACCTGCCCAACGGTCACACCGCGGAAATCGACCGGCGCACCTGGGGACAGGCCGCGCACGGACTGATCGAAATTGAGCACTGCCAGCGCGGGGGCGAGTTCCTCCGGTTCCTTCATGGCTTCAGACTGGTCCGCGGCCAGCAGGAACTCGGTGTTCTCGGCGGCCGCGGTGTGCGCGGTCGAGTGCTCCGGGGCCTGAAAGGCTACGCCGCCAAGCATCACGGTGGCAAGCGACTGCGTGGACAACTTCAGCCCGTTGGCGTCGAGCTTGAGGTCGACGCCGCTGGCGTGCCAGAAGCGCGTATCGGCGGAGACGAGCTTGTCATAGGGCTTGTTGACGAAGACCCGCAGCGTAATGTCGCGGCCGTTCGGCTCGAGTTGGTACGCCACGACATGGCCGACCTGCACGCGACGATAGTAGAGCGGCGAGCCGATGTCGAGCGAGCCCAGGTCTTGCGCACGCAGCACGAACTGCCTGCCCGAGGAATCGGTGGTGATAACCGGCGGGACTTCGAGCCCGGTGAAGCTGCGCGTCGTCTTGCCCGACTTCCCGGCATCCACGCCGATATATGCGCCCGATAGCAGCGTCTCGAGCCCCGACACGCCGCTGATGGCAAAGCGTGGCCGCACCACCCAGAAGCGTGTGTCCGCCACGGCGAAGTTCTCGGCGTCCTTGGTCAGCGCGATGGTCGCGATTACATGCGAACGGTCCGCCGCCAGCCGTGCCGTCTTGACCAGTCCGATATCGACATCCTTGTAGCGCACCGGGGTCTTGCCCGGCGTCAGTCCTTCCGCGGTGCGGAATGTGACGGTGATCTCGGGCCCGCGCGATGCAAGCGTGTTGATCAGCAGCGAAAGTCCGACCACCGCCGCAACGATGGGGATCAGCCAGACGAGCGAGGGTAGCCAGCGCGCGCGAGGCTTGCGTCCAGGCTGCGGTACACCGTGAGGCGGAGGATGATTAACGTGTTCTGGCATGGTCGGAATGGGGAGATTCGATGGGGGAGGGCGACGTCTCGAGCGCATCCCACAGCAGACGGGGATCAAAGCTCAGTGACGCGAGCATGGTCAGTACGACAACCGAGGCAAAGGCCAGGGTTCCGGTCCCGGGCATGATCGTGGCCAGCGCCCCGACCTGCACCAGCGCGGCCAGTAGTGCAACGACGAAGATGTCGAGCATGGACCACCGGCCGACGACCTCGACCAGCGCGTAGAGCCGGGTCTGTTCTCGGATGCGCCAGGTCGATCTGCGGCGCACCGATATCAGCAGCAATGTCAGGATCATCATCTTCAGCAGCGGGACGACAACGCTGGCGATCAGCACCACGAGGGCCAGCACGTGCGAGCCGGACAGCCACAGATAGATCACGCCGGACATGATGGTGTCGCGCTGCGTGCCGAAAATCGATTGCGTCACCATCACCGGAAGCAGATTGGCCGGGATATACAGGAGGTAGGCGGCCAGCAGGAAGGCCCAGGCGCGCGCCACGCTGGCCGGCTTGCGATGATGCAGTACGGCGCCGCAGCGCGGACACGGTTCGGCGTCGAGCGTCATCGGACTGAGCCGGTCGCAAGTGTGGCACGACAGCAGTCCGAGCGAAGTGGCGGTAGCGTCTGGCGATTGAGGCGTGGTCATGACGCGGCACCCGGTGAGCGGGGTGGCACGTCATCTGCATCATGGACAACGAGGTAATGCCACAGTTCGCGCGGATCGAAGGACAAGATGGCGGCAAGTACGACCACAAGGGCACCGAACGACCAGAGGGCGACGCCAGGCAGCACCTGCGCAATGGTGGACAACTTCACCACCGTGACCAGCACGCCGATCATGAACACTTCGATCATGCCCCACGGCCGCGTCTGGCGAATGCTGCGCACGATGAGGTCGAACCCGGGTGGCATGCGGTGCTGCGCCATCGGCACTAGCAGGTAACACATCATGAGCAACTCGGCCAGCGGAAGCAGGATCGTCGTGGCGAACACGAGCATCGCCACCAACGTCATGTCGTCCGCGTAGAGTGCCTGTACGGAGCCCCATAGCGTGGTCTCCATGCGCGAGCCCTTGAGGTCCATAGCGACAATCGGGTACGCGTTCGAGATCAGAAACAGGATCAGAGCAGTCACCACGAGCGGCAGCAGGCGGCGATAGGCAAGCGAACTATCGCGATAGAGCCCACCCCCGCAGCGCAGGCAGGTGGCACGTTCGCCCGGTTTCAGTGCGACGCACGTATGGAGTGCGTCGCAATGCTCGCATGCAACCAGCCGGCGCGGATCCTGTGGTGGAGCTGGCGGCGGGATGTGGTTCTGATGCACGACGTGTCCTGGTATGGTTATCGGCCTCGTTGTATGAGGCGAGCAGTGCGTGAGCGCACCGGAATCTTTCAAGACTCGGTATTCTGCTACAAAATGACTTGTGTGTCAGCATGACACAAAGTATCTTATAAGGATCGCAACCCGTGCCGCTGCGTCAAAACGCCTCCTTCTCCCGCTGTGCCATGCGGCATGCGGGGCCTTTCTCTTCAAAACGTTATCCATGAAAGTAGCTTGGGACGCCGAAGTTCGCGAAGGCCTGCCGCATGACATCCTCGCCGCGGCCGAGCGCCTGATTGTCGTGGCGGAGGCACCGCGCGACGCTGCGCGCTCGACGCGAGTCGCGGACAGCATGGCGCTTGTTCGTATGAAGGAAGGCGGGACGTTCATGGCCTACGCCGTGTTGTCGGCGTTGTAGCAGCGTATTGATATAATCGCCTCGTCACATAAGGACCACTAATTGAAGATGCCTGCCGATCCAGATCCCAAAGACCACCGCCCTCGCGTTGCCGCTGAACGGCGTGCACGGATGCGCAAGCGTCTCATTGAGAGCGCGATGATCGTTTTTGCGCAAAGGGGTATCGGGGCCAGCGTGATCCCGGATGTCATCGCGGCAGCTGGCGTCTCACAAGGTTCCTTCTACAACTACTTCCGTACCAACGACGATCTGCTGGCGGCTGTCAGCGACGCGCTCAGTCACGACATGGTGCAAATGATCGAGAGCGTGGTCGGCAATATTGAAGACCCAGCGTTGCGTGTTGCAACGGGTATTCGCTTGTACCTGCACCTTGCACGATCCTATCCTGTCGTGGCGCAATTTCTTTCCGGTACAGGCCTGAGTTTGGTCGGCAAGAAGAGTGCCGTGTACGAGCACCTGCCCTCGGATATCAAGGAAGGCCTGAAGAGGGGCACGTTTGACGACGCTTCGGCCGACGTTGCATTGGACATGGTGGCCGGCGCCGGGCTGATCGCCGTTCACCGCATGGCCAAGGGCAGAACCACCAGGGATTATCCCGAACGGATCGTCCAGGCGGTGTTGCGGTCTATCGGCGTGCCTGCATCGAGTGCCGCACAGTTGACGTCCGCGCCTTTGCCAAAGCTGGTGCCTCCGCCGGAATCACCGCTCGAAAAGGCAAAGGAGAAGCTCGCCGCCAAGACCGAGCCCTCCAACTTGTCAGCGTAGGTAACGCTACGGCACATCGCTGATCGCTTCGGCGAGCAAGTCGTCGAATAGGACTTCGCTCGCATCCAGCGGTGACCTGGATATCGCATCGGCCGCTGCATCCTCTACGCCTAAGGCGCGCAATGCCACGGCAGCGGCAAGCTCCGAGAAATCATCGCGACATTCGGTTTCAAGCATGCTCTGCATCGCGCTCATTGCAGCTCCGGCGACGATATTGAACCCCAGGGCGATCGGCATGCGCTTGAAGCGATTGCGACGAACGCCCTCTTCTATGTCCCTGCGGACAAACTCCAGCATATTGGGTGCCTGGTAGCCCGCCCAGCCGATCCGGCCAAGGATGCCGGCGACTCCCGGCTGGTGTACCGTCAGTATCGACGCCAACCGTATTCCCCTGGCGATGTGCTCGGCCGGGTCGTCATGGGCGCGCACAATGGGGTCGGCCGCCCGCACCCACTGCTCAGCAATCTTCCCAACAAGCTCCCGCACGATCGCGTCAGACGACGGAAAGTACTTGTAGAACGTCCCGCGCGAAACGCGCGCTGCTGAAATGATGTCGTCGATGGAAGGCGACGCGGCGCTGTTCTCTACCATCAGGCGCAGCGCGCTGTTCAGCAACAGCGAACGCATAAGCTGTCGCCGCTTTGCCGCAACGCGCTGTCGGTGGCCGGTAGCCTCCCACTGTTCTGTTTCAGCTGCGAATCTCGTCTGTATCGAGGTCATTGATCTGTTCTCTCCTCTTGGTCAATGAGTCGACATGGCCGCGCGCCAGTCATCCTGCGTCTTCGGCCCATGTCTGTCGCATCACTCCACGTATAGCGATCGGCTTTGCGCACCACGTGCCTCCGCCGCGCGCGCCTTCTTCGTCTAATGTGGTCGGGCACGTCAAAGTTGTGGCGTCCTATGCAATAAATTATACGTCATCATGACATAAAAGTCAGTATGATGTATATTCCAGGCTCTCGGGAAGGGCGAAAGCCCGAACAGGCCTGCCGTTGCTGATGCCAGCACGAGTCCGTGGAGCGGCTCGGTGGCGTGGACCGCTGATGACTCGCAGGCGAGCGAAGGACCTTATTGGAGCGCAGAAATTGAACAGGAACCATCGAGCGGCAGCTCTTATCATCATCGCGGCGCACCTGCTGGCCGCCTGTACACCGGGTCCAGCATCCGAACACAAGGACGTGAGGCCGGTGCGGACAGTGATCGCCGGGCGTGCCGCCGGGTCGGTCAGCGCGAACTACTCAGGCGAGATTCGTGCGCGTTACGAAAGTCAGTTGGGTTTCC
>JYOD01000144.1:0-22785 GCA_000955785.1 Burkholderiaceae bacterium 16
GCTTATCTTGGGTGGATTGGGTGGGACACCAGTAGCCGCCAATAGTTGGGCCGGTACCACGAAACTTCGTCTAAAGATTTCCACTCCACAGTACCGTCCCGTCCGGGACCGTTGGATCGAAAGCGATTGTCGACGGCGGTGTCATAAGCGTCTTGTAAGGACACGCTATTTGGGCTTGCGCTATTGAAGGTATTGCATTCAACACAATGACTATGCTAAAAAATGCAAAAATCCGGATCAGTTTTTTCATCATTCCAGCAAATAGGTAGGTTGCATGCACCGTGCGGCAGAGGCTTCACCGGCGGGATCTCGGTCTTTGCCGCCGGTTAGCTACGGAGGTGGCCGGGCACGATTTTGCGCGGCCCTTCGGGACAAGAGGCAGGCACGCGCTTGAAAAGCCGCTTGGCTGCGGCCTTGACGCGACGCGATGGTTTCGTAGCTGACAACCACGCCGCGCTCTAGCAGCAACGCTTCGATATCGCGCAGGCTCAACTGAAAGCGGAAATGCCAACGCACTGCGCAACGGATAACCGCCGCGGGGAAGGGGCGACCGTGACAGAGCGATTTGGCTTTCTTCATCGCACCATCCTACTGGACCGCCTCGGTAACGTGGCAGTGCCCCCTCCTTTTTTGGACATTGCCCCCCCTTAAAAAGACCTGTTTGGCGATACCCCGCCAATGGCGGGCCAGGCGGCGATGCGTGCGGTCGGAATGATCTCGAATGTCACGCGTGAACGTGGGAGCCGGATGCGCGGCCTCTCCGCTATTGCGTCATTAACACCTCAGCGTGACAGCGCCGTCGCCGTGCGCTTCGGCGCGGCGCCCGGCATGCTGGCCGGCCTTGCGCCGTCGTTCTTCCTCCTTCCCGGAAAGTTGTACCAGCGGACCCGCTTGTACTACAATGCGAACAATTCTCATTTAAGCTAATCGAAGTTTGGCCGCGCCAGACCCGTCATCATCAGGAATGCAGCATGGCTGCCGCCGAATCCGCTCTCCAGCAGCACGTCCACACCCTCTACAGCGAGCACAACCGCTGGCTCCAGGGATGGCTGCGCCGCAAGCTGGGCAACGCCTGCGATGCGGCCGACCTGGCGCAGGACGTATTTCTCCGCCTGCTGCACCGGCAGCCCGCCGATATCCGGGAGCCGCGCACCTACCTGAGCACGATCGCGCGCGGGCTGGTCATCGAGCACTGGCGGCGCCGGGAGCTGGAGCTGGCCTGGCTGGAGACGCTGGCGCAGTTGCCGCCGGCCCACGCGCCGTCGCCCGAGAGCCGGATGGTCTTCCTGGAAACCCTGATCGCCATCGACCGCGTCCTGGATGCGCTCAAGCCGCAGGTGCGCGCGGCATTCCTGTGGGCCCAACTCGAGGGGCTGACCTGCCGGCAGATCGCGGAGCGCCTCGGGGTATCGCTGGCGACGGCCGAACGCCATATCGCGGCGGCGCTGCGCCACTGCTACGCTTTACGCTTCGGTGCCTGATCCCGCCAGCCCGGCGGGGAAATCGCCCGCGCCCGAACCCCCGATTCCCGCTCGCATCGTCGACCAGGCCATCACCTGGACGATCCAGCTCGACTTCGGCGAGCCCACCGCCAGCACGCGCGAGGCGTTTGCGCAGTGGCTCGCCGCGGACCCGCTGCACGCGCTTGCCTGGCAGAGGGTGCAGGCGCTGCGGGACGATTTCTCCGGCATGCCGCCGGCGCTTGCCCTGGATACGCTGCAAAACGCCGGCGCGCGGCGCGGCGCCAGCGGGCTGAAGCGCCGGCAGGCGCTGAAGGTGCTGGCGCTGGCCGGTATCTCGGTGGTGGCCGTGCAGGGCGTGCGCGAACTGGCGCCATGGCAGCGCCTGCTTGCCGATACGAGCACCGCTACCGGCGAACAGCGCACCGTGCGGCTGGACGATGGCAGCACCATCGTGCTCAACACCGATACCGCCATCAGCACCGGACTGGGCGGCGAGCGCCGCCTGGTCACGCTGCGGCGCGGCGAGATCCTGGTCACCACCGGACATGACGATCGCTTTGCCGCCGCCAGCGGGGCGGCGCGGCCGTTCTGGGTGCAAACGCCGTTCGGCAGCCTGCGCGCGCTGGGCACCCGCTTCGTGGTCCGGATCGGGGACGGGCGCGCCCGGGTCAGCGTGCAGGAGGGCGCCGTCGCCTTGTATCCGTCGACGGGGGGAACCGGCGACGTGGCCCAGGCGGGTTCGAGCTGGTGGTTGGCCAGCGGCGGCAGCGCGCCGGCGCCGGCGCAGACCTTCGAGGCGGACGGCTGGGCCAGTGGCGTCATCGCCGGCAAGGACATGCGCCTGGCCGACGTGCTGGCCGAGCTTGCGCGTTATCGCATGGGCCGCATCGTCTGCGATCCGCGCGTGGCGGACCTGCGCATCTCCGGGGCCTATCACCTGCGCGACACCGATCAGACGCTGCGTTTCCTGGCGCAGTCGCAGCCGGTTGCCGTCGTCTACCGCACGCGTTTCTGGGTCACGGTGGAGCCTGCCGGAGGCAGCTAAGCGCCATGCCAGCCATGCCAGAAAAAAAATTCAGGAAAATTTGAGGGGATTTTGATTCTCGACCGGCCTACTGCGTAGGAACACCAAACACCACGCTGCCGGAGAAAAGAATCTGATGTCTGCAACACGCCATGCCACTGCCACCGTCATTGCCACAGCGCGCCCACCCCGGCTCAAGCCGTTCGCGGTCGCGCTGCACCACGCCTTCATCTGCCTTGCCTTGGGCGCGAGCATGGCGCCGCTCGCAGTGAGGGCGCAATCGCAGGCTGCGGCCCAGGACACCACGGCCACGCTGCCGGCGGTGACGGTCACCGCCGCCACCGAAGCGCCGGGCGAGCTGCCGCCGGCCTATGCGGGCGGCCAGGTGGCGCGCGGCGGCCGCCTCGGGCTGCTGGGCAACAAGGGCGTGATGGACACGCCGTTCGCCGTCACCAACTACACCGCCCAGCGGATCGAGGACCAGCAGGCCGTCACGCTGGCCGAGGTACTGAACAGCGATCCTTCCGTCCGCTTTACCGGCCAGGTCGGCGGCGTGACCGACTCCTTCTTTATCCGCGGCTTCCCGATCAACGAGGGCAACCTGTCCGAGATCGCGTTCGACGGCGTCTACGGCGTTTCGCCGAACTACCACCTGTTCACCGAGTACCTGGAGCGGGTCGAGGTGCTGAAGGGGCCAGCCGCCTTGCTGTACGGCATGTCGCCCAACAGCGGCGTGGGCGGCGTGGTCAACGTCGTGCCCAAGCGGGCGCTGGCGCAGGACCTGACGCGCTTTACCCTCGACTATGCCTCCGATGCGCAGGTGGGCGGCGCGGTCGACCTGAGCCGCCGCTTCGGCAGCGAGCGGGAGTGGGGCATCCGTTTCAACGGCCTGCACCGCCAGGGACCGACCGCGCTCGACAACCAGAAGTCGCGCGCCGAAGTGGCGGCGCTATCCCTGGACTACCACGGGGAGCGCCTGCGTGCGTCGCTCGACGTGATCGAGCAGTACCAGTGGGTCGATGCGCCGACGCGTCCCTTCCTGGTCGCGGCCGGCTTGCAGGTGCCATCCGCGCCGGACGGCCGGCGCAATGTCAGCCAGCCCTGGGGCTGGTGGAAGTCCAATGATGTCTCGACGCTGCTGCACGCGGAATACGATGTCACCGACAACGTGACCGTATTCGCCGATGCCGGCGGTACCCGCTCCGATGTGGCGCGCCTGTCGGACCAGACACCGACCATCCTGAATCCGGCTGGCGCCACCTCGTCGGCCGTGCAGAACTGGAAGTTCCAGGTTAACCGGTCGAGCTTCGATACCGGCGTCAGGAGCAGGTTCGAGACCGGCCCCGTCAGGCACGCACTGGCGTTGCAGGCGAACCTGTATAAGGACCGTATCGCCAATGCCAATGTCTCCGGCACGCCCGTCACGTCGAACATCTACGCGCCGATCGACCGCCCGGCGCAGGACATCGCCTCGCCGCAGCGGGTGCCCAAGGTCTCCGACTCCACGCTGTCGGGCCTGTCGCTGGCCGACACCCTGAGCGTGCTCGACGATCGCGTGCAGTTGACCCTTGGCTTGCGCTACCAGCAGGTCAGGTCGAACAACTACGCCGCCACCGGCGCAAAGACGTCCGCATACGACGAGAGCGCCGTCACGCCGCTGGCTGGCATCGTCTACAAGCCCTGGCAAAACGTGTCGCTGTATGCGAACTACGTCGAGGGGCTGAGCAAGGGCGACATCGCACCGGCCACGGCGTCGAACGCGGGGCAGGTCTTCGCGCCGTACAAGACCAAGCAGCAGGAGGTCGGCGTCAAGTACGACTCGGGCAAGGTGATGGCGACGCTGGCGGCTTTCCGCATGACCAAGCCGAGCGGCCAGCTGTTCGGCACGGTCTACGCCATCGACAGCGAGCAACGCAACCAGGGCCTGGAGCTGACGCTGTCGGGCCAGGCCTACAAGGGCGTGCGCCTGCTCGGCGGCGTGACCCTGCTCGACGGGGAGCTGACCAGGACCAACAGCGCGGCCACGCGTGGCAACCGCCCGGTGGGCGTGCCTACCGTGATGGCTAACCTGGGCACGGAATGGGACCTGCCGTGGGTGCCCGGCCTGACCCTGACGGGGGCGGTCAACTACACCGGCAGCGAATACGTCAACCAGGCGAACACGCAGCAGGTGCCGTCGTGGACCACGGTCGACCTGGGCGCGCGCTACAAGACATCGCTGTACGGCAAATCCGCCACCTTCCGCGCAGGCTTGTTCAATGCCTTCAACCGCAAGTACTGGTCGGGGGTGGCATCGTACGGCACGATTTCGCTGGGCGCGCCGCGTACCTTCATGGCGTCCATGAGTGTGGACTTCTAAGCTTTTGCGCGTCCGATACCGCGCGCTTGCCGGCGCTCTCGCCTGTATTGCACTGTGGGTGGCCATGCCGTCGCCCACCGCGCGCGCACAGGCGCCGGGCGCTGGCCAGGCGCGGTCCTTCGCCATCGCGCCCGGCCCGCTCCATGCGGTGCTCAACCGCTTCGCCAGCGCCGCCGGCATCGATCTTTCCTACGATGCCGCGCTGCTCGGCGCCGCCCAAAGCCCGGGATTGCAAGGCAGCTATACGGTGCCCGAGGGGCTGAGAGCGCTGCTGGCGGGCACCTCGCTGGATGCGGTGGCGCTGCCGGGCGGCGGCTTCGCCGTGCGCAAGGCGCGGGAGGGCGCTCGCACCGAGGCCGTGCCAGTGCTGCCCGCCGTGACCATCACCGGTACGCCGCCAGCCGCGGGCGAATTGCCGCAGCCCTTCGCGGACGGGCCGCTCGCGCGCGGCGTCCGGCTGGGGATGCTCGGCAACACGGGCATCATGGACGCGCCGTTCAGCGTCACAAGCTACACCGCCAGGGCGATCGAAGACCAGCAGGCGCGCACGGTAGGGGATGTGCTGGCCAACGATGCGTCGGTGCGCTTTGTCAGCCAGCCCGGCGGCATCCTGGATGCCTTCACGATCCGCGGCTTTCCCGTGGGCAACGGCAACTTCGGGGAAATCGCCTTCGACGGCCTGTATGGCGTCGCCTCCAACTACCGGGTGTCGACCGGCTATGTCGAGCGCGTCGAACTGATCAAGGGCCCGACCGCCATGCTGATCGGCATGGCGCCGAGCGGGAGCGTCGGCGGCGGCATCAATATCGTCCCCAAGCGGGCCACCGCGGAGGACCTGACGCAGGTCACGGCCGACTATGCCGCGGCGTCGCAGCTTGGCGGCAACGTTGACCTGAGCCGGCGGCTTGGCGCCGGGCGCCAGTTCGGCATCCGCCTTAACGGGAGCTATCGGGCGGGGGATACCAGCCTGGACAACCAGTCGCGCAATGCCGGGGCCGGCGCGCTGGCGCTGGATTACCAGGGCGAGCGCCTGCGCGCGACACTGGATTTCATCGGCCAGCGGGAGAGGATCAACGCGCCGTCGCGGCTCCTGCACATTGTCCCCGGCATCGCCGTACCCGGCGCACCGGATGGCCGGCGCAATATCACGCAGCCCTGGGAACACTCCAGCATCCGCGACCAGTCGCTGCTGTTGCGGGCGGAGTACGACATCAGCGACAAGCTGGCCTGGTTCGTGGACGGTGGCGGTGGCCGTACCCGGGTTGCCAGGCTCTTTGCCATCACGCCCACCATTGTCAACGAGGCCGGCGATGTTGCCGTGTCGGACACGAACTACAAGTTCAACGTTGCCCGGGCCACGGCGGATACCGGCCTGCGGGCCCGCTTCGATACCGGGCCGGTCAGCCATCGCCTGAGCCTGGTCGTCAGCGGCTATCGGGACCAGCTCGGGCGAGGCTTCAATCATGCGTCCACGAGCGCGCTGACCAACCTTTACCATCCGCTATCCCTACCCGCGCAGTACATCCCGGAGCCCGCCAGCGTACCGAAGGTATCCGAGACGCGGCTGAGCGGCGTGGCCGTGGCCGATACGCTGTCGCTGCTGGACAAGCGGTTGCAGGCGACGCTGGGCGTGCGTTACCAGCAGGTCAGGTCGGAGAATTTCGGCACGGCCGGCGCCGTCACGTCGCGCTATGACGAGGGGGCGGTGACACCGATGCTCGGCCTGGTGGTGAAGCCCTGGCAGCACGTCTCCCTGTACGCCAACCGCATCGAAGGACTGAGCAAGGGCGACACCGCGCCCTCCAGCGCCAGCAATGCGGGCGAGGTATTCGCGCCCTACAAGTCGACCCAGTATGAAGCCGGCGTCAAGGTGGAGCGGGGAGGCATGATCGCGACTGTCAGCGCGTTCCAGATCACCAAACCGGGCGGCCAGATGTCCGGCACGCTGTTCACCGCCAGCGGCGAGCAGCGCAACCGCGGGCTGGAGTTCGGCCTGTACGGCGAGGCGGCGGCGGGGGTGCGGCTGCTCGCCAGCGCCATCGTGCTCGACGCCAGGCTCACCCGGACCGGTAGCGCAAATACGGAGGGCAAGACCGCCACTGGCGCGCCCCGGCTGCAAGCCAATCTTGGCGCCGAATGGGATGCCGCGTTCGCGCCGGGCCTGACGCTGAGCGGCAGCGTGGTCTACACCGGGCGCCAGTATGTGGACCAGGCCAATACGCAGCGCATTCCGCAGTGGACCCGCGTGGATCTCGGCGCGCGCTACCAGACCACGCTGGCCCGCCGGCAGACCACCTTGCGGCTTAATGTCCGTAATGTCCTCGACCAGCGCTACTGGGCCGCGGTCGATGCATTCGGCGGCGTGGCGATTGGCGAGCCGCGAACGCTGCTGTTGTCGGCGACGATGCGTTTCTGAGGCGCGGCGCCGCCGGCTCCCGGAATCAGGCGGGGGACCCCATCGCGGATTGCAGATAGTTTTGCAGGCCGACCTTTGCCACCAGTTCGATTTGTGTCTGGATCCAGTCAATGTGCTCTTCGGTGTCATCGAGAATCCCGACGACTATCTCGCGCGACACGTAATCGCCCACGGATTCGAAGTACTTGATGGCTTCTTTGCAACTGGCTTGGGAAACAAGCTCAAGTTTCAGGTCGCAACCCAGCATTTCCTCGGTGTTCTCTCCCAGCAGCAGTTTGTCGAGGTCCTGCAGGTTCGGCAGCCCATCGAGCATCAGGATGCGTTCGATGAGCTTGTCGGCATGCTTCATCTCTTCGATCGACTCGTCGTACTCGTGCTTGCCCAGCGCGCTCAAGCCCCAGTGCCTGTACATGCGGGCGTGCAGGAAGTATTGATTAATCGCTGTCAATTCATGCTTGAGCTGGCCATTGAGAAGCTGAAGAACCTTCTTGTCGGTTTTCATGGTATTGATTCCCAATTACACTATTTATAAAACAAGGCATTGGATAAAAAATAATAATTTTATTGGTTGAAAAGGCAAGGTGGTAATTGCGTATTTTTGCCCGCATTGTAATTGATAATTATTTTCATTTGAGAGGCCCCGCGGAGTGGCTGCTCTGGACCGGCGGCATTCTCGCCGGCGGGCTATTCCGGGTCCACCGCGCAATGGGGCGCCGCACGGCGGCGGGCCACGACCAAGCGCTCATGCGCCTGATTCATGCCTGGGCGGCACACGCCTTGCAGCGGCCAACCAGCGCGCTGCGCACATGTGCCGGGCGCAACCCTTGCGCGGCAAGGCAGGCGCGCTGCATGGCCAGTAGCGGCTCGTCGAACACCTCCTCGAGGCGGTGGCAGCCGGTGCAGAAAAGATGCTCATGCGCCGGGCAATCGGCCATTTCATAGTAATGGGTCACCGCATGGCTGCCAGCCGGCAACGTGACACGCCAGATCAGCCCGCTTTCCGTGAGTTCATAGATCCCCGCGCGGAACGTGGAAAGCGCGGTCTGGTAGGGCGACTCCATCATCGCCCGGCACAGCTGCTCCGCTGTCGTATGCCGGGACGGGCTTTCCTGGAGGACCAGCAGCACCGCGATCCTGCCCAGCGACACCGGAACGCCGCGCGCGGCGATGGCCTGCGCGGCCTGCCGGCCGCGTTCTCCCCATGCGGAGATGGGCAAGGCATCTCCCGCGCCGCGGCTGGCGGACGAAGCGTGCGGGGAGGCTAGACGCCGGTCGGTTCTGGGTAGCATCGGAAGCTTGGCTGCCGGCAGCGTGTCAGTGGGGCTGGGAAGCCTGCCACGTCGCGGGGCTTTCCGTCCGGGGTCCGGTGGGAATCGTCATCGTGGCGGTGGCCCGGTGCCGCACTGCCTCGTAGGCTGTCCCGCCAAATGTGCCGGGCGTGCGTTCGAGGTGGATGACATGCAGGATGTACTGCCCCCGCCACGGAAAGGCAAAACGCACCACCCCTTCGCGATCCGTGGTTGCCTCGCGCGTCCAGGAGTTGGACGCGATGATGCGCAGGTCTGCCGCAGGCAGCGGCGCACCGCGGAACATGACGCGGAATTCCCCCGCCTTGCCGGCGGGAAGGATATCCAGCGGCATCGCGTTGGCGGGCTGCGCAGCCTGCGTGCCGGCAGGCAGCTCGCCAATCAGGCGCGCGTAGAACATCGGCTTTACCACGCCGATGCCGGCGTGCGTCCAGTCCTTGACAGCGTAGCCGGTTTCGCTTGCCACGACGCCACTGCCTCTGGGCGGCATGGCGAAGCTGAAGCCACCCGCTTCCCGGCTGGCGCCGAGCGCCGCCGTTTTCCCTGTGCGATCGACGCTGCTGATCTCGGGTGCGGGCATTTCATCGAGACGGCCGGGCGAGCGTTCGCGCAGCAGCTCTTCGTACTCGCCGAAATAGAGATGCGCGCGCGGCTTGCCTTGCTCCAGCCAGAGGTAATGCGCCTGCGCGGGCGCCACCATGGCAACCCCCGCGAACATGATGGCGATGCGGGAAAGGATGGTTCGGGTCATGTAGTTCCTCACTGGAAACGATAGCGTGCGGTCAGCATCGCGCTGCGCGTGTCGCCGGGCAGCGCGCCGGAGAAGGTTGGCGAAACATAGTAGGTCTTGTCCGTCAGGTTGCGCAGGTTGAGCGTCACGTCCCAGGTCTTCTGCCGATAGTAGACCGCGGCATCGAGCACCACATAGGCCGGAACGCAGTACAGGTTCAGGCTGTCGGCGTAGCAGTCGCCCTTGTAGGTCAGGCCCAGGCCGACGCCGAAGCCATGCAGCGCTTGCTGCTGGAAGTCGTAGGTGGTCCACACTCGTCCGCCGGTACGGGCGACGCCGGCCGGGCGCGTGCCTGCGATGCTTTGGTTGACGACGCCCATGATGGCGTTCGACGCCAGTGCGTTGGACTCGACCTTGACGTCCTGCACGATGAAATTCGCGAGCACCGACCAGCCCGCCATCGGGCGCGCGCTGACTTCAAGTTCCAGCCCGGGGTGTGGGGCTCAAGGCACCCGGCAGCGTGATGTAGTAATTCTTGCGCTCGGTCTCGAACAGCGCGGCGTTGGTCTGCAGGCGCCCGTCGAGGAACTCGGCCTTGACGCCGATTTCCTTTTGCAAGGCGCTTTCCGGCTGCGTGGTCAAGGCCGCGGGCTCGGTCGAGACGTTGATGAACTCGCTGGTCGAGACGCCGGCATAGAACGACAGCGACTGGCGCGGCTCCCACACAGCGCCAAACGAGCCGGAGGTGAGGTTCTGGGTGTAGCCCATAGAGCGGAATACGCCACCTTGCGTGCCCACGTCGCTGAACTTGACGCGATCGGTCCGGACCGGCGCGCGTACCTTGAACTGGTCGCCAAAGGCCAGCTGATCCTGCAGGTAGACGCCGAAATCTTCCTGCTTCAACTTCCGGTTAAAGCCCTGCGAAGTCACCGGAACCAGGCCATTGAGCGTGGTTTCCGGCACGACCGGCGCGTTGATGTTGAGCCTTTTGCCGCATGGGGACTGGCTTCACGGGGGATGCCAAAAGGGGGATGGGACAAATGTCCCGCCCATTTTTGTGCATTAAGGGGCGCTTATTGTGACCGGCGCACCACGCTGGCGCGACCGGCTTTTTCTCAAGAACGAGAATCAATTGCATTTATCGGCCCGTGGATTCCAGTGCGCTGCCGCCTGGGTAAGCCAACGGGTTTGCCGTCTGGAATCACGTCCCATGTCACCCAAGCTTTTGCTATTGCTCGCCTTCTTCCCCGCGTACCATATCTGGGATTTAAGCCAGATCCACGTGAGCAGCGGTGTGAACTACCATCTCGTGACGGAAGCCGCCGCGACGATCGTGTTCCTCTGGATCCTGTTCGTGTTTGTGCGGGAGCGGCAGCGGGCTGCGCGTGAATTTGCCGAACTGCGAAACGTTGCCCATGCCGGAGAGCGCGCCCTGGCGGAGCGCGACACCGCCGCCCGCCAGTCCACGCGCAATTTCCTCGACCAGATGCTGGAGCAGTTCGAAGCCTGGAAGCTGACGCCGGCGGAGAAAGACGTGGCGCTGCTGCGGGTCAAGGGACTATCGCTGGAGGAGATCGCGGGCCTGCGCGAGAGCCGCGCGAAGACGGTGCGGCAGCACGCCGCCAACGTCTACGCCAAGGCGCAACTCGAAGGCCGGCACCAGCTTGCCGCCTACTTCCTCGAGGACCTGATGGCGCCCGCCGCGGTGGGCTGAGATCGCGCTCAGGCCGTGGCAGGCCCCTCAGCGCGAGCTGGTTTCGACAGTGCCGTTCTCGCGGCGCGCCATTCCGGCCGGCTTCCCGATTTCCGGTGGCGCTAACTGCTGGCGAGCGCACCTACCGGACCTACCGGACCTACTGGACGGTGATTGTCTCCTTCATATTCGGGTGTATGCCGCAGAAGATCTTGTAGACCCCCGGTTTGTCGAACCTGTACTTGAAGGTGTCGTTTTGATCGAGCGCGCCGGAGCGGAACAGGCCGGCGTCGTCGACAATCGTGTGCGGTTCGCCATCGAGATTTTTCCAGGTCACGGTCGAGCCGGCTTTGATCGTGAGCGACATCGGCGAGAACATGAAATTCTTCACAACGATGACATTGGTCTCCTGCGCTTGCGCGACGGAGAAGCCGGGAACCGATGCCGCCATGAGCATCCCGGCCCCGAGGGGGACGACGAGGGCGCGGCGAAGTAGAGTCGTTAGCATGATTTGGGTCCTGGTGGGTGAGCAGTGCCTGGCAAGTCAGGCGAGCGTCGTGTCGGCAAGCGTCGCCTGGAACGGGTGGCGCATGATCTTGATGCTGGTCACGCCGAGCATCCTGGGAAGCTGATCGCCCGGTACCGTCAGCGGCATGGGTCCGGGGCCATCGCCGGCCGTCGGTTGCGGATAGGCTGTCGAGCGCGCCGTGTGGAAGGTGATATTGCCTTCCACCTTTGAGACGATCTGGTGGATATGGCCGTTCAGGACAGTGACCGAGCCGAAACGCTTCAGATAGTTCATCGCCTCGCCGGCATCGCCGGTGCCCCAACCCCACGGTTGATAGATCGTCCACATCGGCATGTGCGCGAAGACGACGATCGGCGTGCTGGACGAGCGGCCCTTCAGGTCGGCTTGCAGCCAAGCGAGCTGGTCGTCGCCCAGTCCCCCCAAACCGTTCGGCTTGAAATGCATCACGTTGACCAGGCCGATAAAGTGGACGCCACTGTGGTCGAAGCTGTAGTAGCCCCTATTGTCGGAGGCATGGCCGAAACGCTTGAAGTACTCTGTCCCAGGCCCATCCGTGACATCATGCTCGCCGGGCACGGTATGCAACTCGGTGATATTCAGCCCCGACATCAATTGGGCCGCGTGGTCGAATTCCTCCGCCTTGGAAAGATGCGTAATGTCGCCCGTGTGAATCGTCAGCGCAGGCTTGACCGGCATGGCATTGACGAAGTCAATCGTCTGCCTGAGCGTACCTGCGACGTCGGGATTGGCTTCCTTGTTGAAACCAATATGCGTGTCGCTGATCTGCAGGAAAAGAGGGATGCCCGCGGCAGCCGGCTGACCCTTCCCTGAGGCGGCAAGGGCCAGTTCCACCGGCGCGAGAACGCCGCCGGCCAGGACAAAGACGGTGCCCGCGCCACCGAAAGCGAGACACTTCAACGCGCCGCGGCGCGACGGATTGGATGGATGATCTGACGACATATTGCCCTCACGAGACAGGTTCGAGAGGTAGACCGCCGGACCATCCGACGGGCTCCCCCGATTGGGTTCATGAGGAAGACCGCCGGGCCATCCGCTTTATTCCGCCGTTTTGTTCCACCGTGAGCACCGCGCCGCGCAGGCTAGGAAGCCGGATGCGCGCGCAGGTCCGTGATGAAGCCGTTCAGTTCAGCTTCGCCGGCATTGGTGATCGCCCAGTAATTCATGCCCGCGGCACTCCAGTGGGCGAGGTGATAGCCCTGCTGCGCGTATATGCGAGGCGTGGCGCCCGCGTCGTTGCCCGGCCACACATAAAGATTGATCGGGTGCAGCTTGTAGCGATAGACCATCACGGCGACCGGCCGCCCGTTCAGGTAATCCAGCCGCCCGCCGACCAGCGGATACCCCTGCTGCACAAGATCGACCACAGGCGGCGCAAAGTCCAGCTTGCCGTCAAACCACGGCTTGACCGTATGCCGGTCGGTTGAAATCACATCGGAGAGGTGATTGACCTGCAACGAGCGAATATGGTTATCCACGAGTTCCTGGGTCAGGCGCGTCTCGCTCGATGGCACCGAGAGGTACAGCCCCACGCTCCAGGTCAACGCGACCACACTCATCAGCATCGCGCCAGCCGGCGCCCAGGCCAGCGACCCGCCGCCGCTCCACCGGCCGAATCGCTCACCCAGCCGCTGCCAGAGCGTGCGGCGCACCGGCAGCGCAGCCTTGATGCGTTTCACCAGTTCCCGCGGCGCCTCTACACGCAAATCCGCCTGCCGCAGGTGCGCACTCACCTGGCGGTGTTGTGCATAGACCTGTTGGCACTGTTCGCAGTCAGCAAGATGGCGCTCGAATTCGAGCGCTTCGGACAGGCTCAACTCCTGGTCAAGATAGCCCGGCAGTAATTCAAATGCCTGTTTGTGATCCATCACGCCTCCTGATCCGTCGGGGCGAGCAGCGCCGCGAGTTGCTGGCGGCCTCGGCCCAGGCGAGACATCACCGTGCCTATCGGGATGCCCACGATGGTGGCGATCTCCTTGTACGACAAGTCTTCCAGTTCCCGCAACACGACGACTTCCCGGTATTCCAGCCGCAAGCCCTGCAACGCCTTATGCACCCGCTTCTGGCTCTGGCTGCGTATGAGCATCGCTTCGGGACTGACGTCGTGGTCAGCGGCACTCGTCTCAAGGCTGTGCATGTCTTCCTCGAACATCATGGTTTCCGCTGCATGCCCCCGGTTCTGCTGATGCCAGGTGTAGAAGGTGTTGCGCACAATGCTCAATAGCCATGCACGGGCATCCTCGCCGCGGAATCCGCCAAAAAACCGGAACGCGCGCAGGTACGCCTCCTGCACCACGTCCTGGGCATCCTGGTCGTTATGCGTCAGCCATCGCGCGACATTGAAAGCCGAGTTCATATGAGGCAATACAAGCGTCTCGAAGCGCTGCGCGGTGTCTGGATCGGCCATTGTGAAGTTTCTGCTGTAACCGCAATCCGTGACCGGCAGTGAGTTAACAACAGGACCGCCGGCATGCCATTTTTATTCCCGGAACCGCCGCCTGAATCGGATCCCGTGTTGATTCGGCATAGGAAGTGCCGGTCGTGTGATCGGTACGCCTCCTATGTCCGTCTTCTTCCCGGGCAGCCAGTTCCGCACCACCGACGATCCGCTCGCGCGTCGCAAGCGGATGACTGCGTGCAGAAGCGGGAATATCCGGCGACGGAGCGGCGTCTACTCATTGTTGTGTATCAAGGGGATCGAAAGTGCAACCAACCATGCGCCGCTTGCAGCTCGGATCGGGCGTTGTGCTGCTGACCTACCTCTTTCTCCACCTGGCCAATCATGCGCTCGGGATCTGGTCGCTGGATCTTGCCGGGCGCGGTCTCGCGCTGGCTCTGCGGCTCTGGCATAGCGTGCCCGGAACGATCCTGCTGTACGGTTCGGCCTCCCTGCATTTTGCGCTGGCGCTGCGCACAGTCTACGGGCGCCACCACTGGACGCTGCCGGTCACCGAATGGATCCGCCTTTGGGCGGGACTCAGCCTCCCTCTGCTACTTATCCGCCATGCGGTGGCGACCCGGCTCGCCGCCTCTCTCTATGGCTTCGAACCGAACTATGAACGTATCGTGATCCTGCTGATCACCAGCGGCACGCAAGGCTTGCAGGTTGCATTGCTCGCCCCGGGCTGGGTACACGGTTGTCTGGGGCTGTGGATCCGCCTGCGCCATCATGCGATGGTGCGCCGCGCCAAGCCTGCACTGCTCGCTCTGCTCGTGCTCCTGCCACTGCTGTCGGCGGCCGGCCTTGTCCGGATGACCCGGGCCGTCATGGCAAGCCGGGCAGTCCTCCCGGCGCCCGATCCGAAACTGGCCGCGCACCAGATCGCTCTCGATGCGTGGCGCCACAATCTCGTCATCCTCTACCTGCTGCTGATCACCGGCGCGTTCGTGGCCGGCCAGTTGCGCAATCGGCTCGCGCGTCGAAGATCGCAAAAAGCGTCTCTCAATGCCTGATTCACTGCGCTAAAGATAACGTGAATACGGCCGAAAGACAGGCGATACGTCCACCCTAAAACTGGCTGCAGCGGACATTAGTTAACCAGGAGGTAGTAAAAGAGAAGGCCGATGGTAATGATGCCAACGGCATTCCAAAACTTGAACTGGTCGCGATTCATGATCCCATCCGATCAGGATTGGTACGAAAGAAAAAATCGTTCAATTGCCCTGCCAGCCGTATCCTCTTTCGAGAAACCGTGTGCGACCTGCGCCCGCAATCAAGGCGTGGGCCTCGTCTGTACGGTCTGGTTTTCACCGATCTGTGCTGCCTGGTTTCCACTCATCAGCGCATTCCTCTGCGCTTGATGTTTGGCTTCCAGCCTTTGTTCCGCCGCTTGAATGTCGGCGGGGTAGTTACTATCCCCGCCTTGGGAAGGGTTGTAACCGACCGACTCCAATTCCTCGAGTTCATGCCGCACTTCCGCACGAGTAACTTGATGCGTGCCGGGTTCGGGCGACGTTTGCGCGTATACACAAGCTGAGGTTGCCATCAACGCAGCGCTCACGATGAGCGAACCGCGCATGGGCAGGACAAAAAGCCGATTCAGCGAATTCGATTTCATGTCAATACTCCTTGGTTGTTTGAGCGAGGGATGCCGCAGTCGATTCGACTGCGCAGCATGACGCTCTGCATGGGTTAACCGCGGAGCCAGTCTCCTTATTCCCCAATTTCTTTCGCGGAAAAACGCATCCGTGGCGCATCCGTGGCATCAGCGATAAGAGGACACAGGAGCACGAGCCGGGGCACGGGAATTTCCCTTGTCCGGCAGCCGCGTCAACAACTGGAGCGGGAATAAAACGGGTGGCTGCGCGGTTCTACAAATGCACGGCGAACGAGTTCTCGGGATGGATCAATATCCCGGAAACCGGAAGCGAGTTGCGTGCCCGGGCGTAGCCTTCACGGCGATGCGCTTTGGAAGCTATCCCTACTGTATTTGGAGATCGTCATGAAAATCCTGATTTCGGCCGCTGTCGCGGCATTGGCTTCGTTCGCAGCGCTGGCCCAGTCACCCAGCATCCCCGCAACCTCTGACAGCAACACCCATATCGCCGGGCCGCGCGATCCCTACACGGATGGCGCGAAAGCAGGCAGGTACGACGTCTATTCCGACGGCGCAAGAATCACGGATCGGCGCGATCCGTTCACCGACGGCGCGCACGGCTAAGATGCTGCCAAAACCGCAGGCGGCATGAATGAAAAGAGAAAGGGCGGGGCTGCGGCCCGCCCTTATCGCGCCAGAGCCCGGAAATTGCCAAGGCCCTCAGGCGCCTGCACTACCCATTGGAAGTGATGCTAACCTAGCGTGCGCTCGGCAGTGTCAGCGCTTGGTGGCAAGCGCCGCCGCATCGGGATGCGTGGAGGGTAGAGCATGTCACACTTTCCCTATCTTCAAAGGTTGCGGCCGGCGGGTGTGCGGTCGGTCCGCCTGACCACCGGACTGGTGCTGTTTACCTACGTGGGTACGCATCTCCTGAATCACTCGCTGGGGAATATCTCGCTCGCCTGGCTGGAGCGTGGCCTGCTTGTGCAGAAGTTCATCTGGCAGGGATGGCTTGGAACGGCAGTGCTGTACAGCGCGCTGGTGACGCATTTCTTCCTGGGTTTGTGGGCACTGTACGAACGGCGCTCGTTGCATTGGACGCCGGGCGAGGTGGCGCAGCTCGTCCTCGGCTTGTGCATACCGCCGCTGCTGGCCAACCATGTCGCGAATACGCGGATCGCCTTTGCCGCGTTTGACCTGAATAAGGGTTACGCGCAGTTGCTGTACTCGTTCTGGATCGCTTCACCGTTCTTCGGCCGTGTGCAGCTGATGCTCCTGGTGGTTGCCTGGCTGCATGGGTGTTACGGCCTCTGGTTCTGGTTGCGCTTGAAACCATGGTTTGGTGCGTGGCGAAGCGTGCTGCTGAGCGTTGCCGTGCTGCTTCCGGTGCTTGCGCTGCTAGGCTTCTTGCAAGGCGGACGGGAAGTGATCGCGCTCGCGCAGGATCCCGTCTGGCGCGCCGCGGCGACCCGCCCGGCGATCATCGGAACGGATTTGCAAAATCTCTGGCTCGCCGAGCTGCGCAACGATTTCTTGCTCTTCGATGGGGGTGCGCTGCTGCTGGTGCTCGCAGCGCGGCTGGTGCGCATGGTGCGGGAGCGCCGGGTCGGGCGGCTCTGCATCATGTATCCGGACGGGCGAAAGGTATTCGCGCCGCTTGGATTCTCGGTGCTGGAGGCTAGCCGCATGGCCGGCGTTCCCCATGCCAGCACCTGCGGTGGCCGCGCCCGATGTACGTTGTGCCGGGTGCGCGTGCTCAGCGCTGTGCCGCTGCCCGCGCCGGCCGAGGCGGAGCGGCGCGTTCTGGAGCGGCTGGGAGCGGATTCGCAGACAGTGCGCCTCGCCTGCCAGTTGCGGCCGACCCATGCACTCTCCGTGTGGCCACTGGTGCCTCCGGCCGCCTCCACGGCCTTCCTGCAGCGGCGCCAGCGGGACGTCATGTCGCAAGAGCGATTCGCGGCGTTCATGTTCGTGGATATGCGGGATTCCACAAAGCTTGCGGCGGCACAACTACCGTTCGACAGCATCTTCATGGTCAGCCGCTTCCTGAGTGCGGTCTGCGCCGCGGTGGTCCAGGCGGGCGGTCTGCCAAACCAGTTCCTGGGAGACGCGGTGCTCGCGATCTTTGGCTTGCACAGCGAGCCGGCCGTGGCCTGTCGTCAGGCGCTCAGCGCGGTGCCGCTGGTCGCAGCCAATATTGACGAACTCAACGCCGCTCTCAAGCAGGAGTTGCAGACGCCAATCCGCTTTGGCATTGGATTGCATTGCGGCCGGGCCGTCATGGGCGAGATTGGTTTCCGCGAGCATGTCACGTTCACGGCGATTGGCGACCCGTTGAACGTGGCCTCGAGACTTGAGCAGTTGACAAAGGAGATCGCTTGCGAGGCGATCGTCTCGGAACAGGTCTTCCAGCACGCCGGCGTTTCGGCCGCAGGCTTGCCGCAGCTTGCCGCACGCCTGCGAGGCCGCGATGACCCGGTGCCCGTCCGCGTGCTGTCCAAGGCGGCGGAGATGCCTCGGGCCTGACTATGCCTTCCACGCCACACCCGCTGCGGCGGTGCTGGAACTAGCCCAGCGACGAATCGACCCACACTAAAGTCGGATGAACCCGTAGCGTGGCTAGCGCCGGCCCGAGGGCGATGCAAGGCCGGTCATCGCATCACGCCCGATGACCGGCCGGCTTCCCTCTTACTGCACGTTACCTGCCACGGCGATGGTCTGGCCGGTGATGTAGTTCGAGTCCGGCGAGCAGAACAGGTACACTCCGCCAGCCGCTTCCTCCGGGGTGCCTCCACGGCCGAGCGGGTTGCGCTGGGCGTGCGCCTTCAGCAGTTCCGGATTCAGGCCGACGCGGATGTCGCGGCCCTCGATGTTCACCGTCGCGCCGGCCTTGGCGTCGGCCGACGTCATGCGGGTGTGGATCAGGCCGAATGCCACGGCGTTCACGTTGACATTGAAGCGGCCCCATTCGCGGGCGAGCGCGCGGGTCATGCCGATCACGCCGGACTTGGCGCCGGAGTAGTTCAGCTGGCCGGCATTGCCGTTCAGGGCCGAGGTCGACGAGATGTTGACGATCTTGCGGTACACCTCGCGGCCAGCTTCCTTGTCGGCGGCGTGCAGTGCCTTGATGTGCGGATAGGCGGCGCGGATGATGCGGAAGGGGGCGGTCATGTGGCAGTCAAGGATGGCGTACCACTGCTCGTCGCTCATCTTCTGCACCACGTCGTCCCAGGTGAAGCCGGCGTTGTTGACGAGGATGTCGATGCTCTTGAAGTGGCTCATCGCCGTGTTGATGAAGCGATCGGCGAAGTCCGGCGCGGACACGTTGCCCACGCAGGCCACGGCCTCGACGCCCATCGCCTTCAGTTCTTCCACGGTCTGATGCGCCGGTTCTGCGTCCAGGTCGTTGATCACCAGGCGCGCGCCTTCGCTCGCCAGGCGCTTGGCAATCGCGTTGCCGATACCACGGCCGGAACCGGTGACCAGTGCCACCTTGCCGTCAAGTGCTCCCATGTCTTATCTCCTGAATTTGCTGAACTTGCTGAACTTGCTTGGGGTTACAGGGCGACGACCGCGTCGCCCAGGATCTTGGTTTCGCCATATTGGTTGGCGGTCTGGATTTCCAGCCTGATGCGCTTCTCGCCGTTCACTTCCAGCTTTTCCACCACGCGGCCGCTGCAGGTGATGCGGTGGGCAAGATGCGTGATGCCGACAAAGCGCACGCCGAACTGGCGCAACTGCCGCTGGTCAACCCAGAGCGTGAGCAGGCGGCCCAGATAGGCCATCGACAGCATCCCGTGCGCGAACACGTCGGGCATGCCGGCCTTGCGCGCGAAGTCGGTATCGATATGGATCGCGTTGTGATCGTTCGAGGCGCCGGCAAACAGCGCCAGCGTGGTGCGGTTGATCGGCTCCAGCGTCAGCGGGGGCAGGGTGTCGCCGACCTGGATATGCTCAAAGCTCAAATTGCTCGGATTGCTCATTGGGGTTCTCCGGTTCAGCCGTTGCGCTGCACGAGTACGCTGCGCAGGTCGGCCACGTGCTCGCCGTCCTGGTTGGTCACGCGTGTCTCGCGTACCAGGAAGTCCAGCGCGCCGCCTTTCTTCTCGTAGATGTCGGTGATACGTGTTTGCAGGTGCAGCGTGTCGCCCGCATAGGCCATGCGGTGGTAGGTGAAGGACTGCTCGCCGTGCAGGATGCGCTCGACCTTGATGCCGAGTTCGTCGCGCCAGGCGCTGGGCGGCTGCACCAGTTCCAGCGAAAAGAGGAAGGTGGGCGGCAGCGGCAGGCCGGGGTGGCCGGCGTCGCGCGCGGCGGCTTCGTCGAGATAGATCGCCCTGGTTTCGCCGGTGGCCTTGGCGAAGAAGCGAAGTTGGCTGGCGGCGGCGGTGGTGCGGAAATCCGCAATCACCTTGCCGATGAATTTTTTGTCGATCATGGGAAAGACTCCATCGGGTAGCGTTCGGTAATCAGCGCAATCAGGCGTGCTTCTTGTAGACCGTGACGACGCACGCGCCGCCCAGCCCCAGGTTGTGCGCCAGCGCCACCTTTGCGCCCTCGACCTGACGCTGCTCCGCCGTGCCGCGGATCTGGTGCGTCAGCTCGTAGCACTGGGCCAAGCCCGTGGCGCCGAGCGGGTGGCCCTTGGACAGCAGGCCGCCGGACGGGTTGACGACCCAGCGGCCGCCGTAGGTGTTGTCGCCGTCGTTGACCAGCTTCTCCGCGCCGCCTTCTTCGCACAGCCCAAGGCCTTCGTAGGTCAGCAGTTCGTTCTGCGCGAAGCAGTCGTGCAGCTCGATCACATCGACGTCCTCGGGGCCGATGCCGGCCTGCTCATAGACGCTTTGCGACGCCGAGCGCGTCATGTCGAAGCCGACCACGCGGATCATGTCCTTGCTGTCGTAGGTGCTGGGGGTGTCGGTGGTCAGCGCCTGGCCGGCGATCAGCACGTCGGTGCGCAGGCCGCGCTTGCGGGCGAATTCTTCCGAGACCACGATGGCGGCGGCGCCGCCGCAGGTCGGGGGGCAGGCCATCAGGCGCGTCAGCACGCCATCCCATAGCATCGGCGAGGCCAGCACGTCTTCCGGCGTGACGATGTTGCGGAACACGGCGAGCGGGTTGCGCGCGGCATGCTGGCTGGCCTTGGCGCGGATCTTGGCGAAGGTTTCCAGCCTGGTGCCGTACTTGGTCATGTGCGCACGGCCGGCGCCGGCGAACTGGCGGATGGCGCTGGGCAGGTCGGTACGGTCGACCAGTTCGTTGACCAGGTTCAGCGCGCGCTCCAGCGCCGGTGCGCGGTCGCTCCACTTGGAGCTGAGCGCGCCCGGCTGCATGAACTCGAAGCCCACCGCCAGCGCGCAGTCCACCGCGCCGCTCTGCACCGCCTGGCGTGCCAGGAACAGGGCCGACGAGCCGGTGGCGCAGTTGTTGTTGACGTTGATGACCGGGATGCCGGTCATGCCCGCATGGTAAAGCGCCTTCTGGCCGCAGGTGGAATCGCCGTAGACGTAGCCGGCGTAGGCCTGCTGCACGTCGGCGTAATCGATGCCCGCATCCTCCAGCGCCTGGCGCACCGCGTGCGCGCCCATCATGTCATAGGTTTCGCTGGTGCCCGGCTTCTTGAACGGGATCATGCCGACGCCAGCGACGAATACTTTACGAGTCATGTCATTCTTCCTTTGGATTGCGGTGGTGTTTACGATGGCGATATGAATTACATCTTTCTCGAGATCAGGTCGCGCATGACCTCGCTGGTGCCGCCGTAGATCCGCGTGACGCGGGAGTCGGCGAAGGCGCGGGCCACCGGGTACTCCAGCATGTAGCCGTAGCCGCCGTGCAGCTGCACCATTTCGTCCAGCGCCTTGCCCAGGGCTTCCGTGGCATAGAGCTTGGCGATCGCGGCTTCTTCCAGCGTCAGGCGGCGGCGCACGTGCTCGGCGAGGTAGTGATCCACCATCAGGCGCACGGCTACGGCTTGCGCCTTGATGTCGGCCAGCTTGAACTTGGTGTTCTGGAAGTCCCACACGGTCTGGTTGAAGGCCTTGCGTTCCTTCACATAGTTGATGGTGTGTTCCAGGCAGACTTCCAGCTTGGCGGCGGCGCTCACGGCGATGCTCAGGCGCTCCTGCGGCAGTTCGCCCATCAGGTAGGCGAAGCCCTTGCCTTCCTCGCCCAGGCGGTTGCCCACCGGCACGCGCACGTTGTCGAAGAAGAGTTCGGCGGTGTCCTGCGCGTGCTGGCCCACCTTGTCGAGCTTGCGGCCGCGGCGGAAGCCTTCGCGGTCGGCTTCTACCATGATCAGGCTGACTCCCTTGGAGCCGGCGCTGGGATCGGTCTTGCAGACCATGATGATCAGGTCTGCATTCAGGCCGTTGCTGATGAAGGTCTTGCTGCCGTTGATCACGTATTCGTCGCCCTCGCGCACGGCGGTGGTACGCACGGCCTTGAGGTCGCTGCCGGTGCCCGGTTCGGTCATGCCGATGGCAAGGATGGCCTCGCCGGAGCAGACCTTGGGCAGCCAGCGTTGCTTCTGTTCCTTGCTGCCGATGCGGTTGATATACGGGGCAATGATGTCGGAGTGCACGCCAAAGCCCGGGCCGCTGACGCCGGCGCGCGCGACTTCCTCGTTGAAGATCGCGCAGTGGCCGAAGTCGCCGCCGCCGCCGCCGTACTCGGTCGGCAGCGTGATGCACAGCAGGCCCTCGCGGCCGGCCTTGAGCCAGGTTTCACGGTCGACCGCGCCAGCCTTGTCCCAGGCGGCCTGGCGGGGAACGCATTCACGTTCGAGGAAGCGGCGCACGGTGGTGCGGAACATTTCGTGGTCGTCGCGGAAGACGGTCCGGGTGACTTGCATGTGAAGCTCCGATAGAAAGGGTGAGGGCTTTGGTCCGCTGTTAGCGTACGCAGGCTACGTGTACCGCGGGTTCGGGGTGGAATAGCTGATCGACCAGGTGCGCGCGGCGCGCGCGGGTGGCTGCCTGGTTGACGTAGCCCTTTTCAGCCATCTCGTTGGCGTCGATCGAAGGCGGCTCGGCCATCAGCATCACGCGCTGCACGCTCAGGCTGGCGCCGTCCTTGCCCTGGGCGCGCAGGCTTTCGGATAGCGCATTCACCACCAGCGGGTGCTGCACCAGCGCTGCGGCGTCCAGTTCGGCCAGCTCCGGGGCCAGCGCACGGCAGGCGGCGAGGTTGGGCCAGGCCAGCGCGGCG
>JYOD01000144.1:22835-25008 GCA_000955785.1 Burkholderiaceae bacterium 16
ATCAGCGCCAGGCGCACGGCGCCGGTGCGTACCCAGGTGCCGTTGGCCAGCTTGAAGTCCTCGACCACGCGCCCGGCGAACACCAGGCCGCGGGCCGGATCGGCGGGGTCGGCCAGGCGCACGGCGTCGCCCAGGCAGAAATAGCCTTCATCGTCGAAGGCAGCGGCGGTGAGGTCGGGGCGCTTGACGTAGCCGGAAAAAACGAAGGGGCCGCGCATGCGGATCTCAAAACGTCCGTCGCCACCGTCCAGCGGCACCAGCTTGATCTCGCCGCCGGGCATCGGCACGCCGACATTGCCGACGTCGTCGGTGGCCCAGCCGCAGTACACGCCCATGGCGGTGGTTTCCGTGGAGCCCAGGCCGGAGCAGAAGACAATGCGTTCGCCCACCGTCTGTTCGGCCACGCGCTGGATGCGCTGCAACACGTCGCCAGGCAGGCTGGCGCCGCCATAGCCGAAGCTGACCGCATTGACGAGCAGGCTGCGCGCGAGCACCGGGTCGCGTTCGAGTTCCGTGACCAGCGCGCTCCACGCGGACGGCACGCTGTTGAACATGGTGGGCGAGACTTCGCGCAGGTTGCGCACGGTGCGCTGGAGCAGGCCGGGCAGGGGGCGGCCATCGTCGATGTAATGCGTGGCGCCCAGCACGATGGCGCGCGCGAAGTTGGTCACGCCGCCCAGGCCATGATGCCAGGGCAGCCAGTCGAGGAACACCGGCTGCCGCTCGATCAGGGCGGCGAGGTTCTCCGCGTGATAGGACGTCACCGCGTTGAGATTGCTGTAGGCGGTGGCCACGCCCTTGGGGACACCGGTGGAACCCGAAGTGAACAGCACGCGCACCGTGTCCGTGGGACGGATGGCGGCGTGCGCGCTGGCCAGCGCGGCCAGCCGCGCCGGCGTCAGCTCGGTGGCTGCCAGGCCGCTCCAGGCGTGCTGGCCGGCTGCCGCGCCTTCCACGGCGATCACCGCCGCCTTGTAGCCTTCCAGGGCCGCGATGGCACGTTCGAAGGGCGCGGCCGATTGCACGAACAGTGCCGCGGGCGGCACCAGTTCAGCAACGCCCTTCAGACGCGCGAAATCGCGGCTGATGGTGGAGTAGGCGGGCGACACCGCGGCGGCGGGCACGCCCACGTACTCGGCGGCAAGCAGCACGACGGCCTGTTCGATGGAGTTGCCGGAAAGCAGCATCAGCGGACGGTCTTGTCCGAGGCCGAGTTCCAGCAGCGCGGCGCCCACTGCCTGTACCTGGTGCCACAGTTCGGTCCAGGTGATTGTGCGCCATGCGCCTTGCGCGTCGCGCTCGCGGAATGCGGCGTTGGTGCCGCGGCGCTCTGCCCAGTAGGGCAGGAAGTCGGCCATGCCTTGCTGGGGGATCTTGGTCGGCGGCGTGGCGCAGCGCAGCAGTAGCGTGCCGTCGGGGCGGCGCTCGATTAGGGTGCGGCGCTCCGGGAAGCAGACCGGGCGGTAGGGGTGATCGGTGGCGGCTGGCGGGTGCGCGGCCGTTGGTGTGTTCATTGGGGCTGTCTCCTGGGCTGGATGCGGGTGGGGCGCGTCAGCAGGTTGTTTTTTTGGGGTCCCGGGGGGTGGGTTTTGGTATGGCGTTACGGTAACGCTAAGAAGGGGTGGGATATAACCACCCGCGTTAGGTGGCTTTGTTTTTTTTGGGGCCGCCGGTGGGGGGAACCGTCGTGTTTGCCGGGGGGTGGGGTTTTTTGGGGGCGGCGTTGGCTGTTGGACCCAAGTGCGTACGACATCCCCCTGCGGGGGNCACTCTTCTTTGCTTCGGCAAAGAAGACTAACGAGAGAAGAAAGCCGACCCTGCCGGGAGCAGAGCAATCGCGGGTGCGCAGGGCGCTGGTTTCGTCGTATGGCCGGCGGTTCTGCTGGTATCTGCCGTTACCGGCTTGCAGGGCATCGCAATGGCATGGCCCATGGGTTTCGTGGTGCGGCCCCTGACCTCGTGCGCGGTGCCCATTCCCACATCTGCCGTTCGCGGCGCAAAGTGCTGCGCCGTTTCGGGTGTGGCTGGTTTCGTGGTTTTGTCTCGGAGAGCAGGCGCGGTGATGTTCGAGCGCCGCCCTCGCGGACCTGGCCATGGTGCCCACCACGAAACCAAGGGCGTTGATAGCAAGGTGCCGCTCGCGCCGGTACCAAAGACCTATGATTCATCAACT
>JYOD01000145.1 GCA_000955785.1 Burkholderiaceae bacterium 16
GCTGCGCGAGATCGACCAGGAGCGCACGCTGCGCCAGAAGGCCGAGCAGGCGGTCGCGGACCTGCGCGCTGAGCTGGCGGCGGTGCAGGCGCGGGCGCAAGACGCCGCCGTGGCCGGTGCCGAGGAGCGGGCGCGGTTGCAGGCCGAGCGCGACACGCTCAGCCGGCAACTGGCGGAGGCAGAGCAGGCGCTCGGACGAGGGCAGGCGGCACAAGAAGGGCTGCGGGCCGAACTGGCAGCGGCGCTGCAGCGGGCCGAGCGCGCGCAAGCCGAGACCGCCGCGGCGCGCCGCCTGGCGACCCCCAGGCGTCAGGTGCCAGCGACCAAAACCAAGTTCAAGTTCAAGCCGGGGCCGGCCTGAGGGGCGTGGGCGGCAGTAGGATTTGTCCACCGCGCCACGGGATAAGCCTGTGGACAAACCGCGCGAGGACCAGATGGCCGGCGGGCTCCTCGGGTCTGATTAATTTTTGAGCGGCGGGGTGACCACGTGATTCCCAATCCCCAAGGGAGCAGGTTGCGTTACACCAGCGAGCCGCCGGACCAATGTTGAGGCCTAACGGTCTTTGAGACGACAACGCAGGATCCTGCTCCGCAGCTTCCTCAAATCTGTGCACCTGGAATGAAGTCGATCGAAATCGAGCGCGCCGAAGCGATTACCTGGATCCGCATCCAGATGGCCCAGCACGGCCTGACCCTGGCCGACCTGCAGGCCGCCGGCTGCTTTGCCGAGTCGCCTCCGCCCCCAACGCCTGGCGCGGTGCGCTACCGCAACGCGCACGGGCAGGGCTGGGACGGCCGCGGCGCCATGCCCGATTGGCTGCAGCGGGCGGTCAATGCCGGGCAGACTGTGGAACATTTCCGGGTAACCGCTACGAAGCAATAGCTGACCACTGCCGCAGAGCTAGAAACCGGAAGGGCCCCGGGGCGGAAGCTTCGCCGGCAGCATGCACTGCTGGAATCGTGCGAGGTTCTAATAGGGGCTGCGGAGGCCCAGGTGCCGCAGCATCTGCCGCGGGAAGCCATAACGTCGACTGTTTTGTGCCGGTAACCCGCTGAAAGTTGCCCCGGCTTTGCACGGATGATCAGCTTGGCCTCAGCAAGGCAAGTGCGGGATCTATTGGCCACCGTGACGGGTCCTCGACGGTAAGCGCCCGGCGAACACACCTTGATCGGGGGGATATTGAGGGCGAGGATCGTGTCCATCTAAATTTGGCATGGACACGTGTACACGATGGAAGAGATCGAGGTTGGCCAGGACGTAGTACAGCCGACGCGACGTCGGCGACATAGCAAAGAGTTCAAGGCGCAAGTGGTCCGTGCGGCGATGCAGCCGAACGTGTCGATTGCGGCGGTGGCGCTGCACTACCGTCTGAATGCGAACATGGTGCGGAGTTGGGTCGCTACGCAAGAGGAGTTGGATGCGGCAGAGGAAGCCCGGAAACTGATGGGTGCGCCGCCAGTGGAGTTCGTGCCGTTGCAATTGCAATTGGAGACGCCGGGCGTTGCACCCGGTCCCACGGAGATCCAGATTGAAGTGCGGCGAGGTGCGGCGACGGTTACCGTACGCTGGCCGGTATCGGCCGCGAGCGATTGTGCGCTGTGGCTACAAGGGTGGCTTCGGTGATCCGGATCGACGCCATTTGGTTAGCAACGGAACCAATGGATATGCGCGCTGGGACCGATACGATCCTGGCTCGCGTAGTGAAAGTGTTCGGAACAGCGCGTCCTCACCATGCCTACCTGTTCGCCAACAAGAACTCAACGCGCATGAAGGTGCTGGTGTACGACGGTTTCGGAATCTGGTTGGCCGCGCGTCGCCTGAACAAGGGGCGATTCGTATGGACGAATGGTCAGACGGCGATCGCAGTAGCGCTGAATCCCGAACAACTCCGGGCGCTTGTGACGGGCCTTCCGTGGCAGACATTGACGCACGATCACGCGATCTCCGTGGTGTAATGCATCGCGCGGGGACGTAAACAGTTTCGATTCCATGGTGGCTTCGGTTCTGGCAAACTGGCCATATGAACTCGCCAACAGACCTCAACGACCTCAGCCCGGAACAGCTTCGGACACTGGCTGCTGAGTTGATCGCCCAGGTTGGTGAGAAAGATCGTGAGTTGCGTTACCGCCAGACGCGTATCGACCAGCTCACGCACGAGATCTCGATACTCAAGCGCTTGAAATTCGGTAAGCGCAGCGAGCAGCTCAATGCCGAGCAGGCGAGCCTGCTCGATGAGACCATTGACGCGGATCTGGCCGCGATCGAAACCGAGCTCGAACAGCTCCAATCGGATACACCTGAGCACAAGCAACGTCAGCAGCCGAAACGGGCATCGTTGCCGCCGCAACTGCCGCGCACCGACATCCATCATGAGCCGGATGATGTGACGTGCCTATGCGGCTGTCAGCGGGTTCGTATCGGCGAGGACGTCAGCGAGAAGCTGGACTATACGCCAGGTGTGTTCACGGTCGAACGGCATATCCGCGGCAAGTGGGTCTGCAAGACGTGCGAGACGCTTATCCAGGGTGCCGCCGCACGTCATCGATAAGGGAATTCCTACCGCCAGCCTGCTGGCCTATACGCTGGTCTCCAAATATGGAGACCACCTGCCACTGTACCGGCAGGAGCGTATCTTTGCGCGCGCCGGTCTGGCGATTCCGCGGTCGACGCTTGGAGCCTGGGTAGGCGTGTGTGGTGTGCGGTTGCAGCCGCTGGTCGACGCCCTGCATCAGGAGATATTGCAGCAGGGCGTGCTGCATGCCGATGAGACGCCGGTGCAGATGCTCAGTCCCGGTAAGGGAAAAACACATCGTGCCTACCTGTGGGCGTATACCGCAACGCAATTCGCAGACTTGCGGGCCGTAGTCTATGACTTCGCCGACAGCCGCGCCGGCGAGCATGCCCGCACCTTCCTGGGTGACTGGCAGGGCAAGCTTGTGTGCGATGACTACGGCGGGTACAAGGCCGGATTCCAGCAAGGCATCATCGAAATCGGATGTGCAGCGCACGCGCGACGAAAGTTCTTCGACCTGCATGCCAGCAACAAAAGCCAGATTGCCGAGCAGGCCTTGAAGTTCTTCGCCGCGCTTTACGACGTCGAGCGAGAGGCAGTTGATCTGAAGCCCGACAAACGACGCGCACTTCGTCAGTTGCGCGCCAAACCGGTGGCCGAGGCGCTGCACACGTGGATGACCGGCCAACGCAAGCTCGTTCCGGAAGGCTCCGCGATTGCGTTGGCGCTCGACTACAGCCTCAAACGCTGGGAAGCACTAACGCGTTATCTTGAGGACGGGGACGTGCCCGTGGACAACAACCAAGCTCATGCCGCTAGCGGCATGAGCTTGGTTATGCCGACTCCCGGATTATGCCGCGTCATGAAGAGGACGGCACAACAGTTGGGCGGATCCTTGTTTCGAATGGCTTGAATTGTCGGCATTATTAGAGACCCTCCAGGAAGGCGAGCAAGGCATCGGGAGGTTTGTAACGCGTCGGCGCGACGCCGCTCGCATTGGCGTGCGCCAGTGCGCGTTCCTTGAGCCGCATGTCGGCGTGCAAGTAGATCTGGGTCGTCTCCGATGATTCGTGCCCGAGCCAGAGCGCGATCACGGTCAGGTCTACGCCGTGATGCAACAGGCTCATCGCGGCCGCGTGCCGAAGCGTGTGGGGTGTTACTGATTTTTTCTTCAGCGAGGGGCACGAGCGGCACGCGATTGCGACGTTGCGCGACACAAGCCGCTGAAGGGCATCGGCGCTAAGACGGCCACCGCGCGAACTGGGGAAGACCGGATCATCGGGTTCGCCAGGTTGATACCGTAGCCATTCTTTCAGCAGCGCAACGACGTCCGGTCGCAGCGGAGTGCATCGCATCTTTCTGCCTTTGCCGAGGCAACGGACGTGGGCGCCTGTGCCGAGCACGACATCCTGACGCCTGAGAGAGGTCAATTCGCTGTTGCGCAGACCCGTTTGAACCGCTACCAGAAGCAGCGTTCGATCGCGATTGCCAATCCATGTTCGTACATCGGGTGCTGCTACCAGAGCTGCGGCCTCGCCCTCGGTGAGAAACTCAACGGGTCCGTGTTCACAGCGTTTGGATGGAATTGCAAGGATGCGCTGACACTGCAGGAACAGCGCGGGCTCGCTGATCGCAACGAACCGGAAGAAGGCATGCACAGCAGCGAGGCGCGTGTTACGTGTCCGCACTGAATTGCCCCTGTCTTGTTCAAGGTGGTGAAGGAATTTCTCGATCAACGACACGTCGAAGTCTTCGATCTGCAGTTTTGACGGCGCGCGCCCGATATGCTTCGTGGCGAACGCCAGTAGCAACCGGAACGTGTCGCGGTAACTCGCGACCGTATGCGAACTCAGACCTTGCTGCTCGAGCAGGCGCTGGGTAAAGAAACGCTGGACGAGGGATGGAAGGCGGGCGGCGCTCACGACCGCTCTCCCGGACAGTCCTTGCCGAGATAGCCTGCCGCAAGCTCAAGCAACTCCGGAACCGCTTCGATGTACCAATACGTAAGACCAACGTTGACATGCCCGAGGTAGGCGGCAAGTTTCGGTAATTCCCGGCTCACGTCCAGTCCAGCGCGATACCATTCGACCAGCCTTCCAGTCGCGAAACTGTGTCGAAAGTCCTGAAGCCGTGGGCCGTATCCATCGCGTCCATCCTCTGTCGCTGGCCGCAGGCCGACGGCACGCGACATTCTGACGAACATGCTTCGGACAGCGCTGGCCTTCAGCCTCATACCGCGCTCGCCAACCAGGAACGCCTCACTCAATCGTAGCGGGCAGAGTCGGTCACGACTCTGGCCATAGCGTTCGAGTGCCATGCGGGTCGACTCTTCTACAGGAACAAAGCGCGATTTGCCGAACTTCGATTCCCGGATGGAGAGTATTCCGTTCACGAGGTCAACGTCGGACCGGTCGAGCCCAAGGGCTTCACCTGGCCTGAGGCCCGTCGCTACGAGAAGCCCGATGAGCGTCGAGTAGGTCAGTGCTCGCATGCCCGTGCGCGAGCGTAGCCGCGCAGCCTGGATCATGAGCAGGTTAATTTCCTGTTCCGTGTAAATATGTGGAGGATTGCGCCGTCGGCGGGCACTCAGGAGTCCTGCTGGAGGAATCTGGTTCCGGCTGTCAATGGTGTTCATCCACTTGGCAAATCCTCTCACCTGGGAGAGGCGCCGCCCCCAGGTGGCGCGTTCGACGAGTATGGGCGTCGTCGCCCAGCGCAGAGCCAGATCGGTGGTAATGAACTCGGCGCCTTCGTGTTCCAGAAGATCAACGAAATGGCCGAGTGCCAATGCAGGTTCGTAGAATGTCGCCCCGAGAGCCCGGCGAACTGCCACATACCGAGCGAGGGAGTCGCGGATCGCAGTCATATTGCACCTCCCACCGTAGGCCATGAGCGTGCTACACCGCGCAGGTCCTCAAATGCAACCTTTGCATAGATCGCCGTACTGTCCTGTGAGCGGTGCCGCAAGACCTCGGCGATTTCCGCGATCGACGCACCATGGCGAATCATCGTTGTCGCCAGACCGTGACGGAATAGATGTGCGGCGCCACGGCACGCGGGGCGAAAGCCGGCCCGAGTAAAGGCCAGACGAACAATGTGGCCAATTGCCGCCGGCCCTGCCAGACCAATGCGCGGTGCCCACATGCGAAGGAAGACCCGTCGTGATGCGCTCGCTCCGCGACCATCGCGAAGGTATATTGCGATCGCCTCTCCAACCTCGGATGACAGCGGGACATGCTCAACCATTTGCCCCTTGCCATGAACGACGAGCTCCCCCGAACGCCAGTGGATGTCGCCCAGCTCAAGTGCGACGATCTCTCCGGCACGCAAACCGAGCCGCGCCAACAACAGCAGGATGGCATAGTCACGGCGCCCGCGCGGAGTCGACCGCTCTGCAGAAGCAATGAGGGCTTCTTGCTGCTCAGGCGTGAGGAACGTTGGCACAGTTGACTGTCGCCACTTGCGAACTGAGGGCACCGACTCATACAGGTCTCGTGCCGTATCGCCGCGCAGAAAGAGGAAGTGGCAAAACGAGCGAAGTGCCACTGCCATCAGCCGCGTGTATTCCGGCGACCTGCCTTTGCTGCGGGCAAGAAGGTGATTCCGGATCGTTACCGCGTCAAATGCATCGGGCAATATACTGCCGTCGCCGGCGCCGTGGCTGTTGAGGAAGTCGCGAATGAAGGGCCCGTAGACGAGCAGCGAGTTCTTCGCGAGTCCACGATCCTGCCTCAGATAGTCCAGGTATCGTCCATATGTATGCGCGATCGCAGATTCGTCGCTCAATGTCGGCAAGTGCAGGATAGCTTCGTTGCGCAGATAGGCAAGAAACGACCGTAACACGCCAAGCTCGAACTGAACGCGGGCTCCCTGCGGGTCGGTCAGGCGCTTCATGAAGCAAGCCGTAGCGGCCTCATCAAGCTCGACCAGGCCGATGTTCCTGCTCTTCATCCACCGAGAGAAGGCACACAAGACCCTTCGCTTCTTGCGAAGCGTTACTGCGGAATAGTGTGCCGTCCGTAGACGATCGAGAAATACATCAATGTGACGGGCCGGCAGTCCGTCGGATGCGCCGACTGTGTTTGTCGCCTTCATGTGAGTTCTCCCGGCCAGCGTGACGGCTAGCCTGGAAAAATCATACGGATTATGCCGACTCAACAATCACACGAGGACATGACCGGCGCCATCTGCGCCCATGACGCGGCATAATCCTGGTGTCGGCATAA
>JYOD01000146.1 GCA_000955785.1 Burkholderiaceae bacterium 16
CGGGGGGATTGGAATGCTCTCAGGCAGAAATTTCTTCAAAAGCTCACGAAAATCGTTGTCTTACGGGGCGCATGAGCGTCATCAGCGACCTTAAAATGAAACCAGTGGCGTGACCCCGCTACTGCATCAAGCTCTGTACTCAGCCCTCCTCCCCGGAGGGCTTTTTTTTCGCCGCGGGCCTCGCTGCCCAGAAGCCGGGGACGCGAATATCCGCGCAACTGTCGCCATGGTTGGCTTGCCGCTGATGCCCGAGGGATCTGGCGCGCGCCCAGATGTTGCGGTATTCTTTCGGCACCTACCGCGTCTCTGACGCATCGACCCCGCACCGCCAGGTGCACAGTTTTTTGCAGTAACGTGGCCTGTCCGCCTTGTCGGGCTAGCCAACGCCATCTTTCTTATCCCATCGGGAACCTGTTCCCGGTGCGGCAACGGGTTCCCTTTTCCGTTTCGGAGAACCCACAAAATGCAAAACCCTACTATCGCTCTTGGCAAGATCCGTGCTGGCCGTAATCCGCGCAAGTATTTCGATCCTGCGGAAATGGCAGAGTTGACCGACTCCGTTCGGGAGAATGGCGTCATCCAGCCGATTCTGATCCGTCCCCTGGACGGTGACGAGTTCGAGCTGGTCGCCGGCGAGCGCCGGTACCGGGCAGCGAAAGCTGCGCACGGTGACGACTATCCCATGCCAGTGACCATCAAGGCACTGACCGACGACGAGGCTGATCGTCTGGCTCTCATTGAGAATGTCCAGCGCGCCGACATGGCACCCTCGGAAGAGGCAGTGGCGGCGGCGAAGATCGTCGGGCAGCTCAAAGGGGATCGCGACGAGGCCGCCCGTGTACTGGGCTGGTCGCGCGGGACGCTCGACAAGCGCCTGGCCCTGATGAACTGCAGTACGTCCGTGCTTGACGCGCTCAACACGCGTCAGATCCAGCTCGGACACGCGGAACTGCTGGCTACCCTCGCGAAAGACAAGCAGGACAAGCTCCTGCCGGTCATCGTCAGCGAGAAGAAGACCGTGGCCGAACTCAAGAAGACGATCGAGGCCGCTGCATGCAGTCTCGCCACCGCTATCTTCGACAAGGCCGAATGCGCCGCATGCCCGCACAACTCCTCGTTGCAAACGGAGATGTTCAGCGAAGCTATCGCCTCCGGCAATTGCACCAACCGTGGCTGCTACACCCAGAAGACCGAAAAGCAACTGGAAACAGTCGCGTATGGGCTGAAGGATGAGTACCCGGTGGTTCGCATTGTCAGGGTGGGCGATAACCATACCCGTGTCCAACTGGTGGTTGACGGCCCGACCGGCGTTGGCGAGGACCAGGCGAAAGCCTGCCACGCATGCGAGAACTTCGGTGTTGCCGTTAGCGGCCTGCCGGACAGCATCGGCAAGGTGTTCCGCGGCCAGTGCTTTGACACCGGCTGCAATGCCACCAAGGTCGCGGCCCGGCTGAAGGCCGAACGCGATGCCAAGGCTCCGGCACAGAAGGGGACCCCCGCTAGTAGCCAGCCGGCCGCCAAGACGGGTGGCAAGGCTACGGCAGCGGAGACGGTTGTCACCAAGATCAGCGAATCCGACAAGGTGAAAGCCTACCGGTCCGCGCTCTGGCGTAAGGCGCTGCGCTGTGAGGCTGCAGCCAATCCCGAGACCGCCAACAGCTACCTGCTGGCGATCGCGCTCTCTGGGCTTTCCCGCGACATTGGCGCGGTTGTCATGGGCAAGATCTACGAGAAGCTGGCGGACGAAAAAGGGTCTGTCACGGACCTCGAGAAGAACTTGACCACGGTGCAGGAGCTGACTGCCGACAAGCGCCAGCAACTGACCATCGGCCTGACCGTCGCGGCAATCGAGGGTCTTGAAGTACGGAACCTCGTGACGCTGTGTAAGTACCACAAGCTGGACCTGCGCCAGCACTGGACGCTGCAGAAATCCAAGGACTTCCTGGAACTGCTGACCAAGTCCGAGATGAAGGTACTTGCCGATGAGCTTGGCATTCGTAAAGCACTCGGTGACAACTTCGCCAAGGTCTTCAATAAGTCCAAGCCGGAACTGATCGAGGCACTGCTCAACGTCGAAGGTTTCGACTACGCGGGCAAGCTGCCTAAAGTCCTCTGCTTCTGACCGCCACGCCGCGGCCAGCTTTCCATTCTCTTTTCCCATCTTCTAAGGATCTATCCATGTTTCAGGAACTTGTTCCACTCGTCGCCGCGTGCGACAAGGTTGTGCTCACGCTGTCCATGAAGGGCGACGTGATGGCAGTGGTTGTCGCGCCGGTGGTATCCAAGGCCGCAGATGCGGCGTTGGCAACGCCCCTCGCGCTCACCGCCTCGCCGGCGGAACTCGATGAGGGCTTCGCCCAGGCCATCGCTTCGGTGTCAGTGACCCACCGCTCGCTCGCCGAGCAGGTGGAGGCTACCGCTTCCATCCTGAAGGCTGCGGCCAGCGCCCAAACTGCCAAGGCACAGAAAGCGCTGACGAAGGCCAACGGCAAGGTCGCACCGACTTCGCCATCGGCGGATGACGACGACGAGGAATCTGCTGGCAGCGCGCCGGCTGACGATGAGGCTAGTGGCCAGGCTCCGGCCTCCACAACCACACAATCGTCTGCCGCGCCGGCCGGTACCAATCTGGCCGATCTGCTGTAACGGAAAGGAGACGCAACATGAGCCTGACCGTCCAGCAATTGACCCGCGAGTTCACGTACAACGGCATGACCCTGCCGGACCCCGGCTCGGCATTCACGCCGGACCAAGTGCGCGACATGTACACCGCCCAGTACCCGGAACTGACCACCGCTACGGTGGACGGCCCCGAGCACAGCGGCGATACCGCGCGCTACAAGTTCGTCCGCGCCGCCGGCGCCAAGGGCTGCCATGCGTAAGCGTGACTTAATGAAGGCCCTGTCCAGTCCGGACTTTGGCCTATCCTCCACGAAGCCGCCCGAAAGGGCGGTTTTTTTTAGCTCCCCGGAGATGGCATCGTGCTGTTCGATCCTCGCACCTTTGATGACGGCGTCCTTTCGGACGTCCCCGGGTGGACGCCATCGCGACAGCATCCCGCTGCCCGACGTCGATCTGCCAATGGTTTTCTGACACTACCAACCCTGCCAGCCGACATTCCTGCCCGCGTCAAGCTGCGATATAACGATGGCCCGGACGGACTGGAGACCATCCAGGCCCAGTTCGAAGTCGGCATACTGGCGGCGCGTGATGTAAAGAACGCGGTCAGCGCAGGGGACGCCTTTGCGCAAGCCATGTTCGCGTGGCTGCGCAGGCGCACCCCCAGTTGCAAGCGGTTGAACTTCACATTTGCACTGCTGGACCAAGTTGCCGCGAGGGAGCAGGTCGAACAGTTCGGATGGGAGGACAACCTGGAAGCGCCGCTGTACCTGGCTGTCGAGTTGCCCGGCGAACACCTGTTCGAGATCGGGGTGCGCGCCGACGTCATGCGGCGGGCACACCCCTCATTGCTCTATACGGCGATGGATCTGGTCAGTACGGCCGCAAGCCGCTCGCTGTTCATACGCACTCCGGGCGACTTGGCCGAGATGTTCTCCCGTTGGCATTGGGACTATGACGCGACCATGAGCGACGAAGAAGCGAGGGAGTTTCTCGAAGAGCGTTTCGGCGAAGGGGATAGCGACATCGAGCGCTATCTGCCGTCCAACGGTTTGCCGCTCCTAGCCCCGGACGACGTCGTTCCCAAGGGTCGGCGCCTGGATAAGCGTAGCCGCGTCAGGCGGCTGCGACGTTCGGAACTGACATCGCTGGCTGCGCGCACTCGGGGCTTGCCCCAGCGAATTTGTCGCGAACTGGTCAATCTGCAGACAGTCCTTGCGCGGTCCTCCCGCTACCGCATCCTCCAGACCTCGCAATGGGCCGAACCCGCGTACTCCGCGGCAACCATTGCGATTTGGTCTGGCCACTGGGTCGGGGAAATACTTGACGACCACTTTGAATGCCTGAGCAATGCCGGGGACTGCACGACTTACCAAGCGCTGATCCCCGTGGCAAGCGAGCCGAAGGCCATTCGCAAGCAGTTCAAAGAACTGGCCTGCATGTTTGAAATCATCGCGGCACTCGACCGCGTTCTCACCTTGATATCCGAATAGGAGGGTCTATGGCCGGGATAGTTGTTGGAAGTCAGTCCCATGAGGTGGCCCTGCAAGGGGCCATTTTGCTTTATGGCCGCCAGGCCGGGGAGTTCTCGTATGCCACCGCACACCAGATCGTGACGGATGAGCAGACGGGGCGCCCCGTCATAGGGGCAGGCGTGCCCCTCAATCGGCGCGCACTGATTCACGCGGTCCGCCAGGTTGCGGAAGAAGCGCTGCCGAAAGGCGAGTTTCTAACGCCGAACGTTCTGTCCATCGGGCCACATGCCATCACGTGGTGGTGCCCGCCGGCACAGCGGCGCGTGTTCTTCTCGTGCAAGGAGCTTGGCGAGCGTAGCGCCGTGGTCCCGCACCCCGGTCTGGTTTTCCAGGCATACGCCTCTGGCTTTCGCGTGTTCGCCTTGATGCAAGACGAGCGGCCCACGCCGGAGACTGTGCTGTATGAGCCGCCCTACTTCAACACGTGGGATCTGGGGAAGATTTGCATCGGTTCCGCACATGTACCGAAGCAGATTGATGTGGCGTCGATCGCCGGCTGGGAAGAAGCCTTCTTCTCGTCGGCCTTCACCCATCCCAATCACGGCGGTAAGCGTGTGGACTACCAAGACGGTGAATTTGCATTCTGGCGCGACATGCTGGATGGGAAGTTCCCTTCCTATCCGAAGCATGCGCTCATCCCTATGAAAAAGACTCTCGGCAATCTGATTGCCGGGAAAATTGGAGAATAGTCATGCATCCTATGGATAGCACATTGGAGCAATCGTTTCCCACCGTGATGGTTCCGCGTCTCGGGGACCTGGCGCCGATGGAAGGCGCCGGCGAGCGGCTACTGGCCGCCGAAGACGGTATGTTTCTGGAAGTGTCCCGGCCGTGGCTGCGGCTCGTCCGGCAGATCGGCAAGTACCACGTTAAGACAGCCGTGCCTTATGGCCTGGTTGCCGAAACCACGTACCTGCGCTGCGGGAAGATCCCTGTTCACTTGATCGGGGAGTTTGCGGAGATGGTCAGGGCAGCAATGCCCAACGAGACTGGCGCATGGGTTGTTTGGAACGCGGTAACGCGGGACTTCCGGCTTGCCCCCGTGGTCATCCGCTCGCAAGGACGAGGCCACCTTGATTACGACCGCCCGGATCTGTCCGCCGACGAGGTGTTGGTCCTTGACTGCCACTCTCACGGCGCGCATCCGGCGTACTTCTCGTCGCAAGACGACATAGACGACGTGCACGACGTGAAGTTCGCGTTCGTGATTGGCAACTGCGGCACGGATGTCCCATCGCTCGCCCTGCGCCTCTGTGCGAAAGGGATCTTCGAGAAGAGTGAGAGGGTCCCGAGTGACTGGTATGCGGCGACGAAGGCCGGGAGGGGCATGTGATGACGATAGCTCACCACATCCCCGATTCGATGCTCGAGTACGCCTGGCGCGTAGTGGATATTGGCGCTGGCGGTACCGGCAGCGCCTTGTTGCCCAATCTGGCAAGGCTGCATCACGCCATGCTGGAACTGGGGCACCCGGGCGGCATCGAGTGCATCGTGTTCGATGACGACACGGTAAGCGAGACGAACGTCGGCCGGCAGGGCTTCTATCCGAATGACGTTGGCCAGTTCAAGGCGACGCTGCTGGTGAACCGCCTCAATGCGCTCATGGGTACCCGCTGGGTTGCCCAGACGCGGCGGATCGCCAGTACCGACCGGCTGGACTGCGATCTCGCGGTGGGCTGCGTCGACACTCGCGCGGCTCGCAAGGCCATTCTGGGTGCCGTCAGTCGTGGCAGTGGTGGTTACTACCTCGACTGTGGCAATGAGACGGACAAGGGTCAGGTGATCCTGGGGCAGGTGGGCAGCAAGATCGCCCAACGCCTTCCTCATGTGGGCGACCTTTTCCCCGATCTCGTGAACCCCAAGGGAGATAAGGCCGACACGGCGCCTTCCTGCTCGATGGCCGACGCACTGCGCAAGCAGTCGCTCGTCATCAATCAGGCGATCGGCGTGCAAGCCTTCAATCTGCTGTGGACGCTCTTTCGGACCGGCACGCTGAAGTACTCTGGTGTGTTCGTGAACCTGGAAGCAGGGCGCACCAATCCTTTGCCCGTTGATCCGGCGGCCTGGGCCCGCTTTGGCTACGAGCCGAAGCAGCCCGCGGCACGGAAGCGAGCAATGAAATGAATCGCCCCGGTCGTCCGACCGGGCGCACGCTTGAAATCCACCCCCCGGAAGCCCGCTGGCTTCTTTGGGGCTTTTTTTTTGGCTCAGGGCCAGTCGGGGGAGGACGAAGGTCGTTTATCGACCCGTTTCCGCCGTTCGGGCTTGCGCAGTCGCTATGGCTGCTTCCAAGGAATAACGGCCCGTCCAACCAGAGAAGGGGGTAGGGGCTTCGATGTGCAGAGAGCAGTGTAGTGGACCCGCGCCCGCGTTGAGTGCGGATCCTGCACTGCCGCATTGCGCGCGTTGTCATGCCGGCCTGACTGCGCCGGGGCGTGGTGCATCTCGCCGACGCGCCGGCACGGGAGGCGTAGACGTTAGTGGCCTGCGGTGAGGATCAGGGCATCGAGCGCCACCGCGCCTTCCCCTTGTGGTCCGACCCATACCGGATTAAGTTCGGCTTCTTCGATTTCGGGATGGCTAACTGCGAAACCCGATACCTGCACAAGCAGGTTCGCAAGGGCGTCAACATCGGCGGACGGGGCATCCCGGAAGGCGCCTAGATAGGCGGCATTGCGGAGCTCGCTAAGCATGTCTAGCGCGTCTTCCTTGCCGATGGGCAGGACGCGATGCGAGACATCCTTCAGAAGTTCGACAAAGATGCCGCCCAGACCGACCGTGAGCACCGGGCCGAACGCCGGATCCCGATGCACGCCGACCAGCATTTCGCGGCCACGTGTATCGTACATACGTTCCATCAGTACACCATCGATCGTGGCGTTCGGCCGCCGAGCCGCCACATCGGCGAGGATCTGTGCGTAAGCGGCAGTGGCCTGCTCCACGGAGCGGATGTTGAGATGTACCCCTTTGACCTCAGTCTTATGCAGGATTTGCGCGCTCGATACCTTCATGACCAGTGGGAACCCGATCTCAGCGGCGACCGATTCTACTTCGTCCGCGCTGCGCACCAGCACCCCACGTGGCACGGTAATGCCACTCTGTCCGAGTATGCGCTTGGCGGTGTCTTCGTTGTACGGCATGAGGTGTCGCGCTGGGGTGGCAGCCGCAGGAGGCGGTGCGACCAATGTCGCACCCTCGCGAGCCTTCGGAGCGGCAAGTTTCAGCGCATTGAGCGCCTTCGAAAGCGAGACGAACGGCGCCAGTCCGGCTTCCTCCAGCATGCGAAAACCAGCGCCGTGCCGCCGGCTCATCCAGACGGGTACGATGGGCCGGGGGGCGTTTGCGCTGGCGTCGATGATGGCGCTGGCGATGTTGTCCGTCACCGGGCCATAGTCCGCAGGGATCGGCACCAGCACGGCGCCGACATCGGGATCTTCCGCGACCAGGCGCAGGCACGCGGCCAGTGCGTCGGTGCGCTTGAGCGCTTCGGCGGTCACGTCGACCGGATTGCTGACCGCCGCGAAGCCCGGCAGGCGCTCGCGCAGGCCCTCGGTCGTAGCCGGCAGGAAGTCGGCAAGCTCCAGACCCTGCAATCCCGCCTGGTCCGCCGCCATGGCAGCGGCGCCGCCCGAAAACGTGAGAATGGCCAGCTTGCGCGAGGTCGGCGGACGCTCGCCGGCTAGCAAACGGCTGACAGCGACAAGATCATCGAGTTCCTCGACCTCGATCGCACCGAACTGCCGGAAGACAGCACTGTTCACCGCCGCCGCACCGGCAATCGAGCCAGTGTGCGATTGCGCGGCACGCACACCGTATTCGGAGCGTCCCACCTTCAGCACCACCACCGGCTTGCGATGCTGGCGCGCCAGGTCGAGCGCCGCAATCAGCCGAGTACCATGCTTGATGCCCTCAAGCAGCACGGCGATGACACGGATCTGCGGATCACTTGCCATATGAGCGATGAAATCCGGGGCGCCGAGGTCGAGTTCGTTGCCTCCCGACATCCACAGCGCCGCACCGACACCGTGTGAAAGCCCCTGCAGGATGTTGCGGCCCGAGCCTCCTCCCTGCGTCACGATGCCGACGGACCCCGTGTGGATGTCCGATTGGAACGCCGGCGAGAAGGTCATGCCGATGTGGTCGGCGAGGTTGGTCAGCCCCGGGCAGTTCGGCCCATATACGCGCAGCCCCGTCTCGTCGCACAGCTTTTTGATTTCCGCCTCGATCGCTTCGCCTTCAGCACCGGCCTCGGCGAAGCCCGACGACATCACGATGGCGAAAGGAATCTCCCTGGCGGCGCAATCACGCAGCGCATCGAGGACCAGTTCGACCCGCACCATGACCAGCGCCACATCGATGGGCGCCGGCGGCACGGCTGCAACCGAAGGCCAGCAGCGGTAGCCCTCGGCGTCCTGCATCTTCGGATGAACGACGAACACTTCTCCGCGAAGCCGCGAATGCCTCGTCAGGTTCTCCAGCAGGCGTGCCCCTTCGCTGTTGGGCCGCTGCGAGCCGCCCACGACGAGGATGTTGCGAGGCCGCACGAGGCGGGACAGATCAGGGAATTCAGGCATCGGGAAAGTCTCCGTTTCTTCATTCAATTCGTACTCAAGTCGTTTGAGCCGGCAGTGAGCGTACTGCCTACCATACCGGTTAAGCGCGCTTTCTACTTGGACAGGCTGACACCCTTCGCGGCCACCAGCTTGCGCCATTTTTCGTACTCGGCGGACAGCATCTGCGTCACGACGGCCGAGCCTCCATTCAGGGGCACCATGTGAAGCTTGTGCAGATAGGCAACCGTGTCCGGTTCCCGCGTGATCTCTCCGACAGCCGATTCCAGGCGTTTCAGCGCGGCGGGCGGCGTGCGCGCGGGGGCCAGCAGAAAGAACGAGCCCGTGGTTTCGAAGCCCTTCAGCCCGGACTCCTCGATGGTCGGCACGTTCGGAAGCTCGCCGCTGCGCGTGCGGCTGCTGATGGCGAGCGGCCGGAATTTGCCGGCTTCGATGAACGACGCCGCACCCGCCACGTTGTCGAAGATGACGTCGATCTCGCCGGACAACAGCGCCTGCTCGGCGGGAGCGGCACCGCGGTAAGGTACGTGGGTCATCTCGATGCCGGCCATCTGCTTGAACAATTCGCCGGTCATGTGCATCGACGTGGTGACGCCGGCCGAGCCGAAGGTCAGGTGCCGCCGCCTGGCCTCCTGCAAGAGGTCGTCCACGCTGCGGATGTTGGACTGCGCCGACACCACCAGCACGTTGGCGGAATACGCCAGCGGCGCGATGGGCGTGAGATCGCGCTTCCAGTCGTACTTGCTCTCCCCCAATGCAGCATCGACCGCAATGCCGGTGGTCCCGATCACAAGCGCATAGCCGTTGGGCTGCGCATGCACCGTCGTTTGCACGGCAATGGCGCCGCCCTTGCCCGGCCGGTTCTCGATCACGAATGGCTGGCCGAGTTTCTCGCCAAGGCGCTTCGCATAGAAGCGCGCCAACAGATCCGTGCCGCCGCCGGCAGCGAACCCGACCGCAATCTTTACCGGGGCGCTCGGATAGGCAGCAGTTTCCGCGCGTGCCATGCCCATCGGCGCCATGACCGCCGTCGCAGCGGCAAAGGCCAGTAGTTTCTTCATGGATCTCCTCCTGTCTGTTGATGTTTGCCTAGCGACTCTGTCGCTCCATCCAAGTTCTTTCACGTGTCCCTCGTCGCGTTACGCGGCCGCCAGCAAGTCATGCAGGCGCGGATACAGCACCGATGCGTCCAGCCGGTCGAGGCAGCCTGCCATTTCCCACAGCGCTCCGGCGCGCTCCTTGCCCAGGAGCGCGGAAGCCTTGCGCCGCAGCTTTGCGGTCTTCAGGCTGTACGGGACAGGTTCGGCAAGGTCCAGCCCCAGTGTCAGGCTGGCGCCCCCGCGCGTCTTGATGCTGACATGACACGCGGTGTCGGGCAGCGATGCATCGGTCTCGATAACGATGCGGCGGGCCAAGGCAGTCAGTGCCGAATCCTGGCAGGCCGCGTCGGAAAACGACCCGAGGGCGCCGGTATCGATCCGGGCCAGCACCATGGCCGCCGTCATGGCCAGACTGAACTTCAGTTCCAGCCCGGTCCGCGGGGACGGGATGCAGCACACCGGCAGCCATTGCGGATGGATGACCAGGGTGACGGCCTCGATATCCTCGCACCGCAGCCTGCTCTGGTCGCGCAACGCCGTCAGGGCTTCCAGCGCGGGATGCGTGCCATGACAGCAGGCGTGGAACTTGTACTGGACATCCACGAAGCGGTGGCCTTCGGCCTCGAAGAGGTCGGTCGCGTCTGGCGAGGCGCCGTGGGTCGAGGCAAAGCCGCCGGCGCATTCGAGCGCATCCGGCCGCGCTACGAGGCCAAGAGAGGCCAGCGTCGCGCACTCCACGCCGTTGGCGGCCGCCATGCCGGCGTGGAACGGCTTGGCCATCGTGCCAAACTGGCACTTCAGGCCTGCCGCGCGGGTTGCAGCGAGGCCGAGCGCATGGGCCGCTTGCGCGGCGTCGAGCCCCAACAGGCGGGCTGCGGTGGCAGTCGCGCCGAACGTGCCCGATGTTGCCGTCTGGTGAAAGCCTGCGTTGTAGTGAGGACGGCCCAGCCACGCGCCGACCCGGCACGCGACCTCGACACCTGTCAGGAACGCCTCAAGCAGTTCCCGGCCGCTTGCCTGCGTTTGCTCGGCGACGGCCAGCGCCGCCGGCAGTACTGCCACGGTCGGATGGCCGACGAAGTCGAAATGCGTGTCGTCATAGTCCAGCGCGTGCGCCACGGTGCCGTTGAGCAGCGCGGCAGCCCGGGCGGGCACGCGCCCGGCAAGTCCGAAGGCACTGGCCTGCGGCGCACCGCCTTCCAGCGCGACCAGCTTGCGCACCGCGGCGCCGACGGGCTCCCGGGCGCCCGCGAGCGCCACCGTCAGGCCATCGAAGAACGATAGCCGGGCGATATCAAGGGCGTCGGCCGGTATCGGCGAGGTTCGGTCCACGGCAAAGCGCGCCGCCCGCTCCGTGATGCCGGTCATGGCAGGTACCTGGGTCATGGAAGCCTCCGCGCACGTCACGGCAGTTCGTTGCGCGAGTCGGCGGACAGCACGTGCAGCCACGCCTTACTGGCGATTGGCGCCTGCTTTTCCTCCACCACGTGCGCCAGCAGCCCCGCCGAGCGACCGACGATGGCGAGCCCGCGCGCCATCAGCGGATCGAGAGCCAACTCCGCGATCATCGCGCCAATAGCCGCCACGGCGTTCAGCGGCAGCGATTTGCCCTTCTCCTCGCCAAACACCTCCCCGATGGCGTCCATCAGGCGCCAGTGCTTCCCGTAGTAGCCGTGGCGGCGAGACAGTTCGCGCAGCGCCGGCACGCGCGGGTCGCCGTGGATGTGGATCGGATGGCCCAGCCCGAAGATCGGGCGGCGCGCCTCCCGATAGCGGCGGATCAGGTTGCGGGCAACGTCGTGCACGGCTTCGCCGCTGGCATCATCGGCCAGTTCGTGCGCCCCTTCCCGCAGCATCTCGGCGGCGTTCTGCATGGTGCCGAGAAAGACGTTGCCTGCGCCCAGCAGGCCCGCTGCTACCGCGCCCTGCAGTGCCTCGGGTGCGCCCGCGTAAGTCAGGCGGGCGGCCAGCGCGCTGGGCGTAATGCCGTGGTCGGCGGTGGTCACGAGGATCGCGTTGACCATCGCCTTCTCGCGCGCCTCGGGCAGCCGGTCCAGCGTGGTGTGGAAGATCATGTCGATGAAGTCGAACTTGCCGATGATATCGTTTGACAGGTCGAGGCCGCGGACAGTGATCTTGTCGATGGTGGTGAAGCCGATTTCGGTCTTGATCATTCTCGTTCTCCTTACCCGTAGCGGCCGCCGGTCACGAACAGCGTCGCGCCGGTGATGTAGCGCGCATGCTCCGAGGCGAGGAACGCCACCGCGCCCGCGATATCGGCCGGCTGGCCGGCGAACGTCACGGCATTCTTCGCCTTTGCGCTTTCGCGGATGGTCTCGTAGTTCGGCAGGCTCTTGAGGTACTCGGTCTCGATAAAGCCCGGCGCGACCGCGTTGACCGTGATGCCCTTGCGCGCCTGTTCCAGCGACAGCGCCCGCGTGAAACCCACCAGCCCCGCCTTGGCGCTCGAATAGTTAGTCTGCCCCGGATTGCCGAACAGCGCGCGCGAGGCGATGTTGACGATGCGACCCCAACCGGTCTCGTTCATTCCCGGGAGCACTGCGCGGCAGCAGTGGAAGGTGCCTTTGAGCGTGACGTCGATGACGATGTCCCAGTCGGCCTCGTCCATCTTCAGCAGTGTGCGGTCTTTGACCAGGCCGGCGTTGTTCACGAGCACGTCCACGCCGCCAAACGCCTCGCGGGCGGCGCCGACCATCCGCTTCACGTCGTCCTCATTGCGCACGTCGCAGCGCACGCCGATGGCCCGTCCGCTGGCAGCTACGATTTCGCTCGCGGTCTGTTCGGCCCCGCTTGCGTCAAGATCCGTGATGACTACGGCCGCGCCCTCGGCAGCCAGAAAGCGTGCAGTTTCGGCGCCGATGCCGCGTGCCGAGCCTGTAATGATGGCGACGCGATCCTTTAATCCCAAGTCCATGGTTTCTCCTATGTTCGGTGTGGGTCTGGTGTGGCATATGTCAGCGCAGCGCGGACAAGCCAAGCTCGTCCTGTGCCATCACCATGGCCAGGATTTGGTTGGTCCCTTCGCCGATGCTCAGGTGGCGCGCGTCGCGGTAATAGCGTTCCACCGGGAAGAGGGTGGTGTAACCGGCGCCGCCATGTACCTGCAGCGCCGTCTCGGCGACGCGCAGCGCCGCGTCGCTGGCATAGCGCTTCGCCATCGAGCAAAGGATCCGGTTGTCGGAGTCGTTGCGATCGAGAGCATCGGCCGACCTGTAGCAAAGCAGGCGCGCCGCCTCGACCTGAGTCATCATGTCAGCGATCATTTGCTGCACGAGTTGGAACGAACCGATCGGTCGACCGAATTGCACGCGATCCTTAGCGAAGCGGATCGCCGCGTCCAGTGACGCCTGGGCGATGCCCAGCGCCGCGAAGCCGACCACGCTGCGGCCAGCATTGAGGTAGCGCTTGGCAATGGCGAACCCACCCCCCACCTCGCCGACGATATTTTCCGCAGGCACTTCGACGTCCTCGAACAGCAATTCGCCCAGCGGACTGCAGTGCATGCCCATCTTGCCGAGCGGTGTGCACGACACGCCCGGCATCGACTTTTCGAAAACGAGGCAGGTCACGCCGCGCGAGCCATCCTCCAGAGGTGTATTGACGAACACGATGCCGAGATCGCAGATGGGACCGTTGGTGATATAGATTTTTCGGCCATTGATGCGCCAGCCGCCCGAAGCGGTGCGTTCCGCACGGGTTTCGACATTGGCTGCGTCCGAGCCGATGTTGGGCTCGCTCAGGGCGAAGCAGCAAATCGCCTCGCCGCTCAGGATGCGAGGCAGGTACTTCTCGCGTAGTTCGGCACTGCCGGCACGCGCCAGTGCCGTGGCGGCGAGGTTGCTGACGCTGAGCATGCCGCGCAGGGACGGCCAGACGCGTGCGACCTCGGCGATCAGCGCGCCATAGGTGGTCATCGATAACCCGAAGCCGCCCTCCGACTCGGGCAGCAATCCGCCGATCAATCCGTAGTCGCGCATGGCGGCCACGATGTGACGGGGAACGGGGCGCTTCTCCGCTTCGTGCGCTTCCACGAGCGGAGCCACCTCGGCCTCCAGGTATCGGCGCAGCGAATCGACCAGTGCGACCTGCGTTGAGTCCAGCGAAAAATCCATGAGTGCTCCTGTGGTGCAAGTGCGGCCGCGCTCAGCCGAGGCGATCGCTTTCCCCCGGTGACGGGGCGGACGCTTCCGGGGAACCCGGCAGCGCGACTGTCGGAGACGAGATTAGAGGCGCCGTCGCCAAAAAAACACTTCCATTTTGGGGGGGGTGTGCCGTGACACCGGACCCTCCCAAACCGGGAGGCGTCTCCCCGCCTGGATTTCTCTAATGTCGAATCCGGCGCGACGCGGGGGACAGGTTCCCCCGCATCACGTACTTCACACGATTCGAATCAAGGAGTTGAAATGGTCGACAAGTCGCTTATCGGCAAGTCAATCGGCACGCGCACCATCGAGGTCGAGAAGGGACGGCTGCGCTTCTTCGCCAGCGTGATCGGCGAGAACAACCCCATCTACGTCGATGAATTGGCGGCCAGGGATGCGGGTCATGCCTCGCTGCCTGTTCCGCCCAGCTTTCTCTTCTGCCTGGAGTCGGAGGCGTTTGCTTCCGTCTCGGCTTCCAAAGCGGCGGGGTTCGACCCGGGACGGGTGCTGCACGGCGAACAACAGTTCGTCTACCACGCCCTGGCGTATGGCGGCGACACGCTGACCTTCGACGTCAGGTTCGTCGACGCCTACGAAAAGAAGAATGGCCTGCTCGATTTCGTCGTCAAGGAAAGCCGGGTGACCAACCAAGATGGCAAACACATTGCGGATCTGCGCGCCATCATCGTGCAGCGCAACGGATAAGGGAGCGTTCAACATGGCACCTCAATTCGATCAGGTCAACGTCGGCGACAAACTGCCACCGCTGACCCTGGCGCCCATTTCTCGCAAGACGCTGGCGCTCTATGCCGGCGCATCGGGGGACCACATGGCCGTGCACATTGACCAGGACGTCGCCCGCGCGGCGCGCTATCCGGATGTGTTCGCGCACGGGATGCTGACTGTCGCTTACCTGGGTCGCTTGCTGACCAACTGGGTCGCGCAGGAGCGTATTCGGGAGATGTCGGTGCGCTTTGTGGCGATCACGCATTTGTACAACGCCCCAATGTGTACCGCCGAAGTCATCGAGAAACTGGAGCATGCCGGCGAGAAGCGCGTCCGGGTGGCCGTGAAAGCCGAGAACCAATATGGCGAAGTGAAGATCGTCGGCGAGGCCGTCCTGGCGATCGCGTAATGAGGCCGAAAGGAAGGGGAGAGGACATGAGGAATCTGGAAGGCAAGGTGGCACTGGTGACAGGCGCAGGCCGTGGAATCGGCCGCGCTGTGGCGGAAAAGCTGGCGGCGGAAGGGGCGCGCGTGGTGGTGAACGATCTGGATCGTGATCCTGCCATGGAAGTGGTCGAGGCGATCCGGGCGGCGGGAGGAGAAGCGGTCGCTTGCCACGGCAGCGTATCGGTGCCGGATTTTGCCGATCGATTTGTCCGGACGGCAGTCGATCACTACAAGAGTGTCGATATCATTGTCAACAACGCCGGATACACGTGGGACAACGTCATCCAGAAGATGAGCGACGAACAGTGGTACGCCATCCTCGATACCCACCTGACGGCGCCCTTCCGCATCTTGCGTGCGGCGCAGCCGGTGATTCGCAATCTGGTCAAGTCCGAGGCCGAGCAGGGCAGGGAAGTGTTCCGCAAGATCGTGAACATCTCGTCGGTGTCGGGGACGCAGGGCAATGCAGGGCAGGCCAACTACTCTGCGGCCAAGGCGGGCATCCTGGGTCTGACCAAGTCGCTGGCCAAGGAATGGGGCCGCATGAAGGTCAATGTCAACGCCGTGGCCTTTGCCTATATCGCCACGCGCATGACGTCGGTGGCGGCGGACACGAATACGGCCCTGCGCATCGATGGACGCGATATCAAGGTTGGCGTCGGCAATGAGATTCTGAACAACGCCGCCGCGCTGATTCCGCTCGGCCGCCCGGGCACGCCGGAAGATGCGGCGGGGGCGGTGTACATGTTCTGCATCCCCGAGTCAAACTACGTCAGCGGCCAAGTCATAATTTGCGGCGGTGGCCGCGGAGGCTTCTGAGATGCAGGCAGTCATCGCAATCACTGGAAGGAAGGAGCCAACATGAGCAAGCTGTCGGGAACCAAGGTCGTGGAGATCGCTGGCATCGGCCCAGGACCGTTCTGTGCCATGACGTTGGCCGATCTCGGGGCGGACGTCATCGTTGTGGAGCGTGCGGGCACACTGCCTGAGGGGTCTCTGAATGCGGATGTCGCACTCACGAATCGCGGCAAGCGCTCCGTCTCGGTCGACCTGAAGTCGGCGGAGGGGCGCGATACGGTGCTGCGTCTGATCGAAGGGGCCGACGCGCTGATCGAGGGCATGCGCCCCGGCGTGATGGAGCGTCTCGGACTGGGGCCGGATGTGTGCCTCGCGCGCAATCCCAGGCTGGTCTATGGCCGGTTGACGGGCTGGGGGCAAACCGGCCCGCTCGCACAGGCGGCGGGCCATGATGCGAACTACATTTCACTCTCAGGCGCGTTGCACTACGCCAGCCCGGCCGGCCAGCCGCCGGTGGCGCCGTTCTCGCTGGTCGGCGACGTCGCGGGCGGCTCGCTGTATCTCGTCATTGGACTGCTGAGCGGCCTTCTCGAGGCCCGCGCCACTGGCAAGGGCTGCGTCGTCGATGCGGCGATCACCGATGGCTCTGCGCACATGCTCGCACTTGTGCTGAACGGCAAGAAGGCGGGACGGATCAGCGACGCGCGCGGCGAGAGCCTGCACGATGCGTCGCACTTCTACGACACCTATCGTTGTGCTGACGGTGGCTTCGTCACCGTCGCGCCAGTCGAACCGCAGTTTTACAGGCTGATGCTGCAAATGCTGGGGCTGGCCGACGAGCCGTTGTTCGCTACGCAGTGGGACCGCACGCAATGGCCCGCACAGCGCGAGCGGCTTCAGGAGGTATTCGCGAGCCGCAGCCGAGCTGCATGGCAAGCCCTGTTCGAGGGATCGGACGCCTGTGTGGCGCCGGTACTGAGCCCGGAAGAGGCCGCTCGCCATCCGCACAACGTGGCGCGCGGCAATTACTTCGAGCGCGATGGCTATCTGCAGGCGATGCCCGCCCCGCGCTTCGATGGCGAGCCTGCCACGCCGGGGGCCATCCCGCGCCGTGGCCAGCATACGCAGGCAGTGCTGGCGGCGCTAGAGGGCGGTGCAGGATCGCCCTGGCTAAGAGGGTAGAGACCAGGCAGGCGTGCCGGCCCGCGAGCGGCGCCGACGTCCCTGTTGCCGCGGAGGCGACGGCTAACGCTCTCCGCGCTGCTGGCGGGCGAGGACGATCGCCTCATAGCGGCTGGACACTCCCAGCTTGGCGAAGATGTTCTTGATGTTCCACTTCACCGTGCCGGGCGACAGGTTCAGCGTTGCGGCGATGCGTTTGTTCGACATCGCCTGTTCGAGCAGTACAAGAATCTCGGACTCGCGCTTGGTAAGTCCAAGGCTTTCCGGGATACGTGACTCCTGCGGCGCTGGCATGCCGGTCGTTGCCACGGCTGGAGCGGGGGTCGCCTGATAAGGCCGGAACGAGGCGGCGACGCATTGCCTGTAAGCATCCGTCGGCCCATCGCCGGTGAGTCCGAGTAAGGGAAACAGGGCACCAAGCCGTGCCCCCTCATCCGTAAAGGTGCGAACCAGTCCCATCCGATAACCAGCGGCCAACGCCGAAGTCAGGGATACGGCGGCGGCGTCCTGACGGCCGAGCATGTCGAAGGCGATGGCGCTCAGCATGTCCGCCGTGACCAGGGGACGGCCGCGTCCCTGCTGTACGCCGTAGTCCTGCAGTTGCGCCACGTATCGCAGCGCTTGCTCGGGCCGACGCTCCAATAGCGCACCGCGCGCGTTGGCCTGCGCGGCCAGCGCCAGGATGCCCGCGCGGATGCCGGTGGCATCCCGGTGTTGGGCGGCGAGCGCGTCCAGAGCCATCAGCAGGCGCGTCGCCGCGTGCATGTCGCCCATCTGGGCCGCGATCCGCAATCGCTCCGCGAGCACGCAGGCGGTGGCCCAGTCCAGTCCGCGCGTGCGGAAGGCGGCTTCCTGCTCCGCGAGGAAGGACAGCGCGGCCGGAGGTGACTCCAGGTATTGGAGCCGCGCCTGGCATAAGACGCCATTCACGAGCACGTACGGTGTCGAGTGCTGCACGACGTCAAGGCGATTGGCGAGAACTTCGCGCGCCTCGGCGGGACGGTCGGCTTCGTACAGCGCGGCGGCCAGCACGACGCCGGCCCCCGCGGCACTCCCCGAGCGTCGCCCGTAGAGCTTTTCGGCCCAGCCCAGGGCGCTCGCGCTGATGCGCTGCGCGCGGAGCACGTCGCCCTCGAGCAATGCGGCCGCCGCGGCTGTCGTCGCCGGCAGTACGCCCATTTCCGGGTTGCCGCGGTGCAGGTTGGAAAAGGCGTGGAAGGTGCTATGCGCCTCGGCGTGGCGCCCCATCTGTGACAGCGCAGTGATCAACAGGGCGGCACGGACTTGCTGAAGAAAGGGAATTTCCGGCTGCGGTGTCCGTTCGAGCAGTTCGAGCGACGTCTCTGCGTCTTCCCGTAGCACGGCGAGCAGGGCATTGAGCAGCGTGATCTGGTGGGTGATCGATTCACTTCCACTTTCCGGGGATTGCTGCAACGCCTGTATCCACTGACCCGCTTTCTCCAGCCGGTTCGTCAGCGCATACGTCCAGCAGCCGAGCAGCAGCAGCCGGGGATGATGGCGGACGAGATCCAGTTGCAGACTCTCCACCCAGCGCAGAGCGTTGCCAAGATCGCCAAGGTCCGCCATCGGTGGGGCGGCGCGGTCGACGAGTTCGATCGCCTGTGCAGGATCGGCACAGCGCGAGGCATGCCGCAGGGCCTCGGCGAGCATCATGTGGTCCGCGTACCAGCGGCTGGCGCGCAGGTGCAGCCGCGCGGCCCGGCCCGGCGATCTGGCGATCCGCTCGCCGAGGTAGTCGGCGAATACCGGATGCAGCCGGTACCACTGGCATCCGTCGTCAAAGTCGACCGGCAGGATGAACAGGTTTTGCTGCTCCATCGTGCCGATCAGGCGGGCAGCGTCGTCTGTCTCCGCGACATAACCCGCCACGTCCGTATTGAAGCGCCGCAGGATGGAAATCTTCTCCATGAAGTCGACCAGGGCTGCCGGCAGATGACCAATGACGTCCTCGGTGAGATAGGCATGCAGGTTGCCCGTCTTCACCACCAGAGACCGCAGGCGCGTGAGCGATCCTGGATTCGCCTTCAGCGCCACGGAGACGAGCTGCATGCCGATGGGCCAGCCGTCGGTCAGTTCCTGGATCATCTGGACAGTGTTCACATCAAGCGAACCCTCCACATGGTCACGCAGGAATGCCGTGGTTTCGCCAAAATCGAAGGGGAGGTCGGCGCATTCGATCTCGCCCAGCAAGCCTGCCGCGCGCAGTCGGCCCAAGGGCATGGCGGGACTGGCCCGCGTCGCCAGCACAAGATGAAGGTTCTCAGGGCGGCAATCAACAAGCGTCTGGACCAGGCGGAACGTCTGTGGGTCGTCGGCGTGGTGGAAGTCGTCGATCATCAGGTAGAGCTCGCCCGGCACACGCGACAAGGCCTGGATCAGTGCTGCCGCGACCGTCTGGACCGATCCGCTGGCGTCGGGGTGCAGCAGCAGTACGTTGTCCTCGAGCGCTACGCCCTCGTGGTGCAGCGAGGCGGTGAGATGGGTCCAGAAGGCGGCGAACCGGCGCTCCTCCTGCGCCAGCGACAGCCAGACGACGCGCGCCCCGCTTTTCATCAGCGTCTTTCGCCATTGCGCGAGCAGCGTGGTTTTGCCGAAGCCGGCGGGTCCCGTCACCAGGACCAGACTGCAATGCCGGAGTTGATGCAGCCGCTGTAGCAGGCCCTGGCGCGGGATGGACCGCGTACTGAGCCGGGGCGGTGCGAACTTTGTCGGGATGAGGATGCGGGATTGTGGCATGCAATATGAATGAGTGTCCGGGGGACGACTTTCCGGGGGCGCAGCCTGGCAGTTGATTCGTCCTCCGCGCTATAGAGAGAAATACCAGATCGGCTGCAAGCGCGCTAGTGCGACATTCCTCCGCGGCGCCTGCTGCCAGATCGGGGACGGAAATCTTCATGCGCCAGGAGAAACTACCAACTGCACGAGTTCGCCCCGCTTTGATCGGATAGAGGCATGGCACTCCCATCAAGCCTTGACGTGACCCTTCCCGCGGCCATGATGGCCGAACAATGACACTGCGAGGAGCAGACGGCCTGCCGCCGCCTGCGGAACCGGCGGCCCAGCGCTAGGTTGCAGCCATGGGTGACGCCGTCACGAAGCTGATGCGCGAGGCTATGGACAAGGGGGAGTACCGTTGGGCATCCAGCTTGTCTTCTCCGATTTGCACCCGGGTGCGCGAGGAGTTTAGGCGGAGGCGCTGGAGCAGCTCGCAACTGCCGAACCGCTAACAATCCTCCAGGGACGCAGAGTCCCCCTGAATCTGCTGTGCTCGGAATTCTTTCGGACGCGGAGCCGCCGCATGGCGCCGCCCCGCTTATTTCGCTTCTCAAACCGCAAAGACTCAACACGGGGGTTGTCGCTCTACCAACGGTATGCGCTATGCTGTTGAGTGCTCCTAACGGCAGGCTTCATTCGCCCGATGGCACGCGTACAACGTCATCTCAAACTGACTGACCAAGTGAAACGATTCCTTCTTGGCGCAATTGCATTGTTTTCAGCGTTCCTCAGCATGTCTGCTTTTGCGCAAAGCAGTGATTCGCGCGCAACTGCAGTTGGTTCACCGTCGCGCCGTTGAGGCGGTGATTTGTGGCATGCCCGCTGTCAATTTCGAATTCCTTTACGAAGGCATGGTGGCGTCAAAAGGTGAATGGAATCAGGTCGTTTGCTGGTCTCCGCTACCTGACTGGAAGAACCAGGCCCTGACACCAAAATCCTGGGACCGTGTATTTCCACCCGTTCTTCAATACAAAGGACGTTGGACCAATCGTGCTGGAAATTCCGCCGGCCACCGGAGGATCGATTCCACACCTATGGCTTGGTCGGGGTGAAGCGACGCGGCAAGGCGCAGTACTTCCTCATGTCGATCAGGACCGGGGCGGCAAGGATCTCGACGGCTCACTCACCTATCGGCTGACGGTGCCGCCGAACGTCCCGGTCAGCCAGTACTGTCGGCGCGCTCTATGACGGGGTCAAGCATGCCCTGATCCGGGACGTCGCATATCGGCCCATCGCCGTGGTTGGGTCGGAGGGGTCGCCGACCGCGATGGCGTCTGCCGCAGCCGCCGCCACGCCGACGGCCTCGTCATAGCGCGTGCGCGGCACCAGCATGCGCGTAGGTGCAACGCTGGTCTGTCCGGTGTTCCCATGCATTGCATTACGCCGGACTTCACCGCCGCGGCCAGGTCAGCGTCGTCGAGGACCAGCAAGGCCAGCTTGCCGCCGAGCTCCTGTGCCACGCGCTTGACCGTGGGCGCCGCATTGATTGCCACCTGGACACTGGCGCGCGTCGATCCGGTAATGGAGGCCATGTCGACAGCCGGATGCAATGACAGCGCCGCACCCACGGACTGCACCGTCGCCGAAGAGCATATTGAAGACCCCAGCGGGCCGGCCTCATGCATGATTTCGGCGAAGATCCGTGCATTCAGGGGTGAGATCTCGGAAGCCTTGAGCACCACCGTGCAGCCATTCGACGCAGGGCTGAACTCTGGCGTGCGGGCGCATCGCCAGCCGGACTCGCAAGAGGGGGCACCCGGTCAACATCGAGACGACGTAGCTGCCGTGTAGGGCTGCCAGCTTCAGGACCCTGCGAAGAAGATGGTCCAAGGACACGTTCACCAATCGCTGGCAAGCAACACTCAGGCATTGACGTCCGGTGTTTGAGCGGAACTGCCGCTCGAACGGCCGCACAAACGCAATGGCGAATGACGCTTTATGGCCGATCTCTGCCCTTGGTCAGGCCTGGCAAGAACCAGCCCATCGGCCTTAGCTTGCTGGTGACAAATTCAGTTCGCGGCCTGCAAACGCTTGTCCAGTAAGGGCTGGCGCAGAATCGACTGAGATCGCCTGGCGTGTTGACACATTTACTGTCGCAACGATGACACAATTACTAATAAGTCAGGAATTTAGCGGAC
>JYOD01000147.1 GCA_000955785.1 Burkholderiaceae bacterium 16
GCATGGAGTGTGCCAAGGCGGGTCAGGTCAGCGTGAATCGCCCGCAAAGGCAGGCTGGGCTTGGGAAGAAATTTCTAGAGATGGGGAAGATGGCGCCAACGCACGGTGCGCGGTGGCTTTGGTCTGGCGGGCAAAAACCAACACAACAGACACCGGGTGTCTGCAATTGCGCGACACGCCGGGCCAGTCCATCGGCGACCGCTGCCAAAGCGGGGCTAAGCGGCGGCGCGGCGCATGAGGACTTTCTGAAAAATTACGCCTGACATGTACCTCATCAGGTCTTGGGTGACGCCCACGGGGAATTCCGTTGCCTGCCTGCCCGGGTTGGGTTCCAGGGCAGCAGATCAAGTGTCAGAAGCAGAAGCGGGCCGCCTTCTCATTACGTGCAATTGGCGCGGTAGGTTTCCTGCAATGACTTGCGTGACTGGTCGCGCTCGATCTTGGGAATAGTGCGCCCCTGCGCGTTCTGTGTTGCCGGCCCGGGCGACTGGTAGGACGGCTGCTTCGAGGTGGCGTTGAATTGCTCCTTCAGAGCCTCGCACTTGGCGCGCGCGGCATCCTCGGAACTGGCGGAGTCTGCGGATGGAGGACGATAGGGGCTGGCGCCACCTTGCACTGCCTCGGATATGGCATTTTCGGCACCCTGGCCCGCAACGGGCTGTGCCATCCCAGCCGTGGAAAGACCCAGTGCCATCAGGCTGGTCAGGATAAATTTCCGGGATATACGCATACGCTCTCCTGTTGAACGATGATTTAGCTGGCGCGCTTAATCCGCCTGATTCCGGCACGCCCGGGGGCGACCAGACTAAGGGTAGTCCTGCCGGAGCACCTTTCAAAGGCAGACAGGCACAGCGCATCCGCCTCCTGGTGCGTCAACATGGCTGGCTCCCCGGTCCCGCGAGAGGCGCGTTTCGATAGGCCAAGCCCATCGCCGTAGCAACCGGGTCGGGCCTACTGCGCTTCGTCCTGCCCCAGACGAGACATGTTGTACTTGATCACATCCAGTACCGCGGCAGTCATTACCGAGGTCGAGACGCCAAACATCAGGATGCCGTTAGCCGCCTCAATCGGGCCGAGCAGGCGCCACTGTTCTGACATGACAATGTCGCCATAGCCCAATGTGGCGAAGTTAACGCCAGAGTGATAGAGCGCGGTGCCGAAATTGCTGAATTCACCAAGAATCATGAACAGCGCCGCCCATATTGCCATTTGCATGAAATTGGCGAACAGTGTCAGCACCATCACCAGCGACAGCAGCAAGATATCCGTCCACAGTGATTCATGGCCCATGTGGCTATGCCGGAAGCGCGTGTAGCGGCGCAGGCAGACGGCGACAACGCACCCCTGCAGCAACAGGCACAGAAGCATGACGGGAGCGGCGGCCAGCACATGGTGCAGCATGGTTTACTCCATCATCAGGGGGCGCGCAACGATATGCGGCCCGGTTTGTCCATAAGCCAGAGCATCAGGCAGGCATACAGGGTAACGCCGACGAACAGCCCCATGCGTACGGCGAAAGCGGTAAAGACGTCCTTGCCGGCCGCGCTGTCCTGGACCGACTGGCCCAGCAGGATGACCATGGTTACCAGGCTGTTCAGCCAGAAGCCGGGCGGGTAACGCGTCGGGCTGATGGCATACAGCTTGCGTCCTGCCACCAGGACGAAGAGCAGCATCCATAGAAAGAACATCCACAGGTGCACGAACAGGCTGAGCGCGGACCAGAACAGGATGGCCAGCAGGCCGCCGAACAGCGTGGAACCGAGCAACTCGCGCGCGGCACCGCGGGCGGTCGTGCAGCTTTGCCTGCCGAGACTGACCGATTTCATGATGATCGGCAGGTAGGCGGCCGGATCGCTCAGCGCCAGCAGGAACGCCGGCATTACCACCAGCGCCGCGCGTAGCGCCATCCAGTCGGCCACGCTGTGCGGCAATACCTGGGCGGCCCGCGCAGGCCGCCCGCCTGCGGGTTCGGGAAACAGCCAGTGAACCACAGCCAGCGCCAGCACGGCCAGCAGAAGTCCTTTGACGAGGGCGCCGATCACCGTGACGGCCAGACCGAAATCGGCGGTGCCTGCCGCGGAAATCATGGTCAAGCCAGCCGCCAGGAATGTGGAGACCAGATTGTTTCCGCCGCGCAGGCCATACCGGAATGCCAGGAAGAGGAGCAGGCCGGTCAGCAGCACGCCGCTGAACCAGTAATAGCGCAGAAAGGGGAGAAGCAGCAGGCCGCTGCCCGTCGTCAGCATTACGACCAGCGCCAGGCCCAGCCCGGCCTTGAGCGGCAGGGGGCGGTCGAGAGAGGCGATCACGAACAGGCCAAGTACCGGCGCCACCACCGGGAGGGACCAGCCTAATCCGAAGCTGGTCGCCAGGCAAAGCGCGGCGCCGGATGCCAGGCGCAGCGGACGCCGGGAAAGGCGAGAGGGCTCAGCGGGCATGGCCGCCATCACCATTAGTAGACATAGGACAGCCAACTCATTACGAACAGGAACAGGTGGCCAAGGGGGTTGAGCGGATTGCCCTGGGTGGGGAACGCCATGACTTCGGCCTGCCCGCCCACGCGCACGCCATGCAGTTTGGCCAGTTCGCCCGGGGCGAACTCGATGACCACGGGGAAGCGCTGGGCCGGGCGTAGCCAATCGCGACTGTTCTGTATCGTCGGCAGGCTGCCGGGCGGCGTGCTCTGGCCCACACTGACCCCATAACCGATACTGCGGACACGGCCGTCCAGTACCTTGCCCGGGTAGGCGTCCAGCACGATGGCGACGGACGTGCCGGGTTCGACGCGGCCGAGGTTATTCTCGGTCATTTCCGCGTTTACCCAGACGTCGTGAATGGCGATCAGCGTCATGACCGGGCTTCCGCCGGCGGCATATTGGCCGGCTTCGGTGCGCAGATCGGTGATCAGGCCCGCCGTGCGTGCGCGCACCTGCGAGTTGGCCAGGTCCAGTTCGGCCTTGTCCACATTGGCTGCAGCGCTGCGCAGCTTGGCGTTGTCTTCTTCACTGCCCCCCTCCTGTTCACGCGCGCGCTCTACCTCGGCACGGGCTGCGGCAACCTGGCTGACGGCCTGTACGTGCGTGGCGCGGGCCACCTCGAGACGGCGAAGCGAAACAGTTCCCTGATCTTCACTATACAGGCGCTCAAGGCGATCGCTGTCCTGGCGTGCCTTGAGTTCATTGGCCTGGGCGGCACGCAGGGATGCCTGGGCCGAGGCGATGCCGGCGGTGCTTGCGCCGATCTGCCGGCGCATGGACTCGAGATCGGCGCGGGCACGGTCGAGTGCAATGCGATAGTGCTGCGGATCGACCTCGAACAATACGTCTCCGGCCAGGACGTTCTGGTTGTTGCGCACCAGCACCCGGGCAACACGGCCCGACACTTCAGAGGCCACCGGGACGACAAAGGCCTGGATCCTCGCTTGCTGTGTATACGGCGTGTACCGGTCGGCCAGCAGGTACCAGGCCAGGCTCAGCGCGATCAGGCCGACTACCCACCTGACTCCCCGCTTCGTCGGGTCGGCAGCAGGCGCCGGTGCGTCCGGCGGCGGGGACGCCGGGGGTTGCGGTGTGTCATTCATCCGGGCTCATCCTCTGCACGGGGAGGTTGGAGTTGATTGGTTGGCGGCCTGTCTCGTTCAGCAAGTCGCCCCAATCGGTACGCTGCTGCATCTGCTGACGGGTGGCCGCGTCGACCAGCGGCAGGGACGTGTACCAGCCGCCGCCCATCGCTTTGTAAAGAGCGATGAGATTGTTCACTGCATTGCTGCGGTTGAGCAGGTAGGCATCCTGCTGGGCGACCAGCGCGCGCTGGGCATCCAGCACACGCTGGAACTCCGAGTACCCTTCACGAAAGAGGGCATTGGCCAGTGTCAGCGACCGGTTCGCTGCCTGCGACGCTTCGCGCAGGATCGTTTCGCGCTCCAGCGCCTTGATCAGCCCGGTGGCCGCATCGTCGGCCTCGCGCGCCGCCTGGCGCACGGTATCCTGGTAGGTGACAATCCGCTGCTGCAGGCGTGCATCCTGTACTCGCACATTGTTCGTGATGCGGCCGTAGTCGAACAGGTTCCACTGCACGCTGGGGCCACCGATCAGGACCCACCCGCTGGGCGTTCCCGGCAGCGAAGTGGCTGACCACCCGATGCTGCCCAGCAGCGTGACCGACGGATAGAGATCGGCCTTGGCCACGCCGATGAGCGCCGACTGGGCGGCAACCTGCAGTTCGGCTGCACGGACATCGGGGCGGCGCAGCAGCAGGTTAGCGGGCACGTCCTGCAACACCGCGTGATCGATCAGCGGGATCACACCCTCCTTCTCGAGTAGTTCCTGCAGTTCCGGCAAGGGACCCGGGGGGCGGCCGATCAGGATCGCCAGCGCATTGCGGGCGCGCAAGATCTGGTTTTCCAGATCGGGGATGCTGCTCAGGGTGCCCAGGTACTGGGTCTTGGCTTGCTGGAGGTCGAGCTCATCGCTTTCCCCGCTCTTGAACAACCGCTCGGTAATTTCGAAACTGCGCTTTTGCAGCCGGGCATTCTCGCGGGCGATGCGCAGGCGCGCCTCGGCGGTGCGAAGGTCGAAGTAGGTTTGCGCGAGCTGCGCGTGCAGCAGTACCAGGGCGTCTTCATGATTGGCTTCGGCGGCGAAATAGGCTGCGTCCGCCGACTCGATGGCGCGGGCAAACCGTCCCCAGAAATCCAGCTCCCACCCAATGTCGAAACCCGCGCTGTATTGCCAGACGCCGCTGCTTTCACCAGGAATGCCGGTCTTCCTGCTACGCGCGTACAAGGCATCGGCCCTGGCCTGCTGCACTTGCGGGTACCGCCCGGCCAGGGCAATGCCCAGCTGGGCGCGGGCTTCCACCACGCGCAGGCCGGCAATCTTCAGGCCGGCATCGTTGGCATCGGCAGCCGCAATCAGATGTTCGAGGACAGGATCCGAAAAGACCTTCCACCACTCGCGCATATCGGACTGCGGGCGTTGCTGGCTGGCCTGTTCGACAGCCGGGGTGGTCCAGTGCTCGGTCCAGGGATCGTGCTGTGCCTGGAAATCCGGCCCCACGCGCGCGCAGCCTACGAGGACCGATGCGCCGATCAGCACCAGTCCGGCCGGACGACTCGGTGACGACATGAGGCGAGAATGGCAATTCAAACCTGCTCCTGGTCGCCTGGCACGCTATCGGGCGGTACGCCCCCGACCCGCTGCCAAAACAGTTGATAGCTGATCAGGCCAAGGAACGGTCGGCATTCGTGGCGCACCAGCTATCCGGTGCGTGACGCGCCAGGTAAGGCGACTGGTCCAGCAATCGCCGTGTAAAGCCCGGGACTGCACCGGGACTTGAGATTGGAGTGGGTGCCGCTAGCGGCCAGCATTGCGCGGCGCCCCGACCGATTGTGGCTCTACCTTGGTCCAGCCTGGACCGGGATCAAACGAGTTGGTCGCGGCAGCCTTGGCGGCGCTTTCGGGCCCGAGATCACTCTCATAGAGCTGCCCCGCGTGACTCACCATGAAGGTCTTCACGCCGGTGTCACCGTATCGGATCGGCCACGCTATCACGGCGAAGCCGCCAAACAGCTTGCCGCGCACCATATAGTCGAATGCGCCGCCCGGTGCGTGTCGGCCCTGTTTTGTCAGAAGCTTGTAGTGGTACCCGTGATAGCCTCCCGCTTCCTTTGCGCGGGCGCCGGCCGTGGCGAAGGCTTCGCCCAGCGGGCTGGGCCGCTCGCCAGCCTGCGTCGGCCAGTACAAGCCATCCTGCTTGCCCGGCGAACTGGCAAGCCTGGCGGCATAGCTAACCATGCCGGAGCCGTCATGGTCGGACTGGGCGTAGTCGATTTGCGCGTCATAAATGGCAAGCATGGTCTGCATGACGGCCAATTCATTGCGCCCGATACGGCGCAAGCGCATATCCTCCACACCGGCGCGGGTGTCAAAGCGCCAGCCTCCGCCGGAATTCACAAGGGGCAAGGGGAGCGTCCAGCCATCGGTGCCGACGGCGATCCGGGCATGTTTTTCATCTACGGGTTGTACGGCGTGGGAAGCCTCCCAGGCCGTGAGAAAGCGGCTGCGGATTTCCGCGTCGGCAGGTGGGATCAGCGTGCGGAAATCATTGCCCAGCAGTAACTTCAGGGCTGCCTCGTCATTGTTCGCAACAGCCGCCCCGAAAGCGGTCATGGCTGCTTCTGGCGTAGGGAACGCCTTTTGCGCGTGGGCGGTGCCCAGGATGCAGGTGGCCAGGCACAGCGCCATGGCAATCCGAATGCCGATTGCGCCAAGCGGGAGTCGGGCAAAACGAGCGGTGATTAGCATAGCCATTCTCCCTAGCGCCTGCCACCGCCGCCGCGGCCGCCACCACCACCACCGCCACCGCCACGTCCGCCGCCGCCGCTGTGGCCACCACCGCCACCGGCACGTCCGCCGCCGCTGTAGCCACCACCGCCACCGCGCCCGGCCGGCGAGGCTTGCGCGCTGCTGCGTCCACGGTCGAAATCCCGCTGCGAAGTAGCACCGCCGCCACCGACACCCTGGAAGGCGTTGTCGCGCCCACCCTGGCGGTCTGCTGCCTGGCTTCGGTTGCCCCCTGCGCCGCCGCCCGCGCCACCTCGATCGCCAGCAGCGCCAGCCCGGTCAGACGGCCCGCCGCGGTCCCCGGCACGGTCCCCCGCACGGTCTCCTGCACGTTCCCCCCCGCGATCTCCCGCGCGGTCGGAAACGCCGGCACGATCACCGGCGTTGCCCCGGTCAGCCGAGCCCTGGCGGCCGCCTGCCTCGCCGCGGCCCCGGTAATCGTTGCGCCCGTCGGCGCCCGGCACACTGCGGCCGAACTTCTCGCGCGAGGCGTTATCGCGGTAGGCGACGCCCTTGCGGTGGCTGGCGTCATGCTGCCACTTCCCGTTCTGCGTCTTGGAGCGGTCGAAATTCCGGTCGATGTTGGTGGCCTTGTTGACGTTGATATTGACGTCGCCACCTCCCCAATTGCAGTTGCCGAAAATCGCGCCGGCTGCGGCCAGGCCGACACCCCACGCGAAGCCAGTGGCCAGTGCGGCGCCGGGGTAATAGGCCGGATAGGGCGGCCAGTAGGTGGGGGGGTAGGCCGGGTAGCCCCAGGCGCCATACGCTACCGTGGGGTTGTATGCCGGCACATAGATGACTTCCGGGTTGGCAGGTTCGATCTTGACGATGGTCTGCCCCGGCTGGCCGGAGACTGTCCCGGTCTCGGTTATCACCTTCTGCTGCTCGTTCGATTTAAGGTTGCCCGATTGCTGCGCGCGGCCCCGCAGGCGCTGCACTGCGGCGAGCACGTCGCTCTCCTGCGCGAGGAAGGCATCGCCCAGCTTCTGCGTCCATTCGAGCTTGTCACTCATCGGCTCCAGGATCTGCGGGAAGGCAACCAGCGACTTGACGCTGACATCCCACTTCTCGTTACCCACCGCCTTGACCGCCGCATCTCCCTTGACGCTGGGGTTGGCCTTGACCCAGCGTGCCGCCTGCACGATCTCCAGCGGGTAGGTCGATGCCATCAGCACCTGCGACAGCACGGAATCCGGATAAAGGGCAATTGGCGCGACCAGCGCCTCGATTTCCTCTGGCTTAAAGGTTGGCGCGGCCTGGCCCTGGGCATTGACAGTGCCTGATGCGAACACCAGTCCAATGAGGAACCACGCGCATATGGTCTGAGCCAGTCGCTTACCACATGGGATCATGGCCGCTCCTCTCGACTGATCGAAGCACTTGACGGGTGACTAGGGCTTCTCGTGCGAAAGCGCATTGGCCCGGCGCGGCATATGCGCATTTAGCGCAAGGCCTTTGCATCTACGTGCGGGGTATGTGGGGTCCTGGCCAGGCCTTTTCACCTAAGTTACCGCCGGAATTGGTCGCCGATGGCAACGTACCAATGCAGCACCAACTGAGATGCACTTTCTGCCCGATTCGCCATTTGACCATAGAGCACAGTTGCAATAACTTCAACTACTCCACGCCTCTCAGGCCAGACTCCATCGCGGCATTCCAGTTGTGCCTGCCTCCGCACCTGCACCTGCGCTCGCGGGCCAGCGCCAGCTTGCAGCACGGTTCGCATCAACGCAGCCTCGCAAAGACGGGTCGGAGTTGAATAGCGAAAGGTGGGGTGACATGAGTGACGCCACGGCAGGCATAGCGGTGAACTACGATGAACGGGAAACGCAACGATTGGCAGTGGGCATTCGCTCACGTCAATGAAGCGATGGGGCATTGTCATACCCGACGTTCCTTTGACTTTTGTGAACCGGGCACCAATACTAGCTCGTAGTCTGCGGATTCAATGTGGCGCGGCAGCCGCAAGCGTTCCATCAATGCTGCCGCCATGAAGATAATTGAAACGGGAGAGGATTATGCTAAAGGTGGCCACATCAGTCATGTTTGCGATGGCGATCATTGCTTCACCGGTTTGGGCTCAGACCGCTTCCAGTGCGGGTGGGCAAAGTCATAATGATGCAATCGTGAAGATGCGGCAGGAAGAGGCCGCCGCCAAGAAGGAGTACAAGCGCAAGGTCGCCGAAGCGCAAAAGGTTTTCGACGAGCAGAAAGCGGCTGCGAAAAAAGAGCGTGACGCTGCAATCGCTGCCGCGCACGCCGCAGCCGGGCAGAAATGACTGGCTGGCCGGTAGGGCTGCCCGTTCCTGCGTTCGGGCGTTAGCGAGGGCCGGCGCCAGGAAGCGATTCGTTCTTGGCGTCATGAGTGTCGGCTTTCCCGGGCGCGAGAAATCAATCTTGACGCGTCATGTTCCGACTTGCCCGGAGCATTCGTGATGAAGTCACCGCCGTTATCGGGCTTGCGTCGCGCGGCAACGGCCTATCCCGGCGCAATGTGTCACCAGCTTGCCAGTCACTGCGGGCCGGGGTTTCCGCAGCCTGGCGGAATTGTCGCATCTTGGAGGCGCCTCCCGGTAAGCAACCCTATCTGATGGGCCGGTGGAGGCGGCAAGCACCGTTATATTGGGGCGCGAAGTCCCGACCCTTCTCTGCGCTGTCCACTAAGCGGCCACGGCCTCATGAGCAAGCCGGATTCTTCGTCCCCGCTCCCAGAACCTGGCGGTATTGCGCGCCGGGTTAAGGGCGCCGATCAGACCGGCTGGGGCTGGTGGCTGCCGGGATTGCGCACGCTCCGCGAATACCACGTGGCGTGGCTGCGGCACGACATCGTGGCCGGGCTTGTGCTGACCACGATGCTGGTACCCGTCGGCATCGCCTATGCGGTGGCGTCGGGTTTGCCCGGTATCCATGGCCTCTACGCGACTATCGTTCCGCTGTTCGTCTACGCGTTGTTCGGGCCCAGCCGTATTCTGGTGCTGGGGCCGGATTCGTCGCTGGCCGCCGTCATCCTGGCTGTCATCCTGCCACTGTCCGGGGGCGACGCGAATCGCGCGGTCGCCCTTGCGGGCATGATGGCGGTCGTGTCAGGGACGATGTGTATCCTGGCCGGCATAGCCCGCCTGGGGTTCATCACCGAGCTTCTTTCCAAGCCGATTCGCTATGGGTACATGAACGGGATCGCGCTGACGGTATTGATCAGCCAATTGCCCAAGCTTTTCGGTTTTTCCATCCAAGGCGATGGACCGCTGAGAAATCTATGGGCTATCGCCACAGCGGTGATTGATGGAAAGACCAACTGGACCACGTTCACGGTCGGCGCATCCACCCTGGCGGTGATCCTGCTGCTCAAGGGCAACAAGCGCTTGCCGGGCATCCTGATCGCGGTGGTTGGAGCAACCATCGCCGTCGGCATGCTGGACCTCGCAGCGCGCGGCGGGGTGTCGGTCCTCGGTCCGCTGCCACAAGGCCTGCCAGCGCTCGCCATCCCCTGGATCACCACCGCCGATATCGTCCCCGTTCTGATCGGCGGCTTTGCCGTTGCCCTTGTCTCGTTCGCGGACACCAGCGTGCTCTCTCGTGTCTATGCGGCGCGGACCCGCACCTATGTCGACCCGAACCAGGAGATGGTGGGGCTCGGCCTCGCCAATCTGGCTGCGGGATTTTTTCAGGGCTTCCCCATCAGCAGCAGTTCGTCGCGTACTCCCGTGGCCGAGGCCGCAGGTGCAAGAACCCAGTTGTCCGGCGTAGTCGGTGCGCTGGCTGTTTCCTTACTGCTGCTGGTGGCGCCGGATCTGCTGCGGCATTTGCCCACCAGCGCACTCGCCGCAGTCGTGATCGCATCGGCCATCGGGCTGATCGAGGTCACCGACCTGCGGCGAATCTATCGCATCCAGCGCTGGGAGTTCTGGCTATCGATCGTCTGTACGGCCGGTGTGGTTGTGCTGGGCGCGATTCAAGGCATCGGCCTGGCCATCGTGATTGCCGTCATCGAATTTCTCTGGGATGGCTGGCGCCCGTACTCCGCAGTTCTGGGGCGCGCCGAGGGCGTCAAGGGCTACCATGACATCAAGCGCTATCCCGACGCTCGGCTCATCCCCGGCCTGGTTCTGTTTCGTTGGGATGCGCCCTTGTTTTTTGCCAATGCGGAGTTGTTCCATGACCGGGTGCTGGATGCGATCGCTGCATCGCCCACGCCGGTGCGCTGGATGGTCGTTTCGGCGGAGCCGGTCACCAGCGTGGACGTGACCTCCGCTGACATGCTTGCCGAGTTGGACGAAACCTTGCACGCGGCTGGCATCAAGTTCTGCGTGGCCGAGATGAAGGATCCCGTCAAGGACAAGCTGAAACGATTCGGGCTTTTCGCCCGGTTCGGCGAGACGGCGTTCTTTCCAACACTCGGTGAGGCCGTCAGAAAGTATCTCGCGACTTATCCGGTGGACTGGGTGGACTGGGAGGACGCGGCTCGCTGAGCGGCATCACTTGCGCATCCGGTCGCCTCCAAGCGGATCAACGATGATCATCGTGCGATCCAGTACACCCTGGTCGTCAAAGTAGATACTGAAGTGGGCAGGCAGGTAGCCGTTCGCATAGAGCCGGTACGACCATGCCTCGCGCTTCATGAGCGGGTAGTACTGGACAGGCTCCCGCGGCAGGCCGAAGCGCTCAGCCACGTCGCGCTTGGTCCAGACGCCCGGCTTTGCCTCGTAGATCTCCTTCTCGGTCAACATCTGGCGGAAGCTGACGAGCTTTGCGTTCGCGTCAAAATCCGCGGCGTAGACTTCAAATCCCATGGGCTGGTGCGAATAGATCCAGCGGGTGGTACCGTCGGCGAGCGCATAGGTCTCAGTGGGCGCGCCAAAGGTCACGCGAACGGAGCTTTCCGGGCTGCCGATCATCTGCTGCGCAGTCTGCACAGGTTGCAGGGACGCACAGGCCGACAGCGCAGCCGCGGTGCCGGCGAGCCACTGGGCGAAGCGATATTGCATCACCATCCTCCACTGTAGAAGGTAAGGTTTCTTTCAGCCGGTTCAATCCAAGCATAGTCCATCCGCTACATTCCGGACCCTGCGCCAGCCCCGATGCTGCCCGTCTCGTCCCCGGCACCGCCGCAAGCCGCAAGAAGGAATGCGGCAAGCCGTGCAGCGAAGATGCTAGCCGCCATGATGTTCTCCTGTGCCGCGTCGGCGAGGAAGCCCCCGGTAATGCCAGGTGCTTCAGGGCCCATGTACGAACTCCACCTGGATATTCATGCGCACGGCGTCGTCCACGGTGGGGAACCATCCTGCCAGGTCGAATTCCCGCCGGCTGACTTTGCCGACCGCGGAGAAGGCAAGCGTGCCATCGCGTGGTGGATCTCCGATGGGGCCGGTTGGTGTTACGAGAAGGCTGATCGGGCGCGTGATGCCGTGGACCGTGAGGTTGCCAATAAGGCACCCGCTGCCTTCCCCGGTTCGCACAAAGCGGGTACTGACAAAGCGGATCTCCGGATAGCGAGCCACATCGAGCATGCCGCTGCCCCGGATGAGCGGAGACAGGATGCGCGGGCGCGCCTCGACGCTAGTGGCATCGATGGTCACCGTGACCCGGCCGGAGTCAAGACCGGCCTGCGTTCCTTCAAGCTGCGCATTCATTCGGTGAAAGCGCATCCTGATCTTTGAGTGCGAGAAGGCGTCGACGTCGAGCGTGACGCTAGAGTGTTGCGGCACCAGCACGTACCGATCGGGCCACCCGTCCGCCTCGGCTGGCTGGGCCTGAATGGCGGCGCCCGCCAGCGATGCGAATGAGGCGAGCATAAGTTCGGCAATGGCGTGCCCACGGGTGGCCCGGAACCGGAGTAGCAAATCGCGCACGCGTTCTCCTTGGCCGAAGAGCTGTGGTCTGTCTGAGTAAACGCGTGGCGGCCAGGATTTATTCCATTCCGTACAGCCGCAAAGGCCGAAGGGGGCAGTCAGGATGGAGCAGGGCGAGGCCGTGTTACCCGCACCGGCACCCGCCCGGGCTGGCCGGGCGGGTGCCATAGCAAGGTTCAGACTCTTCGCGCGGAGGTGGCTTGCAAACGCGACCTGGCTTCAGGCTCTACTTCTTTTTTCCCTTGTGCTGCTCCCCTCCCGACTTCCGATAGCGCTCGAGATACTCGTCGCGCAGCTTGCGCACACAGCGGCCGATCTTCACATAGTCCTCTTCGTTGAGGTTGGCCAGCGAAACCCGTCCCGACGGGTGGCGCGTACCGAATCCCTTGCCAGGCAGCAGCACCACGCCCGCCTCCTCGGCCAGGCGGAACAGCAACTCGTGGGGCTGAATCGAATCAAGGAGCCATTTGACAAAATCCGGCCCGACGTCCTTGCTTTGCTGTTCGACATCGAGCAGTGTGTAATAGTCGACCACGTTCGGATCCACCGGTTCGGGGGCTGCACCCATGCCGCGATACAACGCCGCCTTGCGGCTTCGGATCAACCGCTTCATGGCGTTCTTGTAGCTCTCAGTCGAATCCATCAGGGAAAACAGAGAGAACAGCACCATCTGTACCTGCTGCGGGGTGGAAAGGCCCGCCGTGTGATTGAGCGCCACCGTGCGGCTGTCCGCCACGATGCGATCGATGAACGGCAACTTGTCCGGTTCGGTAGTAATTGATGCGTAGCGATGGTGCAGGTCTTGGCGTGCGGCTTTTGGCAAGTTCGATAACATTTCATCGAACAGATTCGACTTATGGGTCGCGATCACGCCTAGCCGCCAGCCGGTTGCGCCAAAGTACTTGGAGAACGAGTACACCAGGATGGTGTTCTTCGGGCACATGGCAAATAGCGACACAAAGTTGTCGGCAAAGGTGCCATACACGTCGTCGGTCAGGATGATCAGGTCCGGACGCTCTTTGACGATAGAAGCGAGATAGTTGAGGCTCTCGTCGCTCATTCGCACCGAGGGTGGATTGCTCGGGTTCACAAGGAAAAAGGCCTTGACCTTCGGGTCGCGCAGCTTGTCGAGCTCCTTGTCAGGGTATTGCCAGCCAGCAGTCGGATCCGCTTCGATCTTCAGTTCGGCGAGGTCATACTCCTTCAGTTCCGGAATCTCGATATAGGGCGTAAAGATGGGCACGCCTAGTGCGATCGTGTCACCGGCCTTGAGCAGCCCGTTGACCTTCATCGAATTGAACAGATAAGTCATCGCCGCGGTGCCGCCCTCGACCGCGTACAAGTCAAAATCGCCCAAAAAAGGATGCGTGCCGATCATTTCCTTTCGGATGTATTGCTTGACGATCTTTTCGCTAAGCCTGAGCATGCGATCCGGTACCGGATAGTTGCAAGCCAGGATGCCTTCGCACATCTCATAGAGGAAATCACCCCCATCATGGCCGAGCTGGTCTCGCACGAAAGAGACCGCGCCGGCCAGGAACCTGACCCCCGGGGTGTCGCGGTGATAACGCGCGAAGAGATCGAAGCGCTCCTCGATGCCAGGCCTGCGGGGAAAACCCCCGACGCCTTCCGCAAGGTAAGAAAAGGACCGTTCAGATTCGGTCATGGCAAACAAGCCAAGCTGCCAAAAGCCATGGCGCGGCACGGTTGCAAGGAAGTTGGGATTGCCGCGTCCGGCGTTAAGCATCAAGCGGTTCGTGACGCTCCCGGCCAGCTTGATCAACTCATCCTTGAGTTCAAACGGCGAGAGATTTTCCAACTTCGACGAATCTGGCTTACTCATGGCGCATTCCCCCAAAAAAAGGTGCATAGCGGAGAAGAATAGTCAATCGACGCATCACGGAATCCATTCTAGTCAATGGCGTGAACTTCAGAATCATGATCTTGTTGCGATCAGCGTCCCATCCGGCGGTCGTAGCTTTGCGAGATACGATCGAGCAGGCCGGGATCGCGCGAGTCGCTGGTGTTGAACTGCACGCGCACGCTGCCATCGGCTTGCTGCCGCACGCTGGCGGTCACGGTGCTGCCGTCGCGCTGGCCCGCGACCGTGCCGCTTGCCGGGTCCTGAACGTTGATCGCCACGCCCTGATCGCGCATGGCGCCCGCAGCCGCGGAGAACGAACGGTCATAGCTCGCGGGTACGGTGCCGGCCGGATAGCCATAGTAGGTACAACCCGAGACGGCCAGGATGACGCCAAATGTCAGGGTAGCAAGCAGGTTCCTCATGGTGAGACCTTTCTCCAGCCGGGGCCGGGGTCAAAAGTGTTCATTGCTGACGCCTTGGCGGCGCCGTCGGCACCCAGGTCGCGTTCATAGACCTGGCCCTCGTGGCTCACCATGAAGCTCATCACTCCAGTGTCCTGGTAGCGGACGGGCCAGGCGATGACGGCGAATCCGCCGAAGAGCTTGCCGTTGATTACGTAGTCGAATGCGCCGCCCGGCGCGTGCGGGCCTTGCGATGTGAGGAGCTTGTAGTGGTAGCCATAGTAGCCATCCTTTCCGGCATTGCGCGTGCCGGCTCCCATGAAACCCGGGCCGAGCGGGCTCGCTGGCTCACCGGCGCGAGTTGGCCAGTACAGTCCGTCCCGCTTTCCGGGGGAACTCGACAGTTTGGCCGCATAGGCGAGCACGGCGCTGCCGTCGTGGGCGGTCAAGGCGTATTCGTTCTGCGCGTCGCGGATGGCCAGCATCGTCTGGATCACGGCCAGCTCGTTCCTCCCGACGCGTCGTACACGCATTTCCTCTGCCCCGGCGCGCGTGTCGAACTGCCAGCCGTGGGCCGACTTCACGAGAGGGATGGGCAGGGTCCAACCGTCGTTGCCCACCGCGATGTACGCGCGGTGGTCGGCCGGCTGGATCGCATGGGCACTCCCCCATGCCGCCAGAAACTGGTATCGGACTTCGGCACCCACGGGCGGTATGAGGTCACGAAAATTGGCGCCCAGAAGGCTCTTCATTGCCGCCTCGTCATCATTGAGTACCGCGTCGCCAAATTCCCTCATCGCTGCTTCGGGCGACGCAAACACCTTGTTTGCGTGTGCGGCAGGTACTGCCCCGAGCCCCAGCAGCAGCGCACTGACCACGGAGAAAACCGTGATGAAGAGCCGGCCTTGACGGCATAGCCGAGGTGAGTTCATGCTCGTCTCTCCTTAGCGCCGGCCGCCACCGCCGCGTCCGCCACCGCCAAATCCGCCCCCGCCGCCACGGCCGCCACCTCCGTAGCCTCCTGCGCCACCGCCGCTCGAACGGTTGAATCCGGATGACTGCATGCTGGACTGTCCCCGGTTGACGTCGCGTTGCGCGGCATTGCCGCCGCCGACACCCTGGAAGGAGTTGTCGCGACCGCCGAAGCCAGCGTTGTACCGGTCGGCATCCCTGGCGCGGTCGGACGTGCCAGGCCTGTTTGAAGCGCCGGCGCGATCGGACGTGCCAGGCCTGCTTGAAGCTCCGGTACGATCGCCAGTGCCAGCCCTGTCCCCGGCCCGGTTGCCCGCTCCGGCCCGGTCGGCAACGCTGGTCCGCCCGCCGGTGGCCCCCTCGCGACCACGGAAGTCCGCGCGCCTGTCCGCTCCGGCCACGTTGCGGCCGAACTTCTCGCGAGACGCATTGTCGCGGTAGGCAACACCCTTGCGATGGCTCGCGTCGTGCTGCCAGCGTCCGCCCTGGGCCTTGTTGCGATCGACGTGGTGGTCGATGTGGGCGCCACGGTTGATGTCGATATTGATGTTGCCACCGCCCCAGTTACAGTTGCCAAAGATTGCACCTGCGGCGGCAAAGCCAAGGCCCCACGCGAACCCGCTGAGGAGGGCGCCACCGGGATAGTACGCAGGGTAAGGTGGCCAGTAGTACGGCGGGTAGGCCGGATAACCCCATCCGCCATAGACAATGGTGGGGTCATAGGCGGGGACATAGATGACCTGTGGGTTCGCTGGCTCGATGCGAACGATTGTGGGCGACACCGCCTCGGCCGTTGTCGCCTGCTCCACGATCACCCGTTGCTGCTCATTCGACTGCAGGTTGCCGGATTTCTGGGCCCGCGAGCGCAGGCGTTGCACTGCAGCCAGTACTTCTTTTTCTTGCGCGAGAACGGCGTCGCCAAGCCTCTGCGTCCAGTCGAGCTTGTCATACATAGGCTCAAGGATCTGAGGAAAGGCGACCAGCGACTTTACGCTGACGTCCCACGATTCGTTCGCGACAGCCTGGACCGCGTCATCGCCCTTGAGGTTCGGATGGGCCTTGACCCAGCGAGCGGCGTACACGATCTCGAGGGGATACGTGGAAGCCATCAGCACTTGGGACAGCACCGAGTCGGGGTAGAGTGCGATTGGCGCGACCAATGCCTCGAGCTCTTCCGGCTTAAAGGCGGGCGCGGCCTGCTCCTGGGCATTCAGAGCGCCTAATGCGAGCAGCATCCCAACGAGGAACCACGCACGTAAGGCTTGAGCCAGCCGCTTACCACATGGACTCATGGTCACTCCCCTTGACTGAGTGAGACATCTGCATGAGTCCCCTCCCAAGCGGCTGGGGCGGAAGCCTATCGAGATCAAACTGCGCTCCACTAGTTTAAGAGAGAATCATGATAACGACCATGCCCCAGATCGTCAGGAACGTGTTCCCCACGGCATAGGTAACGGTGTAGCCAAGACCCGGAACCTGGCTCTTCGCTGCTTCGCAGACCATACCCAGCGCAGCTGTGGTGGTCCGCGCGCCGGCGCATACCCCCAGCAAAATAGCGGGATGAAAGTGGAAGACATACTTGGCGATCAGCATTCCAATAATGAGCGGCACCGTCGTCGCAAAGATGCCCCAGAGGAAAAGACTGATCCCAAGCTTCTGCAAGCCAGCGACAAATCCAGGGCCTGCGGAGATTCCGACAACAGCGATGAAGACATTGAGTCCAACCGAGTTCATGAACCAGACCGTAGGCTCCGGTATGCGACCGAAGGTCGGGTGGATTGCCCGGTACCATCCGAAGATAATGCCGGCAATCAGCGCGCCACCGGCCGTGGAAATGGTCAGGGGAACACCGCCTACCTTCAAAACGATTGCGCCGATCAGCGCACCAACAGTGATTGCAAGCGACATGGTGGCCACGTCCGTCACCGACGTAGGCCGATCGATGTAGCCAAGCTGCTTCGCGGTCGCGTTGATGTCCTGTGTACGCCCAACCACTGTGACGACGTCGGCGCGGTAGAGTTTCGTCTTGGGCAAGACCGGGATCACGGTTTCGGTTGGCCCGCGCTTGATCCTCTTGAGGAACACCCCGCGCGCGCCCGGCCAGCGGGCCAATTCCTGCAGGGTATGGCCATCCACCTCCTTGTTGGTGACGTAAATATCAACACCCTCGGTCTGGATATTGAGCAACTCCGCGTCTTCGACTTCCCTGCCGCTTGGACCGAGGCGCTCGATCATCTGGTGGCGCTTCCCGCCAATCGCAACAATGTCGCCCGGTTCCAGCCTGGTGCCAAGGTCCACCTCCATGATCTTGCCGCCACGACGAATGCGTTCAACGAAGGCTCTGACCCCTTCTTGCGTGCCAGATTCCAGTTCGCCAACGGACTTGCCGATATAAGGGCTGTTTGGCGCCAGTGAGTAGGCGCGTAGTTCGAATTCATGCCACTCCGTGCCGGCCTCGCCCGGCTCTCCCGCACCTAGTTCCTTCTCGTAATCCTTGCAAGCGGCTACCAGGTCGATACCCAGAAGCTTCGGGCCGATCTGCGCCAGGATGATCGCCGAACCCACAGTGCCGAAGATATACGTAACCGCATACGCGATTGGCATGCCGTCAAGCATTTGTTTCGCCTCATCCGGCGGCAAGCCGAGCCGGTTGATCGCGTCGGTGGCCAATCCCATGGACGCGGAGATCGTTTGCGATCCCGCGAGGAGCCCGGCAGCCGAACCCAGGTCGTACCCGGCCATCATTGCTGCTCCGACTGACGATGCCAGACACAGCACACACATGACCAAGGCAAAGATGGCTTGTGGCACGCCGTCCTTGGCGATGCCGCGTACGAACTGCGGACCCACGCCATAGCCCACCGCGAACAAGAACATGAGAAAGAAGACAGACTTCACATTGGCGGAGATTTTCACGCCCAGGATCCCGATGACGATCGCCACGAGCAGCGTCGACGTTACAGCGCCCAGGCTGAAGCCCTTGTAGTTTTTCCCGCCAATCCAGTATCCGATTCCCAGCGCGAGAAATATCGCGATTTCCGGATACGCTTTGAGTGTTGTAACAAACCAAGACATAGCCACCTCCATGAGCTATGGGTAGGTCAAAACGGGCGCCTCCGCTCCCGCAGTAGTCCATCGCAATGATTCCTGATGAATCCCGACGGCAAACGCAGGAAACAGATCATCCTGTTTTTCGCCTGAGAGCTGCCAAGGCTTCGGGCTTGAGCAACTCGAGGCCACGCGCCGCGTTGTATCCGTGAATCTCCTTGACATCCAGCTTGCGCATGAATGCAATGGTTTCCGGCGTGATAACTTGCCCAGGGACCATGATTGGGAACTCGGAGGATAGGGAATCACGAACTTGGCGGAAACCAGTTCCGGGCCGTTCTTCAGTCGTTCGTCGACGCGAGCGTCATATAGCCCGATACACTCACAGGCCTGCGCGTTGTAGGCAAAATAATATGCTGCGCGCATGTCACCTTCCGGCGTTGCGCTCTCGCTGTTCTCGCGCAGCGCATTGTGGAATCGGCTGAAGTCCGGAAGCTCTGGCACGTCCTCAACCAATCCCTTCACGCGAGCTTTAAAGCTGGCTCGCGCGCCATCGCCGCCGATGTCCAGTTCACGCTCCAGTGCGCGGGATATGTCGGCAAGTGTCTTGATCAGGTGCACCATGTCGATGCGCGTATTGCTGATATTGATCTGCACCAGCACACTATTGCGCGACGTCTTGTTGATCTGGATGTCGTATGTTTCGGCGAGCAGTCCCTTGAAACGCGTACCGTCGTAGCCCGCATTGCCGCACAGCAGCGTGATGCGGGTCGGATCGAGGAAGAACTCGTCTTTGCGCAAGGCCTGGGTGGCGTCGGTGACAGTACTGCCTGGCATTCCGTAATCGGAAAATCCGGTGACGCGATACTCCGGCGGAATCATCTCCGCTGGCGTGGCAGCGTGGAAGTACTTCGAGATCAGCGGATGATTGTTGATCTCTTTTCGGATCTCCATGGCAAGCTGCAGGGCTCGCTGCACGAGTTCGTACCCTTCCAGTTCCATTTGCCGCCGGGCCACATCGATGGAGGCAATGATCTGCAGGTTCGGCGATGTGGAAGTATGCGTGAAGAACGCCTCCTTGAACTGTGCCTCGACGGTATGGAATTCCTGATCGGCGACGACAATGATCGAACCCTGGCGCAGGGACGACATTGACTTGTGGATTGACTCGGTTTCATAGACCGGTACCTTGATCTGGTCCGGGTCAGGCAGCAATGGCATGTCGAGCAGTCGCAAGTCGGTGTCGCCAATGCCATCGAGTGAATCTTTAAAGGCTTCGTATTTGTCGCGATACAGCGGATCATGTATCAGCTCGCGCAACTTGGCGGCGCCACCCATCGCGGTGCGCATGCGAAGCAGTGGCGAGAATCGCGCAAAGCCGAACCATGCCTCGTTCCAGAGGAAGACAAGATCGGGCTTGATGGCAAGGCACTCCAGCATTGTTTGTTCCACGTTGGCGATGTGGCCGTCAAACGTGCATTTGGTAAGCACCAGCATCTTGGCCCGGTCGAGCTTGCCTTCGGCCTTGAGCGCCAGCAGTGCCTGCTTGATGGGACGGATCGCCAGGCTGCCGTACATGGAGTACTGCGTCAGCGGATAGGCATCGATGTAGAGAGGCAGCGCGCCGGCCAGCACGATGCCGTAGTGGTGCGACTTGTGGCAGTCGCGGTCGATCAGTACGATGTCGCCCGGGGTGAGCAGTGCCTGATGCACGATCTTGTTGGCGGTCGAGGTGCCATTCGTGACGAAGAAGGCGCGGTCGCCGCCGAATGCGCGCGCGGCTTTCTCTTGAGCCTGCTTGATATTGCCGGTTGGCTCCAGAAGGCTATCCAGCCCGCCAGTGGTGGCGCACGATTCCGCGAGAAACAGGTTGGCGCCGTAGAACTCGCCCATGTCGCGGATCCAGTTCGACTTGAAGACGGACTTGCCTCGGGCCGATGGTGGCAGGAAATCGGGAAGATGCGACTCACCTTCGTCCTCGATGATCCAAGCCTCTCTATTATCCCGGTAGCTATTGGAAAGCAGAGCGCTGCTGATGCGCTGCACAATCCGCTCCAGGCCAACCCAGTCCCCGTTTGCCAGGCGCTCCTGCACCTGTGCAATCAGGTGCGGTCCGGGATATGCGTTCAACTCTTCGATTGGATGTAACTCTTCCAACACTGCAATGGCTTCCTGGCGCAATTCGTTCCCGTTTTGCGCCCCCCGGGCGGCCAAGTTTCGCGTGATACGGTTGAGGGTGCGCCAGCGGTCGATACGTGCGTCCCAAGCCGAAAAGAACTGGTTGAGTCCAAACTTCGGAGCCATTGCTTCAGTTGCAGCCATGTCTTGCCTCCATCGCGCGAACGGCACAACATCGGAGCAGATGGCATCCCGCACAGCGTCATACCCTGTTTGAGTTATGTTCGCGTGCCGATACCGGTTTGGCGCGTAGCGCGGCCTGCAACGAACGGCAACCTCAGTTCGTCAGTGGCGAGGAATGCTCAGCGCGATAGTGCAAGTCAAATATAGTGCGCAATTTGACGATCGGTAGAAAAATCCGGTCTTGGCTGGCAGTTCACTATCCGTTCACTATCCGAGATTCAGAAGCGACATGGCGTGTCCGCCGAGTGTTAGATGAGGGGGATGTGCTTCGTCAGACGGGAGTGACGGATCGGGGCAGCCGTGCTGGCCGGGCTCACTGCCGCCATGGCGGGCGCCCGCCAACTCGCTGAAAAAGATAGCGAGACAGCTGGAATGCGCGCCCCTTTTACAGGGTGGCACTTCAATGGCGAGGCGCACTTGCGGATTGATCCTCAAACGCAGCGGCGCCGCCCACCAATAAGGTGTATGGGACGGCGCTCCAGGATACCCCCGGCGCCATGCAACGGGACGAAGCCCGGAAGTCTCGCCGTCCGCACCTGACAATCAGTACATCTGCCTCAACTCTTGTTCAGGCGGCGCTGAATTTCGAGGGGTTTCAGCTTCGAGATATTCTCATCGAATTCTTCGAATACCGCCTTCTGGGCTGCCTTGCCCAAGTGCTCGCGCAGCTTGCCGAGAAACTTCGGCGCCGCGGCCAGGCGAAGCTTGTCGTAGCGATGCTCCTGGCCGGCCTGTTCGAGAAATTGCCCTAACATCCTCGCGAACGCATCGTGCTCCCTCTCGATGGGGTCGGTGCGGGGTGGCACGGAATGGCCCGGCTCGCCCTTGCCAGCGTAGCGTCCCTGGGCATCCTGGCGCAACTCGCCATCCCTGGCGCGGCCCAGCGGATTGATAAAATCCTGAATCTCATGAAAGTCGTTTCCTGTTCCATGGGCCTGGAAAATCCGGGCGCGACTGCTATCGGCGGTAATAGTCCAGATCGTCGTCATCGCCAGTTCCTCCTGTCAGGCCAGGTTCATGGTTCAAGGATAGGTCCTGCGGCGGCTGCCGTGGAGGTGCAAAGCTTCTCCGTTGAGCGGAAGTCCATGTGGGAACGGAGCCGGTCGCACCCTGCATCCGATACTGCAAGCACATATGGTGTGGCGCCAGGACGAGCCATGTGCCCGGAGCGTGACTTTGCATTGATGGGGATGACCGTCTGCCGGCAGGTCAGGAGAATACGACGCCATTTCTCGCGCTATCGGGCAGTGCCTGTTTCCTTTGGCGAACCTATCAGGAAAGACGAAACCCTTCGCTATATGCTGGTCGACCTGGGCAGTAGCAACGGCACATCCGATAGCGGCCGCGCGGTCAAGGATGAGACGTTGCTGGCGCCGGGCGAGGGCAGCAGAAGTACCGCGCATCGCCTAGTCTTGCGTTGTGGCAACAGCCAGGAGAGTGCTATGAACGAAGAGACCTTCAACCTCAGTATTCGCAAGTTCCTCAAGGTCGTCGGCGTGAGTTCGCAGCGGGAAATCGAGCGGGCGGTATCCAGCGCGCTTGCGGCCGGCACCGTCACCGGCACGGAGCGTTTGCCGGTCGTGGTTACGCTGGAACTGGCGGCTTTGCAAGTCAAGGTTCAGTTCGAGGGCGAGATTCAGCTTGAGTGACGCCGGCTGTCCTCCGACGCCTTCGCTGATCGAAAGTGCCTAAAGGGGCTCTCGGAAGAATTTCCAGAAAAAGCTTGCAAGCTTAGTGGGGAACCCTTAGTATTCGGTCCCCCGCAGCAGGAAACACCGCTGCAAAACTGAGCGGCAGAAAATGGTTGCGGGGATTAACGAGAGTAATCAGGCGAAGTGTCAGCGAAGTTTCCGGGAAAGAGAAATTTCGCAAAATGCTTGA
>JYOD01000148.1 GCA_000955785.1 Burkholderiaceae bacterium 16
TTTTGCTTTTGCGGCGGCGATTCTGTCGTCCGCTCCGGCACTTCCGGCCCGACGGCGATATGGGAGGGCTCTGGCGGTGTGGCGCAAGAGTGGCTTTCTGCGCGGAAATTTCCACCTGGCCTACAATTTATCCCGCATGGCCTCACCGGCCCAACCAGAACCAGAAGACGAAGGACAAGACCATGGACTTCAGCCTGACGTCAGTTCAACGGGATTTGCAGGAACGCACCCGCCAGTTCATCTCAGGCGAGATCATGCCGATGGAACGCGATTCCCGGCAGACACCGCATGGCCCTGCCGAGAATCTGCGCGCGGAACTGGTGGAGAAGGCTCGGGCAGTGGGGTTGCTGACACCCCATGCTTCCACGGAGGCCGGAGGCCTGGGGCTTTCGCATCGTGACAAGGCGATCGTCTTCGAAGAGGCTGGCTACTCACCGCTGGGGCCGGTAGCGATGAACATCCATGCGCCGGACGAAGGCAACATCCACCTGATGGAGATTGTCGCAACACCAGAACAGAAGGCGCGCTGGCTGCAGCCACTGATCGACGGACGCACCCGCTCCTGCTTCTGCATGACCGAGCCGTCTCCGGGCGCAGGCGCCGATCCGTCGATGCTGCAGACCACTGCGGTGCGAGATGGCGATCATTTCGTGATCACGGGCAGGAAGTGGTTTATCACGGGCGCCACCGGCGCCACCGTCGCCATCATCATGGCCCGGATGGAAGACGGCACGGCGACCATGTTCCTCGCGGATATGGACCAGGCCGGCGTCGAGATAGAGCGTCAAATGGACGCGCTCGACACCTGCTTTACGGGCGGGCACGGCGTCGTGCGTTTCGATGGCTTGCGGGTCCCCGCGGAAGATGCACTCGGGAAGATAGGCGAAGGATTCCGTTATGCGCAACTGCGGCTGGCTCCGGCACGGCTGACCCACTGCATGCGATGGCTCGGCGCGGCGCGGAGGGCGCATGACGTCGCGGCCAACTACGCGCGGCAACGCCTTGCATTCGGCCGAACCCTGGTGGAGCATGAGGGGGTCGGGTTCATGCTGGCGGACAATGAGATGGATCTGCACAGCGCACGCCTGACGGTCTGGCACTGCGCATGGGTGCTGGACCAGGGCGGCAAGGGACGCGATGAATCCAGCCTGGCCAAGGTCCTGTGCTCGGAGGCGCTGTGGCGGGTGGTGGATCGTTCCGTGCAGGTGCTTGGCGGTAGCGGGGTAACCGACGAAACCATCGTGGCACGCATCTTCCGCGACATGCGCGCCTTCCGGATCTACGATGGCCCTTCGGAGGTCCATCGCTGGAGCATGGCGAAACGGATAGCCCGAGGCTGACGCGAGGGCGGGCTTGACTTCACGGAGCGGTATCCACCAGCTTTGTCACCATGGCGAAGCCGGTTCGCCGGGCATCGTTCGCGTCGCGAATGGCTCGACAGCATGTAGTTCAAATCCTCTTCCGCCGGCAGCGTGGCGGACACCTCCCCCTTGCCTGGCGCTGCATCAGTTGGTCATGTCCGGAATGTCTCCGCCGTTTCCTCGGCGGCCTTGCGCAGATCGGGGACGAAGGCCAGCAGGTCGTCGAGCGTAAGCCGCCCGACCGGCGCCTGCACCGCGATCGCGGCGCAGGCACGATTGCGATCCAGCATGACCGGCACCGCAATCGCGATCAACCCCTGCAGATGCTCCTGGTCGTTGATGGCCAGCATGCGCTTGCGTGTCGTCGCAAGTTCCTTACGCAACGCTTCGCGATCGATGATGGTCCGCTCCGAATACGCGTGTAGCGGCAATGTATCGACCATGCGGTCGCGTCTTTCCTTCGGCAGGAAGCTGAGTAGGACTTTGCCGCTTGCCGAGCAATGTAGCGGCACATGCGAGCCCGGCTGCAAGTGCATGCGCAACGGCCATTCGGTTTCGACCCGGTCGATGTACACCACGTCGTTCCCGGAGAGCATCGTCAGATTGCACGTCTCGCCGATCTTAGTCACCAGTTGTTCGAGCAGCGCGTGACGCGCCGCGGCCGGACCTGCGTGCATCAGGACGTTCACCGCCAGGGCGCGCACCCGCGGTGAGCACTCATAGAGCCGGTCGCCCGCACCCCGCGTGACCAGCCATGCGTCCATCAGTTGCACCAGTATGCGGTGCACCGTCTGTTTAGGTAAGCCGAGCGCCTCGACGAGTTCCGTCATGGCAAGCGGACGCCCGGCCTGCGCCAGCGTCTCCAGCACGCGAAAGGCGCGGACCGCCGCAGCATTCGATTGGTTGGATCTTGTCATGCTGGCTCCTGACAGCAGTACTTCCGCTTCCCCACATGCATCGACTTTATCGTTTTTCGGGACAGATTGGAGTCCCGAAATCTGCATTTTTCCACTCTGAAGCGTACGCAGCGAAGGATAGCGCGAAAAACGGGACATCCTGGCGCGATGGCTTGATTAGATTGGGTTGAAAGCAGTCGTGGACGCCATGGCTCTGGCTGCAAAAATTGACATCACGAAAGAGGAGGAAACAGGAAAAAGGAATCTGAAAAAGACAAGAACGGCGTTGCAAGACTGGTGGTTTCAATTCCAGTGGTTCTTTGGAATGCGTGAAAGTCGGCATAGATTCGACCATTCATATAATTAATTAAAATGGTGAGAGAGACATGAAAAAAATATTCAAAGTCAGGCACATGATATTGGGGCTGATGTGTCTGATGTATTTCATCGCCTATATTGACCGTGTCAATATCTCAATTATCGCCCCATTCCTCAAAGATGAGATGGCGCTTACGCCGACCCAGCTGGGGCTCGTCTTTTCAGCCTTTGCCTATCCCTACGCCGCCATGCAGATCCTGGGCGGCTGGTTCGCCGACAAGTATGGACCGAGGCTGGTGCTGACCATACTCACCAGCATTTGGGCGATTGCGACGATCCTTTGCGGCTTTTCCTGGGGCCTCGGATCGCTGATCATGTTCCGGATCCTGCTTGGCATCGGTGAAGGTGGCGCATTCCCGGCAGCAACGCGCTCCTTCACATACTGGATGCCGGCCACGGAACGCGGCTTCGCCCAGGGCATCACGCATAGCTTCGCGCGCCTGGGTGGCGCCGTCACTCCGCCGATCGTGCTGGTCATTGTCGCCGCCTACGGCTGGCGCGAATCGTTCGTGATTCTCGGTGTGGTCAGCCTGATCTGGACCTGTCTCTATGTCTGGCTGTTCCGCAATACGCCGCTGGAGCACAAATGGGTCCAAACCGCAGAGTTGAAGGAGATCGGCGTCAATTCACGCGAGTTGAAGAAGGCAGCAGCAGGAAAAACGCCATGGAAGCAGATGTTCAGGCGCATGTGGCTGGTGACGTTCGTGGACTTTTGCTACGGATGGTCGCTCTGGGTGTTCCTGACGTGGCTGCCCTCCTACCTGAAGGATGCGCGTGGATTTGACGTAAAGCAGCTGGCATTGTTCACGGCGCTGCCACTGCTTGCCGGCGTGGTTGGCGACACCCTCGGTGGCGTCATCTCAGACTTCATCTACAGGAAGACCGGAAACCTCAAGCTGGCCCGGCGTGCATTGCTGTTCGTCGGGCTGGCCGGTGCCCTGGTATTCATCGTACCGGCGATCTATACCCAGAGCCCGTTGACGGCGGTGATGCTGCTCGCAGCATCTTTCTTCTTCCTTGAACTGACCAATGCCGTCTTGTGGAGCCTGCCGCTCGATATTGCCGGAAAGTTTGCGGGAACCGCTGGCGGAATGATGAACACAGGCTTCGGCGTGGCAGGAATGATCTCGCCCGCTTTGTTCGGTTTCCTGATCCAGAAAACGGGAAGCTATGAACTGCCATTCCTGATTTCGGCCGGATTATTGGGGCTCGCGGCAATCTGTTCGTTGCGGATCGATCCGACAAACAAGATCGAGGATGAGCAGGAAGACGCGCTGTCGCTGGGTGGGTCCGGGCTAGGGACTGCGCATTGAAATTTGCCTTTCCCTTGGCAGGGGAAGGCCCCGGTTTTGGCAGTGACAGCACCACGAATGGCAAAGGAACGGAGAGACAGAATGTCAATGGAAACGTGCGCGAACACCCATGCGTCGGCAGAGGGCGAAGTGATTTCCAAACTGATCAGGAAGGCAAGGGCGGCGCAGCACAGCTACGAGCGCTATTCGCAGGCACAAGTGGACGAGGTGGTCACCGCGGCGGGATGGGCGATCGTGCATCCCGAACATAATCGTATCCTGGCCGAGATGGCGGTGCGCGACACCGGGCTCGGCAACGTCCCCGACAAGATCCAGAAGAACTACCGAAAGACGTTGGGGCTGCTGCGCGACCTGAAACATGCGAAGACAGTCGGCATCATCGCCGAGTATCCGGAGCGCGGACTGGTGGAGATTGCCCGCCCTGTCGGCGTGGTAGCCGCGATTACCCCTTCCACCAATCCGGCGGCGACACCCGCCAACAAGATCATCAATGCGCTGAAGGGGCGCAATGCGGTCATCGTCGCGCCCTCTCCAAAGGGACTTTCCACTTGCGCCGCCCTGGTGGCTTACATTCACGCGGAGCTGGATAAGCTCGGCGTGCCGCTGGACCTGGTCCAGTATCTGCCCGGACCGATTACCAAGCAGGCAACCCAGGAGCTGATGCGCCAGGCGGACCTGGTGGTCGCGACAGGCTCGCAGAACAATATCCGGTCCGCTTATGCGAGCGGATCGCCAGCATTCGGAGTCGGTGCGGGCAACGTTGCCTCGATCATCGATACCTCTGCAAGTCTTGGTGAAGCGGCGCAAATGATTGCCAGCTCGAAGACGTTCGACAATGCGACGAGCTGCTCGTCCGAAAACAGCGTGGTCATCCTCGACACGGTCTATGACGCGGCGCTGGCAGCGCTGACCGATGCCGGCGGCACGCTGCTGAACACGGAAGAGAAGTGCCGGTTGCAGGAGACGATGTGGCCGAGGGGAAAGCTGGATTCCGCCGTGACCGCGCAGTCCGCGCCCAGGATCGCGGCGCTGGCTGGCCTGGAGCGGCCGGGCGTGACGCAAGCGAAATTCCTGATGGTGGAGGAAGTTGGTGCCGGTCCGGAGTATCCATATTCGGGTGAAAAGCTCTCTCCCGTGCTGACCGTCTATCGCGCTCGCGACTTTGATCACGCTTGCGCGATAGTCAACGATATCTATGGCTATCTGGGGGCGGGCCATTCGGTGGGAATTCATACAGCGGATGATGACCATATCCTGCACCTGGGAAATGCGCTTCCAGTCTGCCGGGTCATCGTCAATCAGGCGCATTGCTTTGCGACCGGCGGCAGTTTCGAGAACGGTTTGCCATTCTCGCTTTCCATGGGCTGCGGCACATGGGGCGGCAATAATTTCTCGGAAAACATGAATTACAGGAACTTCCTCAACATCACGCGCATCGTGCGAAAGCTCAAGGAACAGGTTCCCTCCGAGGACGAATTATTTGGTGAGTACCTGCGCAAGCACGGCTAATCGATCCGTTGCGAATCAGTCGTAAAGCCATATAAGTCTTTTACTGCTTGAACGTGAGGAATATAGACATGCTGCGCACCATTCGAGAATATGTCGACTTTCAGGCCGCCGAACGACCGGATGCGATTTACCTGATTGCACCGGAACCTGACCTGAGCATGACGTTCGCCGGCTTGCGGAGTGCCTCTCGCGAGCTGGCACGCTTTCTTCTCGGCCAGGGTATTCGGAAGGGCGACAAGGTGGCGATGCTGATGCACAACGGCTACCAGACCTGCCGCCTGTTCATTGGCGTCATGTATGGCGGGTTTTGCGCGACGCCGCTGAATCTGCTAGCGCACCCGTCGCAGCTCGAGTACGTGCTGAATCACAGCGACGCCAGGATCGTATTCGTCGCGCCCGACCAGCTGGAGCGTCTGAATGCTGCGCTGGCCAATGTGACGCGGGATATCCAGGTCGTGCTGTGCGATGTCGATGCGCGGGAATGCATCCCGGTGCCGGACGAGGAGGCGGAGCTGCCACCCGTGGGCGAAGAGGATGACGCACTGATGATGTACACGTCCGGCACGACCGGCAAGCCAAAGGGGGTCGTGCTGGCAAACCGGTCCATCGTGTCGGGTGGACAGTTCGTATCGGCAGCCCACGAACTCGCGGCCCAAGACAGGGTGCTGGCGGTCTTGCCCCTCTATCACATCAATGCCCAGATTGTGACCGCGACAGCGCCGCTAATTCATGGCGGGAGCCTGGTTCTGCCGCATCGATTTCGGGTCTCCGGCTTCTGGGAGCTGGTGGCGCGGCATCGATGCACCTGGATCAATGTAGTGCCGACCATGATTTCCTACCTGTTGAATGGCGCGGGTCCGGCGCAGGATGGGCTGGATCTCAGCCGGGTCCGCTTCTGCCGTTCTGCTTCCGCTCCGCTGCCGCCCAGCCAGCATCGTGCCTTTGAAGATGCATTCAGGATCGGCGTGATCGAGACGATGGGGCTCACGGAAACCGCCGCGCCATGCTTTACCAATCCGCTAGAGCCTTCACAGCGCAAGATCGGCAGTCCTGGGCGGGCCTTTGGCAATGAGGTCAGGATTGTCAATGCGGAGGGAAATGTGGTCGCTTCGGGTGAAGCGGGCGAGATCCTGGTGCGTGGCCCGAACGTCATGAAGGGCTATTACAAGAGTCCGGAAGAAACCGCCACGACGCTGACGGCGGATGGCTGGCTTCATACGGGAGATCTTGGATACCTGGACGCGGATGGATTTGTCTTCGTCACCGGCCGGATCAAGGAGCTCATCATCAAGGGGGGTGAGAACATTGCGCCTCGCGAGATAGACGAGGCATTGCTCAAGCATCCGGCTGTGCTGGAGGCCGCGGTGGTGGGCGTTCCGGACGAGCACTACGGCCAGGAGTTGATGGCGTGCATCGTGTTTAAACCTGGAGAGCGATGCACAGAGGACGAACTGAGATCGTTTTGCCGGAACGAACTGGGCGCTTACAAGACACCCAGGTCATTCCGCTTTGTCGACGAACTGCCCAAGGGGCCGTCCGGCAAGGTGCAGCGGCTGAAACTCCTCGGCATGGAGGAGATCCCCGCCTAGCGCGCGTCCAGCCGCGGCCGTGCCAGACAGCGTGCAGTGCCTGGTTGGCAAGCTGGCGGGTTAGCGGATAGCGGCGGGCGGCGAAAGCCGCTCGCATGCGCCTGCCGTCCAATGGAGCTCAGAAGGGCTTCGTGGGCAGATACTTCCCGTCCAGGGTGATCACGGCGCGGTGGCCGCCGTCCGGGTCCTTGACCTTCTGGATGTCCAGCCTGAAGTTGATGGCGCTGATGATGCCGTCGCCGAACTTCTCGTGCACCAGGGCCTTGAGTGTCGAACCATAGATCTGCACGATTTCATAGAACCGGTAGATGGTCGGGTCGGTCGGCACGCCGCCCGGAATGCTGCCGCGCAACGGGATGGTCTGCAGCAGGCGCGCGGCATCCTCGCCCAGTTCGAGCTTGTCGGCAACCGAATTGGCGACGTGTTCAGGCAGCGGATGCTGGCCCAGGAGGGCGGCCGTCACATAGGCGAGGGTCAGGCCGGAGCCTTCGTTGAGTTCTTCGAATGTAAGGTCCTTGCGCGTCTTAGCGTCGATGATGGCATCGGTCAGGGCCTGGCGGTTGGTCTGGCTGTATTGCGACTGGGGCATGACAAACTCCTTGGGGGGGCGGGATAAGCGCTCAGGCAGCAATGCCGAGCCGGGTCGGGGTTGCGCAGACATGCGGATGGTCCGCAAGGGCTACAAAGCGGTTCGTGGTGCCGTCCAGGGCGGCGATCGAGCCCGTTTCGATGTCGTACACCCAGCCGTGAAGCTGCAGGCGCCCTTGCTCGAGCGCGAGGGCAACGGACGGATGGGTCTTGATATTGGCGAGTTGCGCGATGACGTTCTCGCGCACCATCGAATCGACACGCGCGCGCGGCGACGCGTGCTCGCGCGCCTCGTTGACGGCCTTGGCGGCATCGCAGTGATGCAGCCAGCCGGCGACGGCCGGCATGTGATCTAGGCATTGGCAGGTGGCAATCGCGGTCATGGCGCCGCAATCCGAGTGGCCGCAGATCACCACGTCCGTGACGCCAAGCCCCGCGACCGCGTATTCGACGCTGGCGGAAACGCCGCCGGGCTGCGTGCCGTATGACGGCACCACGTTGCCGGCGTTGCGGATCACGAACAGGTCGCCAGGCTCGCGTTGAGTCAGCAGTTCGGGCACGACCCGGCTGTCGGAGCAGGCGATGAACAGCGTGCGCGGATTCTGGCTCGTGGCCAGGCGCTTGAAAAGTTCGGAGCGTTTCGGGAACTCGTCGCGCTGGAACTTCAGGAAACCGTCAATGAGGTCTTGCATCGCTTTGCTCCATCGTGGTGGGTGGTGAACCGATGCGAGAATCATGGACGAATTTCGCTATAGGGTCCAAGACCAGTTTATTATGCTTTCCATAGGCAATACCAATGGTCAAATCCCATGCTGCTGCGTCATATCCGCTACTTCCTTGCCGTCGCCGACAGCGGCAACTTCACGCGAGCCGCCGAACTGCTGCACGTTTCCCAGCCAACGTTGTCGCAGCAGATCAGGCAGCTTGAGGAAACCCTGGGCGTGCAACTCTTCGACCGGTCCGGGCGCCGCATCAGGACCACGGATGCCGGCCAGGCGTACCTGCTCTATGCGCGCCGCGCGCTGCAGGACCTGGAAGCGGGGACGCGGGCCATCCACGATGTGTGCGACCTGACGCGGGGCACCTTGCGCCTGGCGATGACGCCCACTTTCGCGCCCTATCTGATCGGGCCGCTGGTCATGGGATTCAACGAGAAATATCCCGGCGTCACGCTGCGCTTGCTGGAAATACCGCAGGAGCAGATCGAGCAACTGCTGGCCGACGACAACCTGGACGTCGGGATCGCCTTTGAGGACGTGCATCTGCCTGACATCGAAGCGCAGACCCTGATGCAGGAGCGGCTCTCACTGGTGGTGGGCACGGCGCACCGCTTTGCCAGGCGGCGAGCGGCGCTGACGCTGAAGGAACTGGAGGGAGAGCCGATGGCGTTGCTCACCATGGAGTTTGCAACGCGCCGCTATATCGATCGCTACTTTGGCGGGCAAGGTGTTCCCCCGCGAATCGCATTCGAAGCGAACTCTGTCAACGCCGTGATCGAGGCCGTGCGCCGTGGCCGGTTGATGACAGTGCTGCCCGCCGCCATCGTTGAAGACAACAGCGAGCTTTGCAGGCTCAAGGTGGAGCCGCCGCTGCCGCCGCGGGGAGCCGCATTGCTCCAGCGCAAGGGCGCATACCGGACCGCGGCCGCGCGGGCCTTTTCCGACTTTGCACAAGTCGCATGCGGCGCCGGCGGGCGCAACCTGCGTTGATCCGTCCGAGCTATCTCTCCAACGAAATTCAGATTCAGGACACTGGCGAGCCCAGCCTTCGAGACATCGGATGAAGGCTGGGCACTCCCAGTCCATGGCCGTCGCCTTTCGTGGCTGTCTGCCGCCAGGCGTTGTTCATTCTGGTTCCGGCACAACTGATCGCAAGGGCTCGGCGTTCGTCAAAATTGCACGCAAGACGCTGCGTCTGCTCCGCAGCAAATAGCGGTCTTCTGCTCCTGTTTTTCCTTGCTGCGCTGCGGCAACATCTCTCTAAGCCAATGCCGCCGGTGGACCCGGCGACCCCCGAACCCATTCGGGACAAAGACATTGCGCGACATTCGAAGAATCCGTTCCATGCGCGGTTCGCGCGGCCACGCGCTCGCGCCTATTCCTGTGGCCGCCGCGCGTGTCCTTAGCGCGCATCGTCGGCGCCAGAGAAACTATCTCACTCATGACGTATCAGCTATTTTCACTGGCCGGGTGTCCGGCCTGTGCCGCGCTTGAGCTATTCATGCGGGACGCCGGTCTCGCCTATGACCGCATCGTGCTGGCGTCACCACGCCATGCCGCCGACGTGCTGGTTCTGCTTTCCGGATCCGATCCGCGTTGCCCGGCCTTGAGCCTTGGCGAGAAGACAGCAACTGGCCTCGCGGCTTGCCTGGAGCTTCTCGGTCAGCGCCACGCCGAAGGCGGATCGCTTGCAGATCTGGCATTTCATGGAACTGGCAATGCACTGGTTGACGGCGTGCTTAGCGGCCGTGTGCTGATGGCCAGAAACGAGCGGGCGTTCTCGCTTGCGCTTGGCGCGTTGCGTGACGCTATCCGGGATTGGACCTCCGCCATGCCGGACGCACTGCGCCGCGCCGGCCTGTTCGTGCCGTATCTGGACCTAAGGATCGCGGATGGACTGTCTGGCGGGAAGTTCAGGCTTGCAGGTGTGTTCGGCGCTGACGAAAGCGTGCTGGAGGCACTGGTCTATCGCTTGCCGGCCGGATTTGAAGTCGCTTACCTGGGCCGGATAAGGCGAGGGCGGAGCTGGGTTTATTGGGAGGGGGGCGACAGCATGCTCGGGGACCGGGCGGCGCGCTTGCACAATTCCCGTAACTGGTCAGCCGCCATGAGCAAAGCGGCGGCCGGCAGCCTGTTTATCTAGAGAGGTATTCGTCCGTTGGGACGCGCGCGGCGCGTGGCCGGATCGCGGGAGAAGCGATCCGGCCACGGAGCCGCTAGTCGCGCAGGCGCGCCCGTTCCGGCGACATATCCATCGGCATCATGTTGACGTTGGCGTTGTGCATGACCCACAACGATCCCGCGACGATGATGGCGATAAGCGCCCCGGTGCAGATGAAGATCGCCGTGTTCTGGCGCTGGTCGGCAGACGTGCCGATGTGCAGGAAGAAAACCAGCTGCACCACCAGCTGGGCGATGCAGAGCACCACGATGGCGGCGAGGCCCATGCCTTTGGGCACGAGCCCTTCCATCACCGCGCCGAACGACGCCAGGGTGAGCACCAGCGACAGCGCAAAGCCGATCACATAGCCTTTCATGCTGCCGTGGGCCGCGTGAGCCGCGGATCCGGTGGGGAGGTGGGCGGTCTTCATACAAACTCTCGGAGGTAGACAAAGGTAAACACGCAGATCCAGATCAGGTCCAGGAAGTGCCAGAACAGGCTGAGGCAGGCCAGCCGGCGCCGGGTCACGCCATCCAGACCGAAGCATTTGACCTGGTGCATCATGACCAGGATCCACAGCAGGCCGCAGGTCACATGCAGGCCGTGGGTGCCCACCAGGGAAAAGTAGGAAGACAGGAACGCGCTGACGCCCGGCCCCGCGCCGGCATGAAGCAGCTCGGCGAATTCATACAGCTCCATGGCGATGAAGGCCGCGCCGAGCAGGAACGTGACGCCCAGCCACTGGATGACCTGACGCTCCCGCCCGGCCTGCATGTTCAGCATGGCCACGCCGAAGGTGAAGCTGCTGACCAGCAGCAGCATCGTTTCCCCGAGCACGAACGGCAGCTCGAACAGGTCCCTGCCGCTCGGGCCGCCGGCCGTGTTGCCGGCGAGTACCCCGAAGGTAGCGAACAGCACTGCGAAGATCAGGCAGTCGCTCATCAGGTAGATCCAGAACCCTAGCGTGGTCTTCGTTCCGTCGTCGTGCCCGACATGTTCGTGCGCGTTGTGAATGACTGTGTAGCTCATGGGTCAAGCCGCCTTGCGTAGCTGCGCATAGCGCGAGTTTTCGATGCGTTCGACTTCGGCCGCGGGGACGTAGTAGTCCACGTCGCGGTCGTAGGTCCGTGCGATGAAGGTGCCGATGATGCCCAGCAGGCCAAGGCCTGCGAGCGCCCACATATGCCATACCAGGGCGAAGCAGAGCACCAGGCCGAACGCCGAGACGATCACGCCCGCGCTGGTATTCCTGGGCATATGGATGTCTTCATAGTGGCCTGGCCGGACATAGGCACGGCCCGCTTCCTTGTCGTCCCAGTGCTGCTCCAGCGAGGTGATGTGCGGCACATGGGCAAAGTTGTAGAAGGGCGCGGGCGAGGCGGTGGCCCACTCCAGGCTGCGGCCGTCCCAGGGATCGCCGGTGAGATCGCGGTTGTTCTTGCGGTCGCGCACGCTGACGGCCAGCTGGACAAGCAGGGCGACGATGCCGGCACCGATGATGACGGCACCGCATAGCGCGACGATCAGATAAGGCTGCCAGTCCGCGTGCGTGTAGTGGTTCATGCGGCGGGTCATGCCCTTGAAGCCGAGCACATAGAGCGGCATGAAGGCCAGGTAGAAGCCAACCAGCCAGCACCAGAACGAGATCTTGCCCCAGCGCTCGTTCAGGGTGAAGCCGAACACCTTCGGGAACCAGAAGCTCATCGCGGCCAGGCAGCCGAAGATCACGCCGCCGATGATCACGTTGTGGAAGTGAGCGACGAGGAACAGGCTGTTATGCAGCACGAAATCGGCGCCGGGCACGGCCAGCAGCACACCCGTCATGCCGCCGACGGCAAAGGTGACCATGAAGCCGATCGTCCACAGCGTCGATGAGTGGTAGCGGATGCGGCCGCGGTACATCGTGAACAGCCAGTTGAACAGCTTCACCCCGGTCGGGATCGAGATGATGGACGTCATGATCCCGAAGAAGGCATTGACGTTGGCGCCCGAGCCCATTGTGAAGAAGTGATGCAGCCAGACGAAGAACGACAGGATGCCGATCGACGAGGTGGCGTACACCATCGACTTGTAGCCAAACAGCGGCTTGCCGGAGAAGGTCGAGATGATCTCGGAGAATGCCCCAAAGCACGGCAGGATCAGGATGTAGACCTCGGGGTGTCCCCAGATCCAGATCAGGTTGACGTACATCATGGCGTTGCCGCCAAGCTCATTGGTGAAGAAATGCATGCCCAGGTACCGGTCGGCGGTGAGCAGGGCGAGCGTGGCGGTCAGGACGGGGAAAACGGCAACGATCAGGATGTTGGTGATCAGCGCGGTCCAGGTGAACACCGGCATCTTCATCAGGGTCAGGCCCGGCGCACGCATGCGCAGGATGGTGACGATGAAGTTGATGCCGGTGAGCGTTGTCCCCAATCCCGATATTTGCAATGACCATATGTAGTAATCGACCCCCACCGTTGGGCTGTATCCCAGCCCGGATAACGGCGGATAGGCGACCCAGCCGGTGGCGGCAAAGTCGCCGACGAACATCGACAGCATGACCAGCACCGCGCCCACTGCCGAGAGCCAGAAGCTGAGCGAGTTGACGAACGGATAGGCAACGTCGCGGGCGCCGATCTGCAGCGGCACGATGACATTCATCAGGCCAAGAATGAACGGCGTCGCCACGAAGAAGATCATGATCACGCCATGCGCGGTGAAGATCTGGTCGTAGTGATGCGGAGGCAGGTAGCCGGCCGCATCGCCCACGGCGATCGCCTGCTGCACGCGCATCATGATGGCGTCGGCGAAGCCGCGCAGCAGCATGACCAGCGCCATGATGATGTACATCACGCCGATGCGCTTGTGGTCGACCGAGCAGATCCACTCGGTCCACAGGTACTTCCATTTGCCAAAGTAGGTAACGGCGCCGGTCAGCGTGGCACCGAGCAGGAGGACGGCGACCAGCGTACCCATGATGATGGGTTCATGGTACGGGATCGCATCGATGTTTAATTTTCCGAACATGGATCAGTGCTCCGTGGCCGCGGCGTGGTTGTGTTGCATATGTTGCGTAGGTTGCGGATTCATTGGCTTCATGGGTTGGCGGCCAGCGGGGGGCTTTGGGCTGTGCAGACTTCTCCGCGCACATCGCCACGCGCATCGCTATGCATGTATTTGTTGACGATGCCCTGGAACAGGTCTGGCGCGACGCTCGCGTAGGTGGTCACCGGCATTTTGGTGCTCGGGAGCTCCAGCGTGCGGTAGGCCTTCTCGTCCAGCACCAGCGGCGATTTCCTGGCTTGCTGGACCCAGGCGTCGAACTCTTCGCGCGAGGTGGCCACGGTGTCGAAATGCATGTCGGAGAATCCGGGGCCGCTGTAGGCCGCGGATAGCCCCGCGTAGATGCCGGGCGTGTCGGCGATCAGGTGGAGCTTGGTTTCCATGCCGGCCATGGCGTAGACCTGGCTGCCGAGCTGTGGGATGAACAGGGAGTTCATCATCGATTCCGCGGTGATCTTGAGATTGATCGGCGTATGGACCGGGATCGGCAGCCGGTTGACCGAGGCGATGCCGTAATCCGGGTAGATGAACAGCCATTTCCAGTTCAGGGCCACGGCCTCGACGCGCACGGGCTTGACCGTCGACTCCAGCGGCCGGTAAGGATCGAGCGAATGGGTGGTGCGCCAGATAAGAATCGCCAGGGCGGCCACGATCACGCACGGAATGGTCCAGATGACCACCTCGATGCTGGTGGAGTGGGCCCACTTGGGCGCATAGGTTGCTTTGGTATTGGACGCGCGATAGCGCCAGCCGAAATAGAGCGTCAGGAAAATGACCGGAATGACGACCAGCAGCATCAGGAACAGCGACACCAGGATCAGGGTCTTTTCCTGGTGCCCGATGTCGCCCTTCGGCGATAGCAGCTCTAGCTGGCAGCCGCTGAGCAGGAGCATGGCTCCGGCACCCAGGAGCAGCCCCGCGCAGCGCAGCGCGCCCTTGTCTGTGTTGTTCAGCCTGTGCCCGTTTTTGGAATCGCGCCGGACAGCATGGCTTGCGCCGGCCATTAAGTTACGCATAAGACATACCTTGGTTATGCATCACATAACCGGCGCACGCGTCGAGACCGCCTGCCACAGCACGCTGGAAACCATTGCGAGAAAGGGAAATCCGCCCGAACGGCGGGAAACGCATACAAAGCGTTAAATGTATGGATTTGTGTGATGCTGCGGCGCATGATAATGTAAGACAAAGGCCATACATCAAGGAAAATGCGTCAAACGGAATCCATACAAGGCGAAGGGGCCGGGCCCGACTGGTCGACCGCCTTCGTGCGCGGCGAGGGTGCGCGCTACCAGCAGATCGTTGGCTTCATAGAGCGCGCGGTGGGGGAAGGGCAGCTGAACCCGGGGGACCGCCTGCCGCCGCAACGCACCCTGGCCGGGCAGCTCGGGGTGGATCTCACCACGGTGACGCGGGCCTTCACCGAGGCCAAGCGGCGCAACCTGATCGAGGCGCGCGGGGCGCTGGGCACGTTCGTCGCCGCACCGAAGGTCGAACTGGCGCAGATGGTCGACCTGAGCATGAACGTGCCGCCGCCTCCTGCCGGCGTGGACTTCCACGACATGTTGCAGCGCGGCTTGTCGCAGGTGCTACTGCGGTCCGATGCGCACCTGCTGATGACCTACCAGCTCGGTGGCGGCAGCAAAGCGGACCGGGCCGCCGGCGCCATGTGGCTGAAACCGATGCTGGAGCCGGTTAGCCCGCAACAACTGATTGCCTGCCCCGGTGCCCAGGCCGCGCTGGCGGCGCTGATCCTTACGCTCACGCAGCCCGGCGAGGCGATCATCGCGGAGCCGCTGATCTATCCGGGTTTGCGCGCGGCGGCCGAACAGCTCGGGAGACGCGTGGTGACCGCGGCCGCCGATGACGAAGGAATGCGCCCCGATGCGCTGGAGCAAGCATGCCGCGAGCATGGCGCGCGCGCGATCTACCTGAATCCGACCATCCAGAACCCGACCGCGCGGACCATGCCCGGGCATCGCCGCCGCGATCTCGCGCTGGCTGCGCAAAAGTGCGGCGCCTGGATCATCGAAGACGATCCCTACTGGCTGCTCGGCAGCAATGCACCGCCGCCCGTGGCCCACTTTGCGCCGGGCCAGGTCTACTACGTCTCCACGCTATCGAAGTGCCTGAGTCCGGGACTGCGGACCGCCTACATCCGCTTGCCCGATACGCGCAGCCGCGCCGGCGTCCTGGCCGCGCTGCGATCCTTCGCGCTGATGTCGACGCCATTGTCGACGGCCCTGGCCACACAGTGGATTCACGAAGGCTCCGCCGCCCAGCTGCTGGCCGGGATCCGCACAGAAGCGTTCGCGCGGCGGGAGCTTGCACGGCAGTTGCTGTCGAGCGTGGACCAGGCGCCGCCCAGCGGCATACATGTCTGGCACCAGTTGCCGAGCTACTGGACGTCCCAGGCGCTGACGCAGGCCGCGCGGGCTGAAGATTTGCGTGTCACCGCCTCCGATGCGTTCTATTCCGGGCCCACGCCGCCCAACGCGATCCGTATCTCGCTGGGCGGTGTCGAAGCGCGCTCTCACCTCGCGGCTGCATTGAAAAAACTGGCCGAGTTATTGGTGCGCAAGCCGCAGATGTCCGGGGAGATCGTGGTTTAATCAAAAAAGCCGCCCGCGGGCGGCTTTCTTACATACAAGAATTGCGCGGCATTACGGCTTGGGTATGTTCGGAAAGAGCCGATCGATCAAAACCTGCGCGTCCCCTACGGTGACGATGGCCAAGGCACTGGCCAGCTCTTCTTCCGGCCAGCGGAATTTCTACACATAGATCGCCACTGCCGTCACAATCGCCGCCTTTACCATCGGCTCCAGCGGATTCCTGGCCGGATGATTGAAACAGCTTTGATTGGCGATCCAGCGCCCGCAGCCGTAATCCGCAATTTCCAGCGTGTGGCTAACGAAGCCTTCGTCTTTGATTCCTTGGTCCAATTTAATCTCCATGCCCCTGTTGGGGAGAAATAGTCTGCAAAGGCGAATTCACTAATCTCAAGGCACGTTTCCTGCGCCTTACGCCTCTGCTTGGCCGACTGCCAATTCTCGTGATAGCGATCAATAAGGCAGTCTGCCGTTATTAATAGCATGGAGGCCTATTCGATAGATATAGGACAAGTATGAATCTGCCTGGAAACCGCTAATGAAGCGTTTCAAGACGTGGTGATGGCCCTGCAAACGGATGCCCGTCTCGACGTTCCCAGGTGGCAAGAGTCGGAGTCCTTCCATCGCCCGTCGCTTCCTGCATTGCGGAAATCAAGACTCAGGTGGGCGGATAGGTCCGGAGGCAGAGCCATGAATCAGCTATTCCCGAGCGGCAGCGCACGCTCGGGGTAGGGGCGGGACTACTTCTTCTTGCGGTTCGTAGGGTAGACGGTGCTGATCGAGGCAATGAAGGCCTTGCCAGCGGAATTCAAGCCTTTCGCTCCAAATTCGATGCCGATTTCTGCGAAGATATAGTCCGTTTTCACAACCTCGGCCTTATTGACGCGGCTTCCAACCGGAAGTCTTATGTAGAGGCCGCCAGGACTTTGCAACACGCATTCGCCGACAGTATCTACATGGAGAAGTTGGGAAATTTCGGAAAGCTATTTTCTCTCGGAAATAACATGAAGCTCTGCAGGGTGAGTATCCCGCCGGATAATGTACGCATCTCTGCCATTTCGCTCAATTTTAAGAAAATCTGCGCGCTGTTCTCCAATGAAAAACCCCATGAGAAATTTGTCACACGCCCTTGAGACTCGTTCCCGGGACACGGTTTCGGCCGCAGTAAGCGGCGAAGCAAGCGCGAGCCCGAGCGCCACGGCGAGCACTCCAATCATTCTCGGGTAAGTTACGCTCTCACCAGGCCGCTTCTCTTGGCTGGTTCCGGCACTGAAATAGTCACGTCGGTTGCCCATATCTTCCTCTTCCCTCCCATTCTTTCGGCCAAAAAAATATGTCGATCATGGCACAAAGCGACGGAATCAAGCCTGCAGGTCAGATGGGAACGGCGCGATCTTTGCCGTTCGAACATAGGCGATACAACAATGACGGCATCGATCCGAAGACCGTTGCAGGTGTGGTAATCGGCGCCGCTGGCGTCGAGCATCGACAGTTCGACCTGCGGCTCGACGAACCAACCCTCGCCGAATGGCGGACAAGTTTTAAACGCGCGGCGCTCCGCTTTCGACGGATCTCCTGCCATGGCGTTTTGCTCAGCGGAAAAAGAAATAGGTACCAGGATGGGCTACTACCATTTGCTACGCCATGCAGCTATGGCGCTTCCCTTGATCCAGGCTTCGCGAACAGCCGAACCACGTCTGCTGCGGAAAATGCCTTCTGGCCGCGTCGATGCAGTCCTCAACGCGTTACAGCCGCTCAGCGGTGGCTTCTCACTGCTGGTAAATGCGACTCTGGCGGAACTATGTGTAGGCCTGCAGCAAGTAATCGCAATGAGAGGCTCAAGGGCTTTCGGGTGCTATGGCCAACATTCCAGCAGGAGATGGAAGAGGCGTTGGGGACTTGAAAGGCTAAGGCTAAGGCTAAGGCTAAGGCTAACGGCGGTTTCACCCAATCCACCTAAGATAAGCTTCCGTCGCAGCAGGCGTTGGCTTGATCCGTCCGCAGCCGTTCTGCCACGCGGCGGAACGTGTACAGGCATTGGTCTATGAAGCGTCGTGCGCCCAGCGCTCCACCAGATCGGCGGGAATCGCCTGAAATACTTCATCGAAGCGCTTGCCTGTCAGCCGCTCGGCTTGCTTGAGTAGCAGCGCCACGGGACTGCTCGGTTCATGGTTCTCAAACCATAGTCGCGCTGTGCGAATACCGGAGAGGGCGGTGTCACGATCGATCGGCAGGCTGGCTGATCTGGGGGCGGTCGTGGTCACTTCCGCGATGTCGGCAGTACCGTTGCCATTCCACGAGTCGGCCACGTTTTCCGGGTGCAATTCAGCGGGCGGCATGGCATTGCATTCGGTCACTGCCGGGCCAAGCGCGGAGTGGGCTGTGCCTGTCACCGTGCCCAGCAGTTTCAATAACGGCTGCAGATCAGGCCGGTCGTCGGGGAGATTGTCGCTGGTCCAGGCGTCAATGGCCGATGCGATTTCCGTTGCCTCGGCGAGTGCAGCCAGAGTTGCGCTGTGTGTCACGCGCATATCCTTCAACTGCTGGCGCACCGATTCCGGTGGCAGGGCATCTGTCGTTCGTGGCACGGCGAACGAACGCTCCACGTCGCGAATCTGTAGCCGCAGCGCGCCGTTGGCCATGATTGGCAGTTCCCGCACGTCTTGCATCAATCCCTCGGGATCGGAGAGCGCAGCCAGGGCATTGGCGCGCAAGGCCAGATCGGCCTCACCGTCGACTACGCGTTGCGGATGGATTGCATCAGGCCATTTCGTCAACAGTTGCGCCAATACTGCCAGGCCATCCCGCAGGCCCGCCGCGTGATCCAGCCGGGCCCAGCAGCGCAGCAACACCACCAGGATGCGAATATCGCGAGTGCGCAGTAGCAGGCGCCGGCAGTCACGTTCCAGATCGGTCCAGTTCATCGCTTCCGGCGCACTGACGAAGTCCCCGTATTGGGCGTCCGGCTTCGGCGCAGCCTTGGCCTGGAGCACAACGAACTCAGGGTCGTACTCCAGGTCGCCACCACAAGGCTCTTCTTTGGTAATGGCTTCCATCAACTCCGGAAAACGTATGGAAGATTGGGTCGAAGGCGTGACTTTGGATTTTGCGTTCATATCAGTGCAGTGGGTGGATAGTTACGACTTGCGTGCCATGGCATAACGTGATGTCTCTGGCCGCTCTGGCCAGGCAGCTTTCCACCCAGCCAGGGAGCAATATCGCCAAAGCGCGGGCTCGACCGGCGACAACAGAATTGACGCACGACCATGGCCTTGGGAAGCCCTCCTAGTTCATGCGCGGAAACCATTCCGACATCGGTGGCTCGCCACGCCAGTGCGCGGCGTTGCGCGGGCGCACGGTGGCCTATATCGCGCAGAGCGCTGCCGCATCGTTCAATCCGTCCAGGACCATTCTCGACCAGGTGGTCGAAGCCGCGCATGATCCACAAGATCATGCCGCGCGGCGAGGCGCAGAAGAAGGCGATTGCACTGTTCCGCGAGCTGGCCTTGCCCGATCCCGACCATATCGGCGATCGCTATCCCCACCAGGTGTCCGGCGGGCAGCTGCAGCGCCTGATGGCCGCGATGGCACTGATCACGGATCCGGCGCTGGTGATCATGGACGAGCCGACCACGGCGCTGGATGTCACCACGCAGATCGAAGTGCTGCGTGCGTTCCGCAATGTGGTGCGGGAACGCGGCACCACAGCGGTCTATGTAGCGCACGACCTCGCCGTGGTGGCACAGATCGCGGACCGCATCATGGTGCTGCGCCGCGGCGATCACCAGGAGACGGGCACGACGCGGCAGATCATCGAAGCGCCCACGCACGAGTACACGCGCAGCCTGCTGGCGGCTGCCAGGCCGGCTCCGCATCCGGCCACGGCCAGCGCGGAACCGGCGGCGCAACCGCTGCTGCGCATCGCCGGGCTGGAGGCAGGCTATGGACGCCCCGGCGCGGATGGCCTGCCGGCCAAGCGCGTGCTCTATGACGTCAACCTGAGCGTCGGGCGAGGGCAGACCATTGGCGTGATCGGTGAGTCCGGCTCCGGCAAGACCACGCTGGCCCGGGTGATCGCGTGCCTGATGCCGCCGGCGCGCGGCGAGGTCACGTTCGACGGCAAGCCGCTCCCGCCGGGCCTGGCGCATCGTAGCCGCGAGCAGCTGCGCCGCATCCAGATCGTGTTCCAGAATGCGGACACGGCGCTCAATCCCGCGCAGACGGTGGAAGACATCCTGTCGCGGCCGCTGCAGCTCTATCACGGCTTGCATGGCGACGCGCTGCGCCAGCGTGTCGCGAAGCTGCTGGGCCTTGTGCAGCTCCCGGCCAGCATGGCGCAACGCTCGCCGCAAGGGCTCTCGGGCGGGCAGAAGCAGCGCGTCAACCTGGCGCGGGCGCTGGCGGCGGAACCTGACCTGATCCTGTGCGACGAGGTCACGTCGGCGCTGGATACCGTCGTCGGCGCCGCCATCCTGGAGCTGATGGCGGAACTCCGCCGCGAGCTTGGCGTTTCGTATCTGTTTATCAGCCACGACCTGAACACCGTGCGGTCAATCTGCGACGAGGTTGTCGTGATGTATGCCGGGCGGATCGTCGAAGTGGTGCCGCGCGATGCGCTGGTGCATCCGCCGCATCATCCCTATGCCGAATTGCTCAGCGCGTCCGTGCCGCAATTGCGGCTTGGGTGGCTTGACGGGCTGGCCATCAAGGCCGGCGAGAACATCCCCGGTCCGGGCGGCGACGCGGGGGGTTGTCCGTTCTTCGATCGCTGCCCAGTGCGTATCCAGGGTGTGTGCGACGCCAAGGCGCCGCCGCGGCGGCAGCTCCGGGGCGAGATGGAAGTGCTGTGTCATCACACTGGGGAAGAACTCCTGGCATTGAGCAGCGCGGCAAACACCGTGGTCTCTGCCTAGCGCCGTCCAGGGCGTTCCCGCGCCAGGCCCGCCAGGGCCTGGCGGCATCGTCAATGCAGCCGCGTCCCCGCCGCCAGCAGCCGCTCCAGCCCCTGGGCAAGTGTCATCCCCAGCGCACGTCCCCAACCGTGGATGTCAAGCACGTGCCGGCGATAGACGGCATGGTGGAGCAGGGCGGCGAGCTTGCCCTCGATATGCCAGCCGTTGTCCTTGCCTGGCGTAGCACTCAGGTTGGCGATGGCACTGCTTCCCGCCAGGGAGACCAGGGAGCCATAGTCGCGATACCTGAACCCCGCCGGCTGCTTGCCTGCCAGGCGCCGTGGCAAGGCCTCCGAGAGATATAGCGCTTGCTGGTAAGCAACCTGCGCGCGGGTCGGGAGATCCGCATCGAGGTCCTGCGGCCGGCAGCTGGCGCAGTCGCCGATGGCGTAGATATGCTCGTCATCGATGCTTTGCAGTGTCGGCAGCACGCGAATCTGCCCTTTGGCATTCACCGGAAGCTGGAATGTGCCCAGCAGGGCAGGCGCCGTGATGCCGGCCGCCCACACCACCACATCCGCCCGCATTGGCGCCTGGCCGGCAATGGTCAGGCCGTTTTCGCTGACGGACGTCACCCGTGCGCTGCATTGGACGCCGATATGCAGGCGCGCAAGCTGCTCGCCGACGCGCACCGCGAGCCGGGCGCCCATGCCAGGGACGACCGCGGCGGACGCTTCAATGACGCAAATATCCACGCCGGTCACCGGGTCCAGCCGGTGTATGCCGTAGCGATTCAGCACGCTCGAGGTCCGGCGCAACTGCGCGGCGAGCTGCACGCCGGTCGCACCCGCGCCGACGATGGCCACGCGAACCTTTGCCGGCGATGCCTGCTGCTCGACATCGGCCTGCGCGGTCCTGCGGCGCAGTGCGGTGAACACGCGGTCCCGCACCTGTTCCGCGCTGGCGACGCTGTCCAGCGTCAAGGCGTGCTCGCGCGCACCGGGCACGCCAAAGTACTGGGTGACACCGCCGACGGCAAGAACCAGCTTGTCGTAAGCAATGGACCGGACCTGGTCGCCTTCGCCGTGGCATGTGCCGGCAATCGCCACGGAGACGGTCCGGTTGAGGCGATCCGCCGCGAGCAGTTCGCCTTGCACAAAGCGGAAATGATGGCGCTCAGCCTGCAGGGCGAACGAGGTATGGTGAACGACGGGCTCGATCCGGCCCGCGGCCACTTCATGGAGCAGAGGCTTCCACAGATGTGTGGGGCTGCGATCGATCAGGATGATCTCGGCGAGACCGCGCCTGCCAAGGCGCCGGCCCAGGCGAGTGGCCACCTGCAGGCCCGCGGCGCCGCCGCCGACGATAACGATTCTTCTCATGGGAACCTCCGCGATGTGTGTCTGGTGCGTGGGTGGCGCCCCCGGTGGGCGCATCAGTTCGTCACAGGCTCGGCCATGGCGCGGCTTGCGCTGTGGCCACCATGCTGGCCGGCCACGATCGACTCCAGTACGTGGAAGTCCGGCCAGGCCGCCCGCGCCGTGCCCGAGAGCGTTATCGATGCAGCCGCATGGTGCGGCGTATCGCTGCCCGGCGGCAATACAGCGGCCGTATGCATGCCGATGCCGCTTGCGGCGCGCAGGCTGCCTTGCGTGGCGCCAACCAGCAGGGCCCGGTGCGCCGGCGCCTCGGCGGTGCGCAGCACCAGGCGGTAGAGATCGGCCTCGGTCTCGCGGGCAGATAGCGCGTCCGCCGTGGCGACCACGGCAAAGCGATCGGTCCAGTCCGGCCCGATGGCGCCATCGAGCAATGCGCACAGCATGCGCGACGAGACCGGGGCGGCCAGCGCCAGGCGCGCACCGCCTGACTCGGCGCTGCGCATGAGTGCCAGGGCCTGGGGGCGGACGGGGATCGCCTGCTGGCCGCAAGCCGCGATGAAGGCGTCTTCATGCGCGCGGAGAGTGCCGCGTTCCCGCGGTGCCAGATCGATGCCGGCCCGGCGCAGTTCGTCAGTCCGGATAAGCACATCGTCCAGGGTAAGCACCAGCAATTCAAGCGACATTCTCCGTCTCCATTAGCACCGCGTTGCGACACGCGGAGGTGATTGCGTTTCCGATCCAGGCACTATAAGGTAGGCCCTTCATATTGAAAAATTGGTTTATAAAACCGACTGATAGGTTTTCTACTATGAATCGCACCACCACCTTCCGCCAGCTGAACGCCATCGATGCGATCGCCCGCCTGGGCGGTGTTTCCCGCGCGGCGGAGGAGTTGCATATCACCCAGCCAACGGTGTCGCTGCAACTGAAGCTGCTGGAGGAAGCCATCGGGGCGCCACTGGTGCAGCGCGCGGGCAGGGGCACGCAGCTCACGCCCGCGGGCGAGGTGATGGCGGGCTACGCCGGGCAGATCCTGCGGCTCTGGCGCGATGCCACCGAAGAAGTCGCGGCGCTCAAGGGCAACCTGGCGGGAACGCTCCGGGTGGGCGCCATCACGACGGCGGAGTACCTGCTGCCGTCGATGCTGGTGGCATTCACGGCGGACCGGCCCGATGTCAAGATCAAGCTCCATGTGGGCAACCGCGAGGAGATCGTCCGGATGCTGGCCATGCATGAGATCGACCTGGCCATCATTGGCCGGCCACCCACGGATATCCGCACCCATGCGACGCCGTTCGCCAAGCACCCCATGGCGTTTATCGCGGCGCCGGACCATCCATTGATGACGCGCCGCCATCTGACGCTTCAAGACCTGGTCGAGGAGAACCTGCTGGTGCGCGAGCGCGGCTCGGGCACGCGCAATACCGTGGAGCGGTTGTTCAGGGAGGCTGGCCTGCGGCTGCCGCTGGGTTCCGAGCTGTCCAGCAATGCGGCGATCAAGCGGATGGTGTCCGCGGGGCTGGGCGTGGCGTTTCTCTCGCTGCACGCCTGCACGCTGGAGTTTCAGGCCGGGCTGATCGGGCTGCTGCCGCTGCAGGGCAATCCCATCGAGCGCGACTGGTATGTGCTGAACTTGCCGGGCGTGCGCCTGCCGCGCGTGGCGGTGGCCTTCCGTGCCTATCTGGTGGAGCAGGGCCAGGCGGAAATCAACCGGCAGCTGGAGTCCTTCGACGTGATATTGCGCCGGCTGCATGCCCGTGCGCGGCGTTTGCGCAAGGCAAAGCCCGACGCGGCGGAGCATTCATGAAGACGAGGCCGGATCGCTGGGAGGCGTTCGTCCCCGGTTGCCCGGCCGTCCGGTTCTAGCTGAGGGCCGTATCGCCGCTGGCCTGCGCCCATTCCCGGAACCTGGCATCGCGCGCCAGCAGCCTGCGCGCGGTGTTGTAGTCCGGCGGATCCACCCGCGCGCCTCCGGCGGGCTTGCCGTCGCGGGCCGCCTCGTACCTGCTGACCATGTCCTGCGCTTGCGCGACCTGCTGCGCGGAGGGCGTGAAGGCCGCGTGGATGGCGGCGACCTGATGCGGATACACCGTGCATTTTGCTTTCAGTCCGATCCGGCGCGCCCAGGCCAGGTCGGCCGCCAGCGCCGTTGCGTCCTGGTAATTGAACGGGCAGTCGACCGGCACGCAGCCTGCTGCGATGCATTCGACCAGGAAGCGCGCGCGCACAGGGTGCAGTTCGATGCCATCCGGCCCGCGCACCGCGTCCAGATCCGCGCTCAGGTCCTCGGCCGCCAGCAGGCAGGCACTGACGCGCGTGCTGGCCGACAGGATGGCGGCGGTGGCGACGATGCCGCGCGCGGACTCCAGCGTCGGCACGATTTCGGTTTGCCGGGGTGCCAGGCCGAACTCGCGCTCCAGCGCGGTGATTTGCTGGTCGAGCGCCTGGATTTGCGCGGCCGTTTCGGTGTGCGGCAGGAAGATGGCCGCGGGCGCGCCCGGCATGACGCCGCGAAGATCGTCCAGTCCGTCGCCATCCAGCTTGTTGATGCGCACCGCACCGACAATGCCGCGCGCCCGGCATTCAGCCATCAGCGTGACAATCCGCGCGCGCGCGGCGGGGCGGTCTGCGGGGCTGGTGAACTCTTCCAGGTCGGCGACGATGACATCCGGGCCGCTTTCAAGCGCCGCCTGCTGGCGGACGGTGTCCAGTCCTGGCGCGAACATCCAGCTGCGCCGGAGTGCTGGCGGGCGTCTTGAGGCGTGTCGGGGCTGCGTGTTCATCGCATATCTCTCATAGGGGGCCAGTGAGGCAAGGCAATCGATCCGGCTGGCGTCAGGCGCCCTGGAACAGCACCGATGCAACCGGCTCGCCCGCTTGCAGGCGGGCGAGGATGGCCGGCTCGGCCTCGTCGGAAGCCAGCGCCCGGGCGATGACGCCAGCCGCGGCATCCGCCGACAGGAACAGCACGCCGTTGTCGTCGGCCAGCACGATGTCCCCCGGATTGACGGTGACGCCGCCGCAGATCACCGGCTCGTTGACGGCGCTGCCGCCTTCATCGATCCGTTTGGTGGTGAGGACGCTGGTGCCGCGTGCAAACACCGGCATCCCCATGGCGCGCAGTTCCAGGATGTCCGTGACCACGCCGTCGACGATGATCCCTTTTGCGCCCGCGCACAAGGCAGCGGTGCCGGTGACGGCGCCGACAGGCGCGTGGGCGTGGTCGCCGCAGGCATCGATGACCAGCACATCGCCGGCGGTGAGGCAGGCCAGCGCGCGGTTCACCGCGATGGCGTTGGGCGTGGCCAGCCGCAGCGTGACGGCGCGGCCGGCTACCTTGACGTTGGGGACGAGCGCGCGAATGCCGTGGCTGGCGAAGCCGTCCTCGAGAAAGTGCCCGAGCGTGGGGAAACTCACGCGTTCCAGCTGGCCTAGCAGGGTGGGGTCGATGTTCGTTTGCATGATCGGTATCAGGTATGACGACGTCGTCCCCGGCCGGCAGCAGGCATCAAGGCCGCGGCCCGGGACGATGATCTGGCAGTGGTGTCTCGCTATCCGCAGCTCAGGACAGCGAAGCCTTGGCGTTGCCCGCGGCGCTTGCCGCGGGCGCATCCTTGCGCAGGGTTTCTGCCAGCAACAACAGCGCAACGGCGGAAATCAGCGCGGACCCGATCATGTACCAGGCCACCGACGAACCGCGGCCCGTGGCGGACAGCAGCGCGGTCGTGATGATCGGCGTGGCCGCGCTGCCCAGCAGCCCGGACAGCATGTAGCTGATCGACAGGCCCGAGTAGCGCACCTTGGTGCCGAACAGCTCGGCCAGGAAGGTGGCGATGGGACCGTAGTTTGCCGCGAAGGCGCTCATCATCAGCAGGTAGCCGAGCAGGGCAAAGGCAAACACCTTGGTGTCGAGCAGCCAGAACAGCGGGAAGGCGAGCAGCGCCTCGGCAAGGATCCCGCCGATGATCACCGGCTTGCGGCCGATCTTGTCGGACAGCAGGCCGAACAGCGGCAGCAGCACCACGCACAGCGCGCAGGCGATCAGCGCGATCGACAACATCTGGTTGCGCGAGAAGCCCAGCGTCTGGGTGCCGTAGGTCAGGCCGAACGCCACGATCAGGTTGAAGGCGGTGCCGGTCGACATCGTCGCGATGCCGCCCAGCAGGACCTGCTTCCAGGATTTGGTCAGCACTTCCGCCAGGGGAATCTTTACCTGCGCGGCACTGGCCTTGACCTTGCTGAACGACGGCGTTTCCGACGTGTTCAGGCGAATGTACATGCCCACGCCGACCAGCAATACGCTGGCCAGGAACGGAATGCGCCAGCCCCAGGACAGCAGCGCCTCATTGGACATCACCGCATTGCTGAGCAGGAATGCCAGGTTGGCGATCAGCGTGCCCGCGGGAACGCCGATCTGCACCCACGAGCCGTAGAGGCCGCGCCGGTTGGCAGGCGCATGCTCCACCGCCATCAGTACCGCGCCGCCCCATTCGCCGCCCAGCGCAAGGCCCTGGATGACGCGCAGCGTCAGCAGCAGGATGGGCGCCCAGATGCCGATCGAGCGGTAGTCAGGAAGCAGGCCGATGGCGAACGTGGCCGAGCCCATCATGATTAGCGATACCAGCAGCATGGACTTGCGGCCGACCTTGTCGCCGAAATGCCCGAACAGCGCGGCGCCGACCATGCGGGCGACATAGGCCGATGCAAAGGTGCCGAAGGCGAGCAAGGTCCCGGTCAGGGGATCGAAGGCGGGGAAGAAGACCTTGTTGAAGACCAGGGCCGAAGCCGTGGCGAAGATGAACAGGTCATACCATTCGACCGTCGTGCCGATGACGCTGGCGGCGGCGATCTTCTTCATGTTGCGAGGAGGATGACCGGTTTCCGGCTGGGTAGTGGAGGCGTGGTCAGTGTTCATGAGGCGTTCCTGGATAGGCGAGGCGTAGTGCTTCTGTGTTCTGGTGGTCAGGCCAATATATCGTAGGCGACCCAGAATGGCAGGGTAATAGGTAGTTGTTCTAGGTCTGGTGTTCTGGTGGTCAGGCCAATTGAGATAAAAAGCAACTCTCTTTCCCAGTCACGCAAGCCGCGTGCCAGCTAAAAGATGCGAATGCGGCGCTTTTTGTCCGGATCGGTGCGCGGGAATGGTGCGTGTCAGTGCTGCTGGCGAAGCGAGGGCGGGAGGCCGGTCTGCACCGGTTGTGTGCGGATGCGCGATGGCAGCCGGCAATGAGGACGAGGGTCGGGACCCGGTTTGCCGGGTCCGGCGCTGGTCTGCTTGGCTCTACTCGGCGATTTCCTCTGACAGGCGGGAAACGATTGCCAGCAGATGGAAGGACATGGCATGGCGCGCCCGGATCGGGTCCCGGGCCACGATGGCTGTCACGATTCGGTCGTGCTCGCCTACCGCCGCGCGCCAGGCCGATGCGCCCACAAAGTGCTTGTCAAGGCGCTTGTACACGGGGCTGGCCTCGCACAAGTCCCAGACATGGGCGACCACCGAAGCAAGCGCCGCATTTCCACAGGCCGCGGCAATGGCCTCATGGAAGGCTCGGTCATGGGCGAAATCCCCGGCTTCCGGCGACTGGTCGGGATTCATGCCCCGGTGCGCCTCTTCGATGGCGGCGATCTGCTCCGGCGTCCCGTGCTGGGCCGCCAGGGCAGCGCATTCCGGCTCGAACAGCGTGCGCGTCTCGAGCAGTTCGAACGGGCTGGCTTCCAGGGCCGCGCCAAGGCGGCGGTCGATATCGGCTTCAAGATCGGTTTCGATAGCGGTTCCGATGCCGGGCTCGGCGCCATTGGCTGCAGCGATCCCGTTCTCCTTGGGCTCCAGCACGAAGACGCCGCTGCCGACGCGCACTTCGATGTAGCCGCCGATCTCCAGGGCAATCAACGCCTCGCGCAACGTCGAGCGTGCCACGTTGAGCTGCTCGGCAAGCTCGCGCTCGGCCGGCAGGCGCTCGCCCGGCGCGAATTCGCCGGCGCTGATTTTCTTGGCGATCTGGTCCGCGATCAGGCGGTAGAGGCGCTGCGCTGTAACTGCTTGAAGAGATGACATGGGTGGCGCCGCTGCAAATTGCAAATTGACTGGTGGTCAGATCAATACCGCAAAACAGGCTCTCAATTCAAGGGTGTAGGCGGGTTTCGCTCTGTCTGCGGATAACCGTGGGCAGTGGTCCGGCCAATATAGTGGCGCATGAGTCTCTTATTTATCGGCCTGGCGAAAAGTGGGGTCTCGGTCATGCAATCCGCCGGCGCCGTTCGGACTGCCGTCAGGCTCCAGTCTCCTGATGATAAGTAGCTTATACAACGCTTATCAGCGTAATGTCTTGTGAAAACGTAAGCTATTCGCTACTAGTGGCCGGACCACCAGTCAAATAATCGAAATTAATTGGCGTTTTTCTGGCGAGGACTCTAGAATTGGTCCGGCCACCAGTTGATGCCCAATGATCGCCATATAAGAATGCGATTCGGGGAGCGCACGAGACACGGCGGCAAGGGGCCAGGACCCCGGCCGCACAAGTAAATCCAAAGGAGCACGCAATGAAGAACGCAGACCTGGTACGCCGCAAGGATGCCGCCACGCCCCGTGGCGTAGGCGTGATGTGCAATTTCTACGCCGAGCGCGCCGAGAACGCGGAGTTGTGGGATGTCGAAGGCCATCGTTATATCGACTTCGCGGCCGGCATTGCCGTGCTCAATACCGGTCACCGCCACCCGCGCCTGGTGCAAGCCATGCAGGCGCAAATGGAGCGCTTCACCCACACGGCCTACCAGATCGTGCCTTACGCCAGCTACATCGAACTGGCCGAGAAGATCAATGCCCGCGCGCCCGGCGCCTTCGCCAAGAAGACCGCCTTCTTTACCACCGGCGCCGAAGCGGTGGAGAACGCCATCAAGATCGCGCGTGCCGCCACCGGGCGCCCCGGCGTGATCGCCTTCGCGGGCGGCTTCCACGGGCGCACCATGATGGGCATGGCCCTGACCGGCAAGGTCGTGCCGTACAAGGTGGGATTCGGCCCGTTCCCGGCCGATGTATTCCACGCCCCGTATCCGTATGCCCTGCATGGCGTGAGCGTGCAGGACTCGATCAACGCGCTGCAGCAGCTGTTCAAGACGGATATCGATCCGAGGCGCGTCGCCGCCATCATCTTCGAACCGGTCCAGGGGGAGGGCGGCTTCAACGTAGCGCCCGCGGAATTCGTGCGCGCGCTGCGCGGCATCTGCGACGAGCACGGCATCCTGCTGATCGCCGACGAAGTGCAGACCGGATTCGGCCGCACCGGCAAGCTTTTCGCCATGGAGCACTATGACGCGGCGCCGGACCTGACCACCATGGCCAAGAGCCTGGCGGGCGGCATGCCGCTGTCGGCCGTGTGCGGGCGGGCCGAGATCATGGATGCACCGGCCCCCGGCGGCCTGGGTGGCACCTATGCCGGCAATCCGCTGGCGGTGGCGTCGGCGCTGGCGGTACTGGACGTGCTGGAGAGCGAGAAGCTGATCGAGCGCGGCGCGGCGCTGGGCCGCCGGCTGCAGGACAAGCTCGAAGGCCTGAAATCGCGCGTGACGGCGATCGGCGAAGTCCGGGGCCTTGGCGCGATGATCGCCGTGGAGTTCCGCAAGGCCGATGGCAGCCCCAACCCGGAGTTCACACGGCAAGTGCAGGACCGCGCCCTGGAGAAAGGCCTGCTGCTGCTCACCTGCGGCGTGCATGGCAATGTCATTCGCTTCCTGTTCCCCCTGACCATCCAGGACGCCGTGATGGACGAGGGCCTGGGCATCCTGGAAGCCGCGCTGCTGCAGTGACCGCCCGGCGGCAAGTCAGTCGACATCGAATTCAAGCAAATGAAGGATTGCCGCGGTAGTGCCGCGGCGATCGCGCAACGGAACCCACGACATGAATCATCCCTCGCCCCGTGCCTTGCCGGCGCTGTCAGAGCGCAACGGCGGCCAGATCCTGATCGACCAACTGATTATCCAGGGCGTGAAGCGCGTCTTCCTGGTGCCGGGCGAGAGCTACCTGCCTTGCATCGATGCGCTGTATGACCACCAGGACAAGATCCAGCCCATCGTCTGCCGGCAGGAGAGCGGGGCCGGCTACATGGCGGAAGCGCACGGCAAGCTGACCGGCGAGCCCGGCATCTGCTTCGTCACGCGCGGGCCCGGCGCGACCAATGCCAGCATTGCCGTGCATACCGCCTACCAGGACTCCACGCCCATGATCCTGTTCGTCGGCCAGGTCGGCAACGACTTCTACGAGCGCGAAGCGTTCCAGGAGATCGACTACCGCCGCATGTTCGGCCAGATGACCAAATGGGTAGCGCAGATCGACCGTACCGAGCGCATCCCCGAATTCATTGCGCGCGCCTTCGCGGTGGCGACCAGCGGCCGGCCCGGCCCGGTCGTGCTGGCCCTGCCGGAGGACACGCTGTGGGGCAAGGCCACCGTGGCCGATGTGCCGCGCTATCGCCGTGCGCACAGCGCGCCGACCCCTGACGCCATGGCCTCGCTCGCGCAGATGCTGGAGCAGGCCGAGCGCCCGTTCCTGCTGGTAGGCGGCTCCGGCTGGACGCCGGCCGCATCCCGGCAGCTGGAAGGCTTTGCCGAGCGCTTCGCGCTGCCGGTCGGGGTGGCCTGGCGCCGCCTGGAATGCTTCGATAACCATCATCCCAATTTTGCCGGGCATGTGGGCTGGGCCATGCCCGACTCCCTGCGCAAGCGCGTGCAGGAAAGCGACCTGCTGATCGCCGTGGGCACGCGCATGGGCGAGGCAACCAGCGAGGGCTATACGGTTGTGGAAAGCCCGCTGCCGAAACAGCGCCTGGTCCATGTGTACCCCGACGCGAACGAACTCGGGCGCGTGTTCCATCCCACGCTGCCGATCGCCGCCGATGTTGTCTCGTTCGCCGCCGCGGTCAGCGCGCTTGCGCCATCGGGCCCCCGTGGCGCGCGCAACGCCGGCCATGAAGCCCATCAGGTCTATCTGTCCGAGCAGGAGCCCAAGGCGGCGCCCGGCGCGCTCAACCTCAATGTGGCGGCCTGCCACGTTCGCGACAACGTGCCCGAGGACACCTGCATCACCGTCGGCGCCGGCAACTACGCCTTGTACCCGCACGCCTACTACCGCTTCAAGGGCGTCGGCACGAGCCTGGCGCCGACGGTTGGGTCGATGGGCTACGGCCTGCCCGCCGCCATCGCCGCCAAGCTGGAGAATCCCGGGCGTACCGTGATCTGCTATGCGGGCGATGGCTGCTTCCAGATGAATCTGCAGGAACTGGGCGTCGCCATGCAGTACCGGGCGGGCATTGTGGTGCTGGTGTTCAACAACGGCATCTGGGGCACCATCCGCGCCCACCAGGAGCGCGAGTTTCCGGGCCGCACCGTGGCGCTCGGTTTCGACAATCCGGAATTCAGCGAACTGATCCGCGCCTATCGCGGCTACGGCGAGGTTGTAGCCAGCGACGCCGAGTTCGGCCCCGCCTTTGCACGCGCGCTGGCATTCGCCAACAGCCAGCAGTTGCCCGCCCTGCTCGAACTGCGCTATGACGCCGACGGCATCGCGCCGGGCATGACCTTGTCGCAGATCCGGTCGGAAGCCTTCGCCCGGCAGGCCGATGCCAGGTAACAGCCACGACGGCGCAAGGAGACAAGAGATGAAGACACTCGCAATCAATGGCGACCGGCTGTGGAAGTCGCTGATGGATCTCGCCGCGATCGGTGCCACGCCCAAGGGCGGCAACGCGCGCCTGGCGCTGACGGCGCTGGACGGACAAGGCCGCGACCTCGTGGCCGGATGGATGCGCGACGCCGGCCTGAGCGTGACGGTGGACAAGCTCGGCAATATCTTCGGCCGCCGGGCAGGGCGCAACAACGGCCTCGCGCCGGTCATGACGGGCAGCCATATCGACACGCAACCCACCGGCGGCAAGTTCGACGGCTGCTATGGCGTGCTGGCGGGGCTGGAAGTCATGCGCACGCTGAACGACCACGGCATCACCACCGAGGCCCCGCTGGAAGTCGCCATCTGGACCAACGAGGAGGGCTCGCGCTTTGTCCCGGTGATGATGGGCTCCGGCGTGTTCGCCGGCGTCTTCCCGCTGGAGACCGCGCTATCGGCCACGGATGTGGCAGGCAAGCGCGTGGCGGATGAACTGGCCGCCATCGGCTACGCCGGCGACGCCGAGGTCGGCCGCGAGGTCGGCGCGTATTTCGAGGCCCATATCGAACAGGGTCCGGTGCTGGAAGCCGAAGATAAGGTGATCGGCGTCGTGACCGGATCGCTGGGTTTGCGCTGGTACGACGTTACCGTGACCGGCATGGAGGCGCATGCCGGCCCCACGCCGATGCCGCTGCGCAAGGATGCGCTCTATGGCGCCACGTTCCTGATGCAGGCCGTGATCCGGATCGCCAACGATTTCGCGCCGCACGGGCGCGGCACGGTGGGCGTGGTCAATGTGCATCCGTCGTCACGCAATGTCATCCCCGGCGCGGTGAAGTTCACGGTGGATCTGCGCCACCTCGATCCGGCGCGGCTTGCGGAAATGGATGCCCGCTTTCGCGCGGCTTGCGCGGCCGTGGCGGATGGCGGCACCACCGGCGCGGCACTGGATGTGGCCGTGGAGGACGTGCAGTACTTCGCGCCGACGCCGTTCGCGCCCGAACTGATTGGCCACGTGCGCCGGGAAGCCGCCGCGAGGGGCTATACCCACCAGGACATCGTGACGGGCGCCGGCCACGACGCCGTCTATATCGCGGGCATCGCGCCGACCGCGATGATCTTCGTGCCCTGCAAGGACGGCATCAGCCACAACGAAATCGAAGACGCCAAGCCAGAACACCTGGAAGCCGGAGCCAATGTGCTGTTGGGCGCGATGGTGGCGCAGGCGAACGCCTGAGCGGCCCGGACACAACGAATACAGGAACGCATGATGAGCGATTTGCGAGATCTCGCCTACTGGCGCAAGCAGGCGGAAACGGTGCCCGTCCGTACGCAGGCCTATATCGATGGCCGCTGGACCGATGCCATTGACGGCGCCACCTTCGAGACGATCAACCCCGCCACCGGCAAGGTGCTGGCCCGCGTCGCGGCTTGCGGCGCCGAAGACGTCGACCGCGCCGTGGCCGCGGCACGCAAGGCTTTCCGGTCAGGCGTGTGGTCGGACCTGCCGCGCAGCGCCCGCAAGGCCGTGCTGCTCAGGCTGTCGCACCTGATCGACACGCATCGCGAAGAGCTGGCGCTGCTGGAAACGCTGGACATGGGCAAGCCCATCGCCGAAACGCTGCAATACGATATTCCCGAGGCCGGGCGCACTTACGCGTGGTACGGCGAAGCCATCGACAAGATCTACGACGAGATCGCGCCGACTGGCCCTGGCGTGCTGGCCACCATCACGCGCGAACCGCTCGGCGTGGTCGCGGCGGTGGTTCCCTGGAACTATCCGCTGCTGATGGCCAGCTGGAAGGTGGCGCCCGCGCTGGCCGCGGGCAACAGCGTGGTGCTGAAACCGGCGGAGCAGTCCCCGCTTACCGCGCTGCGGCTGGCGGAACTCGCCGAGGAAGCCGGCGTTCCGGCGGGCGTCTTCAACGTGGTGCCGGGACTTGGCGCCGCCGCGGGCCAGGCGCTGGGCCGCCATCCGGACGTGGACTGCATTGCCTTCACCGGGTCCACCGCGACCGGCAAGCGCTTCATGGAGTATTCCGGCCAGTCGAACCTCAAGCGTGTCTGGCTGGAGTGCGGCGGCAAGTCCCCGCACATCGTCTTCGACGACTGCCCGGACCTGGACCGCGCCGCGCAGGCGGCCGCCATCGGCATCTTCAGCAACCAGGGCGAGATCTGCATCGCCGGCTCGCGCCTCTATGTGCAGAGCGGCGTCTACGATGTGTTCCTGGAAAAGCTGGAAGCGCACGCCGCGCGGATGCAGCCAGGCGACCCGCTGGATCCGGCGTCCGCCATGGGCGCCATCGTCGACGGCGCGCAACTGCAGCGGGTGATGTCCTACGTGCGGAGCGGCGAGGACGAAGGTGCCCGGCTGCGTGCCGGCGGCAAGCGCGCGCTTTCGGACAGCGGCGGCTATTACATGCAGCCGACCATCTTCGAATGCCCGACGCAGTCGCTGACCATCGTGCGGGAAGAGATCTTTGGCCCGGTGCTGGCGGTGACCCGCTTCGAGACGGAAGAGGAGGCCATTCGCATGGCTAACGATTCCCCCTACGGCCTTGGCTCGGGGCTCTGGACCTCCAGTCTCTCCCGTGCCCACCGGGTTTCTCGCAAGCTGCAGGCGGGGCTGGTCTGGGTCAACTGCTATATGGACAGCGACGTGACGGTGCCCTTTGGCGGCGTGAAGCAGTCGGGTTCGGGGCGGGACAAGTCATTGCACGCGCTGGACAAGTACACGGACCTGAAGACGACGTGGATCAGCCTGGCATGACAGGGCGGCGCGCGGACCGCGGGCTTACCCCGCGCTGACCGGGTGCGATGCCCGGTTCAGATCAGCTCCTCTTGCCGCATCGTGGGGGCGTTGTCGCCGGCCAGGGTCAGCAGTGCCGCACCGCCGCGCGGCGTGCGGCCACCGCCCGCCGCCCGAGCCAGGTCAAGGCCCCGCTCCCGCGCCTTGTAGACGGCTTCTTCCTTCCCGCCGGCCTGCAGGAGCTTGTAGATGGTGCGGGCGTGGGTCTTGACGGTAGGCACGGAGATATTCAGCAAGCGGCCCACGGTCTTGAACGCATGGCCCCGGGCAAGCAATACCAGCACATCGTACTGGCGCTGGGTCAGTCCCAGCAACATCGCCTCTGCACCGGGCTGTTCACTGCCAACGGCGGGTTGCGATGCCTGCTTCGCCGCGGGCAGGGCCGGGAACAGTGGAAGCTGTCCAATGCCGGAATGCATCGGATGAGCGGTGGCGATACGCCGGACGGCCGACTCGATCACGTCGAGCGGCGCCGATTTCGCGAGACAGCCGCAGAAACCCGTCGTGATCGCGCCCTGGGGCAATTCCAGGGGAACGGTATCGGAAAGCAACAGCAAGCGCGGTGCCGGCCATATCCTGCGTACCACGCCGAGCCACTGCCAGCCCGTGTCCGGATTGCCGGGCATGCCGAAGACAATCAGGTCAACGTCGTCCCTGGCATGGCAAGGGGCGGGGATTTCCGTGGGGTCGATGGCAAGGACGTAGTCGATGCCCGCAACACGCTTCAACAGCGTGAGCATGGCGATGCGGAGCAACGGATGGCTTTCGACGAGCAGCGCGTTCATGCCTTACCTCCCCGTACAGATGCAATGGAGCAGGCTGAACCCACAAGCAGGCGCGGCGCTGCCAGCGCGGATCAGCGCCATTGCAGCACCCGCCACCTTCGGATTTCGACCCCCCATCCCGGCTGTGCCGCCAGGGTGGTTCTGCGTCATGGACGCCTGCCCGGATATTTGATTTTTTTTCTTGTTCCGGGTGATCTTATGTGCGGAATATAGCGAAATCAAGGAATTATTGTTGCGGTGCTGAAACAACAACCTGTTCATCGGCATCCGTTTCGCGCCGGTGCCGCCTCCTCGCACCGCGTCGCGATCTTGCTGACGGAGTTGCCCCAGCCGACGCACAGGTCCGGATAGATGGTGCCGGAGATGGCCTCGATGTCCGCGACGCCGATCCGGCATTCGCCTTGCTGGCCGCAAAGGACAACTTCGTCGCCGGGAAACACTGCCTCGCACGATGTCACATCCACCATCAGGGTGTTCATCGTCACGCGCCCGACCACCGGGAACCGTTTTCCCCGGATCAGGGCAAATCCCTTGTTCGAGAAGTCCCGCCGATAGCCATCCGCGTATCCAATCGGGATATTGGCCAGGCGGGAGTCGCGCGAGAGTGTCAAGGTGCGGTCGTATGCCACGGTGTTGCCGGCGGGATAGGCGTTGACGGAGGCCACGCGGGATTTCAGGCTGGCAATGGCCTGGAAGGCAGGGTAGGCGGGCAGGCACCCGTACAGGATTGCGCCCGTTCGCACCATGTCCAGGTGGCTGCCGGGGACTTTCAGGGTGGCGAACGAGTTTGCGCAATGCAGTTGCACGCGGCTGCGATCCAGTCCGGCGTGCTCGACGATCCAGCCGGCTTCCTCGCGGAAGCTGGCCAGCCCGCGTTCGACGTCCTCGATGTCCGGAACCGGGAAATGCGTCATGATGCCGACGATCTCCAGGTTTGGCAGGGCTGCGGCGGCCAGTGCCTTGCGGCGCTCCCCGGCGGTTTTGAGATCGAAGCCGTTGCGGCTCATGCCGCCGGAGTTCAGTTCGAGATGCACCCGGACGGCACACGCGTGGCGCCCGGCGATCTCGCTCATCTTGCCCGCATATTCAAGATTGCCCGCGATCTCCTCCATCCGGTACTGTAGGCCATCTTCGATCTCCACCGGGGTGGCTGCGCGCACGCGCAGGATCCGGCCGCGAAAGCCTGCGGCGCGGACCAGCTTTGCTTCGTCGTTGCTGGCAACGCCGATCGAAGGGACCCCAAGCGCAATGACCGATGCGACGAGCAGCGCGATGCCATGTCCGCATGCATCCGCCTTCATGACGGCGCACATCTCGGTCCGGGGCCCGGTCAAGGCCTGGATGCCGCGTACATTGTCTTCAAATTTGTCCAGATCGATTTCAAACCACGCATTGCTTTCCATATGCACTCTGATTTCCTGGTTTTGCGATCGCCGGACAATGCTCGCGCGCAAGGGCGCCGCCACGTCCGGCGGTGATGACTTGGGATTGATTTCCTGGCGACAGGACGAGGTCAGCCGTGCTCAGTCCGCCACATAGAAGCCGGGAAGGTTCAGGATGCGCTCCAACTCGTGGAGCGCCGTCCGGATTTCATCCAGCAGTTGGGGGTCCCGCAGGTCGCCGGGGAGCAGGCGGTCGCGGTAGTGGCGCGTAACCCAGTCGACCAGCCGGCCGTGCAGCCTCTCGCTAAAGAAGACATCGCTGCCAATGGACGCGGCTTGCGCGGCATCCAGCACGACCCGAAGCCGGAGGCAGGCGGGGCCACCGCCGTTGCGCATGCTTTCATGCAAGTCGAAGGACAAGACCTCCGCAATCGCCCCGCCCGAGGCCGACAGTTGTGCCAGGTAGCGCCTGCAGGCAGTGTTATCCTGGCACTCGGAGGGCACGACAATCAGCTTGCGTCCGTCGGGGGCGCAGAGCAACTGACTGTTGAACAGGTAGGTTGAAACGGCGTCCTGCAGGGATAGCTCGCGGTCGGCTACGCGGATGCAGTTCATCTCGAAGCCGCTTGCGCCGCAGGCCCTGGACAGCGCATCGATGACCTTTGCTTCGTCATCAAAGGCAGCCTCGTGATACAGGAGCGTATCCAGGTGACCGACCGCGATCACGTCGTTGTGAAAGACCCCGGCATCGATTGCTGCCGCCGATTGCCTTGCATAGACCGTTCGCGCCGGATCCAGCTGGTGCAGGCGGGCAACGGCTCGGCTGGCTTCGGCGTACTGGCGTGGCGCGAACCTGCGCGGCACGGCTTCATCCGATGCAAAGGCCTCGTCGCCGTAGACGAAGAACTGGACACCGGCTTCGCCGTGGCTGCGGGCAAAGCGCGTATGGTTGGCCGCGCCCTCGTCGCCGAGCGCGGCAACGCCGGGAATGGCGTCGTGGACGGCAAAGTGCTGCTTGTCGCTGAAGATCTGCCTGAGCAGCCTTGCCGTGTCCGGGTGTTCGACCGAACGATGCAACTTGGCGCTGAGATTGGCCGGGGTGAAGTGGACCTTGCCATCGGCGGAGTCCGTCGCGGGGCAGACCGTGGCGGCGTTGGCTGTCCACATCGAGGAGGCCGAGTAGGCTGCGGACAGCAACCGGGGTTCCTGCTGCCCGGCCTTGGCAAGCACCGCAGCGTCGGCGCCATCGAAGCCCAGCGATCGCAGCAGCCGGAGATTCGGCCTGGCAAGCGGCGGCAATACGGCCTGGGGAATGCCCCGGCGGTGCAAGGCCAGCATCTTCGCCAGTCCTTGCAGGGCCGCCTTGCGTGGATTCGCCGCGCTGCCGCGATGGCGCATGGAGGCGACATTGCCAGTGGCCAGGCCAGCGTGGTGATGACTCGGCCCCACCAGGCCGTCGAAGTTGACTTCCTGCGCGGGCATATTGCCTCCTGCCCCGAAGCTGGTGGCCAGCGAGGATGGACCGCCTGCCGGCTGGCCAGGCGGGTGACGATGATTATCCATTGAGTTTCACCCCCAGCTTGAGCGTGACGACGCGCACTGGATCTCCGGCGCCGATGGCAAGCGCATCGCGCTCTTCGCTGCTCAGCGCAAGGCTGCCAAAGGCCGGCGCCGCATGGCTGACGATCGCGCGGAAGTCGCCGCGCCGGGTATTGCCGACCAGCACCGGACGCGTCCCGGCGGCGGGATCCGTACCGGATGCCGGGCGGGCAATCGCCAGCACGCTGTCCTTGGTGATGCGCAGGTGCTTGATATGCCCCTGTACTACTGGGCCGGCATCGAAAATGTCCACCAGCCCTTCATAGTCCAGGCCTTCCTGTTCCAGCATGCGCCGTGCCGGTTCGGTTGCCGCATGCGCCCGGCCGATGACTTCGCGGGCCTCATCGGTCAGGAAGTCTGTGTAGATGGGGAAGCGCGGCATCAGCTCGGCGATAAAGGACTTGGCGCCGCCGCCGCTCTTGTCGTCGGCCGCGGAGAAGTCCATCTTGAAGAAGTGCTTGCCAAGGCTTTCCCAGAACGGCGAAGTGCCATCCGGGCGCAGGAATCCCCGCAGCTCGGCGCAAATGACCTCGGGAAGCAAGTCGATAAAGCTGGCGGCGAACAGCAGCCGGCCCTTCGACAGCAGCTTGCCGTTGGTGCCGCTGCGGCAAGCGGGGTCCAGGAACAAGGTGCAAAGCTCGGCGCAGCCGGTGAGGTCGTTCGACAGGAAGAGCGTCTTCTTGTTGGAATAGACGCCAATCTCGCGGCAGGAGTGCACCAGTTGTCCAAGCCGGAAGCTGTAGAAGGCGTCTTCCAGGCCAACCGCGGCCTTCAGCGCGCTGACACCGCAGACCTGGCCGGTCGCCGTATCCTCGAGGACGAAGACATAGTCGCATTGTTGCGGTGGCAACTCGCCCTTGAAAGATGCTTCCGCGGTGGCGATCCGCTTGCTTAGGGCGGCCGGGTCGGCCTTGAGGGTTGTCATGCCGGGACCGACTCTCTCCGCCAGGGATAGCAGGGCAGGGAGGTGACGGGCGTTGGCTGAACGCAGGACGATCATGCGGGCTCCTGTTGGCGCGTCACGCCGCGGCGACGATCACGGCGTCGCCGGGCGAAACGCGCAGCGATTCCATCGTCTGCGCGGAAAGGGCAATCCGGCCGCGGTCCAGTTCGATGGCGCCGTGGGCGACCGTGCAGCGGAACCTGGCCAGCGGACCGGTCGAGGCGACCAGGCAGGTCTCCGTGGGCTGGTCCTCGGCGCCAGGCTCGACGGTCAGCGTGCAGACAGTGGCAAGGGTCTGAAGGCGGGAGGCGTGTGCTTCGAGGATGGGGCCACCGTCGAATATATCGACGTAGCGTTCCGCTTCAAAGCCTTCCGCGCTCAGTATGTCGAATGGATAGGCGGCGGCCGGGTGCAGTTGGCCGATCACCTCCTGGGCGTCGTCGGGCAGCAGGGACACGTACACGGGGTAGTGCGGCATGAGTTCGACGAAGAGCGTGCCGTTGCGTGCGCCGCAGACCGCGCGTTCCGCGGACAGGTAATCCATGTTGAAGAACTTGCCGCCGATCGCATCCCAGAAGGGAGACGAGTGGTCCGCGCGCGTCTGCCCGGACAGGCACACGAAGAAATCGTCGGCGAAGCGCCGCCTGTCGGCGGCGGCCAGCATCAGGCGGGAGCGCGACAGCAGCGGGCCGGCCCAGGCGTCCTCCTCCGGCGTTTCCACCAGGAAGCCCGATAGCTGGGAGTGTGCGGTGAGATCCGAGCACAGGGACAGGACATGCACATTGTTGGTGATCCCCAGGTCGCGGGACACATGGTGGATGACGTCGTTCCTGTAGGAAAAATACGCCCCCGCCGCACCGGCGGCGGCAGAGATGGATGCGGCGCCGGCAAGCGTGCCGTCCGGCCGTTCCAGCACCATCTGGTAGCGTTCGTCGCCCGGCATGTCGACGGATCGCGCCAGCGCTTCGGCTGAGCGCGAGATCGCGTCGTCAATCCCTTCGCGTGTGCGGGGCAGCGTGTGGACGTGCGGGCTCGCGCGCTGCGCGAGTGCGAACAGCGCGGACGCATCGTTGTCAACGGCGGGGCGAGCGATCCACATGGTTTTCCTGCACGTTAGGGTTGGCCTGTTCAGGCTTGTCAGGCTGGTAGTGTCCCGAACTGTACGTGCAGCGAGGCGCCGCTGAAACCATGAATGCGACGTCGCGTTTCAGATCTGCGCCGTCGCGCTGTCGTGCCGGCGCCGGTCTCGATGAACAGGTCAGGTCCCGGGCCGGAGAATCCTCTGCCTTTCCTCGCGCGGGGTCAGCCCAAAGACGGTCCGATAAGTCGTGGAAAAGTGTGGTCCCGACGAAAACCCGCACATCAGGCCGATCTGCAGCAGGGAGTGCCGGGATTCCCTGAGCAGGCGCCGTGCCCTGGCCAGGCGGATCTCCAGGTAATAGCGGGAAGGAACGGCATTGAGATGCTGTTTGAACAGCCGCTCCAGCTGGCGCCGCGAGAGGCCGACCAGGCCCGCGATCTCCTCGGTCTGCAGGGGCTCTTCGATATTGGCTTCCATGAGGGCGACCGCCTCGGACAGTTTGGGCGTCAAGCCGCCGAACTGCGTCTGCAGCGCGACACGCTGGCGCTCCGCCGGCGCGCGGATGCGCTCGATGCACAGCAGATCCTGGATGGTGCTGGCCAGTTGCGTACCCAGTGTATCGCGGACAAAGCCGAGGGCCAGGTCAATGGCAGCGGTACCGCCACAGCATGTGGTCCATTTCCCCGTGTGCTCGATAATGGCTGGCGACAGGATAGCTTCGTTGGCGGGGGATTCCAGCACCATGGCGTCATGCCAGTGCAGTGCGACGCGCATGCCTGTGGACCACCGGGTCCGCAAGAGCCACAGGACCGCATTGCCGATGACGCAGACATAAGTGGCTTTCTCGATCAGTTCGTCGAGGCAGCCGGATGCGGCGCCAGCGGGCTGCTCCCACAAGACAAGCACATCGCAAGGCGGGCAGGTCCCGGCCTCCCGGGCGATCGCCGTCGATACGCGCATGCCGTGATCGCGGCCGAGCGCCTGGGCAAGCTGGAGGATCCGCTGGAAGAGCGCGATCTCGGCGGGCAGTGCCGCGCTCCAGCCGTAAAGCACGACGTCGATCCTGGCCGCGCCAGTCAGTTTGCGCCAGGGGGTCCCGCCGCTCGCGGCATCAATCCTCGCGCTCATCGTCACGTCTTCCTTGTCGTCGGTGCCGTAGCCGCCATGACCGATGTCATCCGACAGTCAGAGTCAGGCCGGAAGGCACATGCAATCCATCCTAATCAAAGTCCCGCCCGACAGTAAGGGCCAATTGCCGAAGGCGGAATAAGGCCACGCCGCATGCACCGGAGCCGGGCAGAGGTTTGCGCGGCTGCGCGGGACGGCACGCATGCTAGCGTATACCCGATTGTCCAAAATAGAATTTATGTCTATATTTCATTCCGCGCCGGGCAGCCCATTGTCTGCCACGCGAATCGCGAGACTCGCAAGAAACTGGAGATGCAAACGCTATGAAGTGGAACACGAAGCTCTTCCTTGGACTCATTGCATCGGGTGCGATGCTGTCGTCTGCCAGCGCGCAGCAGCCGCAGGTCTTGCGCATGGGCCTGAACCCGACTTATCCGCCGTTCGAGAGCAAATCGCCGTCAGGCGAGGTGCAAGGCTTCGACATCGATGTGGGCAACGCCATCTGCAAGAAGCTGAACGTCAAGTGCGTCTGGGTCGAGAACGATTTCGACGGGCTGATTCCCGCGTTGCAGGCACGCAAGTTTGATGTCGTGAACTCCGCCATGAACATTACCGAGAAGCGCAAGCTGATCATCGACTTCACGCCGCCGCTTTACGTCGTACCGATCCAACTGGTAGCAAAGCGCTCGGCCAGGCTCCAGCCGACCGTGGAGAGCCTGAAAGGCAAGTCCGTTGGCGTAATGCGAGGCACCACCCAGGAGGCCTACCTGCAAAAGCACTGGGCCATGGGCGGCGTTGAAATTGTCTCGTACCAGGACCAGGCGCAAGTCTTTGCCGACCTGATCGCCGGACGCATCGACGGCGCCGTGCAGGAGTCCCAGACCGCGCTGGACGGTTTGCTGGGCAAGCCTGAAGGACGTGAATTCGATTTCGCCGGTCAAGCCCTGGTCGATCCCGCCACGCTCGGCGTAGGCACCGGCCTTGGCATTCGCAAGGGCGACGACGCGCTGCGCGAGAGGCTGCTCGGTGCCATCGCCGCGCTGAAAAAGGACGGGACGTTGTCGGAGCTGTCGCACAAGTACTTCAAGCGCGACATCATCGTAAAGGACTAGCCGCGGCGGGCCCGGCGGTACGCCGGGTCCCGCTGCCGATCGGGACGTGCGCGTGGAAATTCGTTGATTTGCGGAGTGTTGGCGTGGATGCAGATGTCGTTGTAATTGGGGCCGGGATTATCGGTGTCAGTGTGGCTGTCCACCTGGCGCAACGCGGCCGCAGGGTAATCCTGGCGGACAAGCGCGCTCCTGGCGAGGAGACCAGTTTTGGCAATGCGGGATTGATCGAGAGGGCGTCCGTCGTGCCTTACGGTTTCCCGCGGGATCTAGCCACGCTGGTCCGCTACGCGGGCAACCGGGAGACCGCCATGCGGTATGACGTGCGCGCGTTGCCTTCGATCTTGCCGTGGCTGGCACGCTACTGGCATCAGTCGGCGCCACGGCGGCTTGCGCGCGCGAGTCAGGACATGCTGCCCCTCATCGTGCAAAGCGTCGCCGAACACGACAAGCTGATTGCGCTTGCCGGCCTGCAGTCTTTGGTCAGGCCAGGCGGGTGGATCGAGGCGTTCCGCACGGAGGCTGCCTTTGAAAAGCGCCTGTCGGCCTGCGAGCCGCTTGCCTTGCGGCACGGGCTTGACATGCGCGCATTGAACCAGGCCGCGCTGGAACAGACAGAGCCGGGCCTCGGGCCTGGATTTGTCGGCGCGCTTCATTGGGTCGATCCGAAGAGCGTCACGGACCCGGGGGCGCTGACGAAGGGGTATGCCCGCCTGCTCCAGTCCATAGGCGGAACGATCGTGCAGGCGACGGTCTTGCAGCTCACGCAAAGCGGGGGTGCGTGGCGCGTGCGTACCGACGGCGAAGCGCTCTCGGCCAGCGAAGTGGTCATTGCGCAGGGGCCCTGGTCGTGCCAGCTGATCGCGCCACTGGGTTACCGCATTCCGCTGGTGGGCAAGCGGGGATACCACATGCACTATCAGTCGGAGGCCAGCGTCGGCCAGCGCTTTCCGGTAGTCGACAGCGAAGTCGGCTATGTGGTTGCGCCAATGCAAAGAGGGTTGAGGCTGACCACCGGTGTCGAGCTGTCGTCAAGCTCAAGCTTGCCGACTCCGATCCAGCTCGACCGGGCGGAGAAAAAGGCGAAGGGGATCTTCAGGCTGGGCAAGCGGCTGGACGATCAGCCGTGGATGGGGCGCCGGCCTTGCACGCCGGATATGCGCCCGGTGATCGGCCCGGCGGGGCGGCACAAGGGGCTCTGGTTCGCGTTCGGGCATAACCATCACGGCTTGACCCTGGGTCCGGTGACAGGCCGCCTGCTTGCGGAAATGATGACGGAAGGCAAGCCCTTCACGGACCCGGTGCCTTATCGCCCCGGACGCTTCGACTAGCCCGCCGATGCATGCGATGACGAAGGCGCGGGCGAGAGAAACAGGATGACAGGAGTTACCAATGCTGCATGGATATGGCTGGGTGATAGCGCTAGGGACGTGGCAGACCGTCAAGCTGGCACTGCTCTCCCTTTTGCTGGCAATTGTGCTGGGCTTGCTTGGCGCCAGCGCCAAGGTGTCGAAGGTCGGCGCGCTTAACAAGGTCGCGTCGGTCTATACGACGCTCATCCGTGGCGTGCCGGACCTGGTGCTGATGCTGCTGCTGTTCTACAGCATCCAGATGTGGCTGAACCGGGTCACGGACTATATGCAGGTTAATCAGGTCGATATCGATCCCTTCGTAGCGGGCGTGATGACGATCGGCTTTATCTACGGCGCTTACTTTACCGAGACCTTCCGCGGGGCGTTCATGTCGGTGCCGGCCGGACAGATCGAGGCGGGCGTGTCGACCGGCATGTCTGGCCTGCAGGTATTCAGGCGCATCCTGTTTCCGCAGATGATGCGGTTCGCCCTGCCTGGCATTGCCAACAACTGGCAGGTGCTGGTCAAGGCCACGGCGCTGGTCTCCCTGATCGGGCTGACGGATCTGGTGAAGGTCGCGCTGGACGCCGGGAAGAGCACGTTCAGCATGTTCCATTTCATCCTGGTTGCGGCGCTTATCTACCTCGCGCTGACATCCGTTTCCAACCTGGTGCTGGCGTGGCTAGGCAAGCGCTACTCGCTTGGCGTAAGGGAGGCAAAAATCTGATGGACCTGCTACTTGAGTACTGGAGGGCCTACCTCTATTCGGATGGCACAAAAATGACCGGCCTGGTCATGACGCTCTGGCTGCTGGTGCTGTCGCTTGGCATCGGCTTTGTGGCCGCGGTGCCGCTGGCGGTGGCGCGCACCTCGTCGTGCCGCGCCTTGTCGATGCCCGTGCGCTTCTACACCTATCTCTTTCGCGGTACGCCACTGTATGTGCAGTTGCTGCTGATCTACTCCGGCGTATATGGCCTGACCGTGGTCCGGGACGTGGATATGCTCAATCAATTCTTCCGTAACGGGTTCAATTGCACGATCCTGGCGTTCGCCCTGAACACCTGTGCCTACACCACGGAGATTTTTGCCGGGGCGATTGCGAGCACAGCCTACGGCGAAGTGGAGGCGGCGAAAGCTTACGGCATGTCGCGCCTGACGCTCTACCTGCGCGTCATCCTTCCGTCGGCGCTGCGCCGCTCGCTGCCCAACTATGGGAATGAAGTCATCCTGATGCTGCACGCGACCACCGTTGCCTTCGTGGCGACCGTGCCGGATCTGCTCAAGGTGGCGCGCGACGCCAATGCGGCGACGTACCGATCGTTCGAGTCCTTTGGCATTGCCGCGTTGCTGTACCTAGCCGTGTCGCTCGCCATCGTTCACCTGTTCCGCAAGGCGGAGCACAAATGGCTGGCCTTCCTGCGGCCGGTGGAGAAGAAATAATGTCCTCGTTAGCCATGCAGTCCAATGTACAAGCGTTGCCCGATCATGCGCCGGCCACACAGGCGTCGCAGCAGCGCCCCGCGCTGATGGCGAGTGATGTCCACAAGAGTTACGGCAGCCACCAGGTGCTCACCGGCGTGTCGCTGCGGGCCGTTCCCGGCGATGTGATTTCCATCATCGGTTCCAGCGGTTCCGGCAAGAGTACGTTCCTGCGGTGCATGAACTTTCTCGAGCAACCGGATGCGGGGCAGATCGTTGTGAACGGCGAGCAGGTGAAGATGCACACCGGCAAGGATGGCAAGCTGCGGGTGACGGACGCCAGGCAACTGCGCCTGATCCGCACCAGGCTGGCCATGGTTTTCCAGCATTTCAACTTGTGGTCCCACATGACCGTGTTGCAGAACGTCACGGAAGCCCCGCAGCATGTGCTGGGCGTGAAGAAGAAGGAGGCGCAGGAGTGGGCCGCGCATTGCCTGAACAAAGTCGGGCTGACGCAGCAAGCCATGGCCGCCTACCCGGCGCATCTCTCGGGCGGGCAGCAGCAGCGCGTCGCGATTGCCCGGGCCCTTGCCATGCGGCCCGACGTGCTGCTGTTCGATGAGCCGACCTCGGCGTTGGATCCGGAACTGGTGGGCGAAGTGCTGAGGGTCATGCAGCAACTGGCCGCCGAAGGGCGAACCATGGTCGTTGTTACCCATGAAATGGGCTTTGCACGGTCGGTTTCCACGCAGGTGATGTTCCTGCACAAGGGCAAGGTAGAGGAAACCGGGGCCGGAGAGACGCTGTTTGCAAGCCCGCAGTCGCCGCGGCTGCAGCAGTTCCTCTCGAACAACCTGAAGTAGGCCGGCGTTCCTGGCTGGGGTGCCGTCGGGGGAGGAGACAACGATCGCGCCGGGGTTCATGTCCGGCAACGGACGGGGCATGAGGTATCGTTCAGGGTTTGGCCACGCATGGAGCAGGATGCGCGGGTGAGTGGGGCTCCGCAAGGGGCGCACCGCGTGGCCGGGCGAGGGTACCAACGGGGAACAACGATGAAGAAAGCCAGGGAGACGACAAGGAGTGCCATGCTGCTCAAACGCTATGCGCCCATTGCGGACAGCATTTCCACGCTGTTCTTTCCATACGCCGAAGTGGTCATTCATGATACGGCGGACCGGAAGGTCATCCACATCTCGAACAATCTGTCCCGGCGCGAGGTCGGCGACGACTCGGCGATCGATGAACTGGACATCAACGCCAGGAAGAAGATCTACGGGCCCTATGAGAAGCTGAACTGGGATGGCCGGCGCATGCGGTCCATCAGCGTAACGATCGACGGGGACGACGGCAAGCCGGCAGGCGTGATGTGCGTGAATTTCAATATCGCCGTCTTCGAGGATATCGGTGCTGCGCTGGAGCTTTTCGTGAAAGGCGTCGGTGTCGCCTCCCGCCCGGTGGACCTGTTCAAGGATGACTGGCAGGAGCGCATCAACATATTCCTGCACGAATGGCTGCAGAAGCGGCAACTGGCCCTGAACACGCTGACCCGCGATCACAAGCGCGAACTGGTGGAAGCGCTATACGCGGAGGGCGCGTTCAACGGCAAGAGCGCGGCGAACTATGTCGCGACGATTCTCGGCATGGGACGCGCTACCGTCTACAAGCATCTCAAGGGCATGCGCGGCGATGCCGAGCCGGCGCCGGGCGCGGACGAATAGGCCATTGGCGGGTCGCGTTGCCCATGACTTCAGGCATCTAATATTCAACGGAGATAGACATGAGTGAATCGGTGTATGACAAGCTGGCCCAACTGGACATAACGCTGGATCCCGTCGCCGCGCCGGGGGCGCTGTTCGACATGGCCGTCCAGACAGGCAAGATCCTGTTCGTCTCTGGCCACATCGCGCGCAGGCACGGCGCGCCATGGGCCGGCAAGCTCGGGCTGGACGTGGGTACCGTGGAGGGCAGCGCGGCGGCAAGAGCGGTGGCCATAGACCTGCTTGGCACGTTGCACGCCACGCTTGGCAATCTCAACCGTGTCGCGCGGATCGTCAAGGTGATGAGCCTGGTGAACTCCGCGCCCGATTACACCGAGCAGCATATCGTCACGAATGGCGCCTCGGAACTGCTGCTGCAGGTATTCGGCGAAAGAGGGCGCCACGCGCGCAGCGCGTTTGGCGTGGCGCAGCTGCCGATGGGCGCATGCGTGGAGATCGAAATTGTCGTGGAAGTGGCCGACGCCGCCTGACGAGCAACGGTTCCCGCACCTGCGGCGGACCCTCCGGGCTTAGCCTCCGCTTTCCTTTTCCAGCACCTCGCCCAGCGCGTCATCCACCGTTTCCAGCATCACGAAACGCAACTGGCTGCGCGCGTCCGCCGGCAGGTCATCAAGGTCGGGGGCGTTGCGCGCGGGCAGCAGCACGGTCTTGATACCGCCGCGCAGGGCAGCTAGCACCTTCTCCTTGATGCCGCCGACCGGCAGCACGATGCCGCGCAGGCTGATCTCGCCGGTCATGGCGCAGTCGCTGCGCACCGGCCGGCCCATCAGCAGCGAGGCCATGGCGATGAACATGGCTACGCCGGCGCTGGGCCCATCCTTGGGAACGGCGCCGGCGGGCACGTGGACATGAATGTCGTGCTTGTCGAAGCGGCCGCAATCGATGTGCAGGGACTCGCAGCGCGACTTGACCAGGGTCAGCGCCGCCTGCGCGCTTTCCTTCATCACATCGCCAAGCTGGCCGGTGAGCAGCAGCCTGCCGCCGCCCGGTGTGCTGCCCGCCTCGATGAAGAGCAGGTCGCCGCCAACCGGGGTCCATGCCAGGCCGGTTGCCACGCCCGGCAGGCTGGTGCGCAAAGCCGATTCGCTCTCGAAGCGGCGATGCCCCAGGATGGACGGCAGGTCGTCAGGCCCGATGCGTTTGCTGGTGGCCGGATCCTCGGCCACCAGCATTGCCACATGGCGTAGGACCGCGCCGATCTGCCGTTCGAGACTGCGCACGCCGGCCTCGCGCGTGTAGTCGCGGATGATGGCGGCCAAGGCCTCCTCGGTCAGTTCGCATTGCGCCGGCGCCAGGCCGCACGCTTCGAGCTGGCGGGGCAGCAGGTAGCGCCGCGCGATCTGCGCCTTCTCGGCCTCTGTGTAGCCGGCCAGTTCCAGCATTTCCATGCGATCGCGCAGGGGGCCCGGGATGGTTTCCAACTGATTCGCGGTGGCGATGAAGACAATGGCCGACAGGTCGAAGGTCACGCCCAGGTAGTTATCGCGAAAACTCGCGTTCTGGCCGGGATCCAGGATTTCGAGCATGGCGGCTGCCGGATCGTCGTGCACGCCCTGGCCAAGCTTGTCGAGTTCGTCGAGCAGCATCACGCAGTTGCGCGCGCCGGCCTTGCGGATTGCCTGGATGATGTTGCCTGGCATGGCACCGATATAAGTGCGCCGATGGCCGCGCAGTTCCGACTCATCATGCAGGCCGCCCAGGCTCACCCGCACGAAAGGCCGCTCCATCGCCCGCGCGATGCTCTGACCAAGCGAGGTCTTGCCCACGCCGGGCGGCCCGACGAAGCAAAGGATCGGGCCCTTGCCGTGCGGATTCAGCTTCCTGACGCCGAGATACTCCAGGATGCGGCGCTTGATCTTGTTCAGCCCGTAGTGTTCGTCGTCAAGGATCTGGCGCGCCCGCGCGATATCGATGGGCTTCTCATCGGGAAGGCGCCACGGCATCTCGGTCAGCCATTCAAGGTAGCTGATGCTGATCGAGTACTCGCCGGAGGCTTCCGGCATCCGTTCCAGCCGGGCCAGTTCCTTGCGCGCATGCGATTCGACCTCGGGCGGCATGCCGGCGGCGGCGATCGCTTCGGCCAGCTTGCGGATCTCCTCGTGGCTCTCCGTGTTCTCGCCCAGTTCGTGCTGGATGGTCTTGAGCTGTTCGCGCAGCATCATCTCGCGCTGGCGCTGGTCCAGTCTGCCGCGGGTTTGTTCCGCGATCTCGCGGGACAGGCGCAGCACTTCGATGCGCGCTGCCACGGCATCCGTCACCCGGTCCAGCCGCTTGCACAGCTCAAGCGTTTCGAGGATCTCCTGCTTGCGCTCCAGCGCGATGTCGACCAGCCCGGCCAGCGTGTCCGCCAGCAAGCCGGGCGACTCGATCGCCTGCAGGGAACCGGGCAATTCCGCCGGGGTGCCTGGCAGCAGCGCGAACATGTCCGCCGCGCGTTCCTTCAGGACCAGCGCGCGTGCTTCGATGTTCGGGTCGCGCTGCGTGGGTTCGGCAAGCATCTCCACCCTGGCGGCCAGAAAGGGGTAGCCGGTCAGCGGTTCGAGCAGCAGGAAGCGCTGGGCGCCCTGGCAAACCAGGTGATGGGTCCCATCCGGGCTGGTCACATAGCGCAGCACATTGGCCACGGTACCCATGCCATAGAGCGCATCGAGTTCCGGATCTTCGGCCTGCGGGTCACGCTGGAGCACCACCCCGAGCGGGAGCTGGCCCAGTACGGCCGCGCTCACGCCTGCCTTCGCGCGCTCGCGTCCAATTGCCAGCGGGATTGCCAGGCCGGGGAAGAGGACGATATTGCGGACCGGGAGCAGGATGAGTCCATCGGGCGGCAGCGCGGACGGCGAGCCGCCGTCGGCCGCTTCGGTAGCTTGCGCAACGCTGCCTTGTTCCACGCTTTGCGCAATCTCCCCACTCTGCCTGGTCAAGGCGGATTCGCCTCCGACATCGGTGCTCATGGTCGTGTCTCCTGCGAGCCTGGCGCGTGTAGCCAGGTCTTCGCGAAAAAATTCGGCAGCGCGCAAAGTCGGCTTCGCGCAGGTCCCGCCTACTCCGACCTCTCGAGGATCAGCACGAGACAGCCATCCACGGATTCGCTCTGCTGCATGCCGTAGCGCCCGGGAGGAAGCTGGATGTGCCGCTCAAAGCGGCCATAGGGAATCTCAAGGCAGTGCACGGTACCGCCGGCGAAGGCGCGGTGCAGCGCTCGTTCGGCACGGATGCTGAGCGTGTTGGCATCCAGCCCGATGTCGATGCACTCTGGCTTCACGCCGGGCAGCGCCACCACGACGGCGATCTGCTTGCCCTGCTCGAAGATTTCCACGGGCGGCTCCCACACCGGGCGCAGGCCAAGCTGGCCGGCCGGGCGGAAGAACTGGCGATGCAAGCGCTCGGCACGCTCGACTGCCTGCAGCGCGGTTTCCCACGTCGTCATGTTGCGGCCGCTTGGCATAGCCGGACTCCTCGCTCACCCTTGGAACAGGCATGGCTGACGCTTCATCAAATGCCACGGGGGCGGCATTGTCAATTGGCTTTTTGGGTCGAGTCCCGAGGGCGGCCTGCCGGCTGGATCACTATCGGGGCATCGGGTGTATGCGCCGCAATCCGGCTTCCTTGCGGTGTCCGGAAGCGGCGCAACCCGCTGAGCGGAAACTACGGCCGCTTGTCGCTGGCCGGGCTCGTCGGGCGCTGCGCAGGCAGGCTGCCGATGATGCAGTCCACCGCGCGCGTGTCCGACTTGCCCTGCCCCAGCCCGCCGATGACCGAGTCGCGGTACTGCGCGGGTGTAATGCGGTGGTAGTAAAGGCGCGAGGTCTGGTCGAGCCAGTAGACATAGTCGCTGTCGCCCTGGCTGCCGTCGGTGCGCAGCCACTCGCTCACATTGTTGTTGCCGATCATCAGGTTCGGGCAACTCCGGTTCAGGCTATCCAGGTACGCGTCGAAGCCTTGCGCCTCGATATTGCGGACCGAGTCCGGCGCGCAGCCGGCTATCAGCGCTAGCGCTGCCGCGCAACTTGCCATGGCAATCCTGTGCCCTGCATGGCGGGACCACCGGTTGACGCATTTGGTAAAGGTAGGGAAGTGCATATGGATCCTGAAATGGCCTGGCAGGGCGGACACAGAGGAGGCCCCGGAGTGCATTGCCCGCCCCCGGTGCCGGCATTTTCGAGTGAGCATACCGGGGAACCGTTTCCTCCCCACCTCTGGGTGAAAGATTTCATATGCCGCCGGGAAGCCCTTGAATTCGCTGCTTGCCAGCCGGAGCGAAGCCCATTCAGCCTTGGACGTCACAAAGCAGTATCCCTGCTTGACCGGGACCGTATTCCATCCTATAACCATCCCATTGGATGTTAATTGGATGGTGGATCGCAATGAACGAGCAACAAAGAGCACTTGCAGCACCTCCCCGGCCCAAAGGCGGCGAGACCGAGAAGATCACGATCAATCTCGGCCCCGTCGACCTCGGCCAGATCGACCTGCTGGTCGAGGAAGGCTTTTACTCGAACCGCACCGACCTGATCCGTACCGCGATCCGCAACCAGCTTGCGATCCATGCGCAGGCCGTCAGCGAGACCGTGACGCGGCGCGCGCTGGTACTCGGCCTGCAGCATTTTTCCCGGCAGGACCTGGAGGCCGCGCAAGCGGCACGGCAGCGTCTGGACATTCATGTGCTGGGCCTTGCCAGCATCGCCGCCGATGTCACGCCCGAACTGGCCCTGGCCACGATCCAGTCGATTGTCGTACTGGGCGCTTTCCATGCCTCCGCCGCGGTCAAGGCTGCGCTGGCCGGGCGCATCCGCTGAGCCCGGCAATCACCTGTGGCTCCACTGCAGGCTCTCCTGCAGGCCCCTCGAAGGACACCATGATGAAAATGAACGAAGCATTCCTGGCTTCCATGCACGAAGCCATGGCGCTGTTGCGCACGGCCGGTCCGCTGGAGGCCACCGAAGTCATACAGCGCGCGCTGCGCGATAGCGGCGCCGCCGCCGGTTTCCAGCCTGCGCAAGTCGTCGAGGCGCTGCTGCCGCGCACGGCGCCTGCAGCGGGCGCGGAACGTCCCGCCGCCAAAACCGGCGAGGCGCGCACGCAGCCCCGGCGGGAACCGAAGCCGGCGCCGCGGCCCGACGTGCAGGACACCGGGCACTTCACTACAAGGCATTACGCCAGTCACGCCGGCGAGCGCGCCTACAAGCTCTACGTGCCTGGCGGCTACGATGGCCAGCCGCTGCCGCTGGTCGTGATGCTGCACGGGTGCACGCAGGACGCTGATGATTTCGCGGCGGGCACGCGCATGAATGCGCTCGCCGAGCGGCACGGCTTCCTGGTCGCGTATCCCATCCAGCCGATGACGGCCAACCCGTCCAGATGCTGGAACTGGTTCAAGCCGGGCGACCAGCACCGCAACCAGGGCGAGCCAGCGCTGATCGCGGGCATCACGCGGGAAGTCATGGCGAACCACCCGGTCGACGCGGATCGCGTGTACGTGGCCGGCTTGTCCGCTGGCGGCGCCATGGCTGCGGTGATGGTGCAGACGCATCCGGAGCTGTATGCCGCGGCGGGGATTCATTCCGGCTTGCCTTGCGGCAGCGCGCACGACCTGCCATCGGCACTGGCTGCGATGAAGGGCGGGAACCTGGCCGCGAAGCTGATGGAGAAAGCGCGGACCGCACCCCGGGGCAATGGCGCTGTCTCGCCGTCGCGGCCCCTCATCGTGTTTCACGGCGATGCAGACGCCACGGTGCATGTGTCCAACGGCGAGCGCCTGCTGCGTGATTTCCAGGGTGGTACGCACCGGGACAAGCAGCAGCGCAGCCGGGGCGGGCGCACCTTCACACACCGGCAACTGACATCGCTCGATGGCGTCGACGCGGAATACTGGCTCATCCACGGGGCGCCTCACGCATGGGCGGGGGGCAGCTCGCGCGGGACGTACACCGATGACAGCGGGCCCGACGCCAGCGCCGAGATGGTACGCTTCTTTCTCGCACATCCGCTGCGGCCGTAGTCCTGGCGGCATCGCCGCGCGTCCGGCCCGCGCGGTCATTCGCCACACGCTAGCGTCAGGACAATCTCCGGGAAAAGCTCGCGCCGCCCCCGGCGCTAGCCGATCCTTGCCTCGCCGGGCCATAACGGCGAACTCACTGAAAAATCCGCCTCTTCCATCGTGACCGTCCTCAGTGACCGGACCACGGCACGCGTGTCGCCCGTGCGCCACTGGAAATAGTAGGACAGGTTGTGCGGAGCCGGCTGGCTTGCCAGTTCCGCCAGCTTGCCGGCGCGCACGAGAGGCGCCACATAGGATCGCGGAAAGAGGCTGATCCCCACGCCGGCAATCACCAGCGCAATCAAGGCCGACAGGCTGTTGCAAACCAGCGCCCTGGGAATCTCGAGTTTCTGCTCCGCCGCCCATTTCTCGAAGGCGAGCGTCAGGCCCGCTTCGGCGCTGAGCGTGATCACCGGATGCTCCGCGAAGTGCCGGGCTGTCAGGGCCGTGCCGGATGCCAGCCGCTCTGGCGATGCCATCCACTGGTATGCGAGCTCACCGACCTTTTCCTGCGAGAGGTTGGGGGAGGAGGATGGGCCGGGAATGATCGCGAAGTCGAGTTCGCCGCGCTCCAGCTTGCGTTCGAGGTTCAGCGTCAGGTCGACCTGCGGTTGCAGCACGAGATGCGGATGCAGCTCGCGAACGCGGGCGACTAGTCCCGGGAACCAGGTGGATGCCACCAGTTCGCTGATGCCGAACCGGCAACTCCCGCGCAGTGCGCCGGACATGTCCAGGTCCGAGCGGATACGGCTTTCAATCTCGAGAATCTGGGCAGCATGCTCAAGCAGTCGCTCGCCGGCGTCGGTGATGACCGAGCGCTGCCCGGTACGGTCGAAGAGCGCCTTTCCCAGGTCGTCCTCCAACTCCGCGATGCGCTTCGACAGCGATGACTGCGTGACATGCAGGCGTGCCGCCGCCACGGAAAAGCTGCCGAGTTTTGCGGCCCAGTAGAAGGCTTCCAGTTGTTTGAGGGTCATGGCGCCGCCCCTGTCCCGCGATGGGGGCCTGGCGCCGCCAGCGCGCTGCCATTCCAAATTCTCACCGGGGGCAGTGAAGATTTCTCGCTTTCTTCCGGAGCGGGAGCTACGTATCGTTCGGCCATTGTCAATATCGGTTCGGAAAGGGGGAGGCCATGCGGCACAGCTTCAAGACACGCAACAAGACGCGCAACAAGACACGCAACAAGACACGCAACAAGACACGCAACAAGACACGCAACAAGACGCGCGGCACGTTCAACGTGCTCACCACAGTGCTCCTGTCGCTCGGGTTGGCGGCGACCGCGGCGCGGGCGGAGTGGCCCGCCGATCATCCGATCCAGGTCTTCGTCGGTTTTGCCGCCGGCGGAGGCACCGATACCATGGCGCGCACGATGGCGCCGTTCATCCAGCGCTACCTTGGCGCAAACGCCAGCCTGGTGGTGCAGAACAAGCCGGGCGCCGCCAGCGAGATCTCGAACATCGGCCTGATGCGCTCGGCCCCGGATGGCTACACCATCGGCGTGGTCAACCTGCCTGCCATGGCGTTCGCGCCGCTCTACAAGAAGACGAATTTCGATCCGGCCGGGCTGCAACTGGTAGCGCGCGTGCTGAGCGACCCGACCATCCTTGTGGCCAGGAAGGAGAGTCCGTACAACAACCTGAAGGACGTGGTTTCGGCATTGAAGAAGAAGCCTGCTTCCTTGTCTTTCGGTCACAACGGGGTCGGGACGAACGGGCACCTGGCGCTATTGCAATTGCAGAATGTGGCGGGCGTGAAGGTCAACGACATCCCGTATAACGGCACGGCGCAGTCCAAGACGGCGTTGTTTGGCGGGCATATCGACTTCGCGGCGGTCACTACGGGTGAACTGCAGGATGCGGGCAAGGAGGCTGTGCCGCTCAAGATTATCGCGCAAATGGGGGAGAAGCGGGCCGCTTCGCTACCCGATGTGCCGACGGCCAGGGAGCAGGGATTCGACGACGTAATGCCTGCCGAGCGGGGGATTGCCGTGCCCGCGGGTGTGCCGCCCGCCATCGTGGAGAAACTGCGAGCAGCTGTCAGGGCGACGCTCAGGGATCCCGAGTACCTGAAGAAGGCCGGCAACGACGCACCGGTCCTGGCCTACCTGCCCGGCGACGACTGGGCCAGGGAAATCGCGGCCCGCAAGCCGATGATGCGCAAGCTGGCCGACGGCATGCCGAAGGAGTGAAGGGCGTGATGACTTCTTTTCCTCGTTGCGAGCCCAAGTCCATGCAAAGACCCGCCCCGGCTCAAAAGACGGCATCCCTGCGCGCGCTGTTGCGCACGGAGCCGTTTGTCGTGGCGCCGGCCGTGCACGATATCTTCAGCCTCCGGCTGGTGGAGCAGGCGGGCTACCAGAGCGCGTGCATCAGCGGCGCCATGCTCTCCTACAGCTTGCTCGGCGTCCCGGACATCGGCCTGCTCACGCTGACGGAATGCGTGGAGCACTGCCGCCGCCTGACGCGCGTGTCATCCATCCCCATCACCGCGGACGCGGACGCGGGCTATGGCAATCCACGCGGCGTGCACTATGCCGTCGAGTTGTTCGAAGAGGCCGGCGCCGCCGGCCTGAACATCGAGGACCAGGTGGTGCCAAGGCGCTGGGCCTCGCCGGGCGGCAAGGAGGTGGTGCCGGTCGGCGAGATGATCGCCAAGATCGATGCCGCGCAGCGTGCCAGGCGCGACAGCAACTTCATGATCATCGCCCGCACGGACGCGTTTGCTTGCGAGTCCACCGAGCAGGTCATTCAACGGGCCCGGGCCTATCAGGCGGCGGGCGCCGATATGCTGCTGCCCATCGCGCTGCGGACCGAGGACGACATCGCTCGCCTGGTGCGCGCGCTAGATATCCCGGTGACGCTCAGCGCCGGCACCGGGCTGGTGCCCAGCCCATCCGCCGCAAGCCTGCCATTGGAACGGTTGCGCGGCCTGGGCGTCCGGCGGGTCAGCCTTACCACGCTGCTGCCGGGCGCAGCGGTCGCGGGCATGAGGCGGAGCCTGGACGCCATGCGGGGCGGGGCGGGCAGCGGCGACGATGGCGGGATGGCGGCAGAGGGCGCGGCGAGCCTTGGGGCGTTGTTCCATGCGCAAGACCAGATGGACTTTGAGGAGGCGTTGCTGCTGTAACTTGCTCGGTCCCTTGCCACAAGCCGTATAGGCTGGCGGCGCATGGCGCGGCCTCGGGAGGCCTTCCTGACGAATCCCGACCACCACTACACCGGCATCCTGTTCTGTGGCGCCGAAGCAGGTCGTTGTTCCAACACAGAACATCGCGCCGATCTCTCATCATGTCGTCATGACTTCCCATTGTATGGCTGTGAGCGACGCCGTTCCCCCCTCGGAGCGGGGGGGAGGCGACGCATGTTGCGATACATCCCCATCGTTGGAATCAATCGTTTTTTTCGATAATTGTCAGCGGGAAAAACCGTTTTAGGTAGTTACCGAGCCGGCCTTAAGCTTCGCCATTGGAAATTTCGGCACCATGCTGCCGGCGTGAGCGCAATCAGTCATCGCAGCGCCTTTCCTCAGGCATCGCGCTCACCTCACCCCAGGCCTCGAAGATGGAAACCCATACTGCCACGGACCGAGGCTGCGAAGCCCCGGCAGCGCATGTGCGTCCCTGCGAGCTTGTCACTGTCAGGGCGAGACGGATTCAACTACTACCAGAAAACACCAGGAAACGTAATGAACGCACTGAATGGCTATGACTATGAAGACCTGGAGCTCGGGATGAGCGCCACCTTCGACAGAACCATCACCGAAGCAGATATCGCACTCTTTGCGGCCGCTTCCGGCGACAACAATGCCGTGCACCTTGACGAGGAATTCGCCCGGACGACCCAGTTCGGCGGATGCATCGCCCACGGCATGCTGACCGCCAGCGTGATCTCGGCAGCCATTGCCGGACGCTTGCCGGGGCCTGGGACGATCTATCTGAGCCAGAACGTTCGCTTCAAAGCGCCCGTAAGGCCAGGGGAAACAGTCAAGGTTACGGTGACCGTCAAGGAGTTGCAGCCAGGGAAGCAGCGCGTCTCGCTGACTACGGTCTGTACGGTGCAAGACAAGGTCGTGGTGGACGGGGATGCGCTGGTGATGCCGACGTCGTTGGCGCGCAGGGTCCAGTAATGCCGCGGAGCTGGCTGGTTAGCCAGCTCCAATCTCAAATTTGACTAAATTTACGGAGAACGGCGTGTCTCTTCCATTAGAATTTTCAGATAAATTACTCCAGGCATATTCTGCTCCATTTAAAAAAACGGCCGAATATATGGCCGGGCAGAGGTTCTTTTCCTGCGGTATGGATGTTTCGGGCCTGCTGCGCTCCAATCTGCGTCATCTGGAAGGGCAGGCAGCCGTGATGAGGTCGGTATGGAGCGAAGAGACGGGCGGGGACAAGCCGGATCGACGCTTCGCCGCGGACGAATGGAATCGCAATCCGTGGTACCGCTTTCTCAGGAAAAGCTACCTGAATAACGCCAGAACTCTCTCAGAGATCACTGAAACAATCGGTCTCGAGGAGGATGACAAGAGCAGGCTGAGATTCCTTGTCGGCCAGTACATTGAATCCTTGAGCCCCGCCAATTTTTTTGGCACGAATCCGGAGGCCATACAGCTGGCATTGGAATCCCGGGGCGGAAGCCTCGTTTCCGGACTTGCCAACTACGTCGAAGACGCGCGGCGAGGCCGCATCGCAATCACAGACGAATCCGCCTTTGAGGTAGGCCGCAATGTGGCCACGTCCGAGGGGGCCGTTGTCTTCGAGTGTGAATTGATGCAGCTGATCCAGTACAAGCCGCTGACCGATAAGGTTGCCTCGCGGCCACTGGTCATCGTGCCTCCGTGCATCAACAAGTTCTACATTCTAGACCTCCAGCCGGAGAACTCATTCGTGCGCTTTGCCTGCGAGCAGGGGCATACCGTGTTCCTGGTATCGTGGCGCAATCCGCAAGCGGACATGAGTGAGACAACATGGGACGACTATGTTGAGCAAGGCGTATTGAAGGCGCTGGAAGTCAGCCAGGCCATCAGTGGCGCGGCTCAGGTGAACGCGCTGGGCTGGTGCGTCGGCGGTACGCTGCTGACTTCAGCCTTGGGCGTGCAGCAGGCCCGCGGTAAAAAGACGGTGGCCAGCATGACGCTGCTGACGACCATGCTGGATTTCAGCGAGCCAGGCGAACTTGGCGTGTTCATCGATGAGCCGACGGTTGCGCAACGCGAGCAGACTATCGGGCGCGGTGGCATCTATCCCGGCAAGGAGTTGGCGTTTGTCTTCCAGATGTTGCGCCCGAATGACCTGATCTGGCCCTACTTCGTCGGCAACTACCTGAAAGGGCAAGCGCCGGGCGCCTTCGACCTGCTTTACTGGAACGCCGACGCCACGAACCTGGCCGGGCCCATGTATGCATGGTACTTGCGCAATATGTACCTGGAGAACAAGCTGCGCGAGCCGGGGCAATTGACCGTTTGCGGGCATCCGATGGACCTGGGCCGCATTAACGTACCCAACTATATCCTTGCAACGAAGGATGATCACATCGTTCCCTGGCAGTCTGCCTATCGCAGCATTCAGCTACTGGGCGGAAAGTCGGAGTTTGTTCTTGGCGAGAGCGGACATATCGCGGGTGTTATCAATCCGGCATCGAAGCAAAAGCGTGGCTACTGGTGTGCCGGCGAGCAATGCGACGATGCGGACGGCTGGCTGGCTTCAGCGACGTCCACGCCGGGGAGTTGGTGGGTTCATTGGGCTGCCTGGCTGAACCGCTATGCCGGCAAGCAGGTTGCGGCGCCGTCCAGATTGGGGAAGGACACGTTCGAGCCAATCGAGCCCGCTCCTGGCCGTTATGTCAGCGTGCGCGCCGACTGACCGCGCATCCCCGTCTGGAGCCGGGTGATTCACGCAGGCAGGAGGTGCGCCTCCTGTATCGGGCGCAATAGAGTGGCCCGAACTGCGCCGGCCGGAGTATCTCAGTCAGCTTGGCCAATGGGTGCGTTTGCAAGCCAGATGGCACTGGCCTTGAAGGAGGCCGGGGCTGACCCCAAGCTGGTCACGGCGCAAGGTCATTTGTTCATCTATGAATAATTGGAATGGCGTTCGCAATTTTAAATCATATTCCGAATGTGACTTGACTAGCTACACTTCGTAGCCAAGCTGTTCTTTCGGCACGGATCCGGTCACCAAGCGGCTGGCTACGTCGAACACTCGTGCCAAAATTCCCTGGCCGGGCTGATGCGTACAGGCGCACGCGGTTTCGCTGGCGCGCGCCGACTGGGCTTCAGGCGAACGGGAGCTTTTGAACGCTGCGTCAACAGTCACGAGGCTCGCCTCGTTTGAGGTGGGCGCCGCTTGACTAACCGGACTGCTCGCCCGCACGGAGCGAGAGGTTGTGCTTGATGCTGCACCACGGTGCAGCGGAGTGTCGCGCGGCTGTGCGTTGTCGGAATTGAAGCGATTTGGCTATTCACCTATTTAAGGAACAGAAATGACGCCGACCGAAATCAAAGCCACGCTATCGTTTTCCG
>JYOD01000149.1:0-17058 GCA_000955785.1 Burkholderiaceae bacterium 16
TTCTCGGAGCAAATCTGATGAAACGAAAACCTGACGGAAAGGTGCGCCTGGGCGTCGTCGGACTCGGCCGGGCATTCTCGCTCATGCTGCCCACCTTCCTCGCGGACGATCGCGTGGTCCTCGCCGCCGCCTGCGACCCGCGTGACACCGCGCGCCGGCAGTTTGCGCGCGATTTCGGCGCCCCGGTGTACGAGGACCTGTCTGAGATGGCATGCTCGCCTGCCATCGATGCAGTCTACGTTGCCAGTCCACATCAGTTTCATGCCGCCCACGCATGCCTTGCCGCGGCGAATGGCAAGCACCTGCTGGTCGAAAAACCAATGGCATTATCGATGGCGGAGTGCGACCAGATGATCGAGGCGTGCGCTCGGGCCAACGTGCAAATGATCGTCGGGCATTGCCACAGCTTTGACTCCCCCTACCTGCACACTCGTCACCTGCTCGACTCGGGCCGCTTCGGCGCGGTGCGGATGATCCACGCCCTGAACTACACGGACTTTCTCTACCGGCCGCGGCGCCCGGAGGAACTTCAGACCGAGGCTGGCGGCGGAGTTGTCTTCAGCCAGGCAGCGCATCAGGTCGACGTGGTCCGCCTGCTCGCCGGTTCCCCGGCCAGTCGGGTCCGGGCGACGCTTGGCCAATGGGATCCATCCAGACCGACCGAAGGCGCCTATTCCGCCATGCTCTGGTTCGAGAACGGGAGTTATGCCTCCCTGACCTATAGCGGCTATGGCCGCTTCGACTCGGACCCGTGGAACGGCGGATTCACCGAAATGGGTTTCCCTGCCCACGAAGAGGACTACGGCAAGGCGCGGCGCAGGCTGGCCGGCATCGGCTCGGCCGAGGCGGAAACACGACTCAAGGCGGACGCCACCTACGGCGGGCCATCCTGGACATCGCCCGCCGGCTCGTCCCCCCCGCTCGCTCACCAGCACTTCGGGCCGGTCATCGTCAGCTGCGAGCATGCCGACATCCGCCCCATGCCAGACGGCATCTGGGTCTATGGCGATAGGGAACGGGAACACATCCCGCTGCCGGCACCGTCGGTGCCGCGTTTCGAGGTCATCGACGAACTGATTGACGCCGTCGTTCACGGACGGCGCCCAATCCACGGCGGACCCTGGGCAAAGGCCACGCTCGAGGTCTGCCTCGCAATGCTGTCTTCGGCGCGTGAGGCCCGGGACATCGAGTTGCCGCATCAGACTTACCCGACATAACGGCGCACTATATAAAGAGAGGAGACACCATGAGACGCCCCCCCAACCATCCCGCACGGCGCAAGCTGTGCCTATGCCTGTGCCTGACGGCCGCCGCATTCGCCCCAACGGCGGCGCTGGCAGGCGCCGATTCCTGGCCTAACAAGGCGATCCGGCTGATCGTTCCCTATGCGCCGGGCGGTCTGCCCGACACCGTTGCCCGTATCCTGTCGCAGCAATTGACACAACGGCTGGGCAAGCCGTTCGTGGTCGAGAATCGTCCCGGCGCCAATGGCGTGGTAGCTGCGCAGGCGCTCAAGACGAGTCCCGCCGACGGCTATACCTTTCTGGTCACCGACGGGTCGATGATGACAATCAATCCTGCGATCTACAAGGATCTGTCCTATGAGCCCAAGCGCGATTTCGTGCCGGTCTCATTGGCGGCGAGATCTCCGCTGTTTCTAGCCGTCAATGCCCGTGTGCCGGCAAACTCGCTTCAATCATTCATTGCTCTTGCAAAGTCGAAGCCTGGCCAGCTCAACTACGGCTCGTCCGGCATAGGGAGCACGCATCAACTATCGATGGAAGCGCTGAAGGCCTCACTCAAGATCGATATCAGGCACATTCCCTTCCGCGGCTCCGGCCAATCCGTCCCGGCGCTGATCGGGGACCAGGTGCAAGTGGTGTTCGCCGCCTTGCCCTCGCTATCGGGCTTCGTGAAGTCTGGCCAGGTGAAGATCCTTGGCACCAACTCACTGCAGCGCTCCAAGCTCGCACCGCAGATTCCGGCGATCTCGGAAGTGGTGCCCGGGTACGACTATGCCGTGACCGTTGGCGTCCTCGCGGCGGCGGGAACACCTGAGGCCGTGGTGAAGCAGATGGCAGACGCCGTCGCGAATGCCGTCAAGATGCCCGAAGTCATCGCGCAGTTGCACGTCGCGGGCATAGAGCCGGTGGGTGGGTCGAGCGCGGACTACGCCAAGGCGCTCAGCGACGAGACAGCGCGCTATGCCGAAGCCATCAAGATGGCCCAGGTAGTCGCGGAGTAGCGTGACCCTGTCAGCGGATATCCGGCAATCACATCGCCGGTTCCGCTCGCGCGATCTCCACCTGCCGATCCGTTTCTGCGCAGCCCATCCCCGGCATGATGTTAATATTAGGCTCATAAACAAATCCCTCTTGAAGAGCTTCCGGACCTTTCCATGCCGAGCAACACCAGAGATACGGAAATTGCCAGTCGCATGCTGCGGCACTGGCACGAAGCAGTCCCCAACGATCGGATGGCACATCTCGTCAAGGACGCGACGCGGGGATTTTTGCGAGCGCTGCAGACGAGGCTTGCCCGCCACGATGTGCAATTGGGGCACTGGACCTTCCTGCGCATCCTATGGGAGCGCGACGGCCTGACGAAGCGCGAGCTCAGCATAGAGGCAGGCGTGATGGAACCCACCACGGTAGTCGCCCTCAAAGCCATGGAAAAACTGGGCTACGTCAGTCTCGAGCAGCGGCCCGACAACCGCAAGAATATCTACGTGTTCCTGACGCCTCTGGGCAGGAAGTTGAAGAAGCTGCTTGTTCCGCTTGCCGAAGAAGTCAACGCATTGGCACTGAATGGCATTCCAGCCAAGGAAGTGGAGACGACTCGCCGTGCGCTGCTCCTGATGATCAACAATCTCGGTGCCGATGCCCAGGCGGAGTAGCTCCGGCTACCCGGATTAAGCCACCGTGTAACCCGCATCAATTGCCATGACTAACATCGCCCTCAGGGAACTCCGTTGGCTGCGCCGATCTTGATCTTGAACGCCTGGCCGACTGGATGCGCCAGGCAGGATTGGACCCACGCGGATTAAGTGCGTGCGTACTGTCGGGCGGACAGTCGAACCCGACCTTCCTGCTCCAGACGGCGAGCGACGCGTTTGTCCTGCGTAAGCAGCCGCCAGGGGCGTTGCTGCCGTCCGCGCACGCCATTGACCGGGAATACCGGGTGATGCAGGCACTGAACGGCAGCGGCGTTCCGGTGCCTCGCATGGTGGCCTATTGCGATAACGCCTCGCTGATCGGCACACCGTTCTTTCTGATGGAGTACGTGCGCGGCAGGAACTTTATCGATCCCACCCTGCCCGAGCTCGCTGTGGCCGAGCGGAAGGCGATATACGCGGACATCAACCGCGTTTTGGTTGCGCTGCACGGTCTGGACCATCGCGCAGCCGGGCTGGACGCCTTCGGCCGGCCCGGCAATTACTTCGCGCGGCAGATCGACCGCTGGAGCCGCCAGTACCGCAGTTCGGGAGGTGCGCCGATCGAGGCAATGGAAGCATTGATGGAATGGTTGCCAGCCCACATTCCCCATGGCGATGAGACCTGCGTCGTACATGGTGATATGCGCATGGACAACTTGATCATCCATCCAACCGAGCCGCGCGTGGTCGCTGTGCTCGACTGGGAACTCTCCACGCTAAGGCATCCGCTGGCGGACCTCTCGTACTTCTGCATGTCGTGATGCGTTCCGCCTGACCTGTGGCGCGGCGTCGCGGGTGTCGACCTGACTGCGCTCGGAATTCCGCAGGAGCACGCGTTCGTCGAGGACTACCGCCGCGCGCGCGGCATCGACGCCATTCGGAATTAGGACTTCTATCTCGCCTATAACCTGTTTCGCATGGCCGCCATCCTGCGCGGCGTTGCGGCGCGCGCGGCGGGAGGCAATGCGTCAGCGGCCGATGCGGCGAGCATGGAAGCGAAGGTACGGCCGTTGGCCGATCTGAGCTGGCGATGCGCGCGCCGGAGCGGCACGCAGTAGAAACGACACACGGTAGAAAGCAAAGGGCCGCGCAAGGAGCCCTTTGCTTGCGTCCCCGGGGAGTACCCCTGCTGGTCGGGAGTACGGGAGAGATCCATGGGGGCCTCGAGCGAAACGCGAGAACGGGCAGCGTGTGATCCGTGGTTGCGATGGTACGCAGGTCCGGATCAACCCAGCCTGGGTGCTTGCGCCAAGGGAGAGATCACCTCCCTGGAATAGCTGAATGTGCGCATGACATCCAGCTGCCGTATGCGCCAGGCATTCGGGCTCCAGTGCGAACTGGCATGTCACATCCGCGAGCAGAAATGGTGTGGAACCCGGTACCGGGAGGGTGGCGGGCGAGCCGTTGTCGTACAGATGCAGGGCCAGACAATAGGCCGCCGTGGCACGCTCTGGATCCTGCACGAGCATCGCAAAGTTGCTGACGATATGCCGCACGACTTGCGTTGCCGATCTCTTCCTCACTGACTCTTCAATCTGTTGTCGACCGCGCAGCATGACACCACCGCCTTCCCACAGGCAATCGGGTGCGACTTGCTTCATTGCGAGGGGATAGTCCCCCCCTGTCCAGGCCATAGTAGAACAGCAGAACGCTCTGATGGCAGGCAGTCACCTGTGCGTGGCTTTCGGAAGGGCTCATGACGGCATTCTCAAGGAAGGTATGCATGAAATTCCGGATGGACTGTGTTGGCCAGGATCCACCGGCCGGAGAATTATGTGGCGCGATGTTGGCGCATTGCCTCATTCGAAAGGATGAATTGTCGGGCGGCGGGCCGGTGCCCAGATTGCATTACCCGGAATTCATCACTTCGAATGAGGCGGATCTGCCCTGACTGCGGATAATCCATCGAAAACCTGCCGCGCGCAGAGGCCGCTTAATGAGATGGAGATTGCATGAGCACGAGACGTCGAATCTTTGAAGCGGAACACGATCTGTTCCGCGAATCCGTTGTCCGCTTCATCCGCAACGGGGTGGCACCGCAGGTTGATGACTGGCGCAAAGCCGGATGATGCGCTCGTGCCCTATTCGACGCTGCGGGAGCGCAGGGCCTGTCGTGCAGCCACAGCATGGCGTCTTTGTCGCGTGATACGGCGAGAGCGCAGCGGCAAAGCAGCACGAACGTGACGATCAGCGGGTCTGTGTGCGCTGCGGCGCGAATCAATGGTGGTCAGGCCATGAGCAGGCGCTGCGCTTCGGCACGCTGGCCGGCCTCGTACAGTGTTTCGGCAGGATAGGCGCGAGCGATCTCCTGACCGTCAATGCGCGGCTCGGCGGGGGTCTTCCTGACCACCCTGGGCATTCACTTCTGGGTGATGTCCCGCCAGCAGGCTTAGGCGATGCCGGGGAGCCCCGGCTATCGCCAAGATGGTCTGACGATCAGCCAACAAATGCCTTTTCAAGCACAAAATGCCCCGCCTCGCTCATATTGCCTTCCGTGAAGTGCTGCTCGGTCAGCATCGCGCGAATGTCCTTGAGCATATCGGGGCTGCCGCACAGCATGATGCGGTCGTTCTCCAGCGAGAACGGCTCCACGCCCAGGCGCTCGAACAGCTCGCCGTTGGCGATCAGGTCGGTGATCCGGCCCTGGTTGTCGAACTCTTCGCGGGTCACGGTGGGGAAATACACCAGCTTTTCGCGGATCAGCTCGCCCAGGTGCTCATGCTGCGGCAAGTGCTCCGAGATCAACTCGCGGTAGGCCAGTTCCTCGACGAAGCGGCAGGTATGGGTCAGCACGACCTTGTCATAGCGCTCATACACTTCCGGGTCGCGGATGATCGACAGGAACGGGGCCAGGCCGGTGCCGGTGGCCAGCAGCCACAGGGTCTTGCCGGGCAGCAGGTTGTCGACCAGCAGCGTGCCGGTGGGCTTCTTGCCGACGAAGATCTGGTCGCCTTCCTTCAGGTGCTGCAGGCGGGACGTCAGGGGGCCGTCGGGCACCTTGATGCTGAAGAATTCCAGCGTCTCCTCGTAGTTGGCGCTGGCGATGCTGTAGGCACGCAGCAGCGGACGACCGTTCACTTCCAGGCCGACCATGGCGAACTGGCCGTTTTCGAAACGGAAGCCGGGGTCGCGGGTGCAGGTGAAGCTGAAAAGCGTGTCGGTCCAGTGGTGGACGGAGAGGATGGCTTGCTGGTTGAGATTGCTCATGAATAAAGCGCGGTAAGCGCTGGATAGCGCCGGCGTCGGTGGGCCTGATGCCAGTGGCTGGGCGGTAGCTTGCCGGGTGCGTTCAACAAGGCGGGCTCCGGTCCGAAGGCAGGAAGACACGCCGATCAAGGTGAGAAGATAGCGGATTTTAGAAGAAAACGCAGGGCGCGTCCCGATTCATGCATGTTCAGGGGGGTTTTAAGCCCCACGCCCCGCGTTTTCCGCCCCAATACAGCCCCTACACCGCGCCAATACAGCCCTAACGGCGCCCGGAAAGCCGCCTGACCACTGAAATCAGCCGGTCCACCTCGTCCGTGGTGTTATAGAAGGCCAGCGACGGCCGCACCGTGGCCTCCACGCCGAAACGCCGCAGGATGGGCTGGGCGCAGTGATGCCCGGAGCGCACGGCGATGCCTTCCTCGTTGAGCGCCTTGCCCACTTCCTCGGTCTCGTAGCCCTTGAGCACGAAGGACAGCACGCTGGCCTTGTCGCGCGCCGTGCCCACCAGCCGCACGCCCGGGATGGGCTGCAGCAGGTGGGTGGCGTACTCCAGCAGGTCGTGCTCGTAGCGGGCGATGTTCTCCATGCCCACCCGCTCCACATAGTCCAGCGCGGCGCCCAGCCCTACCGCGTCGGCGATATTGCCGGTGCCGGCCTCGAAGCGGTTGGGCGGCGGCTGGAACACGGTGCGCTCGAAGGTCACGTCGGCAATCATGTTGCCGCCACCCTGCCAGGGCGGCATGTCCTCCAGCACCTCGCGCTTGCCGTAGACCACACCGATCCCGGTAGGCCCGAACACCTTGTGGCCGGAGAACACGAAGAAATCGGCATCGATCGCCCGCACGTCCACCCGCATATGCGAGACCGACTGCGCGCCATCGACCAGCGCGCGGGCGCCGGCGCGGTGGGCCAGGTCGACGATCTCCCTGACCGGCACGACGGTGCCGAGCGCGTTCGACACCTGCGTCACCGAGACGATCCTGGTGCGGTCGTTGAGCAGCCGGCGATATTCATCCAGCAGCACCTGGCCCGAATCGTCCACCGGGATCACCCGCAGCTTCGCCCCGGTCTGCGCGGCAAGCTGCTGCCACGGCACGATATTGGCGTGATGCTCCAGGTGCGAGACGATGATCTCGTCGCCCTCGCCCACGTTCTGCGCGCCCCAGGTCTTGGCGATCAGGTTGATGGCCTCGGTGGTGCCGCGCACGAAGATGATCTCGTCGGGCGAGGATGCGCCGATAAAGCGCTGCACCTTGCTGCGCGCGGCCTCGTAGGCATCCGTGGCACGCCCTGCCAGCGCATGGGCGGCGCGGTGGATGTTGGAGTTCTCGTGCGCGTAAAAGTACGAGATCCGGTCGATCACCGACTGCGGCTTGTGGGTGGTGGCGGCATTGTCGAACCAGACCAGTTGCCTGCCGTTGACGCGCTCTTGCAGGATCGGGAAATCGCGGCGAATGGCGTTGACGTCGAACGGCACGCGCGCCGAAGACGATGCCCACGGCAGCGCCTCCTCCTGCTCGCGCCCGTAGCCGTAGGCGCCCGGCACTTGCTGCGGCAGATGCAGCGAGAGCGGATCGCCGGACGTGGCGATGTCGCGCAGCCCTGCCGGGCCGCCGTGCAGGTCACGGCCAGCGCCCTCCAGGAAGTAGTAGGCAGGGGCAGCCGAGGACTGCGGCGACGGCGCAGCAGCGTGCGGCACGCCCAGCGCCTGGCCGCCGAAGCGGCTTTCCAGCGCGGGCGCCACCGTGGCTACCGTATCGGGCAGGCCGTTCTGCGCCGCCGCGGCCGGCCGCAGCGCGGGTGTCCGGCTGGGCAGCGACAGCACATGCGTGGGCGCCGGCGGAAGCAGGTTGGCGCCAGGAACATGGCCTTGCGGAATCGACGCCCCCGGCACGCCGGTGCCCGTGCCGCCAGGACCCGCCACGGGCGAACCCGGCGGGGCCGGGTTGTTCACCACCGGCAGCGACTGCGCGGCGGCCGGCGACGTGCCCGGCAGCGCCGAGAAGAATGCCCCGGCCAGGCGCGCCAGCACCGCCGGATCGGGCAGGCCGGGCGGCACCGCGGGCGCGCCCGGCAGCGCTGCCGGCGAACTGGCGGACGGATTCACCGGATTACTTGTAGGTGTCAGGATAGTCATGGTACTTGCCGATTTCCACGTCATCGAGAACCGCCAGCGCATCCGGCGCGTGCACGGCCAGCGAGCAGTACAGCGAGATCAGGTACGAAGCGATAGCCTGGTCGTTGATGCCCATGAAGCGCACCGACAGGCCCGGGCCCTGCTCGCCCGCCACGCCCGGCTGGAACAGGCCGACCACGCCCTGGCGCTTGTCGCCCACGCGCAGCAGCAGGATCTTGCTCTTGCCGTCGGCCACAGGCACCTTGTCCGACGGGATCAGCGGAATACCGCGCCAGGTGATGAACTGGGAACCGAACAGGCTCACCGTGGGCGGCGGCACGCCACGGCGCGTGCATTCGCGGCCAAAGGCGGCAATCGCCAGCGGGTGGGTCAGGAAGAAAGCTGGTTCCTTCCACACCTTGCTCAGCAGTTCGTCCATGTCGTCCGGGGTGGGCGCGCCGGTCAGCGGGAAGATGCGCTGCTCGTCGGCCACGTTGGCCAGCAGGCCGTAGTCAGGGTTGTTGATCAGCTCGCCTTCCTGGTGCTCCTTGATGGTCTCGATGGTGAGGCGGAGCTGTTCCTTGATCTGGTCGTGTGGGCTGCTGTACAGGTCCGACACGCGGGTGTGCACGTCGAGCACGGTGCTCACCGCGTTCAGGAAATACTCGCGCGGCTGCTCTTCGTAGTTGACGAAGGTGCGGGGCAGCTTGCCTTCATCGTCGCGCTGGGTGCAGGCCACCTTGACCGATTCCGGGTCCTGCACCTTGTTCAGGCGGTAGATGCCGGCTTCCACCGGTACCCATTGCAGGAAATGCGTCAGCCAGCGCGGCGTGATGGTCGCAAGCTGGGGAATGGTCTTGGTGGCATTGGCTAGTTGCCGTGCTGCGTTATCGCCGAGCGCCGTCTGGACGCTCCCGTTTACCGACATGTGCTACTCCGTTGGGCTGTTAGCAGATTGCCAGCGTATTGCTGGTGGATTGCTGGCGGATTGCCATATGAGAAAAACAAGAATCGTTATTACCGCAGCGATTATCGGGAGGCGGCCCGCCCCGTTCAACATGCTATAGACGGCAATGCGCGGGGATTTGCGCGCATCACCCGGAACTGGCTACGTCCGCGTGCCGGCAATCTCCGCGTCGCGTGGCGCCGCGTGCGTGCCGCCCGTCTTCAGCAGCCATGAGATCGGCACGCCCAGCGCGGCGGCAAGCTTCTCCACCGTGACGATCGAGGCGATCGCGCTGCCGCGCTCGATCTCGCCGATATACGAGCGGTTCAGGCCCGCATGCTCGGCAAGCGCTTCCTGCGACCACGCGTGCGCCTCGCGCAACTGGCGCACCGTTGCGCCCAGGGTCCTTACGAGGTCGTTCATGGCAGGCTCGCCTCGATGGCGCGCTGCGCGCCGCTTGCGGATGGCGCCCTGGCGGTTTCGTTGCGCGACACGGCCTGCGTGACATGCGCGCCCGGGGCTACGTCCTGCGTCACCCAGACGTTGCCGCCGATCACCGCGCCGCGGCCCAGTGTGACGCGGCCGAGGATGGTGGCGCCGGCGTAGATCACCACATCGTCCTCGACGATGGGATGGCGCAGCAGGCCCTTCTCCAGCTTGCCGGTGGCGTCGCGCGGGAATCGCTTGGCGCCCAGCGTGACGGCCTGGTACAAGCGGACTCGCTCACCGATGATGGTGGTCTCGCCAATCACCACGCCGGTGCCGTGATCGATAAAGAAGCCGCCGCCGATCCGGGCGCCGGGATGGATGTCGATGCCGGTCTCGGCATGCGCCAGTTCGGCGACGATGCGCGCGAGCAGCGGCAGGCCAAGGCCGTAGAGGGCATGGGCGATGCGGTGGTGGATCATCGCGAGGATGCCGGGGTAGCAGAGCAGGACTTCGTCGACGCTGCCGGCGGCGGGGTCGCCGTGGAAGGCGGCCAGAACGTCGCTGTCGAGGTGGCTGCGGATGCGGGGGAGTTCTCCGGCGAATTCACGTATTGCAGTCAGCGCTCGCGCGCGCAGCGCGGCTTCGTCGCGGTCGCCATGGCGCGCCGCGTAATGCAGTTCCAGGCGTGTCTGGGCCAGCAGGCCGTGCAGGGCCGCGTCCAGGGAGTGGGCGATGTAGAGATTTTCGCTTTCCTGGCGGAGGTCGGGGGGGCCCAGGCGCATGGGGAACAGGACGCCTTTTAGCGTGGCGATGATTTGTGACAGGGCGTCGCGGGAGGGTAGGTCCCGGCCGCCTGGTTCCAACAGGCGTTGTTGGCCTTCGCGCCATTGTTGGCGTACTTGCTGCAGGGCGAGTACGATCTCGCCGATTTCGAAGTCAGCCATTTTGGTACTCCCCGTTTTTGTGTTTGTTGGCTTTGGTGGGTTGTGCTGTTTTTTTGTGTATGTGAGCCGGAAGTCAAAGGCCTGAAACCTTAAGGTCAAAGACCTGAATCCTTAAAGTCAAAGGCGGTTTCACCCCTCTGCGGGGGGCGACCTACTTTCTTGTCTTGCCAAGAAGGTAGGCAAAGAAAGCGCGCCGGATGGGGCGACACCCCGAAGCGCCCCATACGGCCTGGTACACGTACACGGCTCGCTTCGCATCGCGGGACGGTGTGGCCCGCCCTTTGGGGGCGCTCCACACGGCTACACCCTGCGAGGTTTGAATCGACTCTCGGTTTGCCCTCTCCCGCTTGCGGGAGAGGGCCGGGGGCGAGGGCGGGCGTTCGCCATGTCGCCGTGCCGCAAAGAACGCATTGGCTCCGTTTCCAGTGGTTCCTGACAGCCGTAGTCATTCCAACCGGCTTTGGCCCATCCTGCCCGCCACCCTTAATCCTGGACCCACGGCAATTCATGAAAGCGCCAGCCGCCGCTCTTGCCGCGCCGTTGCCGTTCGTCGATTTCACCTTCGAAGCCTTCGAGCACGTTGAACACGTGGGCCTGCCCGGCTTTGGTGGCGGCTTCCGCGGCGAGCGCGGAACGGTTGCCGCTGCGGCACAGCAGCAGCACGACGGTGTCTTTGCCGGTCTTGGCTTCCAGTTCGCGCACGAAGCGTGGGTTGCGCGTGAGGCTGGTGCCGGTGGCCCAGGGCACGTGCAGGGTGTCCGGCACGTAGCCGACGAACTTGCGTTCCTCGGCGGTGCGGACATCGACCAGCAAGGCGTCGCCGACGCTGAACAGCGCCCACGCTTGCTGCGGCGTCACGCGGCCGGCATACGGCAGGCCGGAGGAACGTGCCACGCCGCGTGCGGCTTCCAGCACGGGATGCTTGATCTTGTCTTCCAATGCAACTGTCATGAAACGCTCTCCTTGCGGCCTGTTATCCGCGCCGGGATCGATGCGGCCAGGCCTTCCCCGATGCACGGTTTGTGGTTGACGGCAACCGCCTATAGCCATCACGCCACAACTATGAAATGGCGCGGGAAGATTGAGAACGAATAAAAACGCATTTCCAAAGACAGTTCATCCAGCACGGCAGGCAGCGCAGGCGGAAACGGCGGCCCCGCGCTGAGCCGCGCAGCGTTTGTCGGCAGACGGCAATGCTCCGTGTGCCGCCATTCGAATGGTTTATATTGCGCGGGCGCCCTTCCACATGAATTCGAGATTCGGAAATGACCTTGACCATGAGTAACGGCATTCGCCGCTGCGGCGTGGCCGCGCTGGCCCTTTGCGGTGCCGGGCTGCTATCCATGGCACGGGCCGCCGACGCGCCCGCGCCGGATGCCGCGGCAAGCGATCCCGCCGGCCTTGGCTGGATGGCGGGATCGCCGCCGCCACCCGACCGCACCGTGCGCTTCGACGATGGCAGCTACTGGCGCTTCCCCGCCCTGCGCTGGAGCGTGTCGCATTTCCGGGAGCTGATGCCCACCGTCAATGTCTCGCGCGGACTGGGCGCACCGGTGCCGCTGCCGCGCGCATTGCGCACCGATATCGACGCGCTGCGGTTCATGCCGATCGGCGCCACCCAGCCCATGACCTGGGAAGCCTCGCTCGCGGCCAACTACACCGATGGCATCGTGGTGCTGCATAGCGGGCGCATCGTGTACGAGCGCTACTTCGGCGCACTGAAGGACGACGGCCAGCACGCCGCGATGTCGGTCACCAAGTCGGTCGTCGGCACGCTCGGCGCCATGCTGGTCGCCGAAGGCCGCCTCGATGCGGACAAACGCATGGTGGACTATGTGCCTGAGCTCGCCTCGTCCGCCTTTGGCAATGCCACCGTGCGCCAGGTGCTGGACATGACCACGGGCCTCAAGTACAGCGAGGATTACGCCGACCCGGACGCCGAGGTCTGGATGCACGCGCAGGCGGGCAGCCCGCTGCCCAAGCCCAGGGACTACACCGGCCCGCGCAACTACTACGAGTCCATCCAGGCGATCCAGCCGCAGGGCCAGCATGGCGCGGCCTTCGGCTACAAGACCGTCAACACCGACGCACTGGGCTGGGTGATCGCACGCGTAACCGGACGCTCGGTGGCCGGGCTGCTGTCGGAGCGCATCTGGCGCCGCCTGGGGGCCGAGCAGGACGGGTATTTCACAGTGGATTCGATCGGCACGCCCTTTGCCGGCGGCGGCCTGAACACCGGCCTGCGCGACCTGGCGCGCTTTGGCGAGATGCTGCGCAACGGCGGCAGGTTCAACGGGCAGCAGATCCTGCCCAAGGCCGTGGTCGACGACATCCGCCGCGGCGGCGACAAGGCTGCCTTTGCCAGGGCGGACTATCCCCTGCTCAAGGGCGGCAGCTATCGCGACATGTGGTGGGTCACCCATAACGAGCATGGCGCCTACATGGCCCGGGGCGTCCACGGCCAGCGCATCTATATCGACCCGAAGGCCGAGATGGTGATCGTGCGCTACGCCTCGAACCCCGTGGCCGGCAATGCCGCCAACGACCCGACCACGATGCCGGCCTTTCACGCACTGGCGAAACACCTGCTGGCCAGCCCTCGCTGAATTGTCCCGACGCGGGCGGCCTAGTCCGCCCGCCGTGGCGCGCGCGCCGTCTTGGCCGCCGGCTTCTGCTGTCCGGCCAGTTGCCCGGCAGCCGCGCGCAGGCACTCCACCAGTTGCAGGCTGCTGGGCGTGAGCCGCCCTTCGCGCAGCGTGATCAGGCCAACGGGCGGCAGTTCCAGCGGCACGTCCATGGGCAGGATGTGGAAACGCCCCTCCCGCTCGAACTGCTGCCCTACCGACCGGGCCAGGAAGCCCACCGCGTCGCGCTGGGTGACGAAGGTCGAGATCGCCATATAGGAGGAGGATTCGATCAGGTCCGTGGGCGGCTGCAGCCCGTGGCGATAGAACTCCTGTTCCAGCTTGACCCGCAGCGACGCCCATGGCGGCGGCATCACGCAAGGCATGCCGGCCAGGTCTGCCCAGGCTGACGCGCGCTTGTGCGCCAGCGGGTGGCCGCTGCGCACCACCGCCACCATCGGCTCGTTGTACAGCGGCTCGGTGACCAGGTCCGGCGCGGCATAGCCGGGCTCCAGCCGCCCGATGATCAGGTCCAGCTCGCTGATCCGCAGCTTGGGCAGCAGGTGCGGCAAATCCCCCTCCTCGACCAGCACGGTGGCTTGCGCGGAACGCTGCTTGAGCAGGCTGACAGCCTGCGCCAGCAGCACCGGCAAGGCCGCGCCCATCGACCCCACCCGCGTGCGCCCCGCCGCGCCGCTGGCCTCCGCGGCGATCTCGTCGCGGGTGCGCTCATATTGCGCCAGCACCGAGCGGGCAAAGCGCACCAGAGAGGCGCCCGCCGGCGTCGGCTCCGTGCCGCGCGTGGAGCGCGTGAAGAGTGTCAGGCCGAGCGTCTTCTCCACCTCGGTGAGCATCTTGGAGACGGCCGGCTGGCTCACGGAGAGGAAGTCGGCGGTGTGGCCGAGATGGCGGAACTCATCCAGCGCCACCACCAGTTGCAGGTGGCGTAGCTTGATATTGGAGCGCAGCGCGCGGTCGATCTGGGACATGGCGGGATTCTACCCAAATTCTACTTAACCAAAAAGTTATGAAGCCATTCCGATCATTGATTGGATTGTTATGAAGCGCTTTGCCACAATCCAGCCTGACCGGTGAACATTGGCACCGGCCCATGACTCCAATAATGACATCCTGCGAGGACGACATATGACCGCACCCCACGGCATCAATCCCGGGCGACGCCGCCTGCTCATCGGCGGTGCCGCGGCCGCCGCGACCGGTACTGCAGGCCTGCTGCTGCCGGGCTTCGCACGGGCTGGCGAGTATCCGGAACGTCCCATCACCTTTATCTGCCCGTGGCCCGTCGGCGGCACCGCCGACCAGTCGATGCGCGCGCTGTGCCAGGTGGCGTCGGGCGTACTCAAGCAATCGATCGTGGTGGAAAACCGCGCCGGCGCCTCGGGCATGATCGGCACCAAGGCGCTGGCCCGCGCCAAGCCGGACGGCTACACCATCGGCCAGATCCCGATCTCGGTGACGCGCTTCTCGCAACTCGGCATGCTGCAACTCGATCCCCGTACCGAACTCACCTACCTCGCCCGCACTTCCGGCCAGACCTTCGGCATCGCGGTGCCGGCGAACTCGCGCTTCAAGTCGCTCAAGGATGTGGTGGCGGAAGCCAAGGCGCACCCCGGCAAGCTTACCTACGCGCACGCCGGCATTGGCGGCGCCACCCACGTGGGCATGGAGGAATTCGCGCAGGCTGCCGGCATCCGCTTCAATGCCATCGCCTACAAGGGCGGCGCGCAGGCGCTGCAGGACGTGCTAGCCGGACAGGTCGACCTGCTGGCCGATTCCAGCTCGTGGGCGCCCCACGTGGAAGCCGGCAAGCTGCGTCTGCTGGCAACCTGGGGCGACCAGCGCACGCCGCGCTTCAAGGACACGCCCACGCTCAAGGAACTGGGCTACAAGGTGGTGGTGGAAGCCCCCAACGGCATCGGCGCGCCGGTCGGCCTGGACCCCGCCGTGGAAAAGAAGCTGCGCGACGCCTTCCGGCTAGCCGTGGCCAGCAAGGAGTTCCAGCAGGTCGCGGCCCGCATCGACGCGCCTGTCATGTACCTGGACGGTCCGGAATACAAGCGCTACATCAGCACCGTGTACGACCAGGAAACCCAACTGATCCAGCGCCTCAAGCTCAAAGAGCTGCTGCAACAAGGTTGACCGCCCCGTGAACGCCGCCGCCCTCATCCGCTTGCACGCCAACGACAACGTCCTGATCGCGCGGGACGCCCTCAGCCTCGGCCAGAACCTCCCCGAACTGGGCCTGCGCGTGCGCGCGCAAGTGCCCGCCGGGCACAAGATCGCCGCCTGCGCCATTGCCAGGGGCACGCAGGTACGCAAGTTCGACACAGTGATCGGCGTGGCCGAGCGCGATATCGAGGCCGGCGACCACGTCCACTCGCACAACCTCGCGCTGGTGGATTTCTACCGCGACCCCGGCTTTTGCGAGGACGTACGGCCGGTGGACTATGTGCCCGAGGCCGAGCGCGCCACCTTCATGGGCTTCGTGCGGCCCGATGGCCGAGTCGGCACGCGCAACTTCATCGGCATCCTGTCGTCGGTGAACTGCTCGGCCACGGTGATCCGGCATATCGCCGACCACTTCACGCCCGAGCGCATGGCGGCCTATCCCAATGTGGATGGCGTGGTCGCCTTCGCCCAGACCAGCGGGTGCGGCATGTCCTCGCCCAGCGAGCACTTCGACGTGCTGCGCCGCACGCTGGCCGGCTACGCCCGCCATCCCAACCTGGCCGGCGTACTGATCGTCGGCCTGGGCTGCGAGCGCAACCAGGTAGCGGGGCTGGTGGAATCGCAAGGCCTGGTGCCCGGCAGCCACGTACGCACCATGGTCATGCAGGACACCGGCGGCACGGCGGCCACCATCCAGGCCGGCATCCGCGCCATCGAAGACATGCTGCCCGGCGCCAACGCCGCGGTGCGCCAGCCGGTGAGCGCCAGCCACCTGAAGATCGGCCTGGAATGCGGCGGCTCGGACGGCTTCTCCGGCATCAGCGCCAACCCGGCGCTGGGCGCGGCGATGGATATCCTGGTACGCCACGGCGGCACCGCCATCCTGTCGGAAACCCCGGAGATCCACGGCGTCGAATACATGCTCACGCGCCGCGCCGTGACACCCGAAGTCGGCCAGAAACTGCTGGACCGCCTGGCCTGGTGGGAACGCTACACCGCCGGCCAGAACGCCCAGTTCAACGGCGTGGTCGGCCACGGCAACCAGCAAGGCGGCCTGGCCAACATCTTCGAGAAATCGCTGGGCTCCGCCATGAAGGGCGGCACCACACCGCTGCAGGCCGTCTACGAATACGCCGAGCCGATCGACCAGGCAGGCTTCGTCTTCATGGACTCCCCCGGCTACGATCCGGTAGCCGCCACCGGCCAGATTGCCAGCGGCGCCAACCTGATCTGCTTCACCACCGGCCGCGGCTCCATGTTCGGCTCCAAGCCCGCGCCCACCATCAAGCTGGCAAGCAATACGCCGATGTACACCCGGCTGGAAAGCGATATGGACATCAATTGCGGGCTGGTGCTGGACGGCGAACTCAGCGTGGAGCAGATGGGGCAGCGGATCTTCGAACACATCCTGGAGGCCGCTTCGGGCCATCCGACCAAGAGCGAAGCACTGGGGCTGGGGGACAACGAGTTCGTGCCCTGGCACCTGGGAATCGTCAGCTAGGAAGTGAAGCCAATTGGCTTTGGACCGCACCGTGGCATGGCGAGCGCCCGCCCTCTGCCTCGCCCCCCCCCCAAAAAAGGCGATATCGCCCGACCAAATTTCGGTGTAGCCGTGTGGAGCGCCCCCAAGGGCGGGCCACACCAGCCCGCGATGCGAAGCGAGCCGT
>JYOD01000149.1:17114-30003 GCA_000955785.1 Burkholderiaceae bacterium 16
CGCCCCGCAGGGGTGGTGAAACTGCCTTTGACTTTAAGCCGTTGACGTTGAAGTCAACAGCCACCAATCAAGCCCAACAGACGCCAAAGACGCCGCCATGCTCTCCCTCAACCACCCCGCCCTCCTCCGCACCCAAAACCTGATCGGCCAGGAATGGACCGCCAGCCAAACCGGCCAGCGCCTGGAAGTCAGCAACCCCGCCACCGGCGCCACCTTCACCTCCGTCCCCGACAGCACCGCCAAGGACGCCGCCCAGGCCGCCGACGCAGCCGCAGCCGCCTTCCCAACCTGGAGCCGCCGCACAGCCCGCGAACGAGCGCAAATCATCAAACGCTGGCACGCCCTGATCCTGGAACACCAGGAAGACCTCGCCCGGATCATCTCCACCGAACAGGGCAAGCCCATCAAGGAAAGCCGCGGCGAAGTCCAGTACGGCGCCTCCTATGTGGAATGGTTCGCCGAGGAAGCCACCCGCATCAGCGGCGAAATCGTGGCCGAATCCGTCCCTGGACGCAAGATGCTGGTACTCAAGGAACCGGTAGGCGTAGTGGCAGCCATCACGCCATGGAACTTCCCGCTCGCCATGATCGCCCGCAAGATCGCCCCGGCGCTCGCCGCCGGCTGCACGGTCGTCGCCAAGCCGGCCGAAGACACGCCGCTGACCGCGCTCGCCCTGGTCTACCTTGCTGAAAAAGCGGGCCTGCCCCCGGGCGTCCTGAACATCGTCACCGCCTCGCGCGCCAACACCCCGGCCGTGGTCGACACCTGGCTGGCAGACGGCCGCGTACGCAAGATCACCTTTACCGGCTCCACGCCGGTAGGCAAGCACCTGGCCCGCGAATCCGCCGGCACGCTGAAAAAGCTATCCCTCGAACTGGGCGGGAACGCACCCTTCATCGTGTTCGACGACGCCGACCTCGATGCCGCCGTCGACGGCCTGATGGCCTCCAAGTTCCGCAACGGCGGCCAGACCTGCGTCTGCCCCAACCGCGTCTATGTGCAGGCCGGCGTGCACGATGATTTCGTGGCGCGGCTGGCCCAGCGCGTGGCCGCGTTGCACGTCGGCCCCGCCACCGAGGAAGCCTCGCAGATCGGCCCCATGATCAACGCCCGCGCCGTGGACAAGATCGCCCGCCACGTGGAAGACGCGGTCGCCAAGGGCGCGCGCGTGATCACCGGCGGCGAACGGGTACGCCTCGCTGACGGCCCGCATTACTACGCCCCCACCGTGCTGACCCATGCCACCCCGGAAATGGCGCTTTCCTGCGAGGAAACCTTCGGCCCGGTAGCGGCCATCTTCCGCTTCACCAGCGAAGACGAAGTGATCCGCGACGCCAACGACACACCATTCGGCCTGGCCGCCTACTTCTACTCCAACGACGTGCGCCGCATCTGGCGCGTGGCGCAGGCGCTGGAAACCGGCATCGTCGGCATCAACGAAGGCGCCATCGCATCCGAGGCCGCACCGTTCGGCGGCGTCAAGGAATCCGGCTACGGACGCGAGGGATCGCGCCACGGGCTGGACGACTACATGCACACCAAATATCTCTGCCAGGGCCAGCTCGGCTGAGCGCGGCGGCACCCGGCCCACGACACACAGGAACCAACATGCCCGCACACAATGCATTCAAGGCCGCGCTGGCGGCCAGCCAGCCCCAGGTCGGCCTGTGGCTCTCGATGGCATCGCCCTACCTGGCCGAAGTCTCGGCCACCGCCGGCTTCGACTGGCTGCTGATCGACGGCGAGCACGCCCCCAATGACCTCTACGCCACGCTGCACGCCCTGCAGGCTATCGCGCCCTACCGCTCGCAGCCCGTGGTGCGCTGCGTGGCGGGCGAAGTGGCGCTGATCAAGCAGTTGCTGGATATCGGCGCGAAGAACCTGCTGGTGCCGATGGTGGATACCGCCGGGCAGGCTGCCGCGCTGGTCAGCGCCACGCGCTATCCGCCGCTGGGCATTCGCGGCGTGGGCAGCGCCGTGGGCCGGGCATCGCAATGGAGCGCGCGCACCGACTATCTCGCCGTGGCCGACGATGAAATCTGCCTGCTGGTGCAGGCCGAAACCGTGACGGCCCTGGGCAACCTGGAAGCCATCTGCGCCGTGGACGGCGTCGACGGCGTCTTTATCGGCCCGGCCGACCTGGCCGCCTCGATGGGCCATCGCGGCAACCCCGGCCACCCCGAGGTGCAGGCCGCCATCGAGGGCGCCATGCGCACCATCGTCGCCAGCGGCAAGGCCGCCGGCACGCTGACCTCCGACCCCAAGCTGGCACGGCGCTACCTGGAGCTGGGCTGCACCTTCGTGGCGACCGGCGTGGACGTACTGGTATATGCTGGCGCCGCGCGCCGGCTGGCGGCGGACTTCATCGGCACCTGCGCCACGCCCGCGGCCGGCCCGTCCGCCGCCTACTGAATCCCGCGCCGCCCCTTCAACAACAAAGCACGCCCACATGCCGACCGACTCCCAAACCTCCCCCGACACCACGCTGGCGGCCATGCAAGCCATCGTCGGCGCCGGCGCCTGCCTCAGCGGCGATGCCGACACCGAGTCTTATGTCACGGACTACCGCCGCATCTACCGCGGCAAGGCCCGGGTGGTGGTCATGCCATCGACCACCGGGCAGGTCAGCCAGGTCATGGCCTGGTGCCATGCCCATGGCGTGCCGGTGGTGCCGCAAGGCGGCAACACCTCCCTGATGGGCGGCTCGGTGCCCGACGATAGCGGCACCGCGGTGCTGCTGAGCCTGGGCCGCATGAACCGCGTGCTGGCAGTGGACACCATCAACGACACCCTGACCGTGCAGGCCGGCGTCACGCTCAACGCGGCCCGCGCCGCGGCCGAACAGGAGCAGCGGCTGTTCCCCCTGCGCATCGGCTCAGAAGGCTCCTGCCAGATCGGCGGCAACCTCGCCACCAACGCGGGCGGCACCGCCGTGCTGCGTTACGGCAATATGCGCGACCTGGTGCTGGGCATCGAAGCGGTGCTGCCGGATGGCCGCATCTATTCGTCCCTGCGCGGCCTGCGCAAGGACAATACCGGCTACGACCTGAAGCAGTTGTTCATCGGCTCCGAAGGCACGCTCGGCATCATCACCGCCGCCGTGCTCAAGCTGATGCCGCAGCCGCGCGCCAGCGCCGTCGCCTTCGTGGCCGTGCAAGGCCCGGAAGCGGCCGTGCGCCTGCTGGGCGTGGCCAAGCAGATCGGCGGCCAGGCCGTCACGGCGTTCGAGCTGATCTCCGCGCCCGCGCTGGAACTGGTGCTCGAATACCTGGGCGACGTGGCTTCGCCCCTGCCCGCCCGGCACGACTGGATGGTGCTGATCGAACTCACCTCCGGCGGCAGCAACGAAAGCCTCAACGCCACGCTGATGGAAATCCTCGAGGCCGGACTGGAGCAGGAGCTGGTGCTGGACGCAGCGGTGGCCGCCAGCATGGCCGACGCCCAGCGCTTCTGGCGCATCCGCGAGGAAATCTCTGACGCGCAGACCCGCACCGGCGGCAGCATCAAGTGCGATGTCTCGGTGCCGCTGTCGCGCATCGCCGCGTTTATCGGCGACGCCTCGGCCAAGGTGCTGGCGCTGGAGCCCGCCGCGCGCATGGTGATCTATGGCCATATGGGCGACGGCAACGTGCACTTCAACCCGCTGCGTCCCAAGGACCGGAGCGCGGCGGAGTTCCTCGGGCAGTGGTACGCGCCGATCTCCGAGGCGGTGGATACGCTGGCCCACGCGGAGAACGGCTCGATCTCCGCCGAGCACGGCATCGGCGTGGCAAAGCGCGACGACCTGAAGCGCTACAAGTCGCCGGTTGAATTGGAACTGATGTGGCAGGTCAAACGGGCGCTGGATCCGATGAACCTGCTCAATCCGGCCAAGATGCTGCCGAAGCTGGATTAACCCTGGTTTCCAGGCGGTCTCGGCGCCATGCTGACCGCCGGCGCGCCACGGTAAGCCTTCTGCGCCGCCCTGCTCCCACTAAGCCCGCCTAGCCGCGGGCTTTTTTTCGTCTGCGTGTCGCGAGCCGCTTCGCGAAGTTCGCCGGCAGGATTCAGGCAGATCCGCAGGCCTATCAGTTCACGCCCCTGTCACATCCCCTCCCTACACTCGCGACTTCCCGATTGTCATGCCTGGCAAACAAGCCGACATATTTCCTTCACACTCATCAAGCCCCCCATGTTTCCCAAAAGCCTTGCAAGACCGCTTGCCGCCATCTTGATCGCGGCCGCGACGCTCACTGCATGCGGCGATGATGGCACCGACACGTCAGCCGCAAACCCCTCGACGCCGGGCACCACAGAGCCCGAGAAGCCCGAGAAACCCGCCGCCCGGGATATGCGTTGCGCGCCTTGAACCACGACCAAGAATCCAACGAGCACAAAACCAGAAGATGAACTCACGCCGTAATTTTCTAAAGACAGTCACCGGCGCCGGATTTGGCGCGGCAGCACTGGCGGCCTTTCCTCCCAGCATCCGCAAGGCGCTGGCGATCCCGGCCAATAACGCCACCGGCACCATCAAGGACGTCGAGCATGTGGTCATCCTGATGCAGGAGAACCGCTCATTCGACCACTACTTCGGCACGCTCAAGGGCGTTCGCGGCTTCGGCGACAGGTTCACCATCCCGCTGCCCAACGGCCGCAAGGTATGGCAGCAGCAGCGTACCAACGGCGCCGTGCTCACGCCCTATCACCTGGACGGCAGCGCCAACAACGCGCAGCGCGCCGCTGGAACGCCGCACGCTTGGGTGGACAGCCAGAGAGCCTGGGACAACGGGCGCATGGCAAGCTGGCCTACCCATAAGACAGACACCTCGATGGGGTACTTCAAGGAAAAGGAGATCCCGTTCCAGTTCGCGCTGGCCAACGCGTTCACGCTCTGCGATGCGTACCACTGCTCGATGCATACCGGCACGGATGCCAACCGCTCCTTCCACCTGACCGGCACCAACGGCGCCGCCGCCGGCGTTGCCTTTGTCAATAACGAGTGGGACTGGATCGACGGCCTACCTGCCACGGCCAACAGGGGCTACACCTGGAAAACCTATGCGGAACGCCTGGAAGAAGCAGGCATCAACTGGATCTCGTACCAGAACATGCCGGACGAATGGGGCGACAACATGCTGGGCGCGTTCCGGCCGTTCCGCCTCGCCAACATTGCGTCCGGCTTCCCGGTATCCAGCGGCGGCGCACCCGGCGTACCCTATGCCAATACCGGCCAGGCCCTGCCGTACCACGCCTACGACGCTGCCACGGACAATGCCACCAACCCGCTTTACAAGGGCATCGCCAATACGCTGCCGGGGATCGGCCCCGAGAGCTACCTGGATGCGTTCAAGCGGGACATCCGCGAGGGCCAGCTGCCCCAGGTGAGCTGGATGAACGCGCCTTCGCTCTATTGCGAGCACCCCGGGCCGTCCAGCCCGGTGCAGGGGGCGTGGTTCCTGCAGGAAGTCCTGGACGCGCTCACTGCCGTGCCCGAGGTGTGGAGCAAGACCGTGCTGCTGGTCAATTTCGATGAGAACGACGGCTACTTCGACCACATGCCCTCGCCGTCGGCGCCGTCACGCAACGTCGACCTGTCGCTGGCCGGGAAGTCAACGCTCGGCGATGCCGACATGAGCGCCGAGTACTTCAGCCATCCGCCGCCGGCAGGCAGCAGCAGCCAGCCGGCTGCGGATGGCCGCGTCTACGGTCCGGGTCCGCGCGTGCCGCTGTTCGCGATTTCGCCGTGGAGCCGCGGTGGCTGGGTCAACTCGCAAGTGTTCGATCACACGTCGGTGCTGCGTTTCCTGGAGGCGCGCTTTGGCGTCGCGGAGCCCAACATCAGCCCGTTCCGCCGCGCCGTCTGCGGCGACCTGACCAGCGCATTCAATTTCAAGACACCGAACGACGAAGCCCTGCCCACGCTTGACGGCCGCAGCACGCGCGCCGCGGCGGACCAGTTGCGCAACGCGCAGCAAGCGCTGCCCGCCGTGCCGTTGCCGCTGGACATGCAGTTGCCGATCCAGGCCAGCGGCACGCGTCCCTCGCGCGCGCTGCCCTACGAGCTGCACACCAGCGCCCGCTGCAACGCCACGGGCGTGGTGGAACTGGTGTTCTCCAACACGGGCTCGCAGGCCGCGGTGTTCCACGTCTACGACCGCTACAAGCTCAATCGCCTGCCGCGGCGCTACGTCGTGGAAGCCGGGAAATTGTTGAGCGACACCTGGAACGCGCGCCAGGACAACCTTGGAATGTACGACCTCTGGGTCATCGGCCCGAATGGCTACCATCGGCACTTCAAGGGCGATACCAGCCGGATCGCCGACACCGGCGCCGCGCCGGAGATCCGCGTGTGCTATGACATCGCCAATGGCGACGTCTATGCAGAGCTGATGAACGCCGGCGACAAGGCCTGCAATTTCACCATCACGCCGCAGGCTTACCGCAAGGACGGCCCGTGGCCAGTCAAGGTCGCCGGCAAGGGCGCCGACTCCAGGCACTGGTCCCTGGCGGACAGCGGCCAGTGGTACGACTTCGCGGTGACCTGCGACAGCGACCCCGCGTTCTACCGGCGTTTTGCCGGACGGGTGGAAACGGGCAAGCACACGGTGAGCGACCCGGCCATGGGGGTGAGCGCGGACCCGCTCGGCTGAACGCCAGGCAGCCAAGGACCCAGTGGACCACGCGATCGTGTGATGCATGACGCGCAACGTCACCTCCAGCCGGCCGGTACGTAGTCGTAGTACTCCGCGTTGCGCCAATGGCGCTTGCTGTCGATGTAGTAAAGGCGCGAGCGCACCGTGGTATCGGCGTTGGGCGTCCACTGCGCGGCGAGCCGTGTCCACTGGTCGTCGAACTTGATCAGGCTGTCGCCAACGTTATAGTTCTTCGTGCGCAGCGCCGGGCCCTGCTGCCCGAGCACGAGCGGCACGCCGAAGTAACGCTGCGGCTCCTGCCAGCCCTTGGCATAGCTGAGCTTCAGGCAGATTGGAGCCGGTCGATGCCTGCCCCCGCAGCGCGGACCCCGCGGCAGCGGAAACCGTCACAGGCGCCAGGTCGGATGCCTCGCGCACCGCGTCGGCGGCGTAGACGGGAAAGCCGGCGGAGGCAGCCGCGAGTGCAAAGCAGTGATGGCGAAGCGAGGGAGGCATGGACGGCGGAAGGCTGGGTGAAGACGTTGTCGGCATTGGCGCGTCACTCGTACTCGTGCGAGTGACGTCCAAGGCGCGCAAGTCTACCCAGCGGCCTGACATCGTGGGAATGTGGCAAGGCGACGCATGGGATGCCGTCGCTCACCTACCCTGAAACTAGTTCCGCGGTGGCTGCGGAGCCTTCTTCCCGGGCGATCCCACAGCGCCAGACGCGGCGGCGCGCAGGATGCGGCGGAACGTAGGGCATTCCATGTGGCTCGGTGCGGGGCAGGCAGCGGCATGCCGCAGGCCATCGCGCATCGCGCTCAGTCTGCGGATCGTCTTGTCCAGTTCCTCCGCCTTGGCGGCGAGCATCCGCCGGTCGATGCGCGGCCGCCCCTCCGGCGCGAACATCAGCGCAATTTCATCGAGCGAGAAGCCGGCGGCACGCCCCAGCGCGATCAGCGCCAGCCGCTCCAGCACGCCGGCATCGAACAAGCGGCGCAGACCTCGCCTGCCGGTCGAGGCGATCAGCCCCTTTTCCTCATAGAACCGCAGCGTCGATGCGGGAACACCGGATTGCTGCACCACCTCGCCTATATCCAGTTGTCTCACCCTCTTGACCTCAAGTCGACTTGAACGAGCATAGTTTAGCTTCCGCTCCTCGTGGGCAAGCAAAGGTAGACGATCATGGATGTCACGCATCAGCCCGATAACGAGCAGACGGCGCTCTGGAACGGCCGCGCCGGACGCGCCTGGGTCGAGTCGCAAGCGTTGCTCGACCAGATGTTCAAGCCGTTCGAAGACCTGCTGGCCGAAGTGGCTCGCGCCGGATCAGGGGGCCGGGTGCTCGACGTCGGCTGCGGGACCGGCAGCACGACGCTCGCCGTTGCGCGGCAGCTCGGCGCCGAGGGCCACTGCACCGGCGTCGACATTTCAGAGCCGATGATCGCCGCCGCCCGGGCACGCGCCACACGGGAAAACACGACGGCAAGCTTCATCCGCGCCGACGCGCAGACCCACGCCTTCGAGCCCGCAAGCTTCGACATGATCATTTCGCGACTTGGCGTCATGTTCTTCGACAACCCGGTCCTGGCCTTCGCAAACCTGCGGCGCGCCGCGAGCGAGGACGCCGGACTCCGCTGCCTTGCCTGGCGAAGTGCCGCGGAAAACCCGTTCATGACGACGGCCGAGCGCGCCGCGGCACCGCTGCTGCCGAACCTTCCCGCGCGCCGGCCAGGCGCGCCGGGACAGTTCTCCTTCGCAGACCGGCATCGGGTCGCTGCCATCCTGGAAGAGAGCGGCTGGGCCGGGATCGACATCCGGCCAATCGATGTCGAGTGTACCCTGCCCGAAACGGCGCTGGGCGCCTACCTCGCCCGGCTCGGTCCCGTCGGCCTGATCCTGGAAGATGCGGATGAGCGCACGCGCGCGCAAGTCATCGAAACTGTCCGCGCCGCTTTCGATCCCTATGTGCACGGCGCCGAAGTTCGCTACACCGCTGCCTGCTGGATGGTCAGCGCCAGGGCGCCGTCCGCGTCAGCCACACCGAAGGAGGCAGCCAATGTCTGAGGCAATGGATTATCTCGTGGGCGCACTGCTGATCGGGGCGGGCGCGACGGCGGTGATGGACCTCTGGGCAGTCGCCCGCAAGCGGATCCTCGGCATTCCTCCGTTGGACTATGGCCTGGTGGGCCGCTGGCTCGTCCACCTGACACGCGGGCGCTTTCGCCACACCCCCATTGCCGCTTCGCCACCAGTCTGGGGCGAGCGCCCGATCGGCTGGATCGCCCATTATCTGACCGGCATCGCGTTCGCGGCCATGCTGCTCGCTCTCTGGGGCCTCGACTGGGCCCGGCATCCGACGCCCGGCCCCGCGCTGATCGTCGGCATCGGCAGCGTGGCGGCGCCCTTCCTTGTGATGCAGCCAGGCATGGGCGCCGGCATCGCCGCCAGCCGCACGCCGCGTCCCGCCGCCGCGCGTCTTCATAGCCTGGTCACGCATGGGATCTTCGGCCTGGGGCTTTACGGCGCCGGCTGGGTTATGCGTTTGTTTGGCACGTTTCAATGACAGCGCCGTTGATTGCGGCGCCAAGCATTACGGCCCCTGTAGGGAACCGGAACTAGCTGGACTACGTGCGCTTTTGCTGGACTAGAAATCCGGAATTAGCTGGATTGCCGTGCGGCCCGAAGGGGGCGCGGCTGCTCCAGGGTCCGGGTTCGGCGCCGGGACAGGGCACGACCGCTGTCGGCCGGCCTGAGACGGTCGCAGTTTCACGCAGACGCCCGTCGGTGGCCAAGAGGTGCCATCTGGCAACGCATTGCGAACGCCTGCCTTCAGCGAAAATGGCCATTCGAGCGCCGCAAACTTCATGGATTGTGTCTGGCGGGACCGAAGCGTCTGCGCCTACGGGCCGAGGCGCCGGCTAAGTTTGAGCGCGATCCGACAGAACAATAGATTGACAATGATCACAGGACACGTCTTTATTGCTACCAGCCTTGACGGCTTTATCGCCCGACCCGATGGGGACATCGACTGGCTTCTGAAACGGGATGAGCCGGCAGAAGACCATGGCTATCCGACCTTCATCGCCGACAAGGACGCGATCGTTATGGGCCGAGGCTGCTACGAAAAAGTCCTCACGCTGGGCGAATGGGCTTACGACAAGCCCGTTCTGGTGCTGTCCCGGCAATTGGCCGGCAAGCCAGTGCCGGAGAGGCTGCAGGGAAAGGTGCGGTTCTCGGATAGCACGCCCACGGATGCGATGAAGCAACTGGAGGCTGCAGGCGTGCGTCGCGTGTACGTCGATGGCGGTCAGTTGGTTCAGTCGTTTCTGCGCGACGGACTGATCGCCGATTTGGTGGTCACCACCGTGCCAGTGTTGATCGGGGCAGGCAGACCATTGTTCGGCGCCCTGCCGCGCGACGTCAGTCTGGCGCTCGAATCGAGCCGGCACTTTCCGTCCGGCCTAGTGCAGTCGACCTATCGCGTGCTGTGCTAATTTGTGAAGATGCGATGATGAGGCTTGTACATCTGGCGCCGCGATCGGCACTATCTCGGTAGACGAGGCCTTGTGCGTGGCTTCAACCCATTCTAAAGCAGGTCTGCGTGGCGAGTCCCCGCCGGAAAAGGCGGCTTCTCGGCCATTGCGACCGTTCGGACTGGCGATGCTGAATGGCGGAGGTGGGTAAGAGCCAGTGAGCAACCGGTGAGGAGCAGTCCAGCTAATTCGCGCTTCTCGTCAGCGCAGTCCAGCTAATTCCGGTTCTAAGACGGCCGAGGGGCGACGGAATTAGCCTGTTAAGTCATCGATTTTTCGGAAAACGCAGTCTGACGTATTCCTATTCCTCACAGCCCCTCATCGCCAGCGCGGCCCGCCTCGACCTCAAGGAGTCCTGGCACCGCATGTCAGCGACTGGCGATCCCCTGCGTTGGCCGGGAGTACTCTTGCTGGTCAGCCGAGAACCAATCCATAGGTCAACATGATGTAGTCGTCAAACCGCCCATCAGCGTCCAGTACCACCACCCGGGAATACCCGCTCGCCCAGGAAGTCGATCAACACCCGCAGCTTGGGCGACGGGTGCCGGCTGGCCGGCCACAGCACGCGAAAGGTGCCGCTGCGCTCCACGTAGTCGCCGAGTACGGGGAGCAGCCCGCCGTCGGCCAGCGCGTCGCGGATCGCGAAGTCCGGCAGGCAGGCAATGCCCAGGCCTTGCAGGGCAAAGCTCACGCGCGTCTCGATGTTGTTGCAGATCATGGAAGTGGGCAGGTGAGGCTCCGGGTCCGACGCGTCGCGGCGCAGCGGCCAGGCTTCCAGCTTGCCGCTGTTAGGAAAGCGGTAATGCAGGCAGGCATGCCCGGCCAGGTCGGCGGGATGCCGGGGCAAGCCGCGCTGTGCGAGGTAGGCCGGGGCGGCTACCAGCAGGATCCGGAAATCGCCGAGGCGCCGCGCCGACAACCGTGAGTCGGTCGGCTCGCCAGTGCGCACGACCGCATCGAAGCCTTCCTCGATCACGTCCACCATCCGGTCGGTAAAGTCCAGGTCCAGCTCGATCTCCGGGTACTGCCGCATAAAGTCGCCCAGCACCGGCAGCACCAACGAGCTGACCAGCGGCAGGCTGACACGCAGGCGCCCGCGCGGCGCCTCGGCCGCGCGGGACAGCTCTTGTTCGGCCGCCTCGATTTCCGCCAGGATGCGCCGGCTGCGCTCCAGGAACAGCGCGCCCTCCGCCGTCAGGGTGATGCTGCGCGTGCTGCGGTGAAACAGCCGCGCGCCAAGCTTTTCCTCCAGCCGCGCCACGCTCTTGCCCACGGCCGATGCCGATACGCCCATCAGGCGCCCTGCCGCCACGAAGCTGCGCGTCTCGGCCACCTGCACAAACACTGTGAAGCCACTCAGGCTGTCCATGGATTTTTCCCGGCATGCTTATTACGGACAACCCTGTCCGGATAACCAGGAACTCTAGCCTACTTTTTCCCGATTCGAATGTTTCTTATCGTTCGCTTGTACTTGCAATCCCTTGCAACCCGCAACGAAGGAAAACGCGCATGACCTCCCGCACCTCCACCCTGTCCGACGGCGTACCGCCTGCCCACCTGCACGCGCGCGTCGACGCGGCGATCGACCAGGCCCTGGCCGAGCAACGGCTGGTCGGCGCCGTGGTGCTAGTCGCCCGTGACGGCGAACTGATCCACAGCCGCGCCGCCGGCCTGGCCGACCGCGAGGCGGCGCTGCCGATGCGCGCCGATGCGTTGTTCCGCCTGGCTTCGGTGTCCAAGCCCATCATCTCGGCCGCCGCCATGGTGCTGGTGGCGCAAGGCCGGCTCGGGCTCGACGACGCAGTGGCACGCTGGCTGCCGGCGTTCACGCCGTGCCTGGCCGATGGCAGCCCCGCATCCATCACGGTACGGCAGTTGATGAGCCACACCGCCGGGCTGGGCTACCGCTTTTTCGAGTTCGACGGCAACGGGCCCTACGCCCGCGCCGGCGTATCGGACGGCATGGACCAGCCGGGTATCACGCTGGCGGAGAACCTGCGCCGCATTGCCAGCGTGCCGTTGCTCTACAAGCCCGGCACCGCCTGGGGCTATTCGCTCGCAACTGACGTGCTCGGCGCCGTGATCGAGCGTGTTTGCGAAGCACCGCTGGGCGACGCTGTGCGCGCGTTGGTCACGGGCCCGCTGGGTATGCGCGACACCGCCTTTGCCGCCGTCGATGTGGACCGCCTGGCCACCACCTACGTCAACCACACGCCGGTGCCGCGCCGAATGCGCGAGCAGGATGTGGTCCCCGTCCTTGAAGGCACAGCAGGCATCCGCTTCGCGCCCGCGCGCGCCCTGGACGCCGGCGCGTTTCCCTCCGGCGGCGCCGGCATGGTGGGCAGCGCGGGCGACCTGCTCCTGTTACTGGAAGCGCTGCGCCAGGGCGGCGGCCCCCTGCTCCCCGCCGCGTGGGTGGAGGAGATGGGCCGCAACCAGACCGGCGAATGGGGGCCGCCCGATGCGCCGGGCACCGGCTTCGGCCTGGGCTTTTCGGTGCTGCGCGATCCGGCTTTGGCAGGCTCGCCGGAATCCGCGGGAACCTGGCGCTGGGGCGGCGCCTACGGTCATTCCTGGTTCGTCGACCGCGCCAGGGCTTTGAGCGTGGTTGCATTCACCAACACCTTGTATGAGGGCATGTCCGGCCGCTTCGTGACCGACCTGCGCGATGCCGTCTATGCGGCCGGAATGGAAATGCAGCCTTGACGTCCTGCCCTGCCTAAAGGCAGGGGATTCCCA
>JYOD01000015.1 GCA_000955785.1 Burkholderiaceae bacterium 16
AGAAAGCCGACCCTGCCGGGGGCAGAGCAATCAGGCTATTGCGCGTTGGTGGTTTCGTCGTCAGGCCCAAGGTGTTGGCTGGCGTGTCTTACCGGCTCGAAGGGCAACGTAATAGCATTACCCGGTGGTTTCGTGGTGCGGCCCCTGATTTCATGCCCCAGCGGCCATTCGGCCATCTGCCGTTCGCGGCGCGCATTGCTGCAGCGTATCGTGCCTTGCTGGTTTCGTGGTTTTGTCTCTAACGGCGGAGACCGTGCCATTTGACACCCTGCCGTACCGGCGCTGGCCGTGACTGAATACAACCGTCTTCGTTTCGGGGTGGGCGCCGTGGCCCGGTCAGTGAACACGGAAGGATCTGGCGATGGTGTTGGGTGGTTCGCTGCCACTTCATGAGCGAGGCTGCCGGCAATTGAGCACGGGCCACCGCGCCCACCACGAAACCCATCATTGCGAAGTTGCGCAGCGCTCACCTCCGCGAACGGCAGGGACTGAACAATCACCGCGCTTGCCGTTAGAGACAAGACCACGAAACCAGTAAATCTCGAAGATTCGTGGCCCTTTGCACCGCGAACGGCAGATGGCCGAATGGCCGCTGGGGCATGCAATCAGGGGCTGCACCACGAAACCCGTGGGGCGCGCAGCGGTGCAGCCGTTGAAGCCGGTAGGACATGCCGGCCGAAGCCACTGCCCGCACGACGCAATCACTGCCGCCGAACAGCCTGATTGCTCTGCTCCCGGCAGGGTCGGCTTTCTTCTCGTTAGTCTTCTTTGCCGACGCAAAGAAGAGTGACCGGCATCCCCCGCAGGGGGATGTCGTACGCTGTTGGGTGCAACAACCAACACCGCCAAAACCAACCCCAATCCCGCAATCAAAAACCAATGGTTTTGTCCCCAACCCAATTCCCCTCAATCCACCAACGCACACTCCACCACCTCCGCCCCCACCAACCCCATCAACACCTGCGGATCAATACTAACCAGATACCCCCTGCGCCCGCCATTAATATAGATCCGCCCCAGCGCCAGCACCCCGGCCTCCACATACACCGGCATCCGCTTGCGCGTCCCAAACGGCGACGTACCCCCCACCATATATCCGCTATGCCGCTGCGCCACTTCCGGCTTGCACGGCTGCACACTCTTGCGCCCCGTCTGCCGAGCCAGGTTTTTCGTCGACACCGAACAATCCCCGTGCATCAGCACGATCATCGGCTGCGCCTTCTCGTCCTCCATCACCAGCGTCTTGATCACGGCATGTTCATCCACGCCAAGCTGGCGCGCCGATTCCCCGGTGCCCCCATGCTCGACATAGTCATAGGCATGTTCGCCAAAGGCAACGCCATGCTGTTTGAGGAACTGGGTAGCGGGGGTTTCCGAAACGTGTTTGGACTTGCTCATGATGGAATGACTGTTCGCAATGACCGCGCAAAAAACCTACCCGCGCGGATGATGCTGCTGATGCAGATCCCGCAAGCGCTCGCGCGCCACATGCGTATAGATCTGCGTAGTGGAAATATCGGCATGCCCCAACAGCAACTGCACCACGCGCAGGTCTGCGCCGTGGTTGAGCAGGTGGGTGGCAAAGGCATGCCGCAACGTATGCGGGGACAACGGCGCGTAGATCTCGGCGTCGCGCGCGTGGCGCTTGATCAGGTGCCAGAAGGCCTGCCGCGTCATGCCCTCGCCGCGCTGGGTGACGAACAGCGCGTCGCAGGCGCGCTCGCCCAGCAGCGCGGGCCGGCCTTCCGCGAGGTAGCGGCGTAGCCAGTCGCCGGCTTCGGTGCCGAAGGGAACCAGCCGTTCCTTGTTGCCCTTGCCGCCCACCACGCGCGCCACGCCTTCGTTGAGGCCGACTTCGATGGTCTTCATCTGCGTGAGCTCGGACACGCGCAACCCGCTGGCATACATCAGTTCCAGCATGGTGCGGTCGCGCAGGCCGAGCGGGGTGGCGGTGTCCGGCGCTTCAAGCAGGGCTTCGACCTGGGCTTCGGTCAGCGTCTTGGGAAAGCGCGGCGGCTGCTTGGCCGGGCGCAGCAGCAGGCAGGGATCGGCCGTGATCATGTGCTCGCGCACCGCCCACTGGAAAAACCGCCTGAACACGGTGAGCCGCCGGTTGGCCGACGATGCGCGCGTCTCGAGGTGGCGCGATGCGAAGTAGCCATTGAGGGCGGTATCGTCCACCCCCAGCAGGGTGGACGTAGCCGTGGCATGCAGCCAGCGCGACAGCAGCGTCAGGTCGCGCCGGTAGGCGTCGATGGTGTTGCGCGCCAGCCCGTCTTCCAGCCACAGCGCATCGCAGAAACGGTGGACCAGGTCCAGGTCGGCAAGCAACTCGGGGCTGTCCTGGGCTTCGGTGCCGCCTTCGAAGGGGGCGATAGCGTTCATGCCAGCATCACCCCTTCGTGGATCAGCAACCAGCGTTTGATGTCAAGGAAGAAGCCATCGCCATGGTGGTTGGCAAAGCCGCCGATGCCGCTGGCGCCGACCACGCGGTGGCAGGGAATCACCACCGGGAAGTAATTGGCCCCGCACGCCTGCCCGACCGCGCGCGGCGCGCTGGCGATCTGCCGCGCCACGGCGCCATAGGTGGTGACCTTGCCGCGCGGCACGCTCGCGATGGCTTGCCATACCCGGCGCTGGAAGTCGCTGCCGACCGGCGCCAGCGGGATATCGAAGGCGGCATCGGGATCGGCGTAGTAGGCCTCGAGTTGCCGCGCCAGCCGTTGCGCGATCGCATTGGCGGGCTCGATGAGCTTCATGCTCTCGGGCAGGTAGACGATCTCGCGGATGGCTTCGCCGTCGGTACGCACGCCGATCTTGCCGAAAGGCGCGGGAAGGATGGCGTCGAAGATGGAGTTCATGGCAGGGTGCGGAAGGCGCGAGCCTGGATTTTAGAGCATGGCGGAGCCGGTGGGATGCCCGGTGGCGTGCGAGGCGCTCGGGCGGTGCTTTGGTGCTGGCATGCAACCGCTTGCCTGCGGGTTTCCCCTTCCTTGAGTTCTGCCTCTCCCTATTATTTAATTCAAATTGAATTAATTAATGCAGCGGCGAATCCATCCTGTGATCCAGGCGGCGCCCAGAACAACACCGGAGACGATATGAACAGTGCCAAGGCCGGCCGCGGCGTGAATTCCGCCAGCCTGCGGCTGTACAACGAGCGCGCGCTGCTGCTGGCGCTGCGCCGGGCCGGGGAGGCGTCCAAGGCCGATCTCGCCCGCATGGCCCAGCTCACCAACACGGCGGTGGGCAGCATCGTGCAGACGCTGACCGAGGATGGCCTGATCGAAGTGGCCGGCCGCCGGCAGGACGGGCAGCGCGGCCAGCCGGCCAGCCTGATCCGCCTGCAGCCGAAGGGGGCGTTCGGCATCGGCGTGCGGCTGGACCGCGCCAGCATCGAGTGCGTGATGGTGGATTTCGGCGGCGAGATCCTCGCCACCCGCGCCCACCAGATGATCCTGCCGCACCCGGATCAGGCGCTCGAGATCGTGCGCGGCGATGTGGCTGCGCTGCGCGCGCAGCTGACGCCGGCCGAACGCAAGCGCCTGCTCGGCATCGGCGTGGCTCAGCCCTACAACCTCGGCGCCTGGCTGCGCGAACTGGATCTGCAGGACGAGGCTGCGCAAGCCACCTTCCGCGCCTGGGATGCGGTGGACTTCGCCGCCGAACTGGCGGACGCCACGGACATGCCGGTGTTCGGCGAGAACGACGGGACCGCCGCCGCCGTGGCCGAACTGTTCTACGGCCGCCACCACGCGCAGAGTTTCCTCTATGTCTTCCTCGGCCCGGCCATCGGCGGCGGCGTGGCGCTCAACGGCGACTGCGTGCGCGGGGTGTCGGGCAATGCCGGCGATATCGGCATGATGCCGGTCCAGCCGAGCACGCTGGCCTCGGCGCCGCGCACCGTCAAGCGGCGCGACATCTTGCTGGCACGCGCTTCGCTCAATGCGCTGACCCGGCACCTGCGCCATCACGGCGTGACCATCGACGGCCACGCGGATCTGGAAGCGCAGGTGCGCAACCAGCATCCGGCGGTGGGGGAGTGGCTGGACGACTGCATCGACGCGCTCGCGCCGGCCATGCAGTCCGCGCTGGCGGTGCTCGACGTGCCGCTGATCATCCTCGACGCCGACATCGATGCCGGCCTGGTGGCGGCGCTGATCGGGCGCCTGCAGGCCGAACTGGACGAGGGCGCGCCGGAGGCGCGGCGCCCGCCGCGCGTGGTGCGTGGTTGCTTCGGCGCCAACGCCGGCGCGGTGGGTGCCGCCTCGCTGCCAATGTTCATGAACTTCTCGCCGCGGGCTGAAATGCTCAGGGGCGCATCCGCCATGATTCCGGAGGCCAACCATGCCATCGTCTGACCTGTCCGATTTTTCCGGCGCGTGCGCCAGGCCGCCCTTGCTGGCGCTGCGCAATATCTGCAAGACCTTCCCCGGCGTGCGCGCGCTGCGCAATGTCGAGCTGACTGCCTATGCCGGCGAGGTCCATGCCCTGATGGGTGAGAACGGTGCCGGCAAGTCGACCCTGATGAAGATCCTGTCCGGTGCCTACACCGCGGATCCCGGCGGCGAATGCCATATCGACGGGCAGCGGGTGGAGATCGACGGGCCCCAGTCCGCGCGCGATCTCGGCGTGGCGGTGATCTACCAGGAACTGAGCCTGGCGCCCAACCTGAGCGTGGCGGAGAACATCTACCTTGGCCGTGCACTGCAACGGCGCGGGCTGGTGGCGCGCGGCGAAATGGCGCGCGCCTGCGAACCGACGCTGGCCCGGCTCGGCGCGGATTTCTCGCCCGTTGCCTGTGTCTCCAGCCTGTCGATCGCACAACGCCAACTGGTCGAGATTGCGCGTGCCGTGCACTTCGAAGCGCGCATCCTGGTGATGGACGAACCCACCACGCCGCTGTCCACGCACGAGACGGACCGCCTGTTCGCGCTGATCCGCCAATTGCGCGGCGAAGGCATGGCGATCCTCTATATCAGCCACCGCATGGCCGAGATCGACGAGCTGGCCGATCGCGTGACGGTGCTGCGCGATGGCTGCTTCGTCGGCACGCTGGACCGCGATCACCTGTCGCAGGCGGCGCTGGTCAAGATGATGGTGGGGCGCGACCTGTCGGGCTTCTATACCAAGACGCATGGCCAGTCGCGCCAGGGCGAGGTGATGCTGTCGGTGCGCGACGTCGCGGACGGGGTGCGCGTCAAGGGCTGCAGCTTCGAGCTGCGTGCCGGCGAGGTGCTGGGACTGGCGGGCCTGGTCGGCGCGGGCCGCACGGAACTGGCGCGGCTGGTGTTCGGCGCCGATGCGCGTACGCGCGGCGAGGTGCGCATTGCAAGCCCGGCCGGGCTGGTCACGCTGCCGCCCGGCGGCCCGCGCCAGGCCATCGATGCCGGCATTGCCTACCTGACCGAGGACCGCAAGTTGCAAGGCCTGTTTCTCGACCAGAGCGTGCACGAGAACATCAACCTTATCGTGGCCGCGCGCGATGCCCTCGGGCTCGGGCGCCTGAACCGGCCGGCCGCGCGCCGGCGGACCACGGAGGCCATCGACACGCTCGGCATCCGCGTCGCGCATGCGCAGGTCAATGTGGGGGCGCTGTCGGGCGGCAACCAGCAGAAGGTGATGCTGTCGCGGCTGCTGGAAATCCAGCCGCGCGTGCTGATCCTCGATGAGCCCACCCGTGGCGTGGATATCGGCGCCAAGTCGGAAATCTACCGCCTGGTCAACGCGCTGGCCGAGAGCGGCGTGGCGATCCTGATGATTTCCAGCGAGCTGCCAGAAGTGGTGGGCCTGTGCGATCGCGTTCTGGTCATGCGCGAAGGCGCGCTGGCCGGCGAGGTCCGCCCCGCCAGCAGCGCCGCCGAGACCCAGGAGCGCATCATTGCGCTGGCCACGGGCGCGGCGCAGCCGGCGGCCGGCTGGGTTGGCACGCCATTGGCCGCAGCCGGCAATGCCGCTGCAGCCGGCAACGCAACAAGCAGCATGCTGCACTGAGACAGGGCGGAGCCTCTCCGCCACCCGCGAGAGATATTGACGCCGCCCTGCAGATTCCCGCAGCCGCCGGCGCAGGAGACAACCATGCACGAATCCATCACCCGTCCCGTTCCTTCCACCGGTCCGGCCGCGCCGTCGACGTCCCTCGGCCGCATCACCACGCAGGAGCGCCTGCGCGCGCTCGGCATGCTGCCGGTGCTGGTGCTGCTGTGCATCGGCTTCACGGTGCTCACCGAGAACTTCGCCGGCTGGCAGAACCTGTCGATCATCGCGCAGCAAGCTTCGATCAATATGGTGCTGGCCGCGGGCATGACCTTCGTGATCCTGACCGGCGGCATCGACTTGTCGGTGGGGTCGGTCCTGTCGATCTCGGCGGTGGTAGCGATGCTGGCATCGCTGTCGCCGCAGCTAGGCATGCTGAGCGTGCCGGCCGCGCTGCTGTGCGGCTTGCTGTTCGGCATCGTCAACGGGGCCCTGGTCGCTTTCATGAAACTGCCGCCGTTCATTGTTACGCTCGGCACGCTGACCGCCGTGCGCGGGCTGGCGCGGCTGGTCGGCAACGACAGCACGATCTACAACCCGGATATCGGCTTCGCCTTCATCGGCAATGCAGAGGTGCTGGGCGTGCCCTGGCTGGTGATCATCGCCTTCGCCGTGGTGGCGGTGTCGTGGTTCGTGCTGCGCCGTACAGTGCTGGGCCTGCAGATCTACGCGGTGGGCGGCAATGCGGAAGCGGCGCGGCTGTCCGGCATCAAGGTGTGGGTCGTGCTGCTGTTCGTCTATGCGGTCTCGGGTTTGCTGTCCGGCCTCGGCGGCGTGATGTCCGCCTCGCGTCTGTACGCAGCCAACGGACTGCAACTGGGCCAGTCGTATGAGCTCGACGCGATCGCGGCGGTCATCCTTGGCGGCACCAGTTTCGTCGGCGGCACCGGCTCGATCGTCGGTACGCTGGTGGGAGCGCTGATCATCGCGGTGCTGTCCAACGGGCTGGTGCTGCTGGGTGTGTCCGATATCTGGCAGTACATCATCAAGGGCCTGGTGATCATCGGCGCGGTGGCGCTCGACCGCTACCGCCGCAAGGGCTCGGCACGTACCTGATGCGCTTGCGCTGCGCTGAACACACCGGCTACTGGAGATACGACATGTCCAAGCATTACCTGGCGGCACTCGCGCTGGCGGCAATGAGCGTACTGTGCACCGGCGCGGCGGCGCAGGGCGCGCCGGACCCGGCATCGGCGCCCGCGGCCGCGCAAAAGCCGTTGAGGAAAGTCGGCGTCACGCTCGGCTCGCTCGGCAACCCGTACTTTGTTGCGCTGGCGCACGGCGCCGAAGCCGCGGCCAAGAAGATCAACCCGGAGGTCAAGGTCACGGTGCTGTCCGCCGACTATGACCTCAACAAGCAGTTCTCGCATATCGACAGTTTCATCGTGTCGAAGGTGGACCTGATCCTGATCAACGCGGCCGATGCGCGTGCCATCGAACCGGCGGTGAAGAAGGCGCGCAAGGCCGGCATCGTGGTGGTGGCGGTGGACGTGGCGGCCGCGGGCGCCGACGCCACGGTGCAGACCGACAACACCCGGGCCGGCGAGCTTGCCTGCGGCTTCCTCGCCGAGCGGCTGGGCGGGCGCGGCAACCTGATCATTCAGAACGGCCCGCCGGTGTCCGCCGTGCTGGATCGCGTGAAGGGCTGCAAGACCATGCTGGGCAAGCACCCCGGCATCCATGTGCTCTCCGACGACCAGGATGCCAAGGGCTCGCGCGAGGGCGGCCTGAACGTCATGCAGCTTTACCTGACCCGTTTCCCCAAGGTCGATGCGGTGTTCACCATCAACGACCCGCAGGCGGTCGGCGCCGACCTGGCCGCGCGCCAGCTGAACCGGCGCGGCATCCTGATCGCCTCGGTCGACGGCGCGCCCGATATCGAGGCCGCGCTCAAGGCCAACACGCTGGTCGAGGCCTCGGCCAGCCAGGATCCCTGGGCCATCTCGCGCACCGCGGTGGAGATCGGTGTGGGGCTGATGAACGGCAAGCCGCCCGCAAGCCGCACCGTGTTGCTGCCGCCTACATTGGTTACGCGCGCCAATGTGAACGACTACAAGGGCTGGTCCGCGCCGCGCTAGCGTGGCCAGGGGACACGCCAACCCGCTTCAAACCGATGAATCGAATAACCAACCGACTGGTGACATGATGCAAAGCAATGCTGTAGGCGCAGTACCCGAATTCGACTTCGTGCTGTTCGGCGGCACCGGGGACCTGGCCACGCGCAAGCTGCTGCCGGCGCTGTTCGACGCGCACTGCGTGGGCTCCCTGCACCCGCGCGGGCGCATCCTCGCGCTGGGCAGCCAGCCGCTCGGCCAGGAAGCCTACCTGGCCATGCTGGAGGCCAAGGTGCGTCCCGCGCTGCCGGCGGCCGCGGCCGCCGAGACATGGCGCTCGTTTGCCGAGCGCATTCTCTACTTGCAGGTGGATGCCAATGCGCCGGAGGGCTTTGATTCCCTGGCCGAACTGGTGCGCGCGCGCGCCGCGCCGGTGGTGGTGTTCTACCTGGCCACGGGGCCGCACCTGTTCGTGCCGATCTGCGACCAGCTGGCCCGCACCGGGCTGAATCACGCCGGCGTGCGTATCGTGCTGGAGAAGCCGCTGGGCCATGACCTGGCCTCGTCCGACGCGATCAACTCCGCGGTGGCGCGCCATTTTGCCGAAGACCAGATCTATCGCATCGATCATTACCTGGGCAAGGAATCGGTGCAGAACCTGATGGCGATGCGCTTTGGCAATGTCCTGTTCGAGCCGCTGTGGCGGCGCGAATGGGTGCGCGATGTGCAGATCACCATCGCCGAGGAAATCGGCGTGGAAAAGCGCGGCGCCTTCTACGACGGCATCGGAGCGCTGCGCGACATGGTGCAGAACCACCTGCTGCAACTGCTGTGCATGGTGGCGATGGAGCCGCCCTCCAGCCTGTCCGAGGACGCCATCCGCGACGAGAAGCTGAAGATCCTGAAGGCGCTCAAGCCGATCGCGCTGAACGAGGTGGCCGAGAAAGTGGTGCGTGGACAGTACTGCCGCGGCGCGGCGAGCGGCGATGCGGTGCCGGGCTACGTGAACGAGCCGGCCGTCTCGCCCGACAGCCAGACCGAAACCTTCGTCGCCATCAAGGCCGAGATCGCCAACTGGCGCTGGGCCGGCGTGCCGTTTTACCTGCGCACCGGCAAGCGCATGCAGTCGCGCGTGGCCGAGATCGTGATCCAGTTCCGCGACGTGCCGTATTCCCTGTTCCCGCGCCCGCTCGACCACGAGCCCGGCAACCGGCTGGTGATCACGCTGCAGCCGGAGGAAAGCATCCGCCTGCATTTCCTGGTCAAGCATCCTGGCGACACCCAGGCGCTGCAGCCCGCCACGCTGGATCTGCAACGCATGTTGCCGCGCGGGCAGGGCGGTCGCCATGAGCGCAAGACCGGGGCTTACGAGCGCCTGCTGCTTGACGTGATCCGCGGCCGCCTCGGGCTGTTCGTGCGGCGCGACGAACAGGCACAGGCCTGGCGCTGGGTCGCGCCCATCCAGCAGGCATGGGCGCAGAGCAATCTCGCGCCCAAGCTCTACACCGCGGGCACCTGGGGGCCGGCCGCGTCGAGCGCGCTGCCTTCGCGCGATGGCGCGGTCTGGCATGAAGAGCTGTGAAGTCAGTTTGAGGATTACCGCCGCACTGGCGATGGCCAATTGCCAATTGACTATTGCCTGTTGCCCGTGCGGCGGCGAGTACAGGAGTTGAACCAATGTCCGATATGTCCCATCACCTGCCCAGCTGGCAACGGCTGCAGGCACATGCGCAAGTCATCCGCGATGCCCACCTGCGCGACTGGTTCGACGGTGAGCAGGGCGAAGCCCGCGGTGCCCGCTTCGTGGCCGAGGCGGCCGGCCTGACGCTGGACTATGCCAAGAACCGCGTCACCGACACCACGATGGCGCTGCTGTTCGAACTCGCCAGCGAGGCGGGCGTAGCCGCGCGGCGCGATGCGATGTACCGCGGCGAAGCGGTCAATACCACCGAGCGCCGCGCCGCGCTGCACATGGCGCTGCGCGCGTGGCCGGAGGATGGCTTCCATGCGCAGGGCGTGCCGGTGGCCGGCGACGTGGCCGCGGTGCTGGCGCAGATGGAACGCTTTGCCGGCGCGGTGCGCGGCGGCACATGGCGCGGCTGGAATGGCCGCGTGATAACCGATGTGGTCAACATCGGCATCGGCGGCTCGGACCTGGGTCCGCGCATGGTTTGCCGCGCGCTCGCGCACCTGGATAGCGGAGGGCCGCGCATGCATTTCGTCGCCAACGTGGATGGCAGCGATCTCGCCGCGGTGCTCGCGAGGCTGGATGCCGCCAGCACGCTGGTGGTGGTTTGCTCCAAGACCTTCACCACGCTCGAGACCATGGCAAACGCGCAGACCGCGCGCGCCTGGTGCCTGCGCCACGGCGTGCCGCAGGCGCAGCTGGCCAGCCATTTCGTCGCCGTTTCCACCAACCGGAAGGCCGTGGTGGCGTTCGGCATCGATCCCGACAATATGTTCCCGTTCTGGGACTGGGTGGGCGGGCGCTTCTCGCTGTGGTCCGCGGTGGGCCTGTCGATTGCGCTGGCGGTCGGTTTCGACCGCTTCCGCCAGTTGCTCGACGGCGCCCGCGCCATGGACCGGCATTTCGCCGAGGCCGACGCGCCGCGGAACATGCCGATGATCCTCGGCCTGCTCGATGTCTGGTATCGCAGCTTCCTGGGCACCGGCAGCCGCTGCGTGGCGCCGTACTGCGAGCCGCTCGAATTGCTGCCGGCCTTCCTGCAGCAGCTTGAGATGGAGAGCAACGGCAAGTCCGTGCAGCTCGACGGCGCTGCCGCCGCGCAAGGCACCGCGCCCGTGGTGTGGGGCACCACCGGCACCAACGGCCAGCATGCCTACTTCCAGATGGTGCACCAGGGTTCGCACTGGATGCCGGTGGATTTCATCGCCGCGCTCGAACCGGCGCACCCGATGCCCGGCCACCACGGCAAGCTGCTTGCCAACTGCTTCGCGCAGGGCGAGGCGCTGCTGCGCGGCCGCACCGCCGAGGAGGTCAGGGCGCTGGGCGTGCGGGACGAGGCGCTGGTGCCGCACATGGTGTTCGAAGGCAACCGGCCCAGCAATACGTTGCTGCTGCAGCGGCTCGATCCCTGGCACCTGGGCGCGCTGATTGCGCTCTCGGAGCACCGTACCTTCGTGCAGGGTGTGCTGTGGAATATCAATTCGTTCGACCAGTGGGGCGTGGAACTCGGCAAGCAACTGGCTGCGCCGATCGCCTGCGAGCTCGACGGCGGACCGGTGCGGCCCCACGATGCTTCCACCGCCGGCCTGATCCGGCGTGCGCTGGCGGCGGCGGCGGCGTCGGCGTGGCAAGGCTGAGGCGTGGCGCGCGGCGGCTATCCAACACAGTAGAGGATGCAATGACAACGACACCATGGCCTGCGTACGTCGTCTTCGGCGAGGCGTTGACCGATATGGTCCACCAGGGCGGCCGGGACTGGCTCGGCCTGCCCGGCGGCTCATGCTGGAACGTAGCCCGCGTGGGCGCGCGCCTGGGCATTCCCACCGCGTTCGCCGGCGCGATCAGTTGCGATACGCTGGGCGACCAGCTCGCCCTGGCCAGCGAGGACGCCGGCCTTGACCTGCGTTTCCTGCAGCGCGTCGAACGCTCGCCGCTGCTGGCTTTTGTCGGCGCGCAGCACCCGCCGCAGTACTTCTTCGTCGGCGGCGACAGCGCCGATCTCTATTTCGATCCCGCGCGTCTGCCGCAGGGCTGGCGCCAGGCCGCGCGCACGGTGCACTTCGGCTCGCTGAGCCTGGCGCGCCAGCCGCTGGCCGCGCGCCTGTGCGAAGAAGCCACGCAGGCAGCGGCAGTGGGCAAGCGCATCGCCTTCGACCCCAATTTCCGCACGCCCATGCGCGCGCCGGCGTACCAGGCGGTCTTTGCGCATCTCGCCGGGCTGGCGGACTACATCAAGGTCTCGGACGAGGACCTGCGCGGCCTGTATCCGGCGCTCGACGAACACGCCGCGCTGGCCGCGCTCAGGGCGCTGGCCCCGCGCGCGAGCGTGCTGCTGACGCGCGGCGCCGATGGCATGACGCTGCTGCATGGGGATGAGGTTTGCGAGCAGCCGGTGTTTGCCGTCGATGTGGTCGACACCGTGGGCTGCGGCGATGCCGCCATGGGAGGGTGGATGGCGGGATTGCTGCTGGATCCTGAGGCGACGCTGGCGCGGCAGGCGCGATGGGCGGCGGCTAGTGCGGCGGTGGCGGCTACGCGGGCGGGGGCATATTCGCCCACGGTTGCGGAGGTGGAGGCGCTGCTGGGCAAGATGGCCGTTCCGGCCTGACGGGGCCGGAACGGCAGCCATACGGCGCAGCATCTGTTGAATCTTTCCTTCAATACCGCTAGAATTTTTCCGAACAACCATTTAACGGAACTAAGGTTCCGAAAAACGGAACAAGAAATTCTAGCCGGCCGTACCTCCGGATGACGGGTGCGGCCCGAAGGAAAAGATCCCGCATGAGCATTCTTGAAGGCGTCGAAAGCGTGCTGGGCCTGTTCGAACAGGGCCGCCACGAGATTGTCTTTAACGACATCACCGACGAACTCGGCCTGGCCAAGAGTTCCGCGTCGCGCCTGCTCGCCCAAATGGTGAAATACCGCCTACTGGAGATGCATCCGGCCACGCGGCGCTATCGCCCTGGCGTACTGCTGATCCGCGCGGCGCAAGCGGCCACCCAGGCACATCCCTTCGACGAGCAATGCCGCGACGTGCTGGCGGCGCTCTCGGAAACCACCGGTTTTACCGCCTACCTTTCCATGCTCGACGGCACCGACACCGTGGTGCTGCAGCGCTTGAACGGCAGCAATCCCGTCCAGGTGCTGTCTCCGCCCGGTACGCGCCGCTCCGCCTTCACCACGGCGATGGGGCGTGTGCTGCTGTCGCGCCTGTCCGGCGAGGCGTTCAGCGAGCGCTATGGCAAGTCGGCCGGCAAGAAGCTGCCGGATGCCCCCGCCGGATGCCCCGCGACGTTGGGGGAATTGCGTGAGCGCGTGGCGGCCGCGCGCGCCGAGCGCAGCGCGATCGCCATCAACGAAGGGATGCCGGGCATTGGCGCGGTTGCCACCACGATTGCCGATCCGGCGTCGGGTGACTTGCGCGGCCTGTGCTTGTCCTTTACCGCCATGCAGGTCGGCCAGGAGCAGGCGCAGGCGCTGCGCGACGCGCTGGTGGAGGCGGTAGCTGCCCTCGGCCAGCGCATTGGCGATCCGCTGTGGCTCGAAACGTCGGCGCCCACATATGAATAACGTAGAAGATCCCCGAACTCCCATGGAATTACTGTTACTGAGCAATTCAAGCAGCGACGAGGGGTACCTCGTCCATGCACACGGCGCGATCGCCGAACTGGCCGGCGGACGCCGGCAGGCATGCTTCATTCCTTTCGCGGGCGTGACGCGCGAATGGGACGCCTACGAAGGCCTGGTGCGCGATGCGCTGTCGCCGCTGGGCCTGGCCACGCACTCGCTGCATCGCGCGGCCGATGCGGGGGCCGCCATTGCCGCCATCGAAACGGCCGAGCTGATCGTGGTCGGCGGTGGCAATACCTTCCGCCTGCTGCAATGCCTGCGCGAACGCGGACTGCTTGCCGCGATCTGCGCGCGGGTTGCCGCCGGACACGCCCGTTATCTGGGCTGGAGCGCGGGATCCAATCTGGCTTGCCCGAGCATTTGCACCACCAATGACATGCCGGTGGTCTATCCGGGCGGCTTCGACGCGCTCGGGCTGGTGCCGTTCCAGATCAATCCGCACTACTTCAATCTCACCGTGCCTGGTTTCCGCGGGGAAACGCGCGACCAACGCCTGGCGGAGTTCACCACGCTGGTGCCGCATATGCCCGTGCTGGGCTTGCCGGAGGGCAACTGGCTGCGCGTTTCCGGCGAGCGGTTCGACATGGGCGGGCCGCACCAGGCGCGCTGGTTCAAGGGGCCGTCCACCTGGGACGTTGCGCCGGGCGCACTGGTGCTTCCAGAGTAAGCAGGGCAGGGCCATTTGGAAATGAGCGCGCGAGTCGCGGGAGGTCAGGCAGGATGTCGATGAAGCAGGTCATTGAGTCGATCGAGTTGCTCTCGGCGGCAACGGTCGACGGCGAGACGGTCGCCGCGCTGCTGCGTGCGCGCGGCGTGGCCGATGTCATTGTCACGCGCGTGGAAGAGGGCGGGCTGTATACGGATTTCCTCGCCTGCACGCTGCCTGGCCGGGACCCCGGCTTGCCCGCGCTTGGCCTGGTCGGGCGGCTCGGGGGCGTGGGTGCGCGCCCCGCCGTGACCGGGCTGGTTTCGGATGCCGATGGCGCCATCGTTGCGATTGCCACCGCGCTCAAGCTGGCCGACATGGCTGCCGCCGGCGACGTGCTGGCCGGGCCGGTGCGGATTCACACCCATATCTGCCCACACGCGGCCACGCGGCCGCATCATCCGGTACCGATGATGAAATCGCCTTTCGCGATGCGCAGGATGATGTCGCATGAGGTCCATGCCGGGATGGCCGCCATCCTGTCGGTGGACACCACGCGGGGCAACCGCTTCGTCAACCGCCGCGGCGTGGCGCTCACGCCGGTGGCCAAGGAGGGCTGGCTGCTGCGCCTGCCCGAGCGCATGCTGGACGTGATGGGCTGGGTCAGCGGCGAACTGCCGGCCGTGCTGCCGCTGACCACGCAGGACATCACGCCGTACGAAAACGGCCTCTGGCACGTCAACTCCATCATGCAGCCGGGCATCGTCACCACCGCGCCCGTGATCGGCGTGGCGCTGACCGCGCAGACCACGGTGCCAGGCTGCGCCACCGGCGTGACCAACGCCTTCGACCTCGACGTGGCCACGCGCTTCTGCATCGAAGTGGCCAAACTGTTCGGCCCGGGCAACTGCGCCTTCTACGATGAAGCCGAGTGGGCCGAATTGCTGCGCCGCTACGGCTCGCTGGCCCATCTGCAAACGGTGGGGCGTGAAGCATGATGCCGGCCCGCCGTGAACCGCGCGTGGGATTCGTCACCATCGGGCAGTCGCCGCGCGTGGATGTGGTGCCGCAGATGATGGCCGACCTTCGCATGCCAGTGGCGGCGGAGGAGTTCGGCATTCTCGACGCGCTGGACGCCGCCGGCATCGCGGCAATGGCGCCGGGCGCCGGCGAGTATCGCTTTGCCACCCGCATGCGCGACGGCAGCCAGGCGGTGATCGGCAAGCCCGTTGCGCAAGCGCGCCTCGCGCGGCTGCTGCAATCGCTGGACGACGGCCGCTTCGACGTGCTGGTGCCGCTATGCACCGGCACGGCGCTGCCACCGCTGAACACGCTGGTGGTGGAACCCCAGCAGGTCGTGGATCACCTCACCGTGGCGCTTGCGTCGGGTTGCAAGCGTCTTGGCATCGTGCTGCCGCTGGAAGCGCAGGTGAAGGACTTCCACCTGATCCAGCCGGTGCCTTGCGAGCTGCGCGTGACCCACGCCTCGCCCTATCTCGATGCCATGAGCGGACGCTTCGCGCAGGCCGGCGAAGCACTGCGCGGCTGCGACCTGATCGTCATGCATTGCATGGGCTTTACCGAGGCGATGCGCCTTGAGGTGGCGCGGCATGCGCAGGCACCGGTATTGCTGTCGAACCGCATGGTGGCCACCGTGCTGGCGCAGGTGCTCGATCGCACTGATGCCGCGCGGGCATAAGCCGACTAACCGGGGTGCGGGCAACCCGGCAGACCTGTTACCCATTGCCCATGACATAGCTGGAGCGCGACTCAAGATGGAAAAGCTGGTGAAACGCATGCGGCCGCTGCTACGCGGCTTGCTGACGGTGGGCGTAGGCATGGCTGCGGTATCGACGGTATCGGTTGCGCAGGCGCAGGAGTGGAAGCCAGCCAGGCCGGTACGGCTGCTGGTCGGCTTTGCGCCGGGCGGCTCGGCGGACCTGCTGGCGCGGCTGGTGCAGGCGCCGTTGTCGGACAGCCTTGGGGTTCCCGTGGTGGTGGAGAACGTGCCCGGCGCCGGTGGCAATATCGCCGCCGACAAGGTTGCGAAGTCCCCGGCGGATGGCTACACCATCGGCATGGGTGCCGCTGGCGCGATGGCCGTGAGCCATCTGCTCAATCCCAAGGGAACGCCCTACAAGGTGGAGGATTTCACGCCCATCGTGATGCTCGCCACGCAACCCAATGTGGTGATCGTCGCCCCCACCTTGCCGGTGCGGAACATGGCCGACTTCGTCGCCTACGTGAAGCGGACCCCGTCGGCCACCTTCGGCACGTCGGGCGTCGGCACGTCCAATCACCTGATCGCCGAGACCATGCTGCACCGGCTCGGGATCGACATGGTCCATGCGCCGTACAAGGGCGCCACCCCGGTCATCACCGACCTGATGGGCGGGCATATCGCCATGACCGTGGACAATATCACCACGGCAGCCAGCCTGGTCCAGGCTGGCAAGGTCAAGGCGCTGGCGGTCACCGGCAGCACGCGCTCCGCGTTGTTGCCCGGCGTGCCGACGCTGGCGGAAAGCGGGCTCAAGGGCTTCGACATGCCCACCTGGCAGGGCATTTTCGGCCCCAGGGACCTGCCAAAGCCGGTCGTGGAGCGCTTCAACAAGGAACTGGTGAAAGCGCTGGCGCGGCCGGAGGTGAAGAAGAAACTGGCGGAGTTCGGCTCCGAACCGGTGGGCGATACGCCTGAGCACTTCGCCAGCTTCCTGGCGCAGGACCGCAAGATGTGGGCGGGGGTGATCAAGTCCGCCAACGTCACGCTCGAATAAGCGGCACCGGGGCGCAAATGCCCGCCAAATAAAAAGGCCCCCATATCGAGGGCCAACGATGCGCTGAAGCCTGGCGTTCATGCAGGCAGGAGCGGTATCACTGCTCCAGCTTGATGTTCTGCACCTTGACCAGGTGTTTCATCTTTTCAAATTCCTTCTTGATCTCGGCCGAGTGCTCCGCCGGGGTGTTGCCCGAGGGTTCGGCGCCGGCGGCGCGCAGGCGCTGTTGGAAGTCCTTGTCCTGCAGTGCCTTGACGGCGGCTTCATTGAGCTTCTTGATGACGTCGTCAGGCGTGCCGGCCGGGGCCACCAGCCCGTACCAGGCCGGGTCGTTCGGCTCCTTCAGGCCCAGTTCGCCGAAGGTCGGCACATTCGGCAGCGCGTCGATCCGCTTGTTCCATGCCACCACGATCGGGCGCAGCTTGCCGGCCTTGATGTAAGGCATCGAGGAGGGCAGGTTGTCGACCATGATGGGCACCTGGCCGGCCAGCACGTCGTTCAGTGCCGGGCCCGCGCCGCGGTAGGGGATATGGACCATGAAGGTCTTGGTCGAGACCTTGAACTGCTCGCCCAGCATGTGGCCGAAGGCGCAGGTGCCGGATGTGGCGTACGAATACTTGCCCGGATTGGCCTTCAGCGCAGCCAGGAACTCCTTGTAGTCCTTGGCCGGGAAATTCGGGTTGACCGCGATCACGTTGGCTACGTTGGCCAGGTTGGTGATGGGCTTGAAGTCCTTGATCGGGTCATACGACAGCTTGGGATTGCAAGCCGGGTTGACCGCCATGGTGGACACGGTGGAGATGCCGATGGTGTAGCCGTCGGGCGCGGCCTTGGCGATGGCGTCGGCGCCGATCGAGCCGCCGCCGCCGGCGCGGTTTTCCACCACCACGGGCTGGCCCAGGATACGGCTCATCTGGTCGGCCGCGCCACGGCCCACGATATCCGTGGTCCCACCGGGCGCGAACGGGATAATCAGCCGGATCGGCTTGCTCGGGAAGCTTTGTGCCTGCGCCAGGGTGGCGGCGGCTGCCAGGCCCAGGGCCAGTGCGATTTTGCTGGATTGCATGAGATCGTGTCTCCCGTCAAAAGACCGGGCGGGGATATCCCGCCCTAGGTAAAGAACGCCGGCCAGGCATCCGCGGTGGCGGAGCGGCGAGGCCGGCGGCGTGAGTTCTGGCGGGCGGGCTCTTTAGCCGCCCTTGGGGTCAGCCGCCCAGGAGTCCGCGCTTGAGTTCCCGGTCGACCGGATGGTCGCCAAGGAAAACGCGCAGCACCGCTTGGTAGAAATCCTCGCCCGGGATCGGCTTGCCGCGCGGCGTGCCGTTGATGGCGACCATGGTGCCGCCATCGGGCGAGAAGTCGAAATTGATCACGTCGCCCTTGCGGGCCGTGCCCATCTGCTCCATGGTCTGCCTGAGCTGGAGCATGCGGTCGGATAGCCGCTGTAGCTGGATCTCGCTGTGGTTTTCGCGAAGCCCGTCGTTCAGCGCCTTGATAAAGGTATCGGGTGCGACTTCGCGCAGCGGCCGGATCTGCAGGCGCTTGGGACCGTGGCCGCCCAGCACCACGGTGGCGTTGCGCGCCTTTTCCGGCAGGTAAAGCGCGGCCACATAGCCCTTGAGAATGAACGCCGAGCGCAGCCCGGTGCCATTGAGCTGCAGTTCCTTGCCGCCGACACGGATCGCATCGTCGATGCGCATCCCCTCGACAACGTTGGCGCGCGCGTGCCCCGGCGGCATGGCCAAGGCCGCGCCCACGCAGAAGGTGAGCGCCAGCTGGCTGGCGCGGCGGCGCAGCGATGCACGCGCGGACGGGATACGACGGGAAAACATGGAAGCTGGACGGTACGACGGAACGTGCCATATTCGTCGATTTCTGAAACAATACCAATTGGTATCTGCCCTAGTCTGCACTTGGCGTGACGCGGCGGCCATCACAATAAATAAAACGAGACGATGTCTTCTGCTCTCTTGCTGGTGCCGGATTTCAGCCTGATCCTGATAGGCTGGCTGCTGGTGCGCTACACCGCGTTCGATCGGGCCTTCTGGTCGGGCGTGGAGCGCCTGGTGTACTTCGTGCTGTTCCCCGCGCTGCTGCTGCAGTCCACCAACAGCGCCAAGTTCGATTTCTCCTCCACCTCGGCCATGCTCGGCCTGGCGCTGCTGACCACGGCATTTGGCATGGTGGGCGGCTATGCCGTCAAATGGGTGCTGCGGCCCGAACCGCTGGATTTCGCCTCCGGACTGCAGACCGCATTCCGCTTCAATTCGTATATCGGGCTGGCCCTGGCCGCGCGCCTGGGCGGCAGCGAGGGGCTGGCCATGATGGCGGTGATCGTGGGCTGCACGGTGCCGCTTTGCAATGTGGCCGCGGTCTGGGCGCTGGCCCGCCACGGCGAAACCCGGCTGTGGCGGGAGCTGGCGCGCAACCCGCTGATCCTGGCCACCGCTGGCGGCCTGCTGACCAACCTGATCGGCCTGCACCCGTCGGAAGTGGTGGCGATGACGCTGAACCGGCTCGGCTCCGCATCGACCGCGCTGGGCCTGATGACGGTAGGGGCCGGCCTGCAGATGAGCGGCGCCACGGGCGCGATGGGGCCGGTGGCGTGGTGGAGCGGGGTCAAGCTGCTGGCCATGCCTTGCTTTGCCTGGGCGGTGGGGCGGATGTTGCCGCTGACCGGGTTGCAGTCGCAGATCGTGGTGCTGTTTGCCTCGCTGCCGACCGCGTCGAGCGCTTATATCCTGGCCGTACGCATGGGCGGCAACGGGCCAATGGTGGCGGCGACGATTTCCGTCATGACCGTGCTGGCCATCGTCACCACGCCGTTCTGGCTGTCTCTGGTCAGCTAGCGCGGGCCTCGGCGGCGCGATCCTGCGCCAGCGCCCAGTCGATATGCTCGCGCACCAGCGGGCTGGCCTCAGGCTGGCGCGCCGCCAGCGCGGCGCGTATGCGGGCGGCCAGCGCCGCGTCGCCGCCGGCACTTGCCGCGCGCAGGCTGTTGCCCAGCCCCACCGCCAGGTTGCGCAGCCAGCGTTCGTGGCCGATGCGGCGGATCGGGCTGCCTTCCAGCCGCTGGTTGAATTCCGCCTCGGTCCAGCCGAACAGCTCGGCCATGTCGGGCGCGTCGAAGCCATTGCGCACGTCGAAGTCGGGCAGCGTGGCGCGGTGGGCGAACTTGTTCCAGGGGCAGGCCAGCTGGCAGTCGTCGCAGCCATACACGCGGTTGCCCATCGGCGCGCGCAGCGCCTCGGGGATGGCGCCCTTGTGCTCGATGGTCAGGTAGGAGATGCAGCGGCGCGCGTCGATCCGGTAAGGCTCCAGGATGGCCTGGGTCGGGCAGATATCGATGCAGCGTCGGCAATTGCCGCAGTGGCCCGGCTCCGGCGCGTCGGCCGGGAACGGCACATCCACCAGGATCTCGCCGAGGAAGAACATCGAGCCGCCTTCGCGGTCGAGCAGCAGCGTGTGCTTGCCGCGCCAGCCCAGCCCGCCCTGGGCGGCCAGCGCCACCTCCATGACCGGCGCCGAATCGGTGAACACGCGATAGCCGAACGGTCCGATGGCGGCCTCGATGCGGCTGGCGAGCTGCTGCAGGCGGTTGCGCAGCACCTTGTGATAGTCGCGGCCCCGCGCATAGAGCGAGATCACGGCGGTGGCGGGGTCATCGAGCCGGGCGAATTCGTGTGCGCGCCAGTCGTCGGGGCCCGCAGCAGGCAAATAAGGCATGCGCGCGACGATGGCACGTACCGTGCCGGGCACCAGTTCGGCGGGCCGGGCGCGCCGCAGGCCGTGGTTCGCCATATAATCCATGTCGCCGTGGTAGCCCTGCGCCAGCCACGCCATCAATCCTGCCTCAGCCCGGCTGAGATCCACTTCGGCGATGCTGACCGCGTCGAAGCCAAGCTCCGCGCCCCAGGCCCGGATCGAGCGCGCCAGGTCCGCCAGCCCCGCGGCGTCCGTGCCCGGACGTGCAAGGGACGGCCCGGTGCCAGGCTCGCCCCGAGGGTCGGAGCCGCTGGCAGGAGGGGGCGAGGCGGCTGGCGCCTGGGCTGCTCGGTCGATCATTCCCGAATTGTACGCAATGCCCCTGCTCCAACAACGCACACTCAACCTGCCCGACGAAGCGGCCACGGCCCGGCTGGGCGCGGCGCTGGCCGATGCCGTGCGCAAGCTGCCGCCGCAGACCGTGCACCTGCAGCTCTCGGGCGACCTCGGCGCCGGCAAGACCACGCTGTCGCGCGCCATCCTGCGCGCGCTCGGCCATGCGGGCAAGGTGCGCAGCCCTACCTACACGCTGTGCGAACCCTACACGGTCACGCGCGCCGATGGCTCGCCGCTGACCGCCTATCACTTCGACCTGTACCGTTTCGCCGATCCGGAGGAATGGGCCGACGCCGGTTTTCGCGATTGTTTTGCCGAACCGGCCGTTAACCTGGTGGAATGGCCGGAGAAGGCCGGCCGCCTGCTTGGGGAACCTGACCTGCACCTGTTGCTCCAATCGGACACAAGCGACGCCGACGACGCGGCCGAACGCCGTATCGTTACGCTTAGTGCCTATACTCAGACTGGACTTATCCTGCTTTGCGCATGCTGATCAAGCGACTCGCCACCGACCGCCCCGACGATATCCAGCTGGCCCGCCGTAAATGGCTGGCGCAGTGCCTCAAGGCGAGTGCCGGCACCGTGGTGCTGACACTGGCCGGACCGCAGATCGCTTTTGGCGCCGGCATTGTCGCGGTGCGGGTCTGGCCCGCCGAGGAATACACCCGCGTCACCATCGAATCCGACGCGCCGCTGGCCGCCGTCCACCAGATGGTCCACGGCCCCGACCGCCTGGTGGTGGACATCGATGGCCTGGATCTGTCGCCGACCCTGCGCGAGCTGGTGGCCAAGATCACCTCCAACGACCCCTATATCCAGACCGTGCGCGTGGGACAAAACCGCCCGCGCGTGGTGCGGCTGGTGTTCGACCTGAAGGAAGACGTCTCGCCGCAGGTGTTTACGCTGGCGCCGATCGGCAGCTACCGCAACCGCCTGGTGTTCGACCTGTATCCGGTCAACCCGCCCGACCCCCTGTGGAAGCTGGTGCGCGATACCGAAGACAAGCAGCGCCGCTTTGCCGCCACGCAGCCGCCGGCCGGCGCGGACGGCGTGTCTGGCGCGCCTGCCACTAGCGAGGAGGACGTTATCGGCGCGCTGGTGCGCAAGTTCGACGACAAGGGCGCCAACCCGGTGCCCGCCTTGCCGCCGATGGCCGCCACCCGGCCCAAGCCGCCGGCACCGTCAGTTGCGGCATCCGTCCCGCCGCTGGCACAGAACAATCCGCCTCCGTCCCTGCCGGCCAACAACCCGCCGGCGGACCGTCCCTTCAAGATGCGCCGCCTGCTGACGGTGGCGATCGATCCCGGCCACGGTGGCGAGGATCCCGGCGCCACCGGCGCGTCCGGCTCACGCGAGAAAGACGTGGTGCTGCAGATCGCGCACCGCCTGCGTGCCAAGATCGATGCGCAGCCCAATATGCGCGCCATGATGACGCGCGACGCGGACTTCTTCGTGCCGCTCAATGTGCGTGTGCAGAAGGCGCGCCGGGTGCAGGCCGACCTGTTCGTGTCGATCCATGCCGATGCCTTCCTGTCGCCGGAAGCCAAGGGCGCCTCGGTGTTCGCGCTGTCCGAGCGCGGCGCATCGAGCAGCGCCGCGCGCTGGATGGCCAACAAGGAAAATGCCTCCGACCTGATCGGCGGCGCCAATATGGGCAACAAGGATGCCCAGGTGGCGCGCGTGCTGCTGGACCTGTCCACCACCGCGCAGATCAACGACAGCCTGCAGGTGGGCAAGGCCGTGCTGGCGGAGATCGGCGGCATCAACCGGCTGCACAAGGGCAGCGTGGAGCAGGCGGGCTTTGCCGTGCTGAAGGCGCCGGATATTCCCTCGATCCTGGTCGAGACGGCGTTCATCAGCAATCCGGACGAAGAGCGCAAGCTCAACGACGAGAGCCACCAGGAGCAACTGGCCAATGCCATCCTGCGCGGCATCCGCAATTATTTCGCGCGCAATCCGCCGCTCTCGAAGAATCCGTCGGTGTAAGGGGTAAAGGGCGGGGCAAAAAACAAAACGGCCGGCAATCACTTTGCCGGCCGTTTTTCATCGGAGCGGGGTGTAACTCAGGCGCGGGCGGCAGCGCCTTCAGGCAGCGCGTCGCGGCTGGCGTAGCGCGAGGCGATCACCGAGCATACGATCAGCTGCAACTGGTGATAGACCATCAGCGGCAGCACCAGCAGGCCCAGCGCCGGGTGGCCGGCAAACAGGATCTTGGCCATCGGGATGCCGTTGGCCAGGCTCTTCTTGGAGCCGCAGAACACCGCGGTGATCTCGTCTTCCACCGAGAAGCCGAGGCGGCGCGCGGTGAAGGTGGTGGTGGCCAGGATCACCACCAGCAGCACGGCGGCGAGCGCCATCACGGCACCGATGGTTTCCCAGCTGTATTTGTGCCACAGGCCGGCGGCCGTGGCGTCGCAGAACGAGGAATAGACGATCAGCACGATCACGCCGCGGTCGATCTTGCTGGTGATCTGCTTCTTCTTGGCCAGCCAGCTGCCGATCAGCGGGCGGGCCAGCTGGCCCAGCGCGAACGGCAGCAGCAGTTGCAGCGCCACGCCGGTCAGCGCCTTGCCCAGCGGCATCGAGGAACCGCTGGCGCTGATCACCAGGCCCATCAGCAGCGGCGTGACGGCCATGCCGATCAGGCCGGAGATGGTGGCATTGAAGATTGCGCCAGGCACGTTGCCGCGCGCCATCGAGGTCATCGCCACCGAGGAGGAAACAGTCGACGGCAGCGCGCACAGGTAGAACACGCCCAGCAGCAGTTCGGCGGGCAGCGCGTTGCGCAGGCCGAACATCAGCGCCAGCCCGACCACCGGGAAGACGACATAGGTGAAGCCCTGCACGAAGGCATGCAGGCGCCAGTGGCGCGCGCCCGCCACCAGCTTGTCCCGCGAGAGGGCGGCGCCGTGCAGGAAGAAGACCAGGGCCACGCCCAGGTTGGTCACCATGCCAAGGTGCAGCGGGCCGTCGCCGGCGCCGAGTTCCGGTGCCAGCAGCGCGATGCCGATGGCGGTGAGCATGATCAATACGAATCCGTCGATCAGGTCGTAGATTTTCTTGAGGGGTGAGAGGATGGCGGACATGACTGCAAGGTTGGATTAGGGTTTCGCCTAGTATTGGACGCCAGCGAAGCCTAGAATGCAAATTCATTTATCGCATCCATTCATCTCATAGACGCATGAATTACACCCTGCGCCAGTTGCGCGTCTTTCTTGCCGTGGTCGGGCATGGCAGTTTCAGCCGTGCCGCGGATGCCGTCGGCCTGACCCAGCCCGCGGTCAGCCGCGGCGTGGCGGAGCTTGAGGAAGCACTTGGGGTACGTTTGCTCGACCGCACCACGCGGGAGGTGGTGGTGACCGATGCGGGGCAGGCGCTGGCGCCGGCGATTGAACGCCTGCTTGGCCAGCTGGACGACACGCTGGAAGAAACGCGGCAACTCGGCGAGCGCTATCGCGGCCGCGTGGTGATTGCCAGTGCGCCCACGATTTCGGCCCGCCTGATGCCGCTCTATGTGTCGGCTTGCGCGCGCCAGTATCCGGATATCCGTCTCAGCATTCGCGATAACGTGCAGGCTGACGGCCTGGAGCAGATCCGGGCGGGGGCGGTGGATTTCGGCGTGCTGATCGATCCGCAAGCGCCCGAAGGGCTGACCATCGCGCCGCTGGCCACCGATCCGTTCTGCTTTGTGTGCCGGCGCGATCACCCCTTGGCGGACGCCGACTCCGTGCCGTGGTCGGCGCTCGATGGCATGCCGCTGGTGCTGCTCGATTTCGCCTCGGGCAGCCGGCCCCTGATCGACCGTATCTTCGCCAGTCACGGCATATCGCCCAACGTGGTGCAGGAGCTGGGGCATTCGGCCAGCGTGTTCGGCATGGTAGAGGCCGGCATCGGCGCCTCGGTGCTGCCCTCGTTCTCGCTGCCGCTGCCCGCCGCGTCGCCGCTGGTCTGGCGGCCGCTGACGCCGCGAGAGGAACGCCGCATCGTCATGGTCTGCCGGGAAGACCGCTCCCTGTCGCCATCGGCGGCGGCCGTCTGGCAGATGGTGCGGAGCCTGCCGCTGCCGGCCGAGCCAGCCATGCCGTAGCCTCCGGCGGTCGGCAGGCTTATCTGCGCGAGGCCGTCAGCATCACCGCTTCCAGCGCAAAGCTGCCATCCTGCTTGACCAGGTAGTGGTCACGTACTTCCGCCGGCGCCAGTTGCCACAAGTGCTGGATCGCGGCCACTGCCACGGGAGGCGTGCGCATGCGCTGCACCCAGGTGGAGAACTCAAGCTCGATGCGCCAGACCGGGGACACGCTGGCGCTGAAGCTCGCTGCCTCCAGCATGGCTTGCCAGGCAGGCCCGGTGTAGTCGCGGATATGGGAAGGATCGCGCAGCAGTTCCACCGATTGCAGCCAGGTGTCGAGCAGCGGGTCTTCCGAGCCGGCAATGTCGATCAGCACGACTTTGCCGCCCGGCTTGAGCACGCGATGCATCTCCGCCAGCGCTGCCGGCACGTTGCGCCAGTGGTGGGCGCTCATGCGCGAGATCACCGCATCGAAGCTGGCATCGCCGAAGGGCAGCGATTCCGCCGCGCCCTGACGGGTGCGGATGTTGGCCAGGCCCTTGTCGCGGGCTGCCCCTTCCACTACCGCCAGCATTTCGGCTGACAGATCGTAAGCCGTCACTTCGGCTGCAACCCCCGCCGCCGCGAAGCTCGCATGGCCGGCCCCGCAACCCAGATCCAGCACCCGCGCCGCTGGCAGGCTTGCCAGTTCCTGCGCAAGCTGCTGCAGGTCGGCGCCCTGGGCGTGGACCGCGCTGGTGAGGTAGGCGCTGGCGGTGGCGCCGAACTGGGCGGCAACGAGTTCTTGTTGTTGCATGAGGCTCTCCTGGCGGCGATGGCCGCTGGTGAATTCTAGTGAAGGGATTTGCAGGGATTCGGTGCTTGCCCGCTTAACGGGTTCGACGTACTGTAGCAGGCTGTTCTCCCGGTACAAGTCAGGCTTTTATCCTGGTATAAAACGCACCAGTTTCCAACCTGGCGGGTTGCCTCCTGCCCGTTCCGCCCAGTCCATGATCGATCACGACACACCAGCCGAATCGTCCGGCCAGTCCCCCGGTGCACCCGATGCCGCCAGCGCACGCGAACTCACGCGCGAGGCCGTGCTGGGCCGCTTCCTGCGCGCGCATCGCGAGCGCGTGGCCCCGGAAGACGTCGGGCTGGCGCCGGGCCGCCGGCGCCGCACGCCGGGCTTGCGGCGCGAGGAACTGGCGCAGCTGTCGGGCCTCAGCGCCACCTGGGTCACGTGGCTGGAGCAGGGCAGGCCCGTGGCGCTGTCGGCGCGCGCGCTCGCCAGCCTGGCCGCCGCCCTGCGGCTGTCGCGCGCGGAGCGGGCCTATCTGTTCGAGCTGGCCGGCCGGCGCGATCCGATGCAGGCGCAGGACGAACACGTGCCGGCCACGGTACTGGCCAGCGTGGAAGCCATCGCCGGGCCGGCCTATCTGCTGGACCGGCAGTGGAACGCGCTGGCTTGGAATGCCGCCGCGGCCGACCTGTTCGTCGGCTGGCTCGATCCCGCCAGCGCCGAGCGCAATTTGCTGCGCAGCATGTTCCTGTCGCCGGGCTTGCAGGCGCTGGTGGAAGACTGGCCGCACCGGGCGGCACGGCTGGTGGCTGAATTCCGCGCGCACAGCATCCGCCATGCCGAAGACCCGCCGACGCGGGCGCTGGTGGAAGGCTTGCTTGCCGAGAGCCAAGTGTTCCGCGCGGACTGGCTGTCGCAGGACGTGGAAGAACGCCAGGGCGGCCGCCGCGGCTTTCGCCATCCGCGGCGCGGGCTGCTGCATTTCGAGCAACTCACGCTGGTGCCGGCTGCCGCGCCGGGGTTGACGCTGGTGATGCTGATGCCTGCCTGAGGGCCAGGCAGTGCGCAAGCGCCTTAGAACTTATGCCGGATCCCCGCCACGGCCGACACCTGGGTCTTGGTCGAGGACGGGGAGAGTGTGTAGATCTGGGCATACGTGGCGTCGCCTGCCGCGTGCTGGTAGATGCCGACCAGGAACAGGTCGGTGCGCTTGCTGAGGAAATAGTCTGCGCCGAGGTTGACCTGATGCCATTTCGGGCTGTTGTCCATCGGGCGGTAGTCGCCCCACGTATAAATATAGGCCGCCCCCACCATCAGGTTTGGCGTGATGTAGTCGGTAATGGAGAGTTCACCGTTGTTGACCGTCAGGCTCGTATTGTCGAGATAGTTGAAACGCACGTTGGTGTACAGCACCGAGACGCCCACCGGACCGAACTGATAGGCGCCCCCCGCGCCCATGATCCGCTGCCGGTCAACCTTGGCCCCGGTCGCGAGGCTGGTGAGGAAGGGGGACGTGAAGCCGTAATCGCCAACTACCGCGCCCGACTGGTTACTCGGGCTGTTCGGCGTGTTCAGCTCCTCATACGCCACGCCCAGCGAAAGATCGTTGCGCTTGAACGATATGCCGAAGCTATACGCATTGTTCGAGTGGAAGTCGCCAGGTTTCTCGCCAAGGCTGAACATGCCGGCAAACTGCAGGCCGCCGTAGGAAGGGCTCTTGTAGGCGATCGTATTGTTGACGCGGAACGTGTTGAACACGTTGTCGCTGTCGCCAATGTGGGTGCCAAAGGCAGCGAACTGCGTCGCCGATTCATACGGCCACAGCGTTGCCGCCGAAAGATCGTATTGCCGGCCCAGCGTGACCGTGCCCAGATCCTGCGACGACAACCCGACAAAGGCTTGCCGGCCGAACATGCGCCCGCCCTGTGACGCGGTGCCGGTGTCGATGGCGAAGCCGCTTTCCAGGGTGAAGATAGCCTTGTTGCCATTGCCCAGTTCTTCCTCGCCCCTGATGCCCCAGCGCGGCGTCTGCATCGGACCATTGGCCAGCTGAAAGTTGGAATGGCCGTTCTGATTGTTGGCATACACAATGCCGGTCGAGATCAGCCCGTACAGATTGACCCCGCTCTCCGCGTGGGATGCCGGGCAGGCCAGCAATACCGTCGTAGCGACGATGGCACTTCGCTTCATAGTGATCTTCATGTCATTGGAAATAAAAGTAAAAAAGCGGTGCTCCCGCGCGCACCGCGGGTGCGCAGGGACCCGGAAGAAAGAGGGGCTGGATGGGAAGAGGTGCGGGCGACGCAGTCGCTAGGAAACGACCCGGGTCATGTTCCGCGGGAGCGGGAGGCGCGCTGCGATGGCTAGCCGGCCAGGATGCTCGCCGGAACCGGCGTGGCGAGCCAAGGCACGCGGACCAGTTCCAGCGCGAAATAAACCGATTGAATTGCCTGTGTAACGGCGATGCATGCCTGCTCCCTGATTGATCTCTTTGTCGGCGAGATTTGAGTCGATTGTCGGTTCAGAAAAACCGCGGCGGGAAGCACAGATTTTGGCTACCGCCGAGCGAATTTTTCGCTCGACTCATGAACTGGCGTCCTTTTTTTTGCACCGCAATAAAGCATCGCCAGCACCCACGTTGGGCACACCGCACCGGTGTGGTGCGATCTAATTTCGGCATCGCTAATGCTCTAAAAACGGTTCTTGTTAGAGCACTCTCGCGTCAGCAAAATACAGCGGTCATGAGATTTGACCGCTTGCGGACAGGTCCGAATAACGAGAGGAGAACCATGGAAATCAATAAGTTACGGTTAGACGACCCGAGCCGCAGGCGCGTGCTGCAAGCGTCTCTGCTGGCGGCCGGGCTGTCGGCCACCGGCACTCTGCTGTCGGTCAAATCCTTCGCCGCCGACCGCGCGGCGGTCAACATGCAATTGGGCTGGATACCCGGCGGCAACCAGGTGGGCGAGGTCGTGGCGAAGCGGCTTGGCTACTACGAGCAGGAGGGCATCGATTTCAAGATCCTGCCGGGCGGCCCCAACGTCGACGGGGTGGCCATCGTGGCCTCGGGGCGCGGCGAGGCCGGACAGATATCTTCCAGCCCGTCCGTCATGCTGGCGGTGTCGGAAGGACTGCCGGTCAAGTGTTTTGCCGCAGGCTTGCAGCAGCACCCCTACGCATTCTTCTCACTCAAGAAGGCGCCGATCCGCACGCCGCAGGACATGATCGGCAAGCGCATCGGCATTCAAGCCACCGGACTCGTGTTGCTCAAGGCGCTGCTGGTCAAGCACAAGATCGCCGAGAGCCAGGTCAATATCGTGCCGATCGGCACCGACATGATGCCTTTGCTGAGCGGACGGGTTGACGCCGTCGCGGGCTGGCAGACCAACGTGTCCGCGTTGAAGGCGCTCGGCGCGGACCGTGTCGACCTGAGCCTCTGGGACTCGGGTGTCCACCTCTACGCGCTGCCCTACTACGCGCATACCGACACGCTGCACAAGCATCCGGAGGTGTTGCAGCGCTTTCTGCGAGCGACCGCGCGCGGCTGGCTCTATGCCAACAAGAACCGGGACCAGGCCATTGACTTGCTGCTCAAGGAATTCCCGAGCCTGAACCATGCGGACGAGCGCGCTTCGATCGACGTCCTGATGGGCTATGCCCTCAACAATGCGAGCAGCACGCAAGGGTGGGGCAGCATGGACCCCGCCGTATGGCAGGAGCAGATCTCCATGTACGCGCAGCTCGGGCAGTTCCGCGCGCGCGCCCCCAAGGTGGAGGATGTCATGACCCTGGACATCCTGCAGGCCACGAAGACATCACGACTGGTGGTGTAAATCCATGCAAACCACGCTACTCAATCCACGCCCGGACGCACGCGCAGGCGTCTCCGCGGCCGGCGGCACCGGACTCTCGATCAGTTGCCGCGATATCAACGTCCGCTTCTTCACCGACCGCCGCAGCACGACGGCCATCGAGGGCCTCAGCCTCGATGTGGCGACGGGGGAATTCCTCACGCTGCTCGGACCCTCCGGCTGCGGCAAGTCCACCTTCCTGCGCGTGGTGGCGGATCTGGTCCAGCCCAGCCGCGGCAACATCCGCGTACTCAACGAATCCCCGGCGGTCGCGCGGGCCCGCCGCGACATTGGCTTCGTATTCCAGGATGCGGCGCTGCTGCCCTGGCGCACGGCTTTGCAGAACGTCGAGTTGCCGCTTGAAGTCGCCAACGGCAAGGCGCGCGCGGGCAAGGCAACGCCGCGCGAACTGCTGGAACTGGTCGGCCTGAAAGGGCGCGAGGACGCGCTGCCACACGAGATGTCCGGCGGCATGCGCCAGCGCGTTGCGATCGCCCGTGCCCTCGTCAGCGATCCGAAGGTGCTGCTGATGGACGAGCCGTTCGGTGCGCTGGATGAAATCACGCGCGACCGGCTTAACGAGGAATTGCGGCGGGTCTGGAGGGAGATGGGACTGACGATCCTGTTCGTCACCCACAGCATCCACGAAGCCGCATTCCTCGGCCAGCGCGTGCTCCTGCTGGCGGCCAATCCCGGCCGGGTCAAGGAAATCGTCCCGGTGGCGCTGCCAGAAGACCGCACCCTGGACATTCGCGAAAGCCCCGAGTTCGTAACACTATCCGCGCACCTGCGCCGCGTGCTGGAGACTTGCTGATGAGCACTTCGGAAATGAAGCTGAACTTGCCCGCAGTCGGTGCCGATGCCGAAGCGGACGCCTATTTCGCCAGCCGCAGGCGGCGCATCTGGCGCGCCCGCGTCTTGCCGGCGCTCGGGATCGCGGGGCTGTTGTTCACCTGGTGGGCCGTGGTGGCGGGATTCGACATCAAGCCCTTCATCGCGCCATCGCCTGGCCTGGTGCTGCAAACGTTCTTCGACAAGCGCGACGTTCTGCTGCAGAACCTGATCCCCACCGCCATCGAGGCGGCTGGCGGCTTCCTGCTGGGCAACCTGCTCGCGATCCTGCTGGCGACGGTGTTCGTTCACAACAAGACGCTGCAGGATATCTTCTACCCGGTCGCGGTCATGATCAATTCGATCCCGGTGGTGGCCAAGGCGCCGATTCTGGTGCTGATCATGGGCAACGGGATCGAGCCGAAGATCACCATCGCCGCCATCGTGTGCTTTTTTCCCACACTGGTGAACATGGTGCGGGGGCTGGAGGCCGTCAATCCGCAATCGCTGGAACTGATGCGGGTGCTCTCGGCCAGCAAGCGCGAGATCTTCTTCAAGCTGCGCCTGCTCAATTCGCTGCCTTATCTCTTCTCCGCGCTGCGCATCGCCGCGTCGATGTCGGTGATCGGCGCGGTAGTCGGCGAATGGATCGGGGCCACCGTAGGCATCGGCGCCATGATCATCCAGGCCACTTACGCCTTCGACTCCGCCTTGCTCTACGCGGCAATCATCATGTGCGCAGGCATGTCCGGCACCTTCTTCCTGGTGATCGCATTGGTCGAACGCTGGCTCATCACATGGCAGCCTGAAAGCGCGCATTGAGCGCCGCACGACAACAACTATTCCGAGGATGCAAATGAACAAGATCAATGATTGGGTGCAGCAGCCCGCACGCGATGTGCGCGTCGCGGCCCAGGCGAACGTCGTCGTGGTGGGCGGCGGCCCGGCAGGCCTGTCGGCCGCGCTTGCCGCGGCGAGGAACGGCGCTGAAACCATTCTGCTCGAGCGCTACAACCATCTCGGCGGCCTCGCCTCGGGCGGCATGGTGCTGGTGCTGGACGATATGTGGGACAGCCACCTGCAGGAGATTTCGGTGCGCGGCAACTGCATGACCATGATCGAGCGCATGGCGGCACTGGGCCTGGCCAGATTCCCTCGTGCGAACGAGTGGGGCGAAGATCCTGCCGCCTATCGGCGCTGGGGCCGCTGGGGCACGTTCGATTTCCACAGCCAGAAGACGCCGCACCCGGTGTGCTTCGCCGCGGCCTTCGACCCGGACGCCTACAAGCGCGTCGCGCTCGACATGGTGCAGGAGGCCGGCGTCAAGCTGCGGCTGCATTCGTGGTTCTCGCAGACGCTGGTGGAAGACGGCCAGGTCAAGGGCGTGATCTGCGAAACGAAGAGCGGGCGTGAAGCCATCCTCGCCGACGTCGTGATCGACGCCACCGGCGACCTCGATGTAGCGGCCTCCGCGGGTGCGCCGCATGCCGGCGGCAGCTACATCACCACCACGGTGTTCCGCCTGGGCGGCGTGGACACCGAGGCGGCCGAGCGTTTCGAGCACGAAGAGCCGGAGGCCTACGCGCAGCTCGACCGCCAGATCAAGCGCATCCTCGGTGGCTCGTGGGGCCTCTGGTGGCTCAAGACGCCGCTGCCCGGCGTGGTGTGGTGCAACTGTCCGCACATGGCGGGCATCGACGGCCTCAAGGCGGAGGACCTGACGCGCGCCGAGATCCAGGGGCGCCAGCATATCCACGAGGTGGTCGAGTTCGTGCGCGAGAAGCTGCCCGGCTTCGAGCAATGCTACGTCATCGACGTTGCACCGCAGACGGGTGTGCGGCAGACCCGCCTGCTCGAGGGCGAGTACGTGATGTCCAAGGAGGACGTGGCGCAGCGTGTGCGTTTCGACGACAGCATCGCACGCGGACGTGACTACTACATGCCGTACCGCGCGCTGCTGCCCAAGCAGGTGGACAACCTGCTGGTGGCTGGCCGTCACTACTCGGCCACCTCGCAGGCACAGAAGATCTCCCGCGAGATCCCGCCTTGCATGGCGATGGGCGAAGCCGCCGGCGTCGCCGCCGCGCTGGCGCTCAGCGCCAACGTCTCCGTGCGCGACGTCGATGTGCTGGCAGTGCAGAAGACCTTGCGCGCCCAGGGCGCGGACCCTGGCGACCAGACCGGCCGCAACGCAGATATTCCCGCTCTGGCGGCCTATGTGCAGCAGGCGGCGGCAGCATGAAAATGGAGAACAACAACATGGCGCAAGACCTGCCGCTGAGCGGCATCCGGGTCATCGATTTCACCCAGGTCATGATGGGCCCGGTTTGCACGCAGACGCTGGCCGACTACGGCGCCGACGTCATCAAGGTGGAGCGCAAGGGTTCGGGCGATCTCAGCCGTTCCACCTTCGAGCCGGTTGCCGGCGCGGACAACCCGATCTTTTGCAGCCTGAACCGCAACAAGCGAAGCATTGCGCTTGATTTGCGTGACCCGGAGCAGTTGGCGCACGTGAAGACCCTCATCGCAGGTGCCGATGTCGTCGTCAATAATTTCCGTGCGGGCGTGATGGATCGCATGGGCTTGAGCTACGAGGCATGCCACGCGTTGAACCCGCGCATCATCTACGCGGTCGGCACCGGCTTCGGCGAGTCCGGGCCGTATGCGCACAAGGGCGGGCAGGACGTGCTGGCCCAGGCCATCACCGGCGTGATGGCGCGCCGGGCCGACGATTCGGTGCCGGTCTCGGTCTACCCGACAGCACTGGCCGACTACTCCGCCGGCATGCATATGGTGCAGGGTGTGCTGCTGGCCTTGCTGGACCGCGCCCGCACCGGCGAGGGGCAGAAGATCAGCGTGTCGCTGTACAACTCCATGCTGGCCATGCAGATGCAGGAAGCGGCCATGATCATGATGGACGATTCCGAGGTCAACTGGGCGGCCATGCCCTTGTCAGGCGTGTTCGATACGCAGACGGGGCCGCTGGTGATGGTGGGCGCGTTCAAGCAGAACCCGCTGCGCGACATTTGCGCGGCACTCGGGATCGAGGACATGTCCGCCGATCCGCGGTACTGCGACCTGACCCAGCAATTCAGCAACAAGGCCGGGCTGCAAGCGGTGCTGCGAGAGCGTTTTTCCGCCAATTCGCGCGACCACTGGCTCTCCCGCTTGGAAGCGCAGGACATTCTCTGCGCGCCGGTGCGAGACCTGCGCGAAGCACTGGTGGATCCGCAGACCTTGCACAACCAGCTGCTGCTGGAAGGCGCGGGCGAGGGCCGGCAAGTGAAGTTCGTCGGCAGCCCCATCAGCATGTCGCGCGCCCGGGTCAGCCTGCGCCGCGCGCCGCCGCGGCTCGGACAGCATAACGATGATGTGCTGCGTGAACTGGCGGGCATGCAGGGGGAGGCAGTATGAGCGTCCATCTGCAAATCGAGAATTTTGTCGCCACGGTGACGTTGTCGCGGCCCGAGGTGATGAACGCGGTCGATCTGGTCACCGAGGCCGAACTGCAGCGCATCTGGACGGAACTGGAGCGCCGCGACGATGTGCGCGTCATCGTCCTGACGGGGGAGGGCGACCGTGCCTTCTGCGTGGGCGCGGATATGAAGAATCCCTCCACCACCGGCCTGGAATACTGGGGCGCCGCGCGTCCGGGCGGATTCGGCGGCATCGCGCTGCGCGAGTCGCTCAACGTGCCCATCATCGCCCGCGTCAACGGCTTCGCGCTCGGCGGCGGCTTCGAGATGGTGCTGGGCTGCGACATCGTGGTCGCGTGCGAAGAGGCTAGCTTCGGCCTGCCTGAAGCGCTGGTGGGGCGCATGCCGCTCGACGGCGGCATGACCCTGCTGCAGCGTCAGATCCCATACCGCAAGGCCATGGCCATGCTGTTGACAGGGCGCCGCATGCCGGCCCGCGAAGCCGCCGAGATCGGCCTGATCAACGAAGTGGTGCCGCGCGCGCAACTGGACTCGGCCGTGCAAGTCTGGATCGACGCGCTGCTGGCGTGCGCGCCGCTGTCGCAGCAAGCCATCAAGCAGGTGGTGCGCCGCACGTCGACGCTCTCGCCGAGCGACGCGCAGGCATTGCGCCTGCCCGCCCTGGTCAGCGCGCTGCAGTCCGAGGACGCGCACGAAGGTGTGCTGGCCTTCCAGCAGAAGCGCAAGCCGCGGTGGAGCGGGCGCTGATGGCCTACGTCATTGCCTCCGGCTGTATCGATGTCAAGGACGGCGCGTGCGTGAAATGCTGCCCCGTCGATTGCATCTACGAGGGCGGCCGCACGCTCTATATCCACCCCGATGAATGCATCAGCTGCGGCATCTGCGTTTCCGTATGCCCGACCGAAGCCATCCATGACGAAGCGGAACTGCCGCCGGCGGAGGCGGCATTTGCTGCCGTGAACAGGGAGTTCTTCGCGACGCATGTGAGCGGTGTCGGCTCGCCGGGCGGCGCCGACTATATCGGGCCGCTGGCCTGCGACCATCCTGTGGTCGCGGGGTATCCTGTGCGCAGCGAACCGTAGCGCAGTCCGTCGGACGGCCGGCTCCATGAATCGATCGGAAAGAGCATGCACGCCAGCATTCTGAAGTATTTCGTCGAGGTCGCGCGGTGCGGGTCGATCCGCAAGGCGGCGCAGAACCTCTATGTCGCCTCCAGCGCCGTCAACCGGCAGATCCTCAAGCTCGAGGCCGAGATGGGCACCGAGTTGTTCGATCGGCTGCCCAACGGGATTCGGTTGAACGCGTCGGGCGAGCGGATGCTGCAGCACATCCGCGCGACGCTCAACGATTTCCACCTGATGCGCAGTGAACTCGATGAACTCAAGGATGAGCGCCGGGGTCACGTGTCGGTTGCGGCGATGGATTCATTGTTCGTCGATTTCCTCCCCGCCGCGGTGGAGGACTATTCCGAGCTGTATCCGGCGGTGACGTATTCCATCGCCGCCGTCATGCCCTGGGATGTCGCGCCGAAAGTGCTGGGTGGCGAATTCGATGTTGGTGTCACCTTCGTCGCCAAGTTGCCCGCGGGGCTGAATGTCGTGGCCCAGGTCGCGTTGCCGCCAGGCGTGGTGATGGCCTCCTCCCATCCGCTTGCGAAGAAGGAGCGGATCGGCTTTGCCGACTGCCGCAACCATGCCTTCCTGCGCCTGGAAGGACGCTCGCCGATCCAGGGCGTGATCTCTCCAAAGTTCATGGAATTCTGGGATCTGCTGACCCCCAGTGTTACCTGTAATTCCACGCTCCTGCTCAAGCGCCTGGTCGCCTCCGGGCGGGGCATTTCCTTCTTTTCCAAACTTGCCTTCATCGAAGAGATCGCCAGCGGCGAAGTGGTCTGGCGCCCGTTCGACGAACCCAATATCAATGCGCTGACGGTTGGCATCATCACGCCATCCCAGCGCGTGCTGTCCAATGTCACTCTGGAATTCGTCAAGGGCATCGTGCACCGCCTCAAGCAGGTAGAACTCGCGCTGCTAGACACATAGACACATAGACACCCGACATGACCCTGCATAAGAACTACATCGACGGCCAATGGCTCGACGGCGCGTCCAACGCTGCGAACGTCAATCCGTCCGACACCACCGACATCGTCGGCCGCTACGCCCAGGCCGATGCCGCGCAAGCCGCCGCGGCCATCGCCGCCGCCCATGCCGCCGCGCCGCGCTGGGCCGCCAGCACGCCGCAACAGCGCGCCGATGCGCTCGACAAGATCGGTTCCGAAATCCTGGCGCGGCGCGAAGATCTCGGCCTGCTGTTGGCGCGGGAGGAGGGTAAGACCCTGCCGGAAGGCATCGGCGAGGTCGTCCGCGCCGGCAATATCTTCAAGTTCTTTGCCGGAGAGGCCTTGCGCCTGCGCGGCGACAAGCTGGCCTCGGTACGGCCCGGCGTTGAAATCGAAGTCACGCGTGAGCCGGTTGGGGTCGTAGGCATCATCGCGCCATGGAATTTCCCGATGGCCATTCCTGCCTGGAAGATCGCGCCCGCCCTGGCGTACGGCAACGCGGTCGTGTTCAAGCCCGCCGAACTCGTCCCGGGCTGCGCCTGGGCGCTGGCGGAGATCATCAGCCGCGCGGGGTTGCCGGCGGGGGCATTCAACCTGGTAATCGGGCGCGGTTCGCAGGTGGGGCAGGCCATGCTCGATGACAGGCGCATCACCGCGATTTCCTTCACCGGCTCCGTGGCCACTGGCGGGCGTGTGGCGCAGGCGGCGGCGCAACGGCAGGCCAAGGTCCAACTCGAAATGGGCGGCAAGAACCCGATGGTGGTGCTGAATGACGCCGATCTCGACCTCGCGGTGGAGTGCGCGGTGCAAAGCGCATTCTTCTCCACTGGCCAGCGCTGCACTGCATCGAGCAGGCTGATCGTGGAGGAGGGCGTCTATGGCCGCTTCGTTGAGCGGATGCGCGAACGCACGGTCGGGCTCAAGATCGGTCATGCCCTTGAGGCCGGCACCGATATCGGCCCGGTGGCCAGCGGCGACCAGCTTGAACGGGACCTGCGCTACCTGGCCATCGGGCGGGAGGAAGGTGCCCGGCTGGTATGCGGCGGGGAACAGGTGACACGCGCCACGCCAGGCTTCTACCTCACGCCGGCCATCTTCGCCGATTGCAGCAACGACATGCGGATCTGCCGCGAGGAGATCTTCGGGCCGGTCGCCGCCGTGATCCCCGCCAGGAACTACGAACATGCGCTGGCACTGGCCAACGACACCGAGTTTGGCCTCGCCAGCGGCATCTGCTCGACGTCGCTAAAGCACGTGCAGCACTTCAAGCGGCATGCGCAAGCCGGCATGGTCATGGTCAACGTGCCGACCGCCGGCGTCGACTATCACGTTCCATTCGGAGGCAGCAAGGGCTCCAGCCTGGGGCCGCGTGAGCAGGGCACCTACGCGGCGGAGTTCTATACGACCGTGAAGACGGCTTACGTGGCTGGCTGAGCGATGAAGCTGGCGGCGGTTGGCCGCCAGCACGGCCGCGGACGGCCTTACTTCGGCTGCATGCGGATGGCACCGTCGAGCCGGATCACCTCGCCGTTGAGCATGGTGTTGCCGACGATGGCGGCGACCATCTTCGCGTACTCCGCCGGGCGGCCGAGGCGCGACGGGAACGGCACCATTTTGCCAAGGGCGTCCTGCACCTCTTGCGGCATGCCCAGCAGCATCGGCGTCTCGAAGATGCCAGGCGCGATCGTCATGCAGCGCACGCCATCGCGCGACAGGTCGCGGGCAATCGCCAGGGTCATGGCGACCACGCCGCCCTTGGAGGCGGCGTAGGCGGCCTGGCCGATCTGGCCGTCGAACGCCGCCACCGAGGCGGTGTTGATGATCACGCCGCGCTCGCCTTCGGCGTCGGGCGTGTTGCGCACCATGGCCGCGGCAGCGAGCCGGATCATGTTGAAGGTGCCGATCAGGTTGACGCGGATGGTCTTGTCGAAGGCGTCCAGCGGATGCGGGCCGTTCTTGCCGACCGTCTTGTTGGCGGTGGCGATGCCGGCGCAATTGACCAGGCCGGCCAGGCGGCCCAGCGCGGTGGCGGCGTCCACGACGGCTTGCCCGTCGGCCTCGCTGCTGACGTCGCAGCGCACGAAGCGTCCGCCCAGTTCGGCCGCCAGCGCGGTGCCGGCGGCCTCGTTGAGGTCGGCGATCACCACCTTGCCGCCGGCGGCCGCCAGCATGCGCGCGCTGCCCTCGCCGAGCCCGGAGGCGCCACCAGTGACGATAAATACGTTGTCGCGGATTTCCATGCTTGTCTTCCTCGCTTGAACTTGAGTGTGTGGTTCTTTGATTTTCTGGTGCTGCGGATACGGCATGGTGACATAACGTTTACGTAAACGTCAATCCGGGCTCAAAGGACGGCCATCATTGCCCATAAACAAAAAAGCGACCCGTAGGTCGCTTTTTTGTTTCATGCAGCGCTTGCGGCGCGCAGATTACTTCAGTGCGTCGAACACGCGCGCGGTGATGTCTTCCACGCTGCCGACGCCCGCGATCTTGCGGTACTGCGGCGGCGAAACCGTGGCCGACGCATCGCCATCGGCGGCCCACCTGGAGTAGTAATCCACCAGCGGACGGGTCTGCTGGGAGTAGACGTCGAGGCGCTTCTTGACGGTCTCTTCCTTGTCGTCGTCGCGCTGGATCAGCGGTTCGCCGGTGACATCGTCCAGGCCTTCGGTCTTGGGAGGGTTGTACTTGACGTGATAAGTACGGCCCGACGCCACGTGGGCGCGGCGCCCGCTCATGCGCTCGATGATGGCGTCGAACGGCACGTCGATTTCCAGCACGTAGTCGATCGCCACGCCCGCATCCTTCATGGCTTCGGCCTGCGGAATGGTGCGCGGGAAGCCGTCGAACAGATAGCCGCCCTTGCAATCGGCCGCCTGCAGGCGGTCCTTGACCAGGCCGATGATGATGTCGTCCGACACCAGTCCACCCGCATCCATCACCTTCTTGGCTTCCACGCCTAGCGGCGTGCCGGCCTTCACCGCGGCGCGCAGCATGTCGCCGGTGGAGATTTGGGGGATGCCGAACTTTTCGCAGATGAACTGGGCTTGCGTGCCTTTGCCGGCGCCAGGTGCGCCCAACAGGATCAAACGCATTACGGGTCCTCAGAGTTTTGAATCTGGTATGGCAGGGGGAATGGAAGGAGGGTAACGCCGAAACTTGACGCGAGGCTTACCGCGCCATCAGGTCGGCGCGCCCCGGATCGGAGTCTGGTCTGTTGACGGTCGGCACGCTTTAGCCACTACCTCTGGCGGCGGGCGGGTACCGAACGGGCTCACTCTTCATCTCCCCACCGAGCCTTGGTCGGGCGCCCGGGCGCCCGACGGCTCTGTATCGCCGAGCATTATGCCATGAGGCGGCGCAAAATCGGCTTGCCGCTGCGGTGACATCTGTCATGACTTATGTTGTGGCTTGCGGGATGGCCGTGGTGCCAGGCGGCCACCCCAAATGCGCTCAAGGTCCTTCTTGTGCCATGGCCTGCGCCCACAGCGCGCGCACGCGTTCCAGGTCGGCCTGCGTATCGACGCCCGGCGCGGGCGCGGCCGCGGTCTCCAGCACGCCGATCCGCTCGCCATGCCACATCGCGCGCAACTGCTCCAGCGCTTCCGTCTGCTCCACCGGCGACAACGCCAGCGTTGGGAAGCGCCGCAGGAATCCCGCACGGTAGGCATAAAGGCCGATGTGGCGCAGCACCGGCATGGCGGGCAACGCCACCTGCGCGGTGGCGGCCGCCGCGGCGGGCACGCCGGCCCAGGCGTCGCGCGCCCAGGGGATCGGCGCGCGGGAGAAATACAGCGCGCGGCCGCTGGCATCGCACACCACTTTCACCACGTTGGGATTGAAGACGTCGGCGATATCGCCGATCGGATGGGCGGCGGTGGCTATGGCGCAATCGGCGTGGTGCGCCAGATGCAGCGCCACCTCGTCGATCAGGCCCGGTTCGATCAAGGGTTCGTCACCCTGGACATTGACCACGATGGCGTCATCCGCCAGGCCCAGCAGCGTGGCCACTTCGGCCAGGCGGTCGGTGCCCGAGGGATGGTCGGCGCGCGTGAGCACAGCCTCGATGCCGTGCGCCGCGCAGGCCGACGCCACTTCGGGCGCATCGGTGGCGACTACCGTGCGCTGCGCCGAAGAGGCATGAGCCCGCTCGGCCACGCGCACGATCATGGGTTTGCCCCCGATATCGGCCAGCGGCTTGTTGGGCAGCCGGGTCGAGGCCAGGCGGGCGGGGATGACGACAGTGAAAGCTGGCAGCGACATGATGCGACCCGCTTATTCCGGCGAGACCAGCCTGCCGGGCACGGTCTGGCGTGCTTCATCGGCGAGCATGATGGGAATGCCATCGCGGATCGGATAGGCCAGTTTGTCGACCTGGCAGATCAGTTCCTGGGCGGCGCGGTCGTGTTCCAGCTTGCTCTTGCACAGCGGGCAGACCAGGATTTCAAGCAGCCGGTTGTCCATCTTGCGTTTCCTTGGTGTGGCCGGCGGCGATCGCGGCACCCTGCGCGGCGGGCGCGGCCTGGGCGTGCGCGGCGACGGCGCGGCGAATTTTGTCGATCAGGCCCGCGTCGATCACGGGCGTGGTGGGGACGACCCAGATCCGCGGGTCGAGCGGGTCACTGAGGCGCTCGCATTTTACGGCATCCTTCTCGGTGATCAGGATGGCGTCGGCTGCGCGCGCGACGGGATCGCCGGCAAAGGGGTCTTCGGCGAAGTCGTAGTGGTCCGGCAGCGGCATGGTGTCGGGCGCCAGGCCGGCGGCCCGCAGGCTGGCGAAGAAACGTTCGGGGTTGCCGATGCCGGCGGCGGCGAGCACACGCTGCCCGGCAAACGAGGACAAGGGCCGGGCCATGGCCGGGTCGGCCAGTTGCCAGGCGTCGTCGAGCACCAGGCGCATGCCATAGACATCCGGCTTGTCCGGACTGGCGCGGAAATCGGGGTCATTGATCAGGGTGGCGTCGCGCCGGCGCGAGAGCGATTCGCGCAGCGGGCCCGCCGGCAGCAGCAGGCCGTTGCCGCCCATGCGCGTATCGAACATCACGATCTCGAAATCGCGTTGCAGCTTGTAGTGCTGCAGGCCATCGTCGAGCAGCAGCACGTTGACGCCGGGATGCGACACCAGCATGGTCTGCGCGCACAGCGCGCGGTCGGGGAAGACCCAGACCGGCACGTCGGTTGCGCGGGCGATCAGCAGCGGCTCATCGCCCACGTCCTTGGCCTGCGAGGTTGGCTTGACCCGGCGCGGGTGCTTGAGCGTGACGCCGTAGCCACGCGAAACCACGCCCGGACGCAGGCCGGCCTCGGCCAGCGCATGAGCCAGCGCGATGACCGCCGGCGTCTTTCCGGTACCGCCCACCGTCACATTGCCCACAACGATCACCGGCATCGGCAGCCGCGTCGAACGGTACCAGCCACGCCGATATGCCAGCCGCCGCCAGGCACTGATCAGGCCGAACAGCCACGACAGCGGCAGCATCAGCCAAGCGAACCAGCCGCGGCGCTGCCATTGGGCGGTCACGAAGTCGGCAAGGGCGTGGCGGGGAGCGGGCATGGGCGTGGTTGGCTGGGCTGGGCGGTTGTGTTGCGTTGTGAAGGGCGGGAGGCGAGCGCGCGGCGAACCGGCGCCCTGGGCGGGCAGCACCGGCTTGCTACCTAGCCATTATGGGCACCTTGCGGCGCCCCCCGCAAGCCGCGGCTTGCGGGAATCGGGTATTGGGTATCGGGCCGGTCAGCGCGCCTGCGAGCTTTGCGTGGCGAAGGTCAGGCGGGGCAGCCCGGCCAGGCGGGCGGCTTCCATGACATTGATCACGGACTGGTGCGTGGCCTGCGCATCGGCATTGACGATCAGCACCGGCGGCTGGCCGTCGGCCGGACCGGCAACCTCGCGCAGGCGCTGGGCCAGGCTGGTCACGTCCTGCTGGTCCATGACCTTCTTGTTGATCGAATAGACGCCCTTGGCCGACACGGACACCACGATCTCGCCGGGGCGCTGCTGCGCCTTTTCGGCGTCGGCGGTCGGCAACTGGATCTGCAACTCGGTATAGCGCGAGTATGTGGTCGTGATCATCAGGAAGATCAGGATCACGAGCAGGACGTCGATCAACGGGATGAGGTTGATCTCCGGTTCTTCGCGCCGCTGGCGGGATCGGAATTGCATGGCGGGTCAGGCGCGGCGCTGCGGCAGGATGGCGTCCAGGAAGGCTGTGGCGCGGAACTCCAGTTCCGCCACGTAATCGTCCACGCGGCGGCGGAAGTAGCGCCAGAAGATCAATGCCGGGATCGCGATGATCAGGCCGAATGCCGTGTTATAGAGCGCCACCGAGATGCCGTGGGCCAGTTGTTCGGGGCTGGCGCCGGACCCGCCCTGGCTGCCGAAGATCTCGATCATGCCGATCACGGTGCCCAGCAGGCCCATCAGCGGCGCCACCGAGGCGATGGTGCCGAGGGCGTTCAGGTAGCGCTCCAGCTCGTGCGCCACCGCGCGGCCGGCCTCTTCCACCACTTCCTTGGCGGCATCGCGCGAGGTATGGGGCTGCAGCACCACATGGCGCAGGCCGGCGGCCAGCACGCGGCCCAGCGGGGAATTCTGTTCCAGCGTATTGACCACCTCCGGCGTGGCACGGCGTTGCTGCGCCACCGACAGGGCTTCGTCGTACAGCTTGGACGGCAGCACCTTGCTGCGCTTGAGGCTCAGGAAACGTTCGACGATCAGCGCGAGAGCGATGACCGAAGCCAGCAACAAGGGCCAGATCGGCCAGCCGGCCGCTTGAATGATAGAAAACACGTGGGACCCCGATTCGACAGCTTGTCTCTCATGCCAGCCGCCGCGGCCGTTCGCGTGCTGGCTGTGTTCGAAAAAATCAGGCGCCACTCTAACCCGCAGCACCGGGCGCGGCAAGACGCAGCACGGTGTTGTATCGGAAGCGCATCGCATGCGGTGGTGCCCGGGGCGTCGACTGGCGGGATGTCCACATGGAACAGGGACAGTGCTGTGGATGAATTGTGGACAGTGGGCTGACAAAGAGGTCAAGCTACTGATTTTAAATGATAAATTGTTTGTCGATTAAAAAATGAGCAGCCAGCGAGTGGCGAAGACATCCTCCGGCCGGCCGGAAAATGGCTAACGCTCAGGCGCCGGCTATCCACATTAAAACAGGACAGTGCTGTGGACCGGTTGTGGACAGAAGCCTGAAAGGACACCTAACTCATTGATTTAAAAGGGGGGTAAAGGGGCTGCTTAAATAATGTGCAGAGCACGCCAAATGGGGCCGCCAGAGAGCTTCCCGCGTCCGGAAAGGGAAAAATCCGGCCAAGTCTCCCCCTTTCCACATTCCGTCGGGACAGTCTTGTGGACGGGTTGTGGAAAACTATCTGAGAAGCGGTGTAACTCGTTGATTGGAAAGCGCTTCATTGTTGTTGATTAAAAAATAGGCAGTGCTTGTTTGACGGGGCCATATCGGCAGCCCGGCTGACTTCCGGGGTGTCGGAATGTGGAGCCTCGAAAAAGCGCTGCAAAAGGCGCCCTCAGCCAATCGACGACACAGTGTCAGTGACTTGTAATGGGTTATCCACAAGCAGGACACTTCCGGCAAGGTTGTCCAGAAAAAATGTGGATAACTTTGTGAACAAGCCGGGGGTGCCGCTGGTAAGTCGTTGACGCATAAGGGGTTTGCTTACATTGCCTAAAAAATAAGACGGCGGAAAGGGCATAAGAATCAAAGGCTTGTGTCAAGTCATGCGGTCTGGCGGGGTGGCTGCATTGCGAATGCAGGGAGGCTTGACAGACAGGTTATGCTGTGGACATGTCCATTCCACGCCGCTTGCCCGGCCGTGCGCCATGTCAGAACCGCTGAACTTTTCGCGTGAACCGCAGCCTGTGGCGCCTCCCGGCGCACGCGAAGCGATCCCTGTCGGGGAGCTCAACCACGCTATTGCCCAGGTGCTGGAACGCAACTTTCCACTTACCTGGGTCCGGGGCGAAATCTCCAACTTCACACGCGCCGCGAGCGGCCACTGGTACTTTTCGCTCAAGGATGCGCGCGCCCAGATCCGCTGCGTGATGTTCCGCGGCCGCAACCAGCATGTCGGCTTCATGCCGCGCGAGGGCGAGGCGGTCGAGGTCAGGGCGCTGGTGTCCATGTACGAGGCACGCGGCGAATTACAGCTCGGCGTGGAGGCCATGCGCCGCGCGGGTCTCGGCAATCTCTATGAGGCATTCCTGCGGTTGAAGGAAAAGCTGTCGCAGGCCGGGCTCTTCGCGCCCGAGCGCAAGCGGCCCGTGCCGGCCCATCCGCGCACCATCGGCGTGATCACCTCGCTGCAGGCCGCCGCGTTGCGCGACGTGCTCAGCACGCTGCGCCGGCGCGCACCGCATGTGCCGGTCGTGGTTTACCCTGTGCCGGTCCAAGGTGCCGGCGCGGCGGCCAGGATCGCCGCCATGATCGATACCGCCAGCGAGCGCGACGAATGCGACGTGCTGATCCTGTGCCGCGGCGGCGGCAGCATCGAGGACCTCTGGTCGTTCAACGAGGAAAGCGTGGCACAGGCGATCGCCCGCTGCGCCGTGCCCGTGGTATCTGGGGTCGGCCATGAAACCGATTTCACCATTGCAGATTTCGTTGCCGACGTGCGTGCACCGACGCCTACCGGTGCGGCCGAGCTGGTCAGCCCGGACCGCGCCCACATGCTGATGCAGGCCAACCGCGCCCGCGATGCGCTGGCCCAGGGCATGCAGCGCCAGCTCGACCGGCGCGCGCAGAACCTGGACTGGCTGGCCCGCCGGCTGCGCAGCCCGCAGGCCCAGTTGCAGGAGCGCCGCCTGCAGGTCGACAACCTGATGCGCCACCTGCGTTCCGCGCTGCGCGATACGGTGGCGGCCCAGCGGCACCGGCAGCAGGTGCTCGCCATGCGCTGGGCGGCCGGGCGTCCCGACCTTGCGCTGGCCCAGGCCGAACTGCGCCGCGCCGCCCTGCGGCTGCGCGACGCCACGCAGCGCCAGCACGAACGCGCCGTCCAGCGCTGGCAGCGCGCCGCCGGCTCGCTGGAGCTGCTGGCGCCGCAGCGCACCCTGGAGCGGGGCTACGCAGTGCTGCTGGACCAGCGCGGCCGCGCCCTGCGCTCGCCGGCTGAGTTGCATGCGGGCTCCACGATCGAAATCCATCTGGCCGAAGGCGTGGCCGACGCCGGCATCGCCAGCGTGCAGCCCCGGCTGGCCGAACTGTAGGTGTGGGGGCGCGTCGGCGGGCCGCCGACAGCGCTTGCATATCGATCAAACTAATATGATCGAAGGGGCTTTGTTTGCCGCGTTTGCGCGGGTATGGCAAGTCCCCTACAATCGACAACTCCTGATCTTCAACCCCACAGAAAGAGACAGAACAATGGAACATACTCTCCCCCCGCTGCCCTACGCTCATGATGCGCTCGCCCCGCACATCTCCAAGGAGACCCTGGAGTTCCACCACGACAAGCATCACCAGACCTACGTCACCAACCTGAACAACCTGATCAAGGGCACCGAGTTCGAAAACTCGACGCTCGAAGAGATCGTCAAGAAGTCTTCCGGCGGCATCTTCAACAACGCCGCCCAGGTGTGGAACCACACCTTCTACTGGGATTCGCTCAAGCCCAACGGCGGCGGCCAGCCCACCGGCGCCCTGGCCGATGCCATCAACGCCAAGTTCGGCTCCTTCGACAAGTTCAAGGAAGAATTCACCAAGACCGCGGTCGGTACCTTTGGTTCGGGCTGGGCCTGGCTGGTGAAGAAGGCCGACGGTTCGCTGGACCTGGTCTCGACCTCCAACGCCGCCACCCCGCTGACCACCGATGCCAAGCCGCTGCTGACCTGCGACGTGTGGGAGCACGCTTACTACATCGACTACCGCAATGCCCGTCCGAAGTACGTCGAGGCATTCTGGAATGTGGTGAACTGGGACTTCGCCAGCAAGAATTTCGCCGGTTGATTTCGCGCTGCCGCCGAGCGGCGGCGGCTTGCGCACCGGACAACTCCGCTGCGTGAACCGCGCCACGGAACGGCAACCATAGAAAAGGGCCCATCGGGGCCCTTTTCTATGGTTGCGCCGCGATGTTTGCGTTCAGCCGTCCCGCCGGCTCAGGCGAACAGGTCCATGCCTTGCACAAGGCGCTTCGCCAGGCGCGGCTGCTTCAACTGATCCAGCCACCATTGCAGCGCGCGGCCCTCATGGTCGCCCCGCCAGGCCACGTAAAGCGTATTGGGCTCGCGCGGATCGGCCGTGCGTTTTTCCACCAGTTCGCCACGCTTGAGCAGCGACGCCACCCGGTACCGCGGCAGCCAGCCGACACCGAGCCCTTCGCGCTGCGCCAGAATCTTGGCGCGCATGCTCGGCACCGCCAGCGAGGCTTGCCCGCCGACCAGGCCGTAGGCGCGTCCCGCCGTGCCGCGCGATGAATCGGCTACCACCACCGCGCGGTGTGCCGAGATGCGTTCCCGCGTGAGCGGTCCTTCCACGCTGGCGAGCGGATGGCGCGGCGCCACGGCGAATACCCACTCCACCACGCCCAGTTCGAACCAGCGCAGTCCTGGAATGGCGGGCGGCTCGTTGGTCGCTCCCACGATCACATCCGCGCGGCCATCGCGCAGCGCTTCCCAGGTGCCGCTAAGGACTTCGTGGGTCAGGCGAATCGCCACGCCGGACTGCAACGCGTCGAAGCTGCGGATCACGGGCATCAGCAATTCGAACTCCAGCACCTCGTCGGTGACGATCCACAGGCGGTCTTCCCAGCCGCTGGCGACCTGCCGCACGCGTTGCGTCATGCGGGCTACGTCCTGCATCAGCCTTGCGGCCTCGTCGGCCAGCAGGTGTCCGGCCGGCGTCAGTTGCAGCCGGTAGCGCCGGCGGTCGAACAACAGGGCGTCAAAGCGGCCCTCGAGTTGCCGCGCGGCATGCGAGATGGTCGATGGCGCTTTGCCAAGGCGGGCTGCCGCGCGCGACAGGCTGCCGCCTTCCCTGATGGCTTCCAGTAACGCCAGTTCATCTTCCGACAACATGTTCAATTCCGTCGAACGAGTTCATCGGGAAAATCGTACGGCAAAACGGCGCCGCCGGGGCAGTATTCATGCACAGCATCTCATCGCATTCCCGAAACCCTTTTTGTTTGCGGTGCCATCGGCCAGGCAACCAGTCCTGCGGTGGCCCTGTCACCGGAGAACGTCATGACCCTCATCCACCGCATGGCACGCCATATCAGCGTCGCGGTACTCATGTCCGGCGTCGCCGCGCTCACATTCGCTGCGTTCGCCTTCGTGGCGCCCGCCAGCGCGGCGGAGCGCGCCGGCAGCAGCGCGGTCCGGCCACATACGATCCACGCAAACGGCGTCGCGTTGCACTATCTTGAAACCGGGCAAGGCAGCGGCACGCCCGTCGTGCTGCTGCACGGCTACGCGGAAACCAGCCATATGTGGCTGCCGCTGATGACGCGGCTCGGCGATAAGCGTGTCGTGATCGCACCGGACCTGCGCGGCGCCGGCGCGTCGGAAGTCACGCCGTCGGGCTATGAGAAGAAGAACCTCGCGCAGGATATTCACGCAATGGTCCAGGCGCTTGGCTACCGCAAGGTCAACATCGTCGGCCACGATATCGGCCTGATGGTGGCCTACGCCTACGCGGCGCAGTACCCGGACGAAGTGGAGAGCGTGACGCTGATGGATGCGTTCCTGCCCGGCGTGGGCGACTGGCAGAAGGTCTGGCTGCTGCGCGACAAGTGGCACTTCAATTTCTACGGCGATACGCCGGAGAAGCTGGTGAAGGGACGCGAGCGCACGTACTTCGAGCACTTCTGGAACGACTTCGCCGCCGACCCGGCGCACTCGGTGCCGGAAGCCAACCGGCAGCTCTACGCCGCGGCCTACGCCCGGCCTGGCCGGATGCGCGCGGGCTTCGAATTCTTCCATGCGTTCCCGCAGGATGCGGAGGATTTCGCAGCCCTGGCGAAGCAGCCGCTGCCGATGCCCATGCTGGTGCTGGCCGGCGAGAAGGCATCGGGCAATTTCCTGATCGACCAGGCACGCCTTGTCGCCATCCATGTGCAAGGCGTGATCGTCAAGGGCTCGGGACACTGGCTGATGGAAGAAGCGCCGGGGCAGACCATCCCGGCCATCGTGAGCTTCATCAACGCACCGTCGCAAGCGGTTAGCGCCGACTGAACAATCTGACGCATCATCGCGTCACCAGGAGTATCGAAATGGGACTGCTCGTCAACGGAAAATGGCAAGACCGCTGGTATGACACCATATCCACCGGGGGCCGCTTCGTCCGCAAGGACGCGGCCTTCCGCAACTGGGTAACGCCCGACGGCGCGGCCGGCCCGAGCGGCGTTGGCGGCTTCAGGGCCGAAGCCGGCCGCTATCATCTCTACGTGAGCCTGGCATGCCCGTGGGCGCACCGCACGCTGATCATGCGTGCCCTGAAAGGGCTCGAAGGCATGATCAGCGTCTCCACCGTCCACTGGTTGATGCGGGGCGAGGGCTGGACCTTCGCCGAGGGCCCGGGCGTGGTCCCCGACACGGTCAACGACGCGCGCCTGCTGCACCAGGTCTATACCGCGGCCGCCCCGGACTACACCGGGCGCGTTACCGTGCCCGTGCTGTGGGACAAGACGCGATCGACCATCGTCAGCAACGAGTCGTCGGAGATCATCCGGATGTTCAACGCGGCCTTCGATCACCTGGGCGCAAGGGCCGGCGACTACTATCCGGAGGCATTGCGCAGCGAGATCGACGAGGTCAATGCGAGGGTGTACGACACCGTGAACAACGGTGTCTACAAATCCGGATTCGCCACCACGCAAGCCGCCTATGAAGAGGCGGTCGCGCCGCTGTTCGAGACGCTCGACTGGCTTGAGCAGCGCCTGGGGACGCGACGCTTCCTGACCGGCGATGCTCTCACGGAGGCTGATATCCGCCTGTTTACAACACTGGTCCGCTTTGATGCGGTCTATGTCGGCCACTTCAAATGCAACCTGCGCCGCATTGCCGACTACACGAACCTCGCGGCTTACACGCGGGATATCTACCAGCTTCCCGGCATTGCGGAGACGGTCAATATCGAGCACATCAAGTGGCACTATTACGAGAGCCATCTCTCGATCAATCCTTCCGGCGTAGTGCCGGCGGGTCCCGTGCTTGATTTCGCCTCGCCGCCGGACCGCGCACGGCAGGCATCATAGCTAGTCAGCGCGTGCGGCATCTGTTGCACGGCGCTTTCGTTCATACTTCGGGAGCTTGCCCGCGTGCGCGGGTGCCTGCGCTTTCCGACCTTCTCTTTGCCAGCGAGTCCAGCCGCCATGATGCTCCATCGCCAATTCTTGTTCGCCGTGCTCATCGCCGCCACCGTCGCCGCGTCCCCGGCCGTGCTGGCCGCCGCGGCTGACGATGGGCCGGCATACGGGCCCGAACTGCAAGGTTTTGACTACCCGGCCCCGGTCCGGCAGTTCGCGTTCACCTCGCAGGGCGAGGCGATGCATATGGCCTACATGGACATCAAGCCGGAGCACGCCAACGGCCGTACCGCGGTTTTGCTGCACGGAAAGAACTTCTGCGCGGCGACCTGGGACGGCACCATCAAGGTACTCAGCGCGGCCGGCTATCGTGTTATCGCGCCTGACCAGATCGGTTTTTGCAAGTCCAGCAAGCCGGCGCGCTATCAGTACTCCTTCCAGCAGCTCGCGCGCAATACCCACGCCTTGCTCGAATCGGTCTGCGTCGGCCAGGCCACGGTGATCGGCCATTCGACTGGCGGCATGCTGGCCATGCGCTACGCGCTGATGTACCCGCAGCAAACGGAGCAGCTTGCGCTGGTCAACCCGATCGGCCTCGAAGACTGGAAGGCGAAGGGCGTGCCTTCGCTGTCGGTCGACCAATGGTACGCACGTGAGCTGGCCACCAGTGCCGACAAGATTCGCGGCTACGAGCAGGCAACCTACTATGTGGGCACGTGGCGTCCCGAGTACGAGCCGTGGGTGCAGATGCTGGCGGGCATGAACCGTGGTCCGGGCAAGCAGCAGGTGGCCTGGAATTCCGCGCTGATCTACGACATGATCTTTACGCAGCCCGTCGTGTACGAGCTGGGCGCGCTCAAGACGCAGACCCTTCTGCTGATCGGCGACAAGGACACCACCGCGATCGCCAAGGACGCCGCACCACCCGAAGTCCGCGCGAAAGTCGGCAACTATCCGGCGCTGGCGCAGCTCACCCTGAAGGCGCTGCCGAATGCGAAACTGGTCGAGTTTCCGGAGCTGGGCCACGCGCCGCAGATGCAGGATCCCCAGGCCTTCCACAAGGCGCTGCTCGATGGTCTTTCGGCATTGCCCGCGAGCCGGTAGCGCGAACCGCGGGTGAGTGCCGTCAAGTCGTCGGCAGGTAAAGTGCCTCGGCCTGCTTGCGGCACGTGGGCTATGCCTGCTCAAACCATGGAGCGTGCACCGGCATGCTGGCCGCCAGGCAGGGACCGGCAGGGCCGCTCAGGGCATCATCAGCTTGATCGGCTTGGTCAGTGTTTGCCTGGTGGTGGCATAGCCGGCCCAGGGATCCTCTTGCTGCGCGCGGATGCGTTCGTGCAGATTGGTGACGGTCCACCGCGCGCTGGATTCGATGCTGTCCAGCTCGGCCCAGTCCAGGGGCACGGAGACGCCAAGCCCGGGACGCGCCCGCACGGAAAAGGCGGCCGCCGTGGTGGCGCCGAAACCGTTGCGCAGGTAGTCGATAAAGGTCTTGCCGACGCGGTTGCGGGGCCCGCTCCTGGCCACGAAGCGTTCCGGCACGATGCTGGCCATGTGCAACACGACTTGCCTGGCGAATTCCTTGACGGTCTCCCAGTCGTGGCGCGCGGAGATCGGCACTACTACGTGGAGGCCCTTGCCACCGCTGGTCTTCAGGAAGCTGCGCAGGCCCAGCTCATCCAGCACGGTCTTCATCATCGCGGCGCCTTCGCGTACGTGTTTCCACGGCACCCCTTCGCCGGGATCCAGGTCGAAGACCACCCGGTCCGGGCTGGCAAGCACGCGCTTGTTGGCATTCCATGTATGGAACTCGATCACGTTGAACCGGGCTGCCGCGACGATGCCCGCTTCCGTGGCAATTTCAAGCAAGGGCGGATGGTCCGGCCATAGCGCGGGATCGAGCGTGTTGATGCCGGGCATGCGCAATGCATCCCCGTGCTTCTGGAAGAACAGCTCGCCGCCGATGCCGCTGGGGCCGCGCACCAGCGCCACGGGCCGTCCGCGCAGATGCGGCAGCAGCAGCGGGGCGATGGCCTCGTAGTACCCCACGAGGTCGCCTTTGGTCAATCCGGTCGAGGCATCGATGACGCGCCCGGCATGGCTGATGCGCACGCGCGGTGCGGCAGATGGTTCGGGCGTTGCCTTGGCTGTCCCGGTGGAGCGTGTTGCAGGCTTGTTGTTGTGCTTCCGCTTGTCATCCGGCCCGATCTGCGCGGCGCGTTCCACCGAGACCGCGGCGGCCGGCTTGTCGGTGCGCAGGCCGTGGAATACGGCATGGCGCACACGGCCTTCCTGCGTCCAGCTGTCGAAGGAAATCTCGGCCACGAGCTTTGGTTTCACCCAGTGCGATGGCATCCTGCCTGCCGGCTCGCCCGCGCAAGCGGAATCCAGCGGCGAGGCGTCCTGCCGCAGGGCAACGAGCTTGCGCGCAAGGCTGGACAACGTATCCGCATCGAAGCCAGTCCCGACCTTGCCGGCATAGCGCAGCCGCCCGCGCTCGTCATGCACGCCGAGCAGCAGCGCGCCGATCCCCTGGCGGGAGCCGGCGGGATCGGTATAGCCGACTACCAGGAACTCCTGGCGCTGCGTGCACTTCAGCTTGATCCAGGAGCGCGAGCGGCCCGACACGTAGGGCGCATCGGCACGCTTGCCGATCACGCCTTCGAGCCGGAGCTTGCAGGCAGCCGGCAGCAACTCGGCGGCGCTGGCCTCGAAGCTCTCGCTAAAGCGCAGGTGATCGGAAGGCCTGGCTGTCAGCGCGCGGCGCAACATGTCCCTGCGCACGGATAGCGGCACCTTGCGCAGGTCGAAGCCGTTGCAATACGGCAGGTCGAACAGGAAGTACCGGATTTTGTCGAGTTGCGCGTTTTCAAATGCATTCTGCAGGGCCTGGAAATCGGTCCTGCCGTGCTTGTCGGCGATCACGATCTCGCCGTCGAGCCAGCCGGACTGCAGGCCAAGGCCTGCGACAGCCTGCGCCAGTCCGCGCAGCTTGCCGGTCCAGTCGTTGCCGTTGCGCGTGAACAGGCGCACCTTCTTGCCATCGACGCGGGCGAGCAAGCGGTAGCCGTCGAATTTGATCTCATATAGCCATTCGTCATCGGCCGCCGGTGGTTTGTCGACCAGGGTCGCCAGTTGCGGTGCCAGCAAGAGAGGCAGGGCGGCCGACCTGGCGGCGGGCGGCATATCGTTGGGACCCGGGGAGGCCGTGGCCTGGCTGACGGCGCTTGCGGCCTTGCGTTCCGCGTTTTGCGCCGATTTCCCCGCTGGCTTCGCGCTGGCTTTGCGCTTGCCGGGCAGCACACTGTCGGGTAGTGCTTCCACGATGTCGAATGACGACGCCGCGCGCGCTTCTTCGTCGCGCTCCTTGATCAGCAGCCAGGCGGGCTTGTCCGCATCCTGATCGCGCCTTGCGTGCATGCGCACCAGCGTCCAGTGCCCGTGCAGTTTTTTTCCATGCAGGGAGAACTTCAGCTTGCCTTCGCGGTATCCCGCATGCGGGTCGCCGGTGGGCACCCAGGTGCCGCGATCCCACACGATGACCGTACCCGCGCCGTATTGCCCCGGAGGAATCACGCCCTCGAAGGAGCCATAGTCGAGCGGGTGGTCCTCGACCTGCACAGCCATGCGCTTGTCGGCAGGGTCCAGGCTTGGTCCCCTGGGCACCGCCCAGCTTTTCAGCGTACCGTCGAGTTCCAGGCGAAAGTCGTAGTGCAGGCGCCGGGCCGCGTGTTTTTGCACGACGAAGGACAGCCTGGCGGCAGGCTTGACCTTTGTCCCCCTGGGCTCGCTGGTGACGCTGAAGTCACGTTTCTGGTGGTATTTTTCCAATGGTCCTGGCATCTCGTACACCTTGGAAGGTAGGTCAGCGATAGTCCGCGCAAGGCGGCCGGGGGAGCGGGGGGAATCAGCCCGGCCGGCAGGGTTGTGCGCAATGCGTCGCAGCAATCGTGCCCGGCACATCTGAAGATGTTAGCCAAGGGAATGAATCCTGCATGGAGACGGGGCACTTGCGCTTGTGCCGCGCCCAGGGCGCGCGAGTTGTCCCGCCTGCCAGGCCGCTGGCAGGCACTTACCGGACAAGGATCCCCCAATTTGTATTTTCTACGATCCCCGCGGGCCACGATTTGCAATATATGCCGCGCTGCCGCCGCTTTGATAATGTCCATGATGGGCAGGAAGCCATCGGCCCGCCAGGCATGGCAGGTAGCGCTCGGCCTTGCCGCCGTCGCACTCGGTCTGTGGGCAGGCGTCGCCTTCGCCGAGGTGGCCGAGCCGGCGTCTTCCATGGAGGCGGCGCATTGTGGGGATCTGATCGCGATCGTGCGGGATAGCCTGGATAGGGAGGTGGCGGTGTCTTGTGGCCGCTCCGGCGCTTCATCGTGCAGCGAGCGCAAGCGTGCCCTGCTTGCCATCACGACGTATATCCAGCAGCGCACTGCCGCCGGCGGCGACGATTGCGAGACATTGCTCGAGGTGAATCGCCGGCTGCGCGCGTTGCCCGCAAGGCACTGACAAATCCTGTCCACGACAAGCTGTTGCAATGCGGCCCGGGCGGTGCCGCATTGCCATGGCGGCTGGCCAGATGCCGGCAGAGGGCGTGGCGGTGCTACCATTCGCGCTGCTTGCCAGCGTGGGCATCATGCCCAGGCGGCGGACTTCGACTTTTGCAGGGGAATCTGGATGGATCCGACAGTAGTGATCAGCACCTTCGAGCGCATTGCCAATGACGAGACGGTCGAGCTATCGGTGGACGACGCCGTGGCGGGACTGGCAGCGCTGCTCGCCAGCGAGACGTTTTCCGACGCGGCGCGGGCGCTGCTGGAAAAGGTGGGCGCCACGCTCTATCGCGTGAGCGTGGACGGCCACCCGGACTAGACGGCGGCCGCTCGCACGGGTGGGGCGGTGCCGTCTCAATAGACGGGCGCCTCGCCATCCGGGCGGTGCTTGAAGCGGCGGTGCACCCAGTAGTATTGCTCCGGCATGGCGCGCACCTGGGTTTCCAGGAATGCGTTCATGCGCAGCGCGTCGGCCTTCTCGTCGCCCGAGGGATAGCCCGCCATCGCATCGAATATCTTCAGCTTGTAGCCGCGGTAGCCGGGCAGGACCGAGGTTGTGAACGGCACGACACGCGCACCGCTAAGCGTGGCGAGGCGGGATACCGAGGTAAGCGTGCAGGCCTGGACGTTGAAGAACGGCACGAATACCGAGTCGCGCAAGCCAAAATCCATGTCCGCGGCGAGCATCAGCGGCGTGCCTGATTTAAGCGCCCGCAGTGCCTGCCGCACGCTGCCGTTGCGCGGGATCATCTCGGTGCCGAACCTGCCGCGCTGCTGCCTCGCCAGGTGTTCCAGCAAGGGGTTGGACATCTTGGAGTAGAGCGAGGCCACCGGATGTCTGGTCGAGTAGAACATGCAGCCGGCCTCGATCGCCACGAAATGGAACCCCAGGAAAATGGTCGGTCCGGCGTCGGCATTGCCGAGTTCGATGGCGGAGTCCAGTTCGACGAGGTCGTTCAGCCTGCCGGCGTCGCCATACCATTGCACGCCGCGCTCCAGATAGCTCCGGATCACATGGCTGAAATGTGCCTCGCCCAAAGCATGCCGGTGCGACTCGCTTGCATCCGGAAAGCACAACCGCAGGTTGGTCCGCACGACGCTGCGGCGCCGGCTCGGAATGCGATAGAGCAGGGCGCCAAGGCCCATGCCGATGCGTGCGCAAACGCAGTAGGGTAGCGCGGCGAGCAAACGCAGCAGGCTGATGGTGAAAAAAAGTCCGATGCGCTGGATCATCCGGGTCCTGAAGATTACCGCGCCGCGTGCTTCGCGCCGCCGTAGCGCGGTTTGCGCGGGCGTGCGGCATGGTCTCAGTGAGATCGCGGCAGTGAGTGGTGAGGGCCAGCGGGAGCAGCGTGCCGACGATGATGGGAAAAGGCCCTGCCGGCCTATGTCACTGCAGGTCCTGTGCCAGCGTTTGTTGCAGGGCGAGTTGCCAGCCCTGCGTATCGACGTTCTTTTCGTCGCGGTAGATCCAGCTGGTGGTGCAAGTCTGGCACACGAAAGTGCTGATGGTGCTCGCGGGGCGGCGTGGCACCTTGATGCGCTGCGTGTCGGTGATCCTGAGCATGGCATGCCCCGGCGAACCACCTCGGTTGGCTTCGATGGCGAGGCAGGCTGGGCAAGGCGACATGCGGAATCCGGCAGCGGTAGGTGGGTGACTGTAGCACGTTCATGCGGCCACAAACCGTCACGGGCGAGGGTGCCTGGACGCTAAATCGGGCCCACCCGCCATCCTTGGCGCACTTTCTTTGCGGCCACGTTGACATGCTCCTTCCATGCCTGTATAAATGTTGATGCAGGATCTTTCAAGCGGTTACTCAGATGTTATGGATCGTCCCTCCAAGCGGCGATTCGTTTGCTCCATGTTCCTTCCTTGATCGTCATGCCTGGTGAGCAACAGGCTCATCCAGAACTTTTAAGGTTTAAAGGATATCCAGCATGGAAACCGGTACCGTCAAGTGGTTCAACGACTCCAAGGGCTTCGGCTTCATCACCCCTGACGCAGGTGGCAACGACCTGTTCGCGCATTTCTCGGAAATTCAAGGCGGCGGTTTCAAGTCGCTGCAAGAAGGCCAGAAGGTGCGTTACGTCGCAGGCGTTGGCCAAAAGGGCCCCGCAGCGACCAAGATCGAGCCGATCTGATCGAGCCGAATCGAATCGCCTAGAAAAAGCCCCGCCTAGCGGGGCTTTTTTTTTTTTACCGACCGGGAATCAGCGAGGCGCCTGCGCCAAATCATCATGCCTGTGGTCGAATCCATCCTTCTTGCTGCCGTCCGGGTCTCGTCTTTCGACGGCCAGCAACCGCTCACCAATGCGAGTGGCTTTTTTTTCGAGCGCGACGGGCGACTCTTCGTGGTGACCAGCCGTCATGTGCTGCTCGACGAGCCGAGCAAACATCACCCCGACCGCATCGAGATCGAACTGCATAGCCAGCCGGAGAACATGGCCGACTCGATCGGCTTTTCGATTCCGCTGTACCGCGATGGCCTTGCGGTCTGGCGGGAAGGCGAGGATGGTGGCGGCCCGGTCGATGTCGGGGTGGTGGAACTGGAGCGCAAGGCGCTGCCGCCGAAGCTTGTCTACAGGGCTTTCACGCCGGAGCACCTGGCGCGGCCGTCGGACCACGTCGAGGTGGGCGATTCGTTGTTGATCGTGGGATTCCCGCTGGGTTTTCATGATGCGCTTCATCATTTGCCGGTGGCGCGCCAGGCGGTGGTCGCATCCGCTTACGGATTGCGTTTCCAGGGCCAGGGGTTTTTCCTCACGGATGCAAGGACCCATCGCGGCACGAGCGGTGCGCTGGTGGTCTCGCGCATGCGCGATGGCCGGGGTGAGAAGCTGGACCTGCCGTGGATGCTGCTGGGTATTCACTCTGCCCGCTTCGACGTGGGTTCGCGCGACCTGGCGGAGGACGAGGTGCTCGGACTGAATTCGGCCTGGTATGCGGACATGCTGCTGACCCTGACCGAGCCGGCGAAGGCGGCGCCAGCAAGGACGGCTCCGGGCGCGGCCGCGCCTATTGCCGCCACGCCAACCGCGCCGTCCGCCGGGTCGTCTTCCCCGGCACCTTCCACATCTGCAGAGCCGCCAAAATAAAGGTGATGATGCTGCGCCTATAGGAGTAGAGTGGGGATCAATGGAACTGCGGAGCGCATCATGGACGCCAATCCGATTGCCAGCTACAAAGGGTTCGATTTGTACCCCCTCGTGTTCAAGCATGCGGTGGTGCGCACGTGGCCGGAGCGCAGGCCCGACAGGACCTTCGATGCCGCCGTTGTGATCTGCCGCGAAGGTGGTGAACCCGAGGGCGAGAAAGCCCGTACTTTCCGCCTGGATACAGTGCCTTGGGACAATATCGGTGCCGCGCGCCGTGGTGTCGTCCGGTACGCCGAGGACATCATCAACGGCGCGATCCCCGGGCAATCCGTCGTATCGCTCTGACGCCTGTCGCGATATGCGGCAGGGTCCGCTGTGGTGCGAGAGTGGAGCGGGTTCGCCCGCCGCGGGTGTATCGCCCGTCGGCCAGGCGATGGACCGCATATCCACCTGGCCGGTGCCATGATAGATCTCGTTGCCTTCGTGAAGCCCGTGCTTGATGAGATCACCGGGCAAGATGTCAGGACCTGGATGACAGGACAGCGCGTAGTCACCGCGAACTGGCAGATCCCTGACGCCAGAAGCCTTGCCTGGTCCGCCAGGACGCTTGAAATCGAGATGGCGCAGGAAGTCGCGGAGCAGCTGAGCAGTGCCGACCAGCGCGCCTTATATCAACTGCAACGCAGCCTTGACCGGTTTTTGCGCGCACGCCTTGGTGTCCATTGCAAGCAGGACTGGCCAGGGAAAGCGATCGCGATTGTCGTCGATCGCCTGATAGCTCCCTAGCTTGCCCCGCGTGGCCGCGCAATGGGTCCCGGCATTGTCCAGTGTGTGCGAATCTTTACGAGGCCCGCATCGGCGGCATCCAGCCGCCTGGAGCACTACATGAACAATACGCCTTCCGCCAGTTACAAGGGATTCGACCTCTATCCCCTGGTGTACAAGATTCAACCCGCGCAATCGTGGCCCAGGACCAAGCCTGACCGCAGCTTCACTGCGTCAGTGGTCATTTGCATCGAGGGTCATCGGCCCGGCAGCGAACGCACTCGCGTGTTTCGCCTCGAAAGCACGCCGTGGGAGAATATCGGTACGGCGCGCAGGGGGGCCGTGAAGTTCGGCGAAGATATTATCAACGGGCTGATACCCGGTGAGTCGGTGACCACGCTGTAAGGGTCGTGCCGGAGATAATTCCGGCACAGCGGCGCGGCGTTGCCCAGTGCGACGTCCGGTGCGATGCCAGTGGCGCGGGTCTACCTGTCAAATATTGCCGTGCGCATCGCGCCGGCCCGAGAGCGCATACGTCATGAACAAGGTTGCGACACCATCCAATTTCCTCTGCACGCTACCGGGGCAAGGCAAAGGCATCGCCTACCACGTGGCTGTCAGCTTTCTGGACTCCAGCCACCCGACAGGCGTGCGTTTCACCAGCTTCGTCGGCGACGGCAGGCGTTCATTCGGGGTTCAGGCCAGGGAGGCAGCCCTGTCCGGCACGGCCGTCGACAGCTTCGAGGCGTTGTGCCGGCTGGCGATCGGGCAGGCGATTCGTGACAATTTGTATGACAAGGCCGGCGAGGGAGACTTCGTGCTGGACCTGGACGCGGAACCCTGGGAGGGCGAATTGCGCCCGGTCGGCTCTCGCGTTGGTGCCAGCGTCCCACGCATGCGTTTTCCCGGCTGAGCTTCCGCCGCTCGCGGCGAAGGCACGGGCGCGTTGCGCGCCGTGGCCAGGCGTAATCGGAGCTTAGACCCCGAACGCCGGACTGCCGAAGCGTGCCAGCAGCGTTTCGATCAGTGCCATATCTTCCGTGCGCGGCGTCCTGTCTTCGGTTGCGCGCGACGGGCCGCAGTAGGTGGCGGCCACATGCCTGCGTACGGTAAGCACTTCATCGGCCGGGCGTTCCACCGTGACCTCGGGTCCCGGCACGTGGCGGTAGCTTCCGCCTACCCAGCCGCCCGGCGTCAGGTGCATCTCTTCCCATTCTTCGCTGATCGACATGTTTCTTCCTTTCATAAGAGAGTTGGGAGGGGCCGCGGGTCTACAGCCTGACGGCGCGGCAGCGTGTCTGACCTTGGTATCAATACTTGTGACGGTAGTTGATGCGGCCCTTGGTCAGGTCGTAGGGCGACATTTCCAGCGTCACGCGATCGCCGGCCAGGATACGAATGCGATTCTTCTTCAGGCGGCCGGACGAATATGCCCACACTTGGAAACCATTTTCCAGAATGACGCGGAAGCGGTTGTCCGGCAATACTTCCGATACTTGTCCACCAAATTCCACCAGTTCTTCTTTAGCCAAGGATGATCCTTTTGCAGCAAGTGCTGCTGCACATTAGGTTTAGACGCATGCGGGTTGCTTTTATGTGGCCGACTTATTGCAGGCGCAAGCCGGCAGCGACGCTCTCGGCCGCGCGTCGGGCGGCCTGTTTTGCCTGGGCTTCGGTGCCATGCGTGGCATGACGCATCGAAACGTTGGCGACGATGCATTCGGAGCCGTTCTTGTATTCGGCGATCAGGTAGGTCGCAAACCACACGCCTGGCTCTTGTTGGATTGGGTACACCGATACGGTGAACGGATTGCTGCGGTTGCTGCGGTTGATGCGGTTGATGCCTTGATTGATGCTTTGATTCAAAGTGCTGCCCTTGTGCGGGCGGACGATCTGAGGCAATGTTGAGCGCATCTCATGGTGCGCCGCGTGCTCTCTTGGGGCGATCGGTCGCCGTGATTGAGTTGCCAGCCGCGTCAGGCCCTGCGCCGCTATTGCGCGAGGAAGGTGGCTGGTGATGAGTGGACCGTGCTTGCGCAGGCTGATGCGCCAGGTACATGCGCACAGGTTGCGGAGCGGACATGCCGCCGGGTCGGAAGGGTGATGGGCGGTTGCCGCCCTGAACGAATCGGGTGTACGCCCGACAGGCCGCCGTTAATGTTCTGATGATGTACGGCGACCGGCACGTTGGCGCCGATGACTAGATGCGGTCGGCAAACGGCACGTTGGCGCCGATGACTAGATGCGGTCGGCAAACGGCCAAGACCGCCAATGATACCATTTTCCGTCTATCGGCGCTTGCGTCCGGATTTGGGCGTACGATAGGCAAGGTGTTGCGCGTGGCGCCGCTTGCGGCACTTTCGTGGCGATGCGCCGCCAATCGTATCCCAGGGATGCCGGGGCCGGGCGCCGGGCAGGCCGCAACAGCGCGAGGTGGACGATGCCGGAGAGTTTTTTCTATAGGGGGCACTACGTCAACTTCGAGCTGACGCAGCGCACCTTTGGTCAATGGCACTGGATCTACACCCTGGACACGCACGGCCGCTTCGAAAACCAGGGCAGCGCATTCGGCACGCGCGAACTGGCCAGGGCCGATGCGCTGGAAAACGCCAAGGCACGGATCGAGCGCCTGGTCGAATAATGTCCTGAATCCCGATTGCAACGCATCCTGGATTCAGCGCGCCAGACGCTCGCCCGCCTTATTTTCCTTCGTTGGGAATGTTGTACTGCTCGCGCAGCGCGGTCGTGAAAGGCCGGATCTTCTGCAGGCAGGCGGCGCTGTCGCCGCCTTCCATGGTCGAGAGGTCCCAGTTGCATCCGCCTGCATCCGGCGCATGCCAGCATACGTCGCCAAAGCAGGCACCGTTGCATTCCGTCCATTTTTGCTGCTCTGCGCGGATCATCGCGCGCAACTCCGCCTTGTTCTTGATTTGTCTTTCCATGGTCGTCTCCTGTGTTTTCGTGGGGAAGTGTTGCCGGGCGTGGCTGCGGCTGTGCCGGTCAGGGCGGCCGCGCGATGGACTGCAATTCCGGGCGAATCGAGGGGCCGGGGTAAAGGCCGTGCGTGGGTGCCGGCGGATGCCGCGTCGTGGGAAGACGCCGGTGGGGCGTCGCTGGAGCGCGCGGGCATCGGACGGGAGAAACAAGCGCGGGGCGGGATTACTTGCGTTTGACGAAGGTGGACATATCGTCGATGACGGTCCTGGCATAAGACACGGCCAAGTCGATGGCATCGTGCGGCGTTTGCGCGATATGCTGGAGCAGCGGGGGCACCAGCCTGAGCGAACCGCTGTCACCGCTGACCTGGGTGATGGTCACTGTCGCGAGAAATTTCGCCCGCGCGAGTTCGGCATCTGGGCTGTCGTCGAACGAGCGACGCACATTGGCCGAAACCTTGAACCCCTTGTAGATCGCATGATTTTGAGACATGTTGATCTCCTTTCTTCAACGAGCATACGCTGTTTGCCCGGTGGTGTCCGATTTACTTTTCCGCATAATGGAAGGCGATGCGGTTATCGCGCGATAGCGATAACGAATGGCGATTTTCGTGGTGCAAAACGCTTCCCGGTGCGCGTGATAATTCCCTGAGTGCGGGAGTAAGCGGGTATGCTGGATCTGCCGCCTGGCAAGCAATGCAGTAACTCACTCGTGGAGCATCACCATGGCCAAAGGTCAATTACGCGGCAATCGCGAAACCAAGAAGCCCAAGCAACCCAAGAAGCCGGTCGCCCCTGCCGCCCCGTTCGGTGCAGTCCAGTCGCGCGTCGGCAATGATGGTGCAACGGGCAAGAAGAAGTAATCGAGGCAGGATTGAAGCGGTGCGTCAGGCCGGACCTTGCCATTCCTGCCCTTTGGCAGGAGGCCCGGGTGTCGCCGCTATGCGCGCGCCCAGCGCCTGGCATCGCTTGATGATGCGACGTTCGCTAGTCAGCCTTCAGGGCGTTCAAAATAGCGGGAGTGCAAGATGAGGCGTGACATGTCCTTCGCGGACCGGGTGCTGTCAGCACTACGGTCCGACAGCCAGGCGATGATGACGGATCTTCAACTCGCCAAGGCGCTGGGCAATGCCGAGGCATCCAAGCTAAGTCACCATTTGCTGCTGCTTCAGGATTCAGGCCTGGTGGCCAAGACGGCCACCTCCGGATGGCGCCTGACCTGGGCGGGACACGACCGCGCGGAAGCGCACAGCGCGTCGTAGCGGGAACATGACCGGCCATCCGGCCGGCCCGAGCGCATATTACGCGCGATAACACGACAAGGCCCGCAGCCACGGCGGCACGGGCCTGAAAACGCTATCGCATCGCTGATGCTATTTCTTGTCGGCGGGTTGCTCGGTTCGCGGATCGAACTGGCCGGGCTGGGAGGTCCGGCCTTTCTCGCCGGGTTGCTGGAAGTGCGTCTTCCAGGGCGTGGCCGGCGTTTTCCGCTGACCAGGCGGCCTGGGACAATAATTCATGAAGTACCCCCTCGGTGACCGACAGTGCCGGACCGGCACCTCCTCAGTGTAGGCGCGTGCCTGTGCTTTCCCTAGCACTGTTACCGGTCAGGCACCCGCCAGCTCGTGTCATTCCTCCTGGAATGCTTCCTCGCGCTTTGCCTTGATCGACGGCAGCGCCACAATGCAGACCAGTAGCGCGGCGGCAATCAGCAAGCCCAGCGACAGCGGACGGGTCACGAATACCGTGAACTCGCCACGTGAAAGCAATAGCGCCCTGCGGAAATTCTCCTCCATCATCGGCCCCAGCACGAACCCCAGCAGCAGCGGCGCCGGCTCGCACTTGAGCTTGATGAACAGGTAGCCGATCACACCGAAGCCAGCCGCCGTAAATACGTCGAAGGTCTGGTTGTTGACCGAGTACACGCCGATGCAGCAGAACACCAGGATGGCCGGGTACAGGAAGCGGTAAGGGACCTGCAACAGCTTGACCCAGATCCCGATCAGCGGCAGGTTCAGGATGATCAGCATCAGGTTGCCGATCCACATCGAGGCGATCAGGCCCCAGAACAGCGCGGGGTTGCTGGTCATGACCTGCGGGCCCGGCTGGATGTTGTGGATGGTCATCGCGCCCACCATCAGCGCCATCACCGCGTTGGGCGGAATGCCCAGCGTCAGCAGCGGGATGAAGGAGGTTTGCGCAGCGGCGTTATTGGCCGATTCCGGACCTGCCACGCCTTCGATGGCGCCCTTGCCGAACTCATGCGCGTACTTCGAGGTCTTCTTTTCCAGCGAGTAGGCCGCAAACGAAGCCAGCGCAGCACCACCGCCCGGCAGGATGCCCAGCGCGGAGCCCAGGAAGGTGCCGCGCAACACGGCAGGCGCCATGCGTCTGAAGTCGGCCTTGGTCGGCCACAGGTTGGTGACGTGATCGGTGAAGGTCTCGCGGTGCTCCTTCTGTTCCAGGTTGGCGATGATCTCCGCGAAGCCAAACATGCCCATGGCCAGCGCGACGAAGTCGACGCCATCGGTCAGTTCCGGAATGTCGAAGGAGAAGCGCGCCGCGCCCGAATTCACGTCGGTACCGACCAGGCCCATCAGCAGCCCCAGCACGATCATGGCTACCGCCTTGGGCAGCGAGCCCGAGGCCAGCACCACGGCACCGATCAGGCCCAGCACCATCAGCGAGAAGTACTCCGCGGGCCCGAACTTGAACGCCAGTTCCGACAGCGGCGTAGCGAATGCGGCAAGGATCAGGGTAGCCACGCAGCCGGCAAAGAACGAGCCCAGGCCGGCGGTGGCCAGCGCCACGCCAGCTCGCCCTCGCCGTGCCATCTGGTAGCCGTCGATGGTGGTCACCACGGACGACGATTCGCCCGGCAGGTTGACCAGGATGGCGGTGGTGGAGCCACCGTACTGCGCGCCGTAATAAATACCGGCCAGCATGATCAGCGCGGCCACCGGCGGCAGCGTGTAGGTCACCGGCAGCAGCATGGCGATGGTGGCCAGCGGCCCGATGCCGGGCAGCACGCCGATCAGCGTTCCCAGCAGGCAGCCGAGGAAGCAGTAGCCAAGATTTTGCAGTGTCAGCGCCGTGGAGAACCCAAGGGCCAGGTGTTCGAATAGTTCCATTAGGCTGTCTCCCTTGCCTGCAGTGAAACCCGGGTGGAGCATCCGCCGTAAGGCGGAGGCCGCGGACCAGGCCGCGCGCTGTGTTTTGAATTTGCGCGCGAATCGGAGGACGCCGGCGCAGCGGGTCGCTGTGCAGGTTTCCGCCGCAGATCGTCATCGACAGCAAGTGCGCGCACGTCGGGCGCGCCTCAATGGCTTACCAAGCACGGTAGGCTTGCGTGCTTTCATCCGGCTTTCAGCGGAGGGCGCTGCGGGTATGTCCCGATGCATTCCGATGCGCAGCGAGTGGCGCTTGCGGTTCCCGCGCGCCGGAAACACCGACGCCCCGCGCAAAAGACGGGGCGTCGTCACATTGCCGGCCGCCAGCCAGCCCGGCTGGCAAGCAGGCTGCCTTTCCGCTTACTGTTTCATTGCATCCTTGCCCATGGCATCCTTACTCATGCTGTCCTTACTCATGCTGTCCTTGCCCGTCTTGTCCTTGCTCATCTTGTCGCTGCTCTTCTTCGTCTTGTCCTTGCTCATCGCGTCCTTGTTCATGGTGTCCTTTGCCATGCTGCTGTCGTTGGCCATGGGCGCGGCATCCTTCTTCATGGCGTCCTGGGCGAAGGCGTGACCCGCAAACAGCATGGCGGTTGAGAGCAGGGCGGTTGCGAACAGTTTGTTCATGGTGTTCTCCTTGGGTTGATAGCCAGTGTGCAAGCCGACACCATGCCGGCCAATTTCAAGCGGATCAGGATCCGCCGAACCAGTTGTATCCCTGGTCTTCCCAGTAACCGCCGGGATACGTGTTGGTGACGTACAGCGCCATGATGTGCTTGGGGTTCTTGTAGCCAAGCTTGGTCGGCATGCGCAGCTTCATCGGAAAGCCGTACTTGGGCGGCAGTGTCTGCCCGTCGTAGGTAAAGGTCAGCAGCGTCTGCGGGTGCAGCGCGGTGGGCATGTCGATGCTGGTGAAGTAATCGTCGGCGCAGCGAAAGCCCACATACTTCGCGCTGGTGTCGGCGCCCACGCGATGCAGGAACTCGGAGAAGGGCGTGCCGCCCCACTTGCCGATGGCGCTCCAGCCTTCCACGCAGATATGCCGGGTGACCTGCGAGGTTTGCGGCAGCGCGTAGAGCTGGTCGAGCGTCCAGGACGCCTTGCGTGCCACCAGGCCGCCCACTTCCAGGCGGAAGTCGCTGGCGTCGACCTCGGGCACTTCGTCTTCGCCGTAGAAAGCATTGAACGGGAAGGGCCGCGTGATGCGGGATTCGTCGTAGGTAGGCGCGAGACGGCCGGGATCGAACAGCCAGCCTTGCACGCGATCGTTGAAGCGCGATACCGCGGTAAGGAAGCGTTCCACCGAGGCATCGTCGGTCAGGCTGCAGCCGGTCAGCATCGACAGGCCGCCCAGCGTGACGGCGCGCTTGGCGAACAGGCGGCGCGAGGGCATATCAAGTTCGCGCACGGCATCGCGCAGGATCAGGCGCCGGTCGAGCGTGACGATGGGTTTGGGCTTGTTCATGGCGATTCTCCGCGAGGCGGTACTCTGGATTGGGCGGGCTGGCGTTCAGCGGCCGCGCAGCATGATCAGCAAGGTGCGCGGCACCAGCGCAACCATGGCCACATGCACGGCGGTGAACAGCACGATGGCGCTCATGCACACGAAATGGACCCAGCGCGCGGCGTCGTAGCCGCCCATCAGGTCCCGCAGTAGCGGGAATTGCACCGATTTCCAGATCGCCAGGCCGGACAGCACCGTCAGCACGATGACCAGCACCACGCCGAGATACATGGCCTTCTGGGCCGCGTTGTATTCGGCCAGGTCCGGGTGCGCCAGCCTACCACGCAGCGCCGCGGCCACATCGCGCAATGCCTCGCGCACCGACAGCGGCAGGAAGCGACGGCGGAATCGTCCGGTAATGGCGTTCATCAGCAGGTAGAACAACCCGTTGGCGACCAGCAGCCACATGGCCGCGAAGTGCCATTGCAGCGCGCCGCCCAGCCATCCGCCGAGCGTGATGCCCTTGGGGAAGTGCAGGCCGAACAGCGGCGATGCGTTATAGATGCGCCAGCCGCTCATCACCATGATGATGATGGCGATGGCGTTGAGCCAGTGGGTCAGGCGCACCCATGCCGGCTGGATGGAGGCGGACGCATGTCCGTGGCGGCCGGGCGCGGGCCGCGATAGCTGGGAGGCAGTATCCACCGTCGTTCTCCAATGTTCCCGTGCCGGCAGCGAGTGCTGATGCAAACGGTTTGTGTGCCTTTGTCGACGGTGGTGGCACGAACTTACACGCGAAACGGAAAATTTTTCTGGCACGCGGCCGCGTCGGCAACGGGTATCCCCAAAGTCACTCAGCTGGCTCGGCGAAAGGAGGAACGGACTGTCGGGCGACGCATGGGCGGCTACCCTAGCTTCACAGTAGCACCGCGCCGGCGGGACACCAAAGGTAATCCCTGCCTGGCCGCCCCAGCCTGGGCAGTCCGGCCACGGGTGCCGCTACAATGCTGGCGGGCAGCGCGCCCAACGCAACGCTGCGCGTGCTGGCTTCGGCCGCGCCGCGCCATCCGTCTCCCAGCCACCACCCACGGATCCAGGATCTCCGCATGCCTCTGACCGCCGAGCAGCTTATCGAATACATGGACTTCGCCACTGGCCTTGCGCAGGCGGCGGGCAACGCCAGCCTGCCGTACTTCCGTAGCGCGCCTGCGGTGGAGGACAAGGGCGGCCGCCGCTTCGATCCGGTCACCGAGGCCGACAAGGCCGCCGAGCGCGCCATGCGCGACCTGATCCGGGCACGGTATCCGGGGCACGGCATCCTGGGCGAGGAAGAGGACCGCGTGGCCGGCAGTTCGCCGCTGACCTGGGTGCTCGACCCCATTGACGGCACCCGTGCCTTTATCACCGGGCTTCCGCTGTGGGGCACGCTGATCGCGCTCAACGATGGCCAGCGTCCGGTGCTCGGCATCATGGACCAGCCGTTCACGCGCGAGCGCTTCAGCGGCGACGGCCGGCAAGCCTGGCTTAACGGCCAGCCTCTGCGTACGCGGCCTTGCGCCGACCTGTCGCAGGCCAAGGTGATGTGCACCACGCCGGAAATGTTCGACGATGCAGCGCAGTTCGCCGCATTTCGCCGCGTGGCCGATGCCGCCAGGATGCAGCGCTATGGCGGCGACTGCTACGCGTATTGCATGGTCGCCGCGGGCCATGTGGATGCCGTGGTGGAAGCCGGCCTGAAGGCCTACGATGTGCAGGCGCTGATTCCCATCGTGGAAGGCGCCGGCGGCGTCGTGACGAGCTGGACCGGCGGCGACGCACAGCAGGGCGGCACCGTGGTGGCCTGCGGCGACCGGCAATTGCACCAGCAGATACTGGCGCTGCTGAATGCGCCTGCCTGATCACATCGAAGGCCGCGGGTGAGGATGCCGGGCTTGCTATCATGCTGGCCGCGACGTCCGGCGCGGGAAAAGCTACCCGGCTAGCCATCCCGGCCCGGACTTAACTATGCAGTAGGGAAGAAACCAGAAACATGATGTCAAACGCTTGCGGCCTCGATTTCGGCACGTCCAATTCCACGGTGGGCTGGTGCCGGCCGGGACAACCCACGCTGTTGCCGCTGGAAGATGGCAGGTTCACGCTGCCTTCGGTGATCTTTTTCCATTCGGAGGATCCGCTGGTCAGCTACGGCCGGGCCGCGCTCGGCGACTACCTGGCAGGCTATGAAGGCCGGCTGATGCGCTCGCTGAAAAGCCTGCTGGGCACTTCGATGATGGAAGACAGCACCGAAGTCATGGGCCAGGCCATGCCTTTCCGCAAACTGCTGTCGCATTTCATCGGCGAACTCAAGCAGCGCGCGGAAACCTCGGCCGGCGCGAGTTTCGACAAGGTCGTGCTGGGGCGCCCCGTGTTCTTCATCGACGAAGACCCGAAGGCCGACCAGCTTGCCGAACAGACGCTGCGCGAAATCGCCGCGGACGCCGGCTTCAAGGACATCGAGTTCCAGTACGAGCCGATTGCCGCAGCCTTCGATTATGAAGCCACGATCTCCCGCGAGGAACTGGTGCTGGTGGCCGACATCGGCGGCGGCACCTCGGACTTCTCGCTGGTCCGCCTGTCGCCCGAGCGCGCCGGCAAGACCGACCGGCGCGGCGATATCCTGGCTAATGGCGGCGTGCACATCGGTGGCACGGATTTCGACAAGAGCCTCAGCCTGGCGAGCGTGATGCCGTTCCTGGGGCTGGGCAGCGAACTGCGCAACGGCAAGGCGATGCCTTCGGGACAGTATTTCGACCTGGCCAGCTGGCACACCATCAACCTGGTGTACACGCGCAAGGCGTGGTCGCACGTGATGGACAACTATCGCGACGCGGCCGACAAGGTAAAGCTCGACCGCCTGATCAGCCTGATCAAGCAGCGCGCCGGCCACTGGCTGGCGATCCAGGTGGAAGCAGCCAAGATTGCCTTGTCGGGCGAAGCGCAGACGCAACTCGATCTGGGACGTATCGCGCCGGGAGAAACCATGGCGATCACCCGGGCGGACTTTGACCAGTCCATCGGCAAGCTGGTTGGCAAGACCGAGGTAACGGTGCAAGCGTTGCTGCGCGATGCGGGCGTGCAGGCGGACGCGATCGACACGGTGTTGTTTACCGGCGGCTCGAGCAGCGTGCCCTTGCTGCGCGAGCGGCTGTCCGAACTGATCCCGGGGGCGCAGCGGATCGAGGGCGATTTGTTCGGCGGCATTGGCTCCGGCCTCGCGCTGGATGCGCGCCGCAAGTTCGGCTAAGCGCCTCGCGTCCGGAGTGACCCATCGAAGGCCGGCGCCGCGCGCCGGCCTTCATGCGTTCATCCCCTCGTGCTAATGTCCCATCTTCGCGAATACGCGCTTTCGAAGAGGCACCACATGCATGCGGGTATCGTCGAAGCCAGCTACGGCTCCGATCCGGTCGGCCTGGTCAGCGGCTTTCGCTTCCTGCCCGGCGAGCCGGGCCAGCCCATGGATTCCGCCGCCGCGGCCATGTGGCTCAAGCAGCCCCCGCCGGGCGACGAGTTTCTCTGGCTGCACTTCAACCTGTCGCACACCGCCTGCGAGCGTTGGCTGAAGAGCCAGCTCGACCTGCCAGAAGGGTTTTTCGAAGCACTGCGCGAAGGCTCGCGTTCCACCCGCATCGAGCGGCTCGACGTGGCGCTCCTTGCGGTGGTCAACGACGTGATCTACAACTTCGGCGTGAGTTCCACCGACATCTCCACGCTATGGGCCTGCGCCGACCGCCGCATCCTGGTGACGGCGCGCATGAAGCCCCTGCGCTCCGTCGACCAGTTGCGCGCCTCGGTGCGTCAGGGCGAGCTGTTCCACACGCCGCTGGCGCTGCTGGTGCATTTGCTGCGCGACCAGGCCGATGTGCTGGTGCGCATCGTGCGCGAAACCAGTGGCACCGTGGACCAGGTCGAGGATCGCCTGCTCTCGCAGCGCCTGCATGGCAACCGCGCCGAACTCGGCTCCATGCGGCGCGGACTGGTGCGCCTGCAGCGGCTGCTCGCGCCCGAGCCCGGCGCGCTGTTCCGCCTGCTCAACCGTCCGCCGGCGTGGCTGCAGGAGCAGGATATCCAGGACCTGCGCGACTCGACGGAAGAGTTCTCGCTGGTGCTCAACGACCTGGCCGCGCTGGTCGAGCGCATCAAGCTGTTGCAGGAAGAAATCGCGGCCAAGCTCAACGAGCAGACGAACCGCACGCTGTTCACGCTGACGCTGGTCACCGTGCTGGCGTTGCCGATCAATATCGTGGCGGGTTTCTTCGGCATGAATGTGGGCGGCATTCCGCTGGCCGATCATCCGCACGGCTTCTGGGTGCTGGTGGTGCTGGTAGCCAGTTTCACCGTGCTGGCCGGCCGCTGGGCTTTCCGCAAGCAGGGGGATTACTAGCGTCTCGGGAGGGATTTCATGCGGGCGTCATAACCCGCTGCTAGCCTGCCAGTCACCGCGTTGTTGCGAACAGGAGTGAGCGATGAGACCAGACGAGAACGAGCTGATTCGGCGCATCCACCGCGAGGTGGCCGATCACTATGACGAAGAGCTCGAACTGGAGCTGGAAGACCACCATGTCGATACGCTCTTCGGCGAGGGCGGCGGCGGGCTGGACGATGAAGAGCGCGCCGCGCGCCGACAGTATTTCCGCGAACTGTTCCGCCTGCAGGGCGAACTGGTCAAGCTGCAGAGCTGGGTGGTGGAGACCGGCCACAAGGTCGTGATCCTGTTCGAGGGGCGCGACGCGGCGGGCAAGGGGGGCGTGATCAAGCGCATCACCCAGCGGCTCAACCCGCGCGTGGCCCGTGTGGCCGCGCTGCCCGCGCCCAACGATCGCGAACGCACGCAGTGGTATTTCCAGCGCTATGTCTCGCACTTGCCCGCGGCGGGCGAGATCGTGCTGTTCGACCGCAGTTGGTACAACCGCGCCGGCGTCGAGCGCGTGATGGGCTTCTGCACCGACGACCAGTACGAAGAGTTCTTCCGATCGGTGCCGGAGTTCGAGCGCATGCTGGTGCGCTCGGGCATCCAGGTCATCAAGTACTGGTTCTCGATCTCGGACGAGGAGCAGCACCTGCGCTTTCTGAGCCGCATCCACGATCCGCTCAAGCAGTGGAAGCTCAGCCCGATGGATCTAGAATCCCGCCGGCGCTGGGAGGACTACACCCGTGCCAAGGAAGTCATGCTGGAGCGCACGCATATCGACGAGGCGCCGTGGTGGGTGGTGCAGGCGGTCGACAAGAAAAAGGCGCGCCTTAACTGCATCCATCACCTGCTGCGGCAGATGCCTTACGAGGAGCGCGCGCAGCCGCCCGTGGTGCTGCCGCAGCGCGAGCGGCACGAGGACTACATGCGCCAGCCGGTGCCGGACACCATGATCGTGCCGGAAGTCTATTGATCATCCGGGCAGGGCCGCGCCAGCATTGCCTTGCCCGGTCCCCGGGCGCCGCCGAAGCCTGCGCTTCCGCCTCGCCTCAGTCCGTCTTCTTCGCGTGCCGCACCTCGGCCTCGCGCCGCGGCGTGGCTTCGATGATCTTCCGCCGCCGCTTATTCTTGAGTTCCTTCCACGCCTTGCATTCCGGGCGCATGTGCAGGCAGCCCCTGCAGTAGCCGGTCGCGTCCTAGAACTTGCAGGCGTTGATGCAGGGCGATTTCACACTCATGCGGCGCTCCCGCAATCGGCGCGCCGGAGGATGAAGTCGGCGACATCGTCGCGCACCGGGGCCAGCCAGTGCAGCGGGTCGGAGAAGGCACCGATCAGCAAGGTGTGGGAGAGCCGCGCATAGCTGCGGTACTGCACCGGCACGCCGTTGCGCTCCAGGCGCTGGGCCATTTGCGCTGAGTTGCGCTGCGGGTTGACCAGGCGGTCGCCTTCATCCACGCCGATAAAGGCGGCCGGCGAACGCGCGTCGGCATGGTCGATAGGCTGGGAGCCGGGCGGGTAGTCGGGGTGATGGAACACCGGTTTCGCCTGCGGGTTGACGATCGGCAGGAAATCGTAGGGCCCGGCCAGCCCGATCCAGCCGCGCAACTGGCCGGGGCTCAGGTCAACGCGGCCGAGCCAGCGCGCATCGAGCGCGAGCATGGCGGCGTTGTAGCCGCCCGCGCTGTGTCCCATCACGAACAGCCGTTGCGGATCGCCGCCGTAATTGGCGATCTCGCGCCGCGTCCAGGCGACGGCACGGGCGTTGTCCACCAGGAAATCCGGATAGCTGACCTCGGGGTAGAGGCGATAGTCCGGAATCACGGTCAGGATGCCGCGCGTGGCCAGGGCTGCCGCGACGAAGGCGTAGTCGGCCCGCTCGCCGCTGTTCCAGGTGCCGCCGTAGAAGAACACCACCACAGGCGCCTTGCCGGAGCAGGCCGGCTCGCGGGGCGCATAGATGTCGAGCTTGCCGCGCGCGCCGTCGGCATAGGGCACGCTGGCGGTGAGGGCATAGGCTTTGCTTTGGGTCAGGCCATTCAGCACGTCCGACGTGGAGCACGCGCCCAGCCCCACCAGCGGCAGCACCAGCAGCAGTGAAAGAAGGCGCGGTCTGGGCATGGGCTAGGCTTCCTGGAAGGTGATTTTTTCAAGCGCCGCCGGCCATTCTTGCATATACCTTGCATAGACGTACGGTGTCCCCTTGTTGTAGCGCGCCGCGGGGCCTGGCGCCACGGGCTTGCCGCGCGCACATGAGTGGGGCGCCGCAATATGGACGCCGCGCCAGCGTGCCCGCGCAGACCTGCGGCCGGCGTCCTTTCGTGAACGCGCTTGCCATGGGAGATATCGCTTGTTCGGCACCTGGGCATGGATCATCGGCGCGCTGCTTGTCGCCATCGGGCTGATCGGCTCGGTGGTGAAGCGCCTGCCCATTTCGTTCTCCGCGCTTTACCTGCTGTTCGGCATGTTGCTGGGCCCGTTCGGCTTCGGCCTGATCCATTTCGATATCACCCGTCGCGAGCATGTGGCGGTGCTGGAGATCATTACGGAAATCGCCCTGCTGGTCTCGCTGTTCGCGGTGGGCTTGCGCTTGCGCGCGCATCCGCGCGATCGCATCTGGCGCCTTCCGCTGCGGCTGGCCACGCTGGGCATGTTGCTCACCATTGCCATGCTGGCTGTCATCGGGGCCTGGGCAATGGGGCTCCCGCCCGGCGTGGCATTGCTGCTGGCGGCCATCCTGGCGCCCACCGATCCGGTGCTGGCTTCGGATGTGCAGGTCGACGACACGCAGGACCGTGACCGGACGCGGTTCAGCCTGAGCGGGGAGGGCGGGCTGAACGATGGCGCCGCCTTTCCCTTCGTCATGCTGGCGCTTAGCCTGCCGGGCGCGCACGAACCGGGCGCCGCCTGGCTGCGCTGGCTATGGCTCGACCTGCTGTGGGCCACGCTGGCGGGACTGGCGGTGGGCTGGGGGCTGGGCTGGCTGTGCAGCCGCGTGGTGCTGGCGCTGCGCAAGCGCCTCGGCGGCGCGCTGGGGATGGAGAGCTTCTTCACCATCGGCCTGATTGGACTGGCTTACGGCGCCGCGCTGGCGGTGCATGGCTACGGCTTCCTGGCGGTGTTCGCCGCCGGCATCGCCATGCGTCATGTCGAGCACGAGGAGAACCAGGACGTCGCGCCCGACGAAGTGCTGGGCGCAATGACGCCTGCCGAACATGAGCGGGCGGCCGTGCACCAGGACAAGGCCGCCGCTTACCTGGCGCATACCGTCAGCGAGTTCTCGCTGGACCTGGAGCGGCTCGCCGAGCTTAGCGTGATGGTGGTGGTGGGCGCCTTGCTTTCCACGCGGCTGCTGCGCGGGGAATACCTGGCCCTGGGGCTCGCGCTGATCCTGGCCGTGCGTCCGCTTGCCGTCGCGATATCCACCATCGGGGTCGCGCTGCAGCCTGCGCAGCGGCGGCTCATTGCCTGGTTCGGCGTGCGCGGCATCGGCTCGGTCTATTACCTCGCCTTTGCCCTGGCGCACGGCGCCGATCCCCGCTACGCGGCCCTGCTGGCCGACGCCACGCTGTGCGTGGTGGTGCTGTCGGTGGCCCTGCATGGTTCATCGGCGACGCCGCTGATGGCCATGTACCGGCGCTGGCGCGGTGCCGCCAAGGCCTGAAGCCGCCGGCTTCGCGGCCACCTCCTGCACGATTGCGCGGTCTGCGCCGTACTCATGCCAGGACGGTTTGCACGCCCGGCAATGACGCCGATTCCTAAAGCTCTTGTCCCCGGATGCCGATATTTGTTCTGGCCCCGGCATCGTCTGCCGGTGCCGGCACCCAAAGAACAAAAATCGGAATTTTCAGTATGACGGGAACCACTTTCCGCCCCTGCGCAGGCTTGCTCGCAGCATGGCTTGCCGCCGCCACGGTCGCCGCCTGCGGCGGCGGTGGCGATGCACCCGCTACCAGCCAGACGGCCGCGCCGGCCAGCAGCGCACCCGCTGTGCCCTCTGTGCCCGCGGTGCCGGTCATGCCGGCCCTCGCTCCGGCATGCGACGGCTGCAGCGCCGCGGACGGCAGCAATTACTCGGGCTCGGGTGTCGGCGTCTGGTCGGCCTCCAATACCACCGGCGCCGCTGCCGATCTGCCGATTTCCATCGGTGGCGTGAGCGGAAAATCGGTGACGCTGCTCTACACCAATGGCGCGGCCGAGCAAGCCATGCCGGCGCTGTCGCTGTCGGTCATCCAGTCCGAACTGGGCAATCTCTCGATCCAGTCGGCCGAGTCGTTGTCGTCCACGCACGACGAGCGCACGCGGCGCGATATCGCCGAGTTCAATCGCGCCGGCTGAGCGGCACTGGCCGGCGGCAAGCGCGTTGCCAGCCTGTCCGTGATGGCGCCGCCTCCGCCGCGCGCTTCCGTGCAAGGCGACACCAAGAGCTGGTATCACACCGACGGCACGCGCCGCCTGGCTACGCTGACCCGGCAACTGCCGGCAGGCGATGGGACGGTAGTCAACATCTGGGTGGAAAACGCCGAAACGTCCAATATCGGCAGCACAATCGTCGACGAACTGCTCAGCAGTTTCATCGGCGCCGGCGGCATCTACGATATGCTGACCCAGGTCGGTGGCCCGCTGTGGGGCGCCCACAGCTACAACAACCTCATTGCCGCCAGTGGCCAGCCGATCGATATCGTTATCCTTAACTTTGACAAGAACGGCAGGCCGGGCGGTACCGTGGGCTATTTCTGGGGACTGCATAACCTGACGGCTGCCTCGGATGCGCGCAGCAACGAATCGCTGTCGCTCTATCTCGACTCCGAGACGCTCCAGCTGGCCGGCGCAGCAGGCATGAAGGCAATGAAGATGACCATGGCGCATGAGGGAATGCATATGCAGAACTTCTATCGCCGCGGTGTCAAGGCCGGCCAGAAGTATGCATTCGATACCTGGCTGGAAGAAATGTCCGCGATGATGATGGAGGACTTCGCCAGCTACAGCATCGATCCCGGCTATAACGCGATCCGTGACGTGCGCTTCCTCGACTACGTGTCGCAAGGCAATGGCAACTTCAACTGCAATCTGCTGCAGTTCACCGGTTTCGGCGCGACCTGCGAGAGCTATTCGGTGTCGGGCAGCTTTGGCGGCTTCCTCGACCGGCAGCTTGGCCTGGCCTTCTACAAGGACTTGCTGAGCCGCACCAGCAGCATGGATTCGAAGACCGTGCTCGACCAGGCCATCAAGGCGGCGCGTCCGGACTCCGGCTTCGACCAGGAACTGTTGCGCTGGACCGTCACCAGCAACTCGCTGATGCCTGCGGCCTCGTCGCCGGCGCGCTACGGCTACCCGGCCCGCGTCGACGGCGGCTTTACGCTGCCGCTGATCGATCCGGACCTGGCTAAGTACCGCTCGGTGCGCAAGCTGCCCAGCGCGGTCGCCGCCACGCTGCAGCCGTACGGCAGCTTCCCGGTAGTCCGCGGCAATGTGGGCGCGACGTACAGCGAAACGGTGTGCGTGCCGGCTGGCACCACGCTGTCCGTAGTGGTGTACTGATACGGAACGCGCAACGCGCGGACACGCCGGATCCCCTCCGGCGGCCCCCGGGCGGCGGCATCCGCCGCCCGGCCTGCCAAGCCATCGAACCTCATGCACCGAATCCTGATCCTGATTGCCGCACTGTCCATTGTGCTTGCCGCGTGCGTGCATGCGGTGCCCGCCGGCAGGTCCATTGCGCTGACGGGCACGGTGATGGTCAAGGGCAGCGCGCTGTTCCAGCAGCCTGTGCTGGTTACCGCCGACGGCGAGGCATGGGTTCTCGAAAAACTCCCCGTGGAACAGGCCCAGGCCCTGGGCAGCCAGCAGGTGACCGTAACCGGCGTGGTGCTGCGCGCAAACCAGCCAGGCATCTGGGCGCCGGCCATTCGCGTCGAACATGTGGACGCCGCGCCGGGCGCGCCTTCGCGGTAGGCGGACGCCGGCAGGCTGCGAGATCCTGATGGCGCACATGAAGTCTTTTGACTGACTCGCACAAAGCACGTCTCCCCCGTGCCGGCGCGGCAACGCTATCCTTGCCGCTGTCTTTCCGCGCCTCCCAGCCTTATGCCCTTCGTCATTACGGATGCCTGCATCCAGTGCCGCTACACCGACTGCGTCGAGGTCTGCCCCATGTCGTGCTTCCACGAAGGGCCGAATTTCCTTGTGATCAACCCCGACGAATGCATCGATTGCTCGATGTGCGTGCCCGAGTGCCCCGTGGGCGCGATTTACTCGGACGAGGATCTGCCAGCCGGCCAGCAGCATTTCCTGGCCCTCAACGCTGAACTCTCGCGCCAGGCTGGCTGGAAGCCGCTGCTCAAGGCCAAGGGCCCGCTGCCCGGGCACGAACAATGGGCCGGGCGGGACAACAAGCTGCCCATGCTGCTCAAGGATGCCGCGCAGTCCTAGCCCTGGCGGCGTCCCCCGGCGTCCTCGGGAAAGGCTTCATCCAGCGTCAGTATCGTGCCGGTCAGGCTGCCGTCGTAGCCGGGCAGGGCATCCACCACCTGCCGGAAGCTGCCGCTCCTGAGCGCCGCCACGGCGCCGGCAAGCGCCGGGCTCTGCAGGCGCTCCCGCTCGATCGCAAAGAAATACCGCTCCTTGAGCACCGGCACGAAATCCAGCCCGAAGCGCCGCGCCGCCGTTTCCACGCCGAAGCCCGCATCGGCCATGCCACTGCCGATATAGGCAGCCACCGCCGCATGGGTGAACTCGCCATTGCTGTAGCCCTCGATCCGGCTGCTGTCGATGCCGTGTGCTTCCAGGATCAGATCCAGCAACAGCCGCGTACCGGAACCGGTCTGCCGGTTGACGAAGCGCACATCGGCGCGGCACAGGTCCTGCAGCGTGTTGACCTGCAGCGGATTGCCGGGGCGCACGAAGATGCCTTGCGAGCGCACCGCCAGGTGGATCAGCAGATGCGTCTCCGGGCGGATCCACGTGGCGAAGCGGTCCAGCGTCTTTTGCTCGAATTCGCCGATCGGGACATGAAAGCCCGCAATATCGCAAGCGCCCTGCGCAAGTGCCGCTACCGCCTCAAGGCTGCCGCAATACTTCAGGTCGTGGCGAACCTGGTGCGCATCCAGGAAATCGTGCAACGCGGCCACCGCGAAACCATGACTGGCGTGCAGCCGCAGCGTGGGGCCTGACTGGTCGACCAGCTTCTTCAGCTCTATCTCCAGTTCCGACGCCAGGCTTTCCAGCGTGGGGGACAGCCGCGCGGCAATGCGTTTGCTGGCCCATACCAGTTGCTGGGCCAGTGGCGAGAGCGCCGTGCCGCGGCCCCGTGTCTTGGCAATCAGCGCGCCGCCGAACAGCGCCTCCGCATCGCGCAGGATGCCCCAGGCGTAGCGGTAGGACAGCCCGGTTGCCTGCGCCGACTGGCTGATGCTGCCGGTGCTTTCAATCAGGCCCAGCAAGGCCACGAGGCGGGACACGTCGAGTGCCGGGCCGGCGCCTTGCTGGTCCTCGCGAATTTGCAGATGGGGTAGGATCGAGATGCGAATCATATGAGAAAAATAGCATATTGCTCGAACGCGGCCAACTGCCTATAGTCCGCTGAAAGAGGCAGATGAACCGAAAAAAGCCAGCTAAAACAGCAAGGCGACATGGCTAATGCCCGTTTAGCACCCCCAAGATATGAAAAAAATAGCATATATAGTGGCAGCCGGAAACCGGTTTGCCGCGCCCCGCAGCAGTTCCTGGCCAGACGCGCAAGCCAATGCGCCACACCGTCTGCCCCCGGCCCCGGACTTTGGGTCCATTTTTAGCGCCGGACAGTGCTGCGTCACCAGGAGACCCGATGTCCTCACCAGCTGCTGAAGCCCGGCGCGACCGGATCGCGCACATCGTAGCCACGCGCCGCGACATGCCGGGCGCCTTGTTGCCGATCCTCCACGAGATCCAGGACGCGGTAGGCTACGTGCCCGCCGATGCCCTGCCCGAGATCGCCCGCGCGCTCAACCTGTCGCGCGCCGAGGTTCACGGCGTGGTCACCTTCTACCATCACTTCCGCGACAGCAAGCCGGGCCGGCATGTGATTCAGGTCTGCCGTGCCGAGGCGTGCCAGTCGGTCGGCAGCGAGGCGCTTGCCGCCCACGCCGAGCGCGTGCTGGGCTGCGGGTTTCATGAAACCACCGCCGATGGCGAGTTCACGCTGGAGCCGGTGTATTGCCTGGGCCAATGCGCCTGCGGCCCGGCCGTGATGGTCGGCGAGCAACTGGTGGGCCGCGTTACGCCGCAGCGCTTCGATGCTTTGGTCAAGGCCTGCGCGGATGCGTCACAGGATCGGGCAGCGGAGGTGCAGGCATGAGCGTGACCGTATTCGTTCCCCGGGATTCCAGCGCGCTCGCCATGGGCGCCGACGACGTGGCGCGCGCCATCGCGCGTGAAGCCGCGGCGCGCGGCGCCACCGTGGAGATGGTGCGCAACGGCTCGCGCGGCATGTTCTGGCTGGAACCGCTGGTCGAGGTGCAGACCGCCGCCGGACGCGTGGCCTATGGCCCGGTCACGCCGGACGATGTCGCCGCGTTGTTCGACGCCGGCTTCCTGACGGGCGGGGCGCACGCGCTGGCGCTCGGCCCCACCGGGGAGATCCCTTTCCTCAAGGGGCAGGAGCGCCTGACCTTCGCCCGCATGGGCATTACCGATCCGCTCTCGCTGAATGACTACATCGCGCATGAGGGCTACGCCGGCCTGACCCGCGCGCTGGCGCTGGACGGTGCGCAGATCGCGCGCGAAGTGACCGATTCCGGACTGCGCGGGCGCGGCGGCGCAGCCTTTCCCACCGGCATCAAGTGGCAGACCGTGCTGAACGCGCAGTCGCCCACCAAATACGTGGTCTGCAACGCCGACGAGGGCGACTCGGGCACCTTCTCCGACCGCATGGTGATGGAAGGCGATCCCTTCATGCTGATCGAGGGCATGACCATCGCCGGCCTCGCGGTGGGTGCGCAGCACGGCTACATCTACGTGCGCTCGGAATATCCGCACGCCATTGCCATGCTGGAAGCGGCCATCGGCATCGCCCATGCCGCCGGGTGGCTGGGCGACGATATCCGCGGCAGCGGCCGGCGCTTCCGCCTGGAAGTGCGCAAGGGCGCGGGCGCTTATGTGTGCGGCGAGGAAACGGCGCTGCTGGAGAGCATCGAAGGCAAGCGCGGCGTGGTACGCGCCAAGCCGCCGCTGCCGGCGATCGAAGGCCTGTTCGGCAAGCCCACCATCATCAACAACGTGATCTCGCTGGCCACCGTGCCGCTGATCCTCGCACGCGGCGCGCAGTTCTACCGCGACTACGGCATGGGCCGCTCGCGCGGCACGCTGCCGTTCCAGATCGCGGGCAATGTGCGGCAGGGCGGGCTGGTGGAGAAGGCCTTCGGCGTGACCCTGCGCGAGCTGCTGGAGGACTATGGCCAGGGCACGCGCAGCGGGCGGGCGATCCGCGCGGTGCAGGTGGGCGGTCCGCTGGGCGCCTACCTGCCGGTTTCGCGGCTGGATACGCCGATGGACTACGAAGCGTTCGCGGCCTTTGGCGCGGTGCTGGGACACGGCGGCATCGTGGTGTTCGACGACACCGTCGACATGGCGAAGCAGGCGCGCTACGCGATGGAATTCTGCGCCATCGAATCCTGCGGCAAATGCACGCCCTGCCGGATCGGCTCGACGCGCGGCGTCGAAGTGATCGACAAGATCATCGCGGGCGACCAGCCGGTCAAGCACGTGAAGCTGGTGCGCGACCTGTGCGACACCATGCTGGGCGGATCGCTGTGTGCCATGGGCGGCATGACGCCATACCCGGTGCTGTCGGCGCTCGACGAATTTCCGGAAGACTTTGGCGTGGCCGTGCCAGCCAAGGCTGCCTGAACGCAGCGCTACGGCATACCGAACCGGCGCTGCCTCTGCGCCCTCTGAATCACCAGTACGCGGCCTGCGGCCGCAGCGGGAGTCCGCCTTGAATACACGAAACGAAATTGATTTCGGCACGCCGGCCAGCGATTCGCAACAGCAGGTCACCCTTGAGATCGACGGCGTCGACGTCACCGTGCCCGCCGGCACCTCGCTGATGCGGGCCGCCGTGCAGGCGGGCGTGAACGTGCCCAAGCTGTGCGCCACCGACAGCCTCAAGTCCTTCGGCTCGTGCCGTCTGTGCCTGGTCGAAATCGAAGGCCGGCGCGGTTTCCCGGCCTCGTGCACGACGCCGGCCGAAGCCGGCATGAAGGTGAAGACGCAGACCGACAAGCTGGCCGACCTGCGCCGTGGCGTGATGGAGCTGTATATCTCCGATCACCCGCTCGACTGCCTGACCTGCCCCACCAACGGCAACTGCGAACTGCAGGACATGGCCGGCGTGGTGGGCCTGCGGGAAGTGCGCTACGGCTACGACGGCGCCAACCACCGTGCCGAGGCCAAGGACGAATCCAATCCGTACTTCACCTACGATCCCTCCAAGTGCATCGTGTGCAACCGCTGCGTGCGCGCCTGCGAGGAGACCCAGGGCACCTTCGCGCTCACCATCAGCGGCCGCGGCTTCGACTCGCGCGTGACGGCGGGGCAGGGCGACAGCTTCATGGATTCCGACTGCGTGTCGTGCGGTGCCTGCGTGCAGGCCTGCCCCACCGCCACGCTGGCCGAAACTTCCATCATCCGCATGGGGCAGCCCGAGCACAGCAAGGTCACCACCTGCGCCTACTGCGGCGTGGGCTGCGCCTTCAAGGCGGAGATGAAGGGCAATGAAGTGGTGCGCATGGTGCCGTACAAGAACGGCCAGGCCAACGAGGGCCACTCGTGCGTGAAGGGCCGTTTCGCCTTTGGCTACGCGACCCACAAGGACCGCATCCTGAACCCGATGATACGCGCCAGGATCACCGACCCGTGGCGCGAAGTGTCGTGGGAAGAGGCGATCAGCCATGCGGCCTCCGAGTTCAAGCGCATCCAGGCCAGGCATGGCCGCGACTCCATCGGCGGCATCGTGTCCTCGCGCTGTACCAACGAGGAAGGCTACCTGGTGCAAAAGCTGGTGCGCGCCGCCTTCGGCAACAACAACGTCGATACCTGCGCGCGGGTTTGCCACTCGCCCACCGGCTACGGCCTCAAGCAGACGCTGGGCGAATCGGCCGGCACGCAGACTTTCCGCTCGGTGGAGAAGGCCGACGTCATCATGGTGATGGGCGCCAACCCCACCGATGGCCATCCGGTGTTTGCCTCGCGCATGAAAAAGCGCCTGCGCGCCGGCGCCAGGCTGATCGTGATCGATCCGCGCCGCATCGACCTGGTCGACTCGCCCCACGTGCGCGCCGACTTCCACCTGCAACTGCGCCCCGGCACCAATGTCGCCGTCGTGACCTCGATGGCGCACGTGATCGTGAGCGAAGGCCTGATGGCCGAATCGTTTATCGCCGAGCGTTGCGAGGACCGTGCCTTCCAGCAATGGCGCGACTTCGTCATGCTGCCGGAGAACTCGCCGGAAGCCATGGCCGGGATTACCGGCATCCCCGCCGAACAACTGCGCGGCGCGGCGCGCCTGTATGCCACCGGCGGCAACGCCGCGATCTATTACGGCCTGGGCGTGACCGAACACGCGCAGGGCTCCACCACCGTGATGGGCATCGCCAACCTGGCCATGTGCACCGGCAATATCGGCCGCGAAGGCGTGGGCGTGAATCCGCTGCGCGGCCAGAACAATGTGCAGGGCTCGTGCGATATCGGCTCCTTCCCGCACGAGCTTCCGGGCTACCGCCATGTATCGGACTCCACCACGCGCGGCCTGTTCGAGTCCGCCTGGAACGTGGAGATCAGCCCGGAGCCGGGCCTGCGCATTCCCAACATGTTCGAGGCCGCGCTGTCGGGCAGCTTCATGGGCCTGTACTGCCAGGGCGAGGACATCGTGCAGTCCGACCCGAATACGCAGCACGTGGCAGCCGCGCTGTCGTCGATGGAGTGCATCGTGGTGCAGGACATCTTCCTCAACGAGACCGCCAAGTACGCGCACGTGTTCCTGCCGGGCTCGTCCTTCCTGGAAAAGGACGGCACCTTCACCAACGCCGAACGCCGCATCTCGCGCGTGCGCAAAGTGATGCCGCCCAAGGCGCGCTATGCCGACTGGGAAGCCACCGTGCTGCTGTCCAACGCGCTGGGCTATCCGATGGACTACAAGCATCCGTCCGAGATCATGGACGAGATCGCGCGGCTGACCCCCACCTTCAGTGGCGTCAGCTACCAGCGCCTGGAGGAACTCGGCAGCATCCAGTGGCCGTGCAACGACGCTGCGCCCGAGGGCACGCCCACCATGCATATCGACGCATTCGTGCGCGGCAAGGGCAAGTTCATCATCACGCGCTACGTGCCCACCGCCGAGCGGGTGAATCGCAAGTTCCCGCTGATCCTCACCACGGGCCGCATCCTGTCGCAGTACAACGTGGGCGCGCAGACGCGGCGCACTGACAACGTGATGTGGCACGACGAGGACCGGCTGGAGATCCATCCGCACGACGCCGAGGAACGCGGCATCAAGGACGGGGACTGGGTTGGCGTGCAAAGCCGCGCGGGCGAAACGGTGCTGCGCGCCATCGTCAGCGAGCGCATGCAGCCGGGCGTGGTCTATACCACCTTCCACTTCCCCGAGTCCGGCGCCAACGTGATCACCACCGACAACTCGGACTGGGCCACAAACTGCCCCGAGTACAAGGTCACCGCGGTGCAGGTGCTGCCGGTGGCGCAGCCGTCGGAATGGCAGCGGCAGTACCGCGACTTCCACGAGCAGCAGATGCAGTTGCTGCAGGCGGCCAGCGCCGAGGCAGGGCCGGCATGACGGCCTGCGAACTCGCCATGGCCAGGCCCGATGCGGTGGCGCTTTTCACCGATGCCGAGCCGCCTACGCACAGCACCTTCGCCGTCAATCGCTGCCGCCTGGGCGAGCTGGCGCTGGAGGACGACGAGATCGCCGAGGAGGTGCCGGTCGCGCTCGAGTACAACGGCATCTCGCATGCGGTCATGCTGGCCTCGCCGGCCGATCTCGAAGACTTCGCGTTGGGCTTCAGCCTGAGCGAAGGGCTGGTGGCCAGTCCGCGCGATGTTTATGAGATTGAGACCGAGGTCCGTCCCGAGGGTATCGCGGTGCAGTTGCGCATTGCGGCGGAAGCCTTCGCCGCGCTCAAGGATCGGCGCCGCGCCATGGCGGGCCGCACCGGCTGCGGGCTGTGCGGCACGGAATCGCTGCAGGAAGTCATGCGCGCGCCGGCGCCGGTCAGCAGCAGCGCGAGCTTCAGCGACGCGGTGCTGTACGCCGCGTTCGGACAGTTGCAGACGCGCCAGGAACTACTGCGCCATACCGGCTCCACGCACGCCGCCGCCTGGCTGCGCGCTGATGGCCAGGTAGCATTGGTCCGCGAAGACGTGGGCCGCCACAACGCGCTTGATAAACTGATTGGCGCGCTCGCACGCACCGGCGAGGACCGCTCGCGCGGCGCCGTGCTGGTCACCAGTCGCGCCAGCTACGAAATGGTGCTGAAGACCGCCAGTGCCGGCGTTGGCGTGCTGGCCGCCGTCTCAGGCCCGACCGCGCTGGCGGTGCGCCTGGCGCTCGATGCCGGCGTCACGCTGGCCGGCTTTGTGCGCGCTGGCCGCCACGTAGTCTACTCTCACCCCCAACGTTTGCACAGCAGGACGGAACAGGCATGAACTCCGACAACCTTGTCAAGATGGCGAACCAGATCGGCACCTTCTTCGAGGCCATGCCGGACCGCGAGGAAGCGGTGGCGGATATCGCCAGCCATATCAAGCGCTTCTGGGAGCCGCGCATGCGGCGCGCGTTGCTGGCGCGGATGGACAGTGGTGGAGACGCGGGGCTGGACGAGATTGTCCTGCTGGCGGTGACTCGGCATCGGGGGGTGTTGGAGTGATGGGGGGAGGTTGTTGGGGGTGGTCGCTGTTTGTTTGAGCGGTGGTGGTTATTGCACCCAACAGCCATACGACATCGCCCTGCTGGGGTGGTCGCTGTTTTTTTGAGCGGTGGTGGCATGTTGCACCCAAAGGAATACGACATCCCCCTGCGGGGGCTGCCGTACGCCCTTGGGTGCAAAAACCATCGCCGCTCAAAAAAACAGCGACCAACCCCACGCGAGCAGAGCAATAGGGCTCCCGGATACCGGTGGTTTCGTCGTACGCCCAGCGCGCAGGCGGACTCCCGCCGGTACCGGTTTGACCGGCCACAAACCTGCCAGCTTCCGGGCTATGCAGCCCCGACCCAAAACACCAATCCATCACCTACTTCAACCTCAACGGCTCCAACAACGCCGCATCATATTCCCCTCTCCCAATCCTCCCCAACTCCATCATCCGCAACAAGATATAAGCCTGCCGCTGCCGCGCCCGCCGGGGATTCACCACCGGATTATTCGCCGAAGGCGCCTTGGGCAACCCGGCCAGCATCGCGCATTCGGCCAGCGTCAGCTCCGCCACCGGCTTGCCAAAGTAGGTCTCGGCCGCCTCGGCAAAACCATAAGCTCCCTGCCCAAGGTACACCTTGTTCATATAGACCTCGAGGATCTCGTCCTTGCTCAAGGCATGCTCGATGCGATAGGCCAGCAGCACCTCATACAGCTTGCGCGTGTAGGTCTTCTCCCGCGAGAGAAAGAAATTGCGCGCCACCTGCATGGTGATCGTGGAAGCGCCCTGCGAAAGTTCATCCGACAAGTTGGCCACGCCGGCGCGTATCACGCCGACATAGTCGATGCCGTCATGCAGGTAGAAACGCTCGTCCTCGATGGCCACCACCGCCTGCGTAAGCTTGGGCGGTATCTCGCCGATGGGCACGTAGCCTGGCGAGTGGCGGAAAGCGGTGAGCGCGTCCAGCGTGGGCAGCTGGCGCTGAGCGACGAGCACGGCGAGCGTGCCGAGCAGGGCTGTGCCCAGTGTCAGCAGCAGCACCAGCTTGAGAAAATTCGACCAGAGACGTTCCATGGGCAGTATTGTGCCAGCACCGGGCCGGCACCAGCCCGGTGCCGGAATCAGCCCGCCGGCAGCGTCACGCCCAGCTCCTTCGCCAGCGTCTCCAGGTTGCGCCAGATCGCCGGGTTGACCTCCAGGTGCGTGGTGGTGAGCGCCCGGTTGGCGGCTTCGAACTCGCCGGGATATTGCACGCCGCCGAAGCCGGGAGCGGGTGGCGTGTCGTGCAGGTAATTGACGAACGCCTCCACCTCGGCGCTCTGCCAGCTCAGCCCCAGGTCCAGTTCCGGATTCATCAGCACCGCGAACATATTGTTGGTGGCCACGCCGCCGCGCGGGTTTTCCGGCTGGATGGTGCCGCCGCCGGAGAGTACGCCAGCGAGCAGTTCGGCCACCACGCCCAGCGCATAGCCCTTGTGCCCGCCGAAGGGCAGCAGCGCGCCCGGATGCTTGCCAAACATGGTGGAGGCATCGGTGGTGGGGTTGCCGTCGGCATCAATGATGCTGTTTTCCGGCGCGGGCTCGCCCTTCTCCGCCAGCACGCGCGCCTTGTTGATGGCGATCGCGCTGGTGGCGATATCCACCACCAGCGGCGGGCGGCCGTTGGGCATGGGCCCGGCGAAGCACAGCGGGTTGGTGGTCAGCCGCGCCGCGCGGCCGCCATAGGGCGCCACCGCCGGCGCGCGGTTGATCACGTTGGTGAAGCTCAGCAGCACGAAGCGTTCCTTCGCCACCATCTCGCCGAAGTGGCCCATGCGGCCGAGATGGTGCGAGCGGCGCAGCGTGACGATGCAGTGGCCGTGCTGACGCACCCGTTCGATCGCGGTCTCGATGACGGTCTTGCCCACGTGCTGGCCGAAGCCGCCGTTGCCGTCGAACACCAGCAGGCTGCCGCGGTCGAGCACGCATTCGGCGCGGCCGGCGGGGTTGACGTTGCCGCCGGCGAGCGAGCGCCGGTAGTTGGGCAGGATCGACAGGCCGTGGCTGGTATAGCCGCAGCGGTCGGCTTCGACTAGGTGTTCGGCCACGTCGTCGGCGATATCGGCCGGCACGCCCTGCGCTGCCAGCAGGTCGCGGGCGAGCTGGAGGGCGGATTGCAGTGTGATTTTCGTCATGCGTTCTGTCTCTTCAGATCCAGCCCAGCCAGCGCCAGTAGGTGGCGGCGAACAGCAGCATCATGGCGTAGCCGATCAGCGTGACGGGAATGCCGACCCTGGCGAACTGCTTGCCGTTGAAGGTGTCGGTGCCCAGGCACACCATGTTCTGCGGCGCGTTGATCGGAAGGATAAAGCCGAAGCTCACGGTGAAGCCGAGCAGCATCGTCAGCCCGATCTTGTTGATATCGCCCGGCAGCGTCTGCAGCACCGAGATCAGGATCGGCAGCAGCGCGGCGGTGAGCGCGGTGGCGCTGGCAAAGCCCAGGTGAATCAGGATCAGGAAGGCCGCAAGGATCGCGAACACCAGGATCGGCCCCTGCGTGGCTAGCCCGGAGTGCGTCACCACGAACTTGCCCAGCCATTGTCCGGCCTGGGTGGTGAGCAGCGCGGTGCCCAGGCTGATGCCCACGCCGAACACGATCAGCGTGCCCCACGGCGTGCGCTGCTGCATGGTCTTCCAGTCCATCACGCCGATGCGCGGCATCATCAGGATCACCAGGCCGACGAAGGTGACGGTGGCGGTGTCGAACTGATGCAGCTTGCCTTCCGTGGCCCAGAACAGGAGCAGCCCGATGGACACCGCGGCGAGCCGCTTCTGCGGGCCGGTCATCGGGCCCAGCCCGGCTAGTTCCTTTTGCACGGCCTCCTTGCCGCCGGGGATGGCTTCGGTCTCGGCCGGCAGCAGGAAGCGCACCAGGAAATACAGCACCACCGACATCGCGACGGCCCACGGCGCCCCGGCGATCAGCCATTGCAGCCAGGTGATGCGCTCGCCCAGCAGCTTGTCCATGAAGCCCACCGTCAGCAGGTTCTGCGCGGCGGCGGTCTGGATGCCGACGTTCCAGATGCTGGTGGCCATGGCCACCGTGATCATGATGCCGGCGGCGATGTTCGATTTCTTGTCGACCCCGAAGGCCGCGATGATGCCCATCATGATCGGCACCACGCAGGCGCTGCGCGCGGTGGCGCTCGGCACCACCAGCGACAGCAGGATGGTCACCGCGATGCTGCCGATCAGGATGCGCCGGGTGCTGGTGCCGATGGCCGACAGCGTCACCAGCGCGATGCGCCGGTCGAGCCCGGTCACCGTCATGGCCGCCGAGATGAACAGCGCGGCGGCAACCAGCGCCAGCGCGGTATTGGAGAAGCCGGCCAGCGCCATGCCGAGGGCACGCGATGTGCCGTATTGCGTGGACGGGTCCGTCACCGTGGGCGCGAAGCCGATCAGCGCGGCCATCAGCGACGTGATCATGATGGCGCTGGCTTCATAGGAGACCGCTTCGGTGATCCACACCACGATGGCGAAGGCGAGGATGGCCAGCATGCGATGCCCCGCCACCGGCAGGTCCGCGGGCAGCGGCAGGGCAAGGATGCCGATCAGCACCACGGCGGCGGCGTAGAGCCCCCACGGTGTCTGCTTCTTCGGCGTGGCTTGCGGTGTGGCAGGCGCGCCGGGGGCGGAGGGGACGGTCTGGGTCGGAGTGCGAGAGTCTGTCATCGCTTTCCCTTGGTTTGTCTTGTTGGTCGTTGGCTCAACACGGGATGGCGGACGTCACGCACGGGCAAGAATGCTAGCCGGTGACTGGCTTGATGGCGGCGTCGTTCGTTCGGTCTTCCGTGAAGACTGGCGGATGCGCAGGCCGGCTTTTGACCGGGTTGCAGCGTTCGACATGGGGAAATTATCGTGCCGGCCGACAGCGTATGTCGAGGTCGGATCACGGCGCGCATGATCAGGATCAAGGAGAGAGCTCGCGCCGGGAAATTACCGTGTGCCGTGGGGTCCTACTTTCAGATCGTTGCAGTACAAGGGCAGCCGGGCGGTGTCCCGCGGGCGTAACGCTCGCCTGCGCGGTGATCTGAAAAAAAATGGAGCACATGATGAAAGTTTTAGTGAGAGGGCTACGTGCCGGAGTCGACGCAGCCAGGCTGCGCGAAGCGCTGGCCGCTTACGTGAGCGTCAAGGACGTCGAGCTGATCCGCGAGGGCGATGGCTCACATCCCTGGGCCTGGGTCGACCTGGACCTGGACGATGTGGACCCGCTGAGCGTGTGGAAACTGGTGGCAATGCTCGATCGCCGTTATATTGCTGGCTGCCATACGCGCTGGCATGTGCCGGCCTATCGTGCGCGATGAGACGCGCGCAACCCAACCACAGGGCAGGGAAGCAATGCAGGGATTGTTCGCGTGGCGCCGCCACGCCATCATGGCCGACGCGCCATCACTAGGTGCCGGCGAGCCCGGCACCGCACCGCTGGTGCTGGAGAACGTTGTCAATATCCGCGATCTCGGCGGCCTTCCCACGCGGGACGGCCACCGCGTGCGCGCCGGCAAGCTGTTTCGCAGCGGCAACCCGGGCCTGGCCAGCGCCGCGGACATGGAGCGGCTGCGCGCCTTGCAACTGGACGCGGTGATCGATTTCCGTTCGGCCGGAGAAAAATCGGCCGCGGAAAGCCCCTTCGGCCAGGCCTTCCGCTGGGTGGCCACGCCGGTGCTGGAAGGCAGCATGTCGATGGCCGAACTGATGCCGCGCCTGCGCGAAGGCAGCGCGGCACAGACGGAGGCCTTCATGCTGGAAGTCTACGGTGATTTCCCGCGCAAGTACCAGGCTGCCTTCGGCGGCTTCCTAAAGCTCGCGGAGCAGGGCGGCAACCTGCTGTACCACTGCACCGCGGGCAAGGACCGCACCGGCTTTGCCTCGCTGTTGTTGCTGGCGGGCCTGGGCGTGGAGCGCGACACCATCATGGCCAACTACCTGGAGTCGAATCACCGGAACCAGGGCTTCAACCAGAAGATGAGCGCCGGCGCGGCGCAGTTCGGCGTCGATCCCGCGGTGATGTGGCCGTTGCTTGCGGTGAAGGCGTCTTATCTGGACGCGTCCATGCAGGCCATCGAGCAGGACTATGGCGGCATGGACGCGTACCTGGGCGAAGTGCTCAACGTGAATGCGGAGCGTTTGCGGCAGGCTTACCTGGTGCGGGCGTAGCGCGTTCCCGGGGCGGAGGCGCTACATCCCCGCGCCTTGCTCTTTCATGATCCGCGCGGTATTCAGCGCGATCATGCCCTCCTCGTCGGTGGGCAGCACCAGCACCGGCACACGGCTGTGATCGCGGCTGATGCGCTGCCGGTTCTCGCCGTTCGCGCCGGCATCCAGGCCGATGCCGAACAGGTCCGCCAGCCGCGCGCAGATCTTCTCGCGCACCGGCGGTGAGTTCGCGCCGATGCCGGCGGTGAACACCAGCGCATCGAGGCCGCCCAGCGTGGTGGCGAGCTTGCCGATCTCCTGCGCCGCGCGGTACGCATAGAAATCGATGGCCAGGCGCGCGCGCGGCGTGTCGCTGTCCAGCAGTACGCGCATATCGCTGCTGACGCCCGACAAGCCCTTGAGCCCCGATTCCTGGTACAGCATGGTCTCGATGTCCTTGGTGCTCATGCCTTGCTGCGACAGCCACAGGATGGCGCCGGCATCGATGGCGCCGCAGCGCGTGCCCATCGGCAGGCCGTCGAGCGCGGTCAGGCCCATGGTGGATTCCACGCTGCGCCCCTCGCGCATGGCGCACAGGCTGGCGCCATTGCCCAGGTGCGCCACGATCACGCGGCCGGCGGCCAGGTCGGGCGCTATCTGCTGCAGGCGGCGCGCGATGTATTCGTAGGACAGGCCATGGAAGCCGTAGCGGCGGATGCCGCGCTCGAAGTATTCGTAGGGCAGCGCCAGCAGTTGCGCCAGCGTATCGTGCCCGGCGTGGAAGGCGGTGTCGAAGCAGGCCACCTGCAGCAGCGACGGCGCGGCGGCGCGCACCGCGCGGATCGCCGTCAGGTTGTGCGGCTGATGCAGCGGCGCCAGCGGCACCAGCGCTTCTAGCTTGCCGATCACTTCGTCATCGATCTTCACCGCCGCGGAAAAATCCGCGCCGCCATGCACCACCCGATGGCCGATCGCTACCGGCGGCGCGTCGCGCAGGCCGATGCTGAGCACCAGCCGGATCAGGCGGAAGGCAGCGTCGTGATCGGCGACCTGGTCCACCGGGAAGCATTCGTCGGCCACCACGCGGCCGTCCGCCATCTTCGCGGTCAGGCGGGGCGAGACGCCGATGCCTTCGATCTGCCCGTGCGCGCTGAGCACCGGGTTGATGTCGGTGTTGGCGTGCGCCGCCTCGGGTACTGCATAGACGGAGACCTTGACGCTCGACGAGCCGGCGTTGACGACCAGGATGGTGGGGTGGGTGACACTCACGCGGGCATCTCCTGTGCAAAGGAATGGTTGGACGCTCAGATCACCGTGGGCGTCCCGACGGTGCGGCGCGCATGCGCCAGCAGCACGGCAATCGCGCAACTGGCGATGCGCGCGCGCACCGTGTCGGCGCGGCTGGTGAGGATGATCGGCACGCGCGCGCCCAGCACGATGCCGGCCGCCTCGGCGCCGGCCAGGAAGGTGAGCTGCTTGGCCAGCATATTGCCGGCTTCGAGATCGGGCACCAGCAGGATGTCGGGGTCGCCCGCCACCTCGGAGACGATGCCCTTGGTGATGGCGGCTTCGCGGCTGATGGCATTGTCGAAGGCCAGCGGGCCATCGAGGATGCCGCCTTCGATCTGGCCGCGCCGGCTCATCATGCACAGCGCGGCGGCATCGATGGTGGAGGGGATCTTGTCGGTCACGGTTTCCACCGCCGACAGGATCGCCACCTTGGGCCGCTCGATGTCCAGCACGCGCAGCAGGTCGATCGCGTTGCGGCAGATATCGGCCTTGTCGTTGAGGGTGGGAAAGATATTGACCGCGGCGTCGGTGATGAACAGCGGCTTGTGATAGGTCGGCACGTCCATCGCAAACACATGCGAGAGGCGGCGGCCGGTACGCAGCCCCGTTGCCGCGGCGGTGACTTCCTGCAGCAGTTCGTCGGTGTGCTGGCTGCCCTTCATCAGCAGCTCCGCCTCGCCGGCGCGTATTGCCGCGACGGCGCGCGCGGCGGCGGCGTGGCTGTGTGGCGCGTCGATCAGCACGGCGTTGCCAAGGTCCAGCGCGTTAGCGTCAGCTACCTGGCGGATGCGGGCCTGGGGCCCGACCAGAAGCGGCACGATCAGGCCGAGGCGCGCGGCCTCCAGCGCGCCGCCGAGCGACGAGGCGTCGCAGGGATGCGCCACCGCGGTGGGAATGGCTGGCAGGTCTTGGCAGCGGGACAGCAGGACGGCGTACTTGTCGAGAGTCTGGGTCATCGGCTTTCCAGTGCGTCGGGTTGCGGTGCGGCGGCGCGGCGGACATGCTGCGTCGCGCAAAAACAAAGCCAAGTATAGGCCATGTTTCCGGCAGCACGGTGACAGCTGCGCCGCGGCTTGTGTTGGGTCATGGCATTGCGGATTTGCCCATGCAGCGGGTTGTCAAGCGGGTTGAGGACTGGTAGATTGCGTCGTGCTGCAGGGCAGCAATTCCATGCCGCTGCGTGGAAATGTCCGCCTCCAACGCCACACCGTAGAGGGGAAGCCGAGTGAACGCACGTGTACCCGCCACCCAATCCGGCACCGCTGCCGCCAGCCAGTTGCCGTCCGCCAGCGACATGCCGCCGCTGTTGTCCGATGCGTTTTCCTACACGCTAGATGCCTGGCAGCGCGCCATCCTGTTGCTCGATATCCTGCGCGAGCGCGGCAACCAGACCTTCGAGCACGAACGCGAAGGCATGCCGCCGGTGCTGGTCTTCGAGCACGAGGTGGTGATCGACGGGCGCACGCTGGAGCAGCCCGCCAACTACGCCTTGCTGCGCATCCTGCCGCCGCCGGGCATGGCCACCGACGACACCAAGCGGCCCTTCGTGGTGATCGACCCGCGCGCCGGGCACGGTCCCGGCATCGGCGGCTTCAAGATCGACAGCGAGATCGGCATCGCGCTGCGCAGCGGCCATCCCTGCTACTTTGTCACCTTCTTCCCCGTGCCTTGCCCCGGCCAGACCATCGAATGCGTGGCGCGCGCGGAGGCCGTGTTCCTGCTCACCGTGGCCGAGCGCCACCCGCAGGCGCAGGGCAAGCCGTTCGTGATCGGCAACTGCCAGGGCGGCTGGGCACTGATGATGCTCGCGGCCGCCGCGCCCGACCTGGTCGGGCCGATCCTGCTGGCGGGGTCGCCGCTGGCCTACTGGTCCGGCGTGCGCGGGCGCAACCCGATGCGCTATAGCGGCGGCCTGCTGGGCGGCTCGTGGCTGTCGTCCTTTACCGCCGATCTGGGCAACGGCCGTTTCGACGGGGCATGGCTGGTACAGAATTTCGAGCAGCTCAATCCGTCCAACACCTACTGGAAAAAGCTCTACGACGTCTACGCGCAGGTCGATACCGAGCGTGAGCGCTTCCTGGAGTTCGAGCGCTGGTGGGGCGGCCACTTCCTGCTCAACCGCGCCGAGATCGACTGGATCGTGCAGAACCTGTTCGTCGGCAATCATCTCACCGCCGGCGAGGTGCGCAGCGCGGACGGCAGCGTCGCGGTGGACCTGCGCAATGTGCGCTCGCCCATTGTGGTCTTTGCCTCCTGGGGAGACAACATCACGCCGCCGCAGCAGGCGCTGAACTGGATTCCCGATCTCTACGCCAGCGTCGACGAGATCGTCGCCAACGACCAGGTCATCGTCTACTGCCTGCACGAGAAGGTCGGGCATCTCGGCATCTTTGTCTCGGCCGGCGTGGCCAACCGCGAGCACACGGAGTTGTTCTCCGCGCTCGACCTGATCGATGTGCTGCCGCCCGGCCTGTACGAAGCGCGCATCGAGGACATCGCGCCCGGCACCTCGCACTTGGATCTGATCGAAGGGCGCTACCTGATGCGCTTCGAGCGCCGTACCATCGACGATATCCTGGCGCTGGACGATGGGCGCGACGACGAGAGCCCCTTCGAGGTGGTGCGGCGCGTGGCAGAGATCAACCAGCGCCTTTACGACACGTTCGCCTCGCCGGCGGTGCAGGCCATGTCCAACGAACTGGGCGCATACGCCATGCGGCAGATGCATCCGGCCCGTCTCGAGCGCTCGCTGGCGTCGGACGCGAATCCGTGGATGGCGTGGCTCGCCGCCTTCGCCCCGGCGGTGCGCGAGGCTCGGCAGCCGGTGGCGCCGGACAATCCCTTCGTCACGCTGGAGCGCGCGGTCTCCGACACCATCGTGCGCACGCTCGACGCCTGGCGCGACCAGCGCGATGCCCTTTACGAGCAGACCTTCGAAGCGCTCTACCAGTCGCCGTGGCTGTCCGCGCTGGTCGGCTTCTCGCCGGGCGCCGAAAAGCGCGGCCCGCCGCCGCTGAGCGCGGCGCTGCGACAGGAACTGGCCGCGCGGCGCATCCATGAGGCGGAAGCCGGGATTGAGCAGGGCACTGCGCTGGACGCCTTCATGCGCATCCTGGCCTATGTGGCGGACGAAGACGCCAGTATCGAGGAGCGTCCGTTCAACCTCATGCGGCAGATGGCGCGCGAGCACCTGCAGCAGCAACCGGACATTGCCACGGTCAAGGCCGCGGTCAGGCGGCAGAGCTTTATCGTCGGCCTCGATGCCGGGCGCGCGGTGGCCGCGTTGCCGCTCCTGGTGCCGGACAGCACGCAGCGCCATCGCATCATGATGGCGATCCACCGCATCCTGACCATAGCCGGACCGCTCGATGGCGGCCGCCTGGCACGCTATCGCGAGGTGGCGAGCGTGATGGGCACCGACCATACGCTGCGGCAGGCGGCGGCGGAGGCCGCGCCCGCCGTGGTTCCCGTGGCGCCCGTTGTTTCTCCGGTTTCGCCGGCTTTGCCGCTTGCGCCGGAGGATCCGCCAGCAGTTGCGGCCCCCCGCGCGGTGCGCAAGCCGGCATCGCCCGAAGCCGCGGCACGCACGCGCAAGGCAAGCGCCGGCCCGGCCGGCGCCGCCAGGCCGGCAAGAACCGTCAAGGCCTTGCCGCGGCGCGGCGGCAAAAAGGGAAGTTAAGCCAGCGCCAGCGGCGCGCATTGACTGAGAGCGAGGGACATCATGGTGCAAGTACCCAATCCTCCATTGCTGGGCGCGCGCGTGCTGGTGGTCGGCGTGGCCAATGCGGAGTCCATCGCGTGGGGCTGCGCGCGGGCTTTTCGCGAACTCGGCGCCGAACTGGCGATCACCTATCTCAACGACAAGGCCTATCCGCATGTGGCCCCGCTTGCCGAAGCGGTGGGCGCGACGATCCTGATGCCGCTCGACGTGGAGGTCGCCGCGCAGGAGCAGGCACTGTTCGAGCGCATCGCGCAGCAATGGGGCCGGCTTGACGCGATGGTGCACTCGATCGCCTTCGCACCCAAGGCCGACCTGCAGGGCGGATTGCTGAACTCGTCCGCAGACGGCTTCGCGCGCGCCATGGATGTGTCCTGCCATTCCTTCGTGCGGCTGGCCCGGCGCGCGGTGCCGCTGATGAGCGCGGGCGGCAGCCTGTTCGCGATGAGCTACGAGGGCGCCAACCGGGTGGTGCCCAACTACAACCTGATGGGGCCGGTCAAGGCAGCGCTCGAGGCTTCGTGCCGCTACCTGGCGCACGAACTGGGTCCGGGCGGCATTCGCGTGCACGCCATCTCGCCGGGGCCGCTCAAGACCCGCGCGGCATCCGGCCTCAAGGATTTCGAGCAATTGCTGGCGGACGCCGCGGGCCGGGCCCCGGTGGGCGAGCTGGTCGACATCATGGATGTGGGCTTTGCCACCGCCTACCTCGCCACGCCCTACGCGCGGCGGATTTCCGGCAACACGGTCTACGTCGACGGCGGCATGCACATCATGGGCTGAGGCCCCGGGCCGGACCAATTCCCCATGGGCTGGCCACGACCCGCCACGGGCCGCCTACAATGAGCTAAACAACGGAGGCCTGTGCCGCCCGCCACGTGCGCGCTGCCTCATATCGGGAGCCAGACATGAAGGTACTCATCCGGGGCCTACACCGCGATGTGACCGAACAGATGCTGCGCGACAAGCTGGCACCCTACGCGCCGGTCAAGTCCGTGGAGCTGGTGCGCGAGGGCGATCCGGAACATCCGTGGGCCTGGGTCAACCTGGATGTCGATCCCTTTACCGCGTGGCGCCTGCTGCGCCAGCTCGATCGCCAGTATTTCGCCGGCAGCATGATGCGCTGGTACATCCCCGCCCACCAGGGCTGACGCAGAACGCCGCCTGGCGCCGCCCGCGGGCCTTTGCATTAAGATAAGCGGCTTCTGCCACTCTGCTGCGCTCCTACAGGGTAGCGCCCTCCCGCATGCTCGAACTCGACGGCGCAATCTGGTTCCGCTCAGGCTCCCAGGACTGGGGTGGCCGCGAACGTATCGCCCTGCTGGCCGCGATCGGCGAGCATGGCTCGATCACGGCGGCGGCCAAGGCGGTCGGCCTGAGCTACAAGGCCGCCTGGGACGCCATCGACGCGATGAACAACAGCGCCGGCGAGCCGCTGGTGGTGCGCGCCGCCGGTGGCAAGGGCGGTGGCGGCACGGTGCTCACGGAGCGCGCCGCCAGCCTGATCCGCACCTACCGCGCGCTGGAGCAGGAGCACCAGCGCTTTATCGCCCACCTTGGCCACCTCGGCGAGACCGCGCAGGATGACCTGCACCTGATGCGGCGCTTCATGGTCAGGACGAGTGCACGCAACAAGCTGTTCGGCACCGTCGCGGCGATCCGCGGCGGTGCCGTCAACGACGAGGTCGCGCTGGCGCTCGCGGGCGGCCAGCAGGTGGTTGCCACCATCACCCATGAGAGCGTGGAGACGCTGGGCCTCGCGCCCGGCATCGAAGCCTTTGCCCTGATCAAGGCTTCATCGGTCCTGCTCGGGCTGCCCGACCCCACGCTGCGGCTGTCGGCGCGCAACCAGTTGCCGGGCACGGTGAGCCGGGTGCTGCCTGGCGCCGTCAATGCCGAGGTGGCGCTTGAACTGGACGGCGGCGGCACCGTGGTGGCCGTCGTCACCAACGAGAGCGTTGGCGCGCTGGGGCTGGCCGATGGCAGCCGCGCGCTTGCCATCTTCAAGGCGTCGAGCGTGATTCTCGGCATCATGGGCTGAGCCCTGCGCGCCTCAGGCGGGATCCAGCGGCTTGCCCAGCAGTACCGTGGTGAAGCCGTGCCAGCTTTCGTCGGGGTAGAATTCCACCTCGGCATAGCCGTGGCGCTGGTAGAAGGCGCGGCTCTCCACGTTGAAGGTATCCGTCTCGAGCCTGGCCGCCTGGCCTGCCGATGACCTGCCGCTGCCATCGCGGCTTCCGCGTGCGCCAGCAGCGCGCTGCCCAGTCCGCGTGCCTGCCAGCGTGGCGACACATGCAGCGCCCAGACGAAGTCGTTCTCCCAGTCCACCATGCCTGCCACCGTGCCGTCCACGCAGGCGAGGTGGAACTCTGCCAGCCGGCTACGGACATAATCACCGATCTTGTCGCCCTGGGCGAAGCGCATTGCCGCCTCGGGCGTGAGCTGCGGCTTCCACGTGGTGAGATAGGTTTCGGTGAGGATGGTGGCGACGGCCTGGGCATCGGACGGGCCGGCGCGCCGGATCTGCGGGCTTGAGGATGGTGTGTGCATGCCCGCAAGGATAGCCGGGCCGCGGCGTGAAGATCACGGGCAGGCAGCCAACGCAAAAAAAAAAAGCCAGAAACATCAAAAGCACAATAAACAAACCAACGATGCACAGGAATCTGCACGAAGCAAACCGGTTGTCGTGGAATGCCGCCACGGTAGCCCACAACAGCCACAAGGGCGACCAGGCGGCCTTCTTCCGCGCCGGCGGATGCACGCAGTTCCCGGAGGAACTGACGCTGCTGATGTCGGGCCTGGTGGCCGCTGCGAGGGGTTGAGCATGGACGCTGCCATTGCGGGGTTTAGCCTCGGCCTGTCGCTGATCCTTGCCATCGGCTCGCAGAATGCCTTCGTGCTGCGCCAGGGCCTGCGCCGCGAGCATGTGTTCTGGGTTTGCCTGGTGTGCGCCATGTCCGATGCCGCGCTGATCCTGATGGGCGTGTCGGGGTTTTCGGTGCTGATGCGCAAGCTGCCCTGGCTGGGCGACGCCATGCGCTACGGCGGCGCGGCTTTCCTGCTGTGGTACGGCGCGCGCAGCTTCTGGACGGCGTGGCGTACGTCCGGCGTACTCGCGCCCAGCGAAGCCGAGCCCAGGCCGCTGGCCGCCACGCTGGCGGTATGCCTGGCGCTGACCTGGCTCAACCCCCATGTCTACCTCGACACGGTGATGCTGATCGGTTCTGTATCGACCCAGTTCGCGGGCCACACGCAAGCCTTCGCGGCGGGCGCCGTGGTGGCCTCCTTCATCTTCTTCTTCGCGCTCGGCTATGGCGCGGCCTTGCTCCGGCCGGTGTTCGCCAAGCCATCCGCATGGCGCGTGCTGGAGATTGTCATCGGCATTACCATGTGGGTGATTGCCGCCAGGCTGCTGTTGTCCTGAGCGGCATACAGCGCCCGTACCGGAAATACCGCATGCCGAGAAACATAGAGATCAAAGCGCATATCGCCAGCGTGGACGCGCTGGTGCCCCTGGTGGCGCCGCTGGCCGACCATGGCCCCGAGCTGATCTTGCAGGACGACACCTTCTTTGCCTGTCCCAACGGCCGGCTCAAGCTGCGTGCCTTCCCGTCCGGCGAGGGCCAGCTGATCTTCTACGCGCGTGCCGACCAGGCCGGGCCCAAGGAGAGCTACTACATCATTTCGCCGGCCGCGGAGCCCGACACCCTGCGCGCGGCGCTGGCCGCGGCCTGGGGCGAGCAAGGGCGCGTGCGCAAGGCCCGCACCTTGTTCCTGGTGGGCCGCACGCGGGTGCATCTGGATCGCGTGGAGGGGCTGGGGGATTTTCTCGAACTGGAGGTGGTGCTGGCGGACGGGGAACCCGCCGAAGCCGGCGTGGCCGAGGCACATGCGCTGCTGGGCAAGCTGGGCGTCGCGCAAGAGCAATTGATCGAGACGGCCTACGTGGATCTGCTGCGCGCGGCCGCCGCGGGGAACTAGCCGGGCGCGCCGGCGCGTTCAGACGACGTGCGCGGAAGCCGGCGCGTACACCTGCGGATGCCCCTTGACCGGGGCGGCACCGAAGATCCGGCCTTCGCGCACTTCCAGCACGTGGTCGCCGAGCGCTTCCACGTCGTCGGGGTCGTGCGAGATCACCAGCATCGGTACTTCCAGGCTGGCCTGCAGCGCGCGCAGCTCGGCGCGCATGCGCACGCGCAGCGCCGGGTCCAGCGCGGAGAAGGGTTCATCGAGCAGCACGATATCCGGCTGCGCCACCAGCGCGCGCGCCAGCGCGGCACGCTGCTTCTGGCCGCCGGAGATTTCGCCGGGGTAGTTGCCCGTAATCGCGCCCAGGCCGAAGGCGTCGATCCAGCGCCGGGCTTCCGGATGGCTGGCACCGCGGCGCGGGTTGCGCCAGCCGCGCGCCAGCCCGAAGGCGATGTTCTGCGCGACAGTCAGATGCGGGAACAGGGCGTAGTCCTGGAACAGATAGGCCACGCGCCGCTCCTGCGGGCGGACATTGATGCGTGCCTCGCTGTCGAACAGCGTGCGGCCGTTCAGTACGATGCGGCCGCTGTCCGGTGTCAGCAACCCGGCGATGGCCCGCAGCGTCAGGCTCTTGCCGGCGCCCGAGGGCCCGAACAGGGCAATGCGCCGGCTGTCCGAGTCAAACGCGATATCCAGCGCGAAATGGCGGTCCGCTGAACCGAGCTGCTTGCGTACGGTGACTTGCATGGTCATGGCGGGTCTACCGGAACGCCTTGCGCGTGGGCGGCACGAGCCGGCCGGCAACCACCAGCAGCACCACGCAGGTGACAGAGGTGACCAGCACCAGGAGGTTGGCGGTGTTGTCGTCGCCGGCCTGCACGGCCTCATAGATGGCAACGGACAAGGTCTGCGTGCGGCCGGGCAGGTTGCCCGCCACCATCAGCGTTGCGCCGAATTCTCCCAGTGCGCGGGCGAAGGCCAGCAGCACCCCGGCAATGATGCCGCGCGATGCCAGCGGCAAGGTCACGCGAAAGAAGATGCCGGCCTCCGGCGTGCCGAGCACGCGCGCGGCGTCTTCAAGCTGGGCGTCCACGCCTTCGAAGGCGGCGCGCGCCGACTTCAGCACCAGCGGGAACGCCACGATGGTGGAGGCCACCACCGCGCCTTGCCAGGTAAAGACCAGTTCGATGCCGAGCCGGCCGAGCCATTCGCCGAAGACGCCACGGCGCCCGACCAGTACCAGCAGGTAGTATCCGAGCACGGTGGGCGGCAGCACCAGCGGCAGCGTCAGCAGGGCGTCCACCACGTCGCGCGCGGCCGATTGCCAGCGCGACAGCGCAAAGGCCGCGCCCACGCCGAGCACGGCATTGAGCACGGTCGCCCAGCCTGCCACCTTCAGCGACAGCGAGAGCGGTACCCAGACAGCTTCCAGGGTGGTCATCGGGATTGACGCCTGCCGGCGAGGCCGGGCAGGCGGTGCAGTGAGTTCGGGTTGACGGCGGCGCGCGAAGGTTCAGGGCCCAAGGTTCAAGGCTTGAGGAATCCGTACTTGGCCAGCACCGCCTGGCCTTCCGGCGACAGCACATAGCTGAGGAACGCCGCGGCTTCCGCTGGCTGCTTCGAATTCGCAGTGACGGCGATCGGATAGGTCACCGGCTGGCGCGTCGCCACCCGCAGCGCCACCTTGACCTTCTCCGGCATGATGGCCGCATCGGTGGCGAACACGAAGCCGGCATCCACCTCGCCGCGCGCCACATAGTCCAGGCTCTGGCGCACGTTCTGCGCCATCACGCCCTTGGCCGACACGGCATCCCACACGCCCGCCGCTTCCAGCGCACCCTTGGTATAGCGGCCCACCGGCACCGATGCCGGGTTGCCGAAAGCCACCCGCTTGAATTCGGGGCGGCCCAGGTCCTGCAGCTTGCCGACTTCCAGCTTGCTGTCCGCCGGCAGGATCAGCGCGAGCTGGTTGGCGGCGAAATCGCGGCGCGAGGCGGGCTGCACCACGCGCTCGGTCACGGCCTTGTTCATCGCGTCCTGGTCGGCCGAGGCAAACACATCGGCCGGCGCGCCATTGACGATCTGCTGCATCAATACGTCGGAAGCGCCGAAATTGAGCACCACCTTGGTCTGCGGGTGGGCGCGTTCGTAGGATTCGGCGAGCGACTTGAAGGCATTGGTCAGGCTGGCCGCGGCGGACACCACCAGGTCGGCGCCAAAGGCGGCCGGCGCGGACAGCGCCAGCGTGACGGACAGCAGCAGGCCGGCCGCCAGCGAGGCGGTGCGGCGGGCGCCGCGCGGGAGGCGGGACTGGGCAGGCAGCGGAGTGGCGGGCAGTTGCATGGGCATGGTGGTGGCGACGGTTGGATAGCAGGCCAGGCAAGCAAATGCCGCCTGCCAAAAGCGCAATATATGACGGTATATAACGCGGCGTCAATGACACGTTCTGTCAGGACTGGGCATCGTGAATGGTTCGCCCCGGTCCGCGCCCGCCGTCACAGCGGCGTAACGCGCGCGTCACTCTGCTGCCATTTGCGCTCGGGACAATGTCCGGCTCCAGGCACAACAAGAAAGAAGGGAGCCACAAATGACCAGCAGTCCGACCGTCGCCACGCGAGCGTGTGCCGTCATCGCTTCGTCCCGGAGCTCCGGCGTCTCCAGGCTTTCCGCCATTGCCGCCGCCGTGGCCGCCACCGCGCTGCTGGCCGCCTGCGGCTCCGACGACAGCCCCGCCGGCACGGGCACCACGCCGCAGGGCGGCAGCGTCACGGCCGGCACCAAGGCCACGCTGGCCCTGCTGGAAACCACCGACCTGCACACCAATGTGCGCAGCTACGACTACTTCAAGCTGGCCGAGGACAAATCCTTCGGCTTCGAGCGCGTGGCGACCCTGATCAAGCAAGCCCGCACCGAATTTCCCAACACGCTGCTGCTGGACAACGGCGACACCATCCAGGGCACGGCGCTGGCGGACTACCAGGCCCAGGTCAACCCGCTCAAGTGCGGCGACACGCTGGCCATGTACAAGGTGATGAACGCCGCGAAGTTCGACGGCGGCGGCATCGGCAACCACGAATTCAACTACGGGCTGGGCTACCTGAACCAGGTCACGGGCAACCGCTTCAACGTCGACGGCTTGCCGGACCCGACCGTGCAGACGCCGTGCGCCGGCCCGGCCTTCCCGCAGGTGCTGGCCAACGTGTACAGCGTGCGCACGCGCGCGCCGCTGTTCCAGCCTTACACCATCATCACCCGCCAGATCACCGCCACGGGCCCTGACGGCAAGGCCGTCACGGTGCCGGTCAAGGTCGGCATCATCGGCTTCGCGCCGCCGGCCATCATGAGCTGGGACAAGCGCTGGCTCGACGGCAAGGTCTACACCGAAGGCGTGAAGGAAACCGCCGAGAAGTTCGTGCCGGAGATGCGCGCCAAGGGCGCCGACCTGGTGGTGGTGATTTCCCACGGCGGGCTCGATGCCTCCGCCTACTCGCCCGCGATGGAGAACGGCAGCTGGCATCTTGCCAGGGTCGCCGGCGTAGACGCCATGCTGATCGGCCACTCGCACCAGGTCTTCCCGGACGCCACCAGCACGGTGGCGCAGTTCAACCTGCCGGGCGTGGACAAGGTGCGTGGCACCGTCAACGGCGTGCCCACCGTGATGGCCGACTACTGGGGCCGCCGCCTTGGCGTGATCAAGCTGCAGCTGGCGCATGACGGCACCCGCTGGGTGGTCGACAAGAGCACCACCACGGTGGAGGCGCGCTCGATCCAGAATGCCGACAAGAGCTATGTGGCGCCCGATGCCACCGTGGCGGCGGCGGTAGAGGCCGAGCACCAGGCCACCATCGCCTACGTGAAGACGCCGATCGGCACCACCGACTACCGCATGAGCACGTACTTCGCCGACGTGGGCGATCCCGGCGCGATCCAGATCGTCAACCAGGCGCAGGCCGCCTACGTGAAGGACTACATCGCCGCCAACCTGCCGGCGCTGGCCTCGCTGCCGGTGCTGTCGGTGTCGGCGCCGTTCAAGAGCGGCTTCGGCGGCGGCAACGACTTCACGGACGTGCAGTCCGGCGACCTCGCCATCAACAATGCCGCGGATCTCTACCTCTACCCCAACACCATCTACGCGGTGAAGGTCAGCGGCACCGATGTCAAGGCCTGGCTGGAGACGGCTGCCAAGCGCTTCAACCAGATCGATCCGGCGAAGACGGCGGACCAGCCACTGATCAGCAGCTTCCCCGGCTACAACTTCGACATGTTCACCTCGCCCGACCTGCAATACGAGATCGACGTGACGCAGCCCGCAGGCAGCCGCATCAAGAACCTCGCCTACAAGGGCGTGCCGCTGGATGCCAGCCAGCAGTTCATCGTCGCCACCAACAACTACCGCGCCAGCGGCGGCGGCAACTTCCCCGGCCTGGACGGCAGCAAGACGGTCTATGGCTCGCCCGACGCCAGCCGCGACGTGCTGATCGCGTACATCAAGAAGGCTGGCGCGATCACGCGCGCCGCCAACGGCGCCGCACGCAGCTGGCGCTTCACCAAGGTAGCCACGGCTGGCAAGGTGGTTTTCGCTTCCGCCGCCAACCAGCTTGCGCAGGCGCAGGCAGCCGGGCTGGCCAATATCGCGCTGGAGCAGGCGGGCTACGACACCAACAAGAACCTGTCGCTGTACAGCGTCGACCTCAACCAGTAAGGCGACGATGACCACGATAGCGAACGGAACGATCACGCCGGCGCGCACGGCGCCCCGGCGCCGCCAGCGCCGTGTGCATCCGGTTATCGCCGCCGCGCTGGTGGCGGTGACGGTGGCGGCAGGTTGCGTGGGCGGGGCGTCGGCGTGGCGCGAGCACGCCAGCGCGCGGCGCCTGGAACTGGCCCAGTGGCAGACGCTGGCCGGCCCGGCCGGCGACGCGCAGGCGCTGGCGGCGTTGCGCCGCGCCGCGGCAGGCAAGGAGGCGGCGGCGCAGACTGCGCTGGGCGAGGCACTGCTGGCGCGAGCGGATGCGGCGCTGCGGGGGGAAGGCGTCGACTGGTTGCGGCAAGCGGCAGCGGCCGGGGACGCGCACGCGCATTTCCTGCTGGGCAAGGCGGCCTTCCTGGGGGACGGCGGTGGTGCCGGTGGCACGCCTGATGCCGCGGCTGCGTGGCAGCATTTCGCGTTCGCCTCCGCCGCTGGCAATGCCGGGGCCGCGTATTACCTGGGCCTGCTGCACCGCGGCGGCTACGGCCGCACGCCCGATGCGGCCGCGGCTGCCCGCTGGTTCGCAGTGGCCGCCGATGCCGGCGTGGCGCAGGCCATGTTCATGTTAGCCAATGCCTATCGCGAAGGGGCGGGCGTACCGCGTGACGAGGGGCGCGCGGTGGCATGGTATGAAGCTGCCGCCGAGCGGGAACATCCTGAATCGATTCAGGCGCTGGCCATGGCCTATCGGTATGGGGAGCTGGGGTTGAAGCGGGATGAGGGGAGTTTTCTCGCTCACCTGGGGGAGACTGCGCATGCGCTGAAGCATCCGGCGTTGAAGCCGTGAGTGGTCGTGGGGTGGGTACGCGGAGGGCTGTTGCGGTTTGCCGGTGTCGCATTCCTGGCCACGAACGCACCACAACCCCACCCCGATCTCACGCCGGGGGCGACCCATCCTTAAACGCGCTCTTCAGCATCTGCCGCAACTCAGGTCCGTCCTCATGCTTGTGCACCTGCACCGCATGCTGAGCAGCGACTTCAAGCAGTTCTTCCTCGCTGTCCGCACTGATAGCCACCGTGCACTTCGACTCACTCGGAAACTCGCGGCAATCGATATATTTGCGTCCCATGCTTTGCCTCCTGACGCGTAAGTCAATCAGGTCAATCAGGTCAATCGGGCAGGGTGCTTCTGGCACCCCGTGCAGGCGCTTACCCCGTGCGGCGCCCTGGCGCGGCGTTGTCCTCGATAGGCGGGGAAGGGTGGCGCCGCCGGGGTGGCGGGCGCCTGATTCAGTATAGGGCGCGCGGCGCGCCACGGAATGTCCGCGGCGCGCCAGCCGGATCGATCCGTCAGAGTACCGGCGTGATCACCTTGCCGGTGCCGAGAAAGGCATCGAGATTCTCGAACACCAGCCCGGACATGGCGGCGCGGGTCTCGTGCGTGCCACTGGCCATGTGCGGCGCCAGCACGACATTGTCCAGCGCGAACAGCGCCTGCGGCGCCCGCGGCTCGTCGCGGAACACATCCAGCCCGGCGCCGCCCAGGCGGCCATCGCGCAATGCCGCCACCAGGGCGTCTTCGTCCACCACGCTGCCACGCGAGACATTGACGAGGATGCCTTTGGGCCCCAGCGCCTCGATGATGCTGGCCGATACCAGCCCTTCGGTTTCCGGCCCGCCCACGCAGGTCACGGCCAGGAAATCGGCCCAGCCGGCCAGCGCCTTCAGGTCCGGCTCGTGGCGCCACGGCGCGCCCGCGTGCGGGCGGCGGTTGTGGTACGCGATGTCCATGCCGAAGCCGGCGGCGCGCTGCGCCACTTTTTCGCCGATGCGGCCAAGGCCCAGGATGCCCAGCTTCTTGCCCGACACGCGCGTGGTCAGCGGGAAGTTCTCTTGGCCCCACTTGCCGGCGCGCACGTAGCGGTCGCCGTGGGCAATGCCACGCGCGGCGTCGAGCAGCAGGCCGAAGGCGAGGTCGGCCACGCAGTCGTTGAGCACGTCGGGCGTGTTGCTGACCTGGATGCCGCGCGCGCGGGCCGCGTCCAGCGCGATCGAGTCATAGCCCACGCCGAAGCTGACGATGGCTTCGAGGCCGGGCATCGCGGCGATGGCTTCGGCCGTCATGCCGTGGCGGGCGGACGTCACCGCCACGCGCGCCTGCTGCGCATGTTCGCGCAGCCATGCCAGCGGGTCGGCCTGTTCCCACAGCGGGACGGCCTGGTACTGCTCCCGCAGGCGGGAGTTGATCTGCGGCGCAAGGGGGCCGATCTGGACGAGCGAGACTTGGGACATGGGAGGCTAGGTGAAGGAAAGGGTGCGGGATCCGGGAAGAGTGCGCGGAGCAGGGCGCAAGGCCGGTCGGCCGGGGGCGGTGCCTGTCCCCGCTCGTTGCGGTGTTCGATGCTAGCGCAATCATAACGTCTCCGGCAAGGCACCGCAGCGCCGGGCGCGGAGCGAGCCGGCTTCAGGCGCTGTCGCGCTGGATCACTTCGAAGCCGAGGTCGATGATGCGCTCGCCCACCTCGCGCCCGTCGATGCGCGCGAGCAGGCATTCGGCAGCGGTGCGGCCGATGGCCGGGCCGTCGATGCGCACCGTGGACAGCGCCGGGTAGGTGTGCGCGGCGAAGTTCAGATCGCCGAAGCCCATCACGGCAAGTTGCTCCGGCACCTGCAGTCCGCGCGCGCGGGCTTCCGACAGCGCGCCCTGCGCCAGCGTGTCGGAACTGCAGAACACCACATCGGGCTGCGCGCCGCCGTCGAGCAGCCGCGCCAGTCCCTCACGGCCCAGCCCCAGGCTGGACGGCGCCGGCACGATGCTGCTCAGCACCTCGGTGATGCCGTGGCGGGCCAGCGCATCGATAAAGCCAAGCCGGCGCGACTCGGCGCGCTGGTCGCTGGCGGACAGGATGGCGGGCCGCCGGTAGCCGCGCGCATAAAGGAATTCGGCCACGGTCTGCCCCACCTTCTCGTGCGAGAAACCCACCAGCATGTCGATCGGCGTGGGCGTGATGTCCCAGGTCTCCACTACCGGCACGCGCGCGGCCAGCAGGCGGCGGCGCGTATCGGCGGTATGCGCGATGCCGGTCAGCACGATGCCGTCGGGGCGGCGCGAGAGGATGGCGGCCAGCAGGTCCTGCTCGCGCGTGGCGGCGTACCCCGACAGGCCCAGCATCATCTGGTAGCCCGCTTGCGAGAAACGGTCGGTGAGCGCCTGGATGGTATCGGCGAAGATTGAGTTGGCGATGGTCGGCACGATGGCCGCGATCAGGCGGCTGCGCCGCGAGGCGAGGCCGCCGGCCAGCAGGTTGGGCACATAGCCGGTGCGCTGGATGGCTTCCTGCACGCGCGCCACCGTGCGCGCCGAGACCAGCCCGGGCTGGTTGACCACGCGCGACACGGTGATCGGCGAGACGCCGGCGATCTTGGCCACGTCGGCCAATGTGACGCTGCCGGTGGCGCGGCCGGCAACGGGGGCGAGCGCGGTGCGCGGGGTGGTTGGCTTGCGAGGCGGGGCCATTGAGCTCGAAGAAGGATGCGGGATTTGCCGGTCCGCCGCACGGTGCGGCGCGGCGGCGTGGGCGCCATGATAGCGCCGTCGCCCCTCGGCGGGCACCGGTGCCCGCCTGCGCGACGGGTTAACCCCGAGCACGCATGCGTTGTGAGAGACAAATGACAGCGCTATCATTTGTCTTCTCCGGGGACTGCGGGCACCGCTGCCGCACGCTCACGCAAAACAATAAAGACAGACGCCGCAACGGCGCCACCGATCAGAGGAGACAGCCCATGCCCACCGCCAACCCCGCGCCGGATGCGCGGCCCCGCAAGCGCCCGGAGGAACTGCGCAGCCACCGCTGGTACGGCGCCCACGACCTGCGCGCCTTCGGCCACCGTTCGCGCACTGCGCAGATGGGCTACAACCGCGCCGACTATGCCGGCAAGCCGGTCATCGCCATCATCAATACGTGGAGCGACATCAACCCCTGCCACAGCCATTTCCGCCAGCGCGCCGAAGAGGTCAAGCGCGGCATCTGGCAGGCCGGCGGCTTCCCGGTGGAGATGCCGGCGATGAGCCTGTCCGAACCGTTCCAGAAGCCCACCACCATGCTCTACCGCAACCTGCTGGCGATGGAGACCGAGGAGTTGCTGCGCTCCTACCCGGCCGATGGCTGCGTGCTGCTGGGCGGCTGCGACAAGACCACGCCCGCCTTGCTGATGGGCGCGGTGGCGATGGACCTGCCCACGATATTCGTGCCGGCGGGGCCGATGCTGCGCGGCAACTGGAACGGCGTCACGCTGGGCTCCGGCTCGGATACGTGGAAGTACTGGGCCGAGCTGCGCGCGGGCAATATCACCGAGCAGGACTGGCAGGGAATCGAAGACGGCATCGCGCGATCCCCCGGCCACTGCATGACCATGGGCACGGCGTCGACCATGACGGCGGTGGTGGAAGCCATCGGCATGAGCTTGTCCGGCGCCTCGTCGATTCCCGCGCCCGATTCGCGCCACGCGCAGATGGCGTCGCTATCGGGCCGGCGCATCGTCGAGATGGTGTGGCAGGACCTGAAGCCCTCCGAGATCGTCACGCCCGCCGCCATCGACAACGGCGTGCTCACCGCACTGGCGCTGTCGGGCTCCACCAACGCCATCGTCCACCTGATCGCGCTGGCGCGCCGCGCCGGCTATGCGCTCTCGCTCGACCGCTATGACGAACTGGCGCGCTGCACGCCGGTGCTGGCCAACGTGCGTCCCTCGGGCCAGTACCTGATGGAAGATTTCTACTATGCCGGTGGCCTGCGCGCGATGCTCGCGCAGATGGGCGACCTGCTCGATACCGGCACGCTTACCGTCGACGGCCGCACCCTTGGCGAGAACCTTGAAGGCGCCCGCGTCTTCAACGACGACGTGATCCGCTCGCGCGCCAATCCGCTGGTGGCGGGCGACGGCCTTGCCGTGCTGCGCGGCAATCTTGCCCCGGACGGCGCGGTCATCAAGCCGCCTGCAGCGCGACAGGACCTGCTGCGGCACACCGGCCGCGCGGTGGTGTTCCGCGACTACAACGACATGGCGGCGCGCATCGACGACCCGCGGCTCGACATCGACGCCAGCTGCGTGATCGTGCTGCAGAATGCCGGCCCGCAAGGCGCACCCGGCATGCCGGAATGGGGCCAGTTGCCGATTCCGCAGAAGCTGCTCAAGGAAGGCGTGCGCGACATGGTGCGCATTTCCGACGCCCGCATGAGCGGCACCAGCTATGGCGCCTGCGTGCTGCACATAACGCCGGAATCGTATGTGGGTGGCCCGCTCGCCTTCGTGCGCGATGGCGACCTGATCGAGCTGGATGTCCCTGCCCGCAAACTCAACCTGCTGATCGGCGACGACGAGCTGGCCCGTCGCCGCGCCGCGTGGGTGGCGCCAAAGCCAAAGTTCGAGCGCGGCTACGGCAAGCTTTACCTGCGCCACGTCAGCCAGGCGGACAAGGGTTGCGATTTCGATTTCCTGGAGCCTGTCGATGCTGCGGAGGGCGGCGAGCCGGAGATCCATTGAAGCACCGCACCCGTCTCGTAGCCGGGTGCGGACCCATCATCATAAGAACGACCGAGGAGACAACGACCCCATGAAACGCCAAGCCCTTGCGCTGCTGGCCGCCGCTGCCGCCGTAGCCACAGCCGTACTCCCGCTGAACGCCTCCGCCCAGGCCAACTGGCCCAGCAAGCCGATCACCTACGTGGTGCCATTCCCGCCCGGCGGCACCACCGACACGCTGGCACGCCTGATCGGCCAGCGTCTCGGGCAGGCGCTTGGCACTACCGTGGTGGTGGAGAACCGCCCCGGCGCCGGCGGCAACATCGGCTCCGATTTCGCGGCCAAGGCGGCGCCCGATGGCTACACTATCCTCGGCGGCACCATCAGCTCGCACGCGATCAATGCCAGCCTGTATCCGAAGATGCCGTACGACGTGGTCAAGTCCTTCGCGCCCATCACGCTGATCGGCACCAATGCCAATGTGCTGGTGGTTAGTGCCGGCAGCCCGTTCAAGACGGTGAAGGACATCGTGGCGGAAGCCAAGGCCAGGCCGGATACGCTGGCGTTTGCCTCGGCCGGGAACGGGACTTCGCAGCATCTTGCAGGGGAATTGTTCAAGAGCTTGGCGGGCATCAAGCTGACCCACATTCCGTACAAGGGGAGCGGCCCGGCGATCCAGGATGTGATGGCGGGGCAGGTGCCGATGATGTTCGATACCACGGTGGTGGCTGCGCAGCATATCGATTCGGGCAAGCTGCGGGCGCTGGCCGTGACTTCGGCGAAGCGTATCAAGAGCATGCCGAATGTGCCGACGATGGCGGAAGCCGGGGTTGCCGGATATGAGCTGGAATCGTGGCAGGCGATCTTTGCGCCGGCCAATACGCCGAAGCCGATCGTGGATCGGTTGTATCGGGAGATTTCGGCGATTATCAAGACGCCGGATATGCAGGCTCGGTTGGAGAAGCTGGGGATGGAGCCTTCGGGGATGGCGCCGGAGCAGTTTGCGGGGTTTCAGCGTAGTGAGATTGGGAAGTGGGCGAGGGTGGTGAAGGCGGCGGATATCAGGATTGATTGAGGTGGCGTACGACGAAACCACCGGTATCCGGGAGGCCTATTGCTCTGCTCGCGTGGGGTTGGTCGCTGTTTTTTTGAGCGGCGATGGTTATTGCACCCAAGGGCGTACGACATCCCCCTGCGGGGGACGCCGTATTCCTTTGGGGGGCCTGTACGGGATTTTGTG
>JYOD01000150.1 GCA_000955785.1 Burkholderiaceae bacterium 16
CCGCTTAACTTGGGTGGATTGGCATCCGCCCCCGCTGCGCTCCCCGTGCCCGGCATTGCATTTGATACACTCCGCTCCCAAAAAGCCAGCAACAGAACGCGGCGACGCACCGGAAAAGCGTGGCATGTCCAAAGGCGGCACGACCAAGCCCGAGGGGTAATGGCACCACGGCGACCTGCGCGCTTCGCTGATCGCACGGTGCACTCACCTGCTCGATACCGAGCGGATCGCGGGCATGAGCATGCGCACGGCAGCCAGGCTCGCCGGGGGCCCGGGCGCATCATTTCATGGGCAGGAACGGGCTGCTGGCCGCTATTGCGGCCCAGGCGTTTCGCGACGTGGTGTCGTTTCGCCGCAGCCGCGTGGAGAAGGTCGACCCCGCCGATGCGGCGGGCCGCTTGCCCTGTTACTGATAGCTCATCGTGAAAGTCGCGCGACCATTTGCAGTTCCGGCTTTCACCGCGGGTGCGGTCTGGATGTACCGGGCTGTCAGCGGTACAGTGAATGTACCATTACCAGCTGAACCAGCCTTCCACTGATTCTTATTACCTGCGGCGCTGGAATCCGGGCCATATTTGATCACCGTGGTCCCATTTAAAACCTGAATGCCAACACCGGACGCAGTGGAGTCCTTGGTAAGGGGCAGGGTATCTGAAACGTTACTCGGATCGATCTGATCGGTCAGCGTCGTACAGACATTTGTGCTTGTGCCGGTATCTCCGCCAGAGCACTGCAGTACGATATCAAACGGCTGGCTTGGTGACGTTTTTCCGACTCCGGTAAAGACGTTTACGTCTCGAAGACGGACCGCAATCGATGGCGTCGATACCTTCCATGTTGGGATAGTTGGCTGTATTACGGCGCCTCCCCCCCAAGAGTAGGTGGCATAATCACTGGCATGCCACCACCAGTGCGCAAACATTCCTGACAATACCCCGCCGCCGGTAATTGAGCCTGTCTTTATAAGTTCAACGGACAACGTATGGTCCATTATTCCTCCCGCCTCGAATGTGCAGCCGCCTGGGAAATATTGCATAAAACACAATTGCGGGGCAGTTATCTTGAAACGATACGAAATGCCGGGTATGCCAGTCTCGTAAAGATTGTTGCCCTGATAGGGTGTTGATCCTGCGAGGTGTTGTTGCATAAATCCGGCTGCCGCGCGGGCTGACGTTTACGCGCAACAGCCAGGGTGGTACCTCTGTTAACTCTTCGCGGACTTGCGTAGATTCTCGATTTTTTCCCGAGAAGATGCGCAAGGATGTACACAAGCGAAGCGAGCCCAAAGGCGTCTATCGCGTCAGGAACTGGGCACGGTACAACGCTGGCTTGATTGCCAGGGGCGACGTGACGATGTGGATTGACCAGAGCGTACTGAACACGGCGCCCAAGGGCGGAGCGCCCAGGCGGGGGCGGCCGCACGTCTACCCGGACGCAGCGATTCAGATGCTGCTCGGGCTCAAGCAAGTCTTCCATCTGCCTCTGCGAGCCCTTCAGGGCTTCGCGCGTAGCCTGCGCGAGCTCGCTTTTCCCGACCTGCCGGTACCCAACTACACGACGTTGAGCCGCCGTGCGCAAGAGCTTGAGGTGACGTTGCCCGCCTCGCACACCGGCGAACCGATGCACCTGCTGGTGGACAGCACCGGCGTGAAGCTGTACGGCGTATGCGCAAGCCAGGAACGATTTCTTGATACTCGCACGTTGTGTTAATGAGGACGCCCACTCAAACACAGCATGAGGATCTGGGCGATGACAGCAAGACGAACGACCATCCGGCAACTGCCGTTGACCGAGGTCGTTGACCGCAACACATCCGGCGCGACGCCGGTCAGCATCACCACGCCCGAGGGCGGCACGATCTATCACACGGTCCCACTCGCAGACCCTGACACCGGCAAGCGGCGCGACGACCGCCCGCAGTGGATCACAGGCACCTTTCCTCTCTTTCCTGTTGTCCGGCTCGCTGACGGCGCGCCGTGGGCTGAGGCGAACCTGTGGCTCATCGACATGATTGAGTCGAAGCCGTCGCCCAACATGCTGACGTTCGCCAGCATTGCTGACGACCTGGTGGCGTTCCGTCGTTATCTGGATAACGAGGGCGTTGACTGGCTGGCATTCCCCGCGAACAAGCGGCAACGTCCAACCTACCGCTACAGCGCCTCGATCAGGCTGGCCGTGCAGGCAGGCGAACTGTCTCCGGGCGTCGCCAGGCGTCGTATGGGCGCCGTAGTGCGCTTTTATCGCTGGCTCATGACCGAGGCAGGCTTCAGGCCCGCGAACGCGCCGTGGGTCGAATCTGGCCGCTTCATCGAGTTCAGGGACCATAAGGGCTTCAGCCGCGCGATCGAGGTCAAGACCACCGACCTGTCGATCAGTGGCCGGCGCGCAGATGACCCGTGGGACGATCACATCCAGGACGGTGGTCGCTTGCGCCCACTGCCCTCTGCCGAGCAGTCGGTGCTGCTTGAATCGTTGGCCACTCTCGGCAATACCGAGATGACGCTCGTTCATCTGTTCGCGCTGTTGACGGGCGCTCGCATTCAGACGGTACTGACCGTGCGCGCGAGACACGTGATGCGCAAACCGGGCGAGTTTCACGGCGACGACATCCGTCTCGCCTGCGGGCCGGGTACGGACATCGACACGAAGGGCGGGGTCAAGGGCGTGCTGCACCTGCCGCGCAGTTTCTATGAACGGCTCTACACCTATGTGCACAGCGATCGCGCGCGCAAGCGTCGCCAGCTGGCAGACGGCGGCGATCATCTGGTCCAGCCGCTCTTTCTCAGCTATCGCGGTGCGCCGCTCTACGAGGATCGCGCGTCGCGCGGCCCGGTCAGCACTGGCCCGCAGGTACGCCGCCACGTCAAGACAGGGCAGGCCGTGCGCCAGTTCATCAGGGACGAACTGTTACCCATGATGCGCGTGCAGCTTGGCAACCCCAGGTACGAGTTCAGTTTCCACGATCTGCGCGCGACCTACGGGCTGAACATGGTCGACACGATGACAGCGAATGAGACGAAGTACACGCGGGCGCTCGATCAGTTGCGGCAGCTGATGTGGCACGTACAACCGTCTACGACCGAGCGCTATCTCGCTTACCGCGAGAATTGCAAGCTGTTCGACGCTGTTCAGGATGGCTGGGGCGTGCATCTGTCGACGCTGGTCGCGCGCACCCTCGACACGGCGGTGGCTGCATGAGCCGCCAGTACGAAGAAGTGCGCATGCCGCTCGCGGAGGGTACAACACTGCTACATCCCGAGCGCGCGCTGCTCAGGTGGGAAGGCATGAGCGGACGTTCCGATATCGGGCAGATTTGCTACTTGAAGCGTGACGCGTCGAGCCTGCGGTGTACGCGACGCACTTTCGACCCCACAAGCTTCAGCAGTGAACGCGCCAGGGTCGTACGCCTGCTGGTGACGCAGCTTTCCGGGCGCATGACCCTTGGCGCGATGCGTCCAAGGACGGTCGACGGTGCTTTGCGCGTCGTGCTTGAGTTCGTCAACTGGGCCGACAGGCAGGGCTTGCATCAGGTGCTCTCTGACGAGAAGACTACGGCGGAAGCGGTTCATCGCTACTTCCGTGAGAGGCGCGAACACGTCTCGCTGGGCAACCTGAAGCGCAATTCCGTCGACATCAGTCAGCGCCGTCTGTTGTCGATGCTACGTGAGTTATTCCGAAACGACGACTTCTGCGCCGACGCGAGGGTGCTGGGCCGCCAACGGGATGCTTCGGTGCCGACGGCGGTGCCTGACGCCGAAGCCCAGGCCACCCTGCTCGCGTGGGCTGACGCGCTCTTCAGCGGTATCAGCACGCTGGTGCTCGACTTCAAGCCGTACCCGGTACACGTGACCACAGCGCGCGGTGAGAGTCTTTGCCTTGTTCCGCGCAGACACCATCGTCGCGAAGGCGACGGCTCTCACGGCCTGGCTGGCTGGAATCTGGAAACGGGAGAGCCGCGCACCCGGGAAGAACTCACGATGCGCATGGCTGAGGCTGAAGCCAAGAACCCTTCTAAGCGTTCGGGGGACATCGCCAGAAGTGCGGCTAAACATCTTGCGGCGGCGAACGAGGACGCGCAGTCAGAGATCCGGCGCTCACACGCTTCGATGGCCGTCTTTTGCTTTGCCGCGCTGTTTCTGGCCGAAACGGGCGTCAACCTCGCACAGCTGCTGGCCATGAAGTGGAGTCTGGAGCTTGCCGCGAGCCTGCAGGATGCGTCGGTTGTGCGTCAGAAGTTTCGCGAGGTCAAGTATCGTGCAGGGGCTAAAGAGATTACGTTCACCGTCTCGCTGGGCTTCATGCCGAAGCTCAAGGCGTATCTCGCATTGCGCGAGTATCTGGTGCAGGACGCAGGCTGCGACGCGTTGTTCATCGTAGTCGGACATAGCCCGCAGCGACGACGGCCCATGCCTCTCCCAACCCAATTTCTGACCCTTCTTTATGATCGACTCGACACGCTCGGGATCGTGCTGCCGCGCATTAGCGCACGTCAGTGGCGTGCGGCAAAGCAGGATTGGGCGGTGAGCAACCACGGCCCTGTCATCGCAGCCAGGCTGATGGGGCACTCGGTGGAAACAGCGCTGCGTTCGTACTCGAACGGCACGGACGCCGCGCACAAGGCTGAGATGGGCGTGTTCCTCGCTTCGGTCGAGAAGACTGTGCTGAAGACCGGCGACGACCCGGCTGGCAGCATCAGGAGCGCGGTGGGCGTCTGCATCGAATTCCGCAAGCCAGTGCCGATCGCCGCTTCAGTCACCGTGAAGCCGGACTGCCGCTCGACCGAAGGATGTCTCTTCTGCGACCAGTATCGCGTGCACGCTGACGCCGCCGACATCCACAAGCTGCTGGGCTGCCGTCATTGCGTCAGGCTCGTGAGCGGACGTGCCGACTCGATCGAGCAATACGACAGTTCGTTCGGCGCGGTGCTGCGCCGCATTGACTTCCTGCTGGATGAACTGCGTAAGCGCGACGCCGCGCTGGTCGATCAGATCGAGCAGGACGTTGATGTCGATGGGAATCTGGACGCTTTCTGGTCGGCCAAGCTCGACCAGCTTTACGAATTGGGGGTGGCATGAACAACACGCTGATCGCGCCGATCGCTGAGCGCCCCGACTGGTATCGTGTCGAGGACGATACAGTGGCTACGCGCGACAAGGCTGCGAACGCTGTTTCGCTGTTTAGTGACGCCGCCTGGGACATCCGGGCATATACGATTGGGCCGCGCACCCATATCTACTTCAGGGGCCACCTGCCTGACGGCGCAAGTCGAGCCCTTTCAGAAGCGACTACGCGACAGTGGAAGCAGGTGATGTACTTTCTGATGCACGAAGCGACCGACATGGTACCGGCGTCCAGTACGCTTAACTCTGGTTCAGCCTGCCTGAAGGGATTCGCGTTCTTTGCCGCCGAACGTGAGCTTACGCTCTACGAGGGGCTGTCCAGCGTCGCTATGGTTCTCGACTATGTGGCGCAACCCGGGATGGAGAGGAAGGCCCAGCGCCTTCATTCAGTTCTGGTGAAGCTTCGCCGTCTGGGCGTCGGGACCACAGGGCTGCGCGTACCACTGGCACAACTGCACAAGCCTCTGCTCGAACGCTTCGCGCAACGTGCTGGAAACTCACAACACCCTGTCGTCCCGACGCGGATCTACCAGCACTTCCTGTTGGCCTGTGAACATGACCTCGGCGTCGCTGAAGGCATCGTCGACGTGCTGTCGGACTACCTCGCACGACTGTATGCCGGCGAGAGTCCGTCCGTCCCTTCAGAACTGGTAAGGGTAGCTGCACACTTCGGGTGCAAGGCCGTCCCTTACGTCGCGTCGTCGCTTGTGGCGTCGATCAGGGCGCTATGCCAGCTTGTCATCCTGTCGTTCACCGGCATGCGTGCGACAGAAGCAGAGAGCCTCCCATACGACTGCCTGAGCGAGACCCGTCTGGATGGCGTGACCCACTACACCATCGAGGGCATCACGACCAAGCTGTCGGGCGGGCGTCCCAGGCGCGCACGCTGGGTGACCAGCCCGCTCGCTGCCCGTGCTGTCGGGCTCGCACAACGGCTATCGGGAGAGGCACACCGTGCACACGGCGCGCAGGGCTACGCCGAATCGACGGACGGTTCGCACCTGCTTTTCTGCCGGATGGGACTGCATATGGGATACGTAGCAAACCGGGCGGCGAGTACCGTTCATAACGATATCGAAGCCTTTCGTGAGCGCGTTTTCCCGACGATCACGGTCGAGGACATCGCTGAACTAAAGCGTGTCGACGTGCACCGCGCGTGGGAAGACGAGCCGAAGTACGCAGTCGGGCGGCAGTGGCCGTTCACGCGGCACCAGCTTCGGAGGACGCTCGCGTTATACGCGCACCGCAGCGGACTGGTGACGCTGCCGACGCTCAAACGTCAGCTGCAGCACATCACGCAGGAGATGAGCATGTACTACGCTCGTGGCTCGGCATTCGCGAAGGGCTTCGTCGACACCGACAGGACCCACTTCGCGAAGGAATGGGCCGGGGCACAGGGCCTGTCCGAGTACCTTGCATACGCCGAGCAGGTGCTGTTCTCTGACGAGCGGCTGTTCGGCGGCCACGCAGCGTGGACGCAGAGCCGTGCCGTGCAGGCCTCGCCTGTGTCGGTCTACTCACGCGAGCAGACGATGAGGATGTTCGTGAAGGGCGAGCTGGCGTACCGCGAGACGGTGCTGGGCGGCTGCGCCAGTGTCGAGCAGTGCAAGTCGACGCCACTCGACTGGATGCGTCTGGATTGCCTTGAATCGGACTGCCGTAACCTCGTGGTCGTGCCATCGAAGCTTCGTCGCGTGATCAACGCGCAGCAGGTTACGGTCGCGAAGCTGCGCGCGGTCGATGAGACGAGCGTCGAATACCGTATCGAGGCGCAGGCGCTGCAACGACTGCTTGACGCGCAGGAGAAACTGATCAAATCGGAGGCAGCATGAGCGGCGCCATGACCGACTACTATGCCGCTCTTGAGCGGCTGAAGAGCCGCAAGGGTGCGCGTATCAACAACGACACCGTGGCGATCGAGGCGGGCCGCAAGAAGGGCAGCATCAAGAAGTCGCGCCCACAGTTCACCGAACTGATCGCAGCGATCGACGAGGCCAATGCAGTGGCCGGGCGCCCGAAGCTCGAACTCACCGAGCGTCTGAACCGCGCAAAGGGCGACGCGAAGGATCTGCAGGCACAGCTTGACGAATCGCTGGCTCGTGAACTTGCCCTGCTCCATCAGGTGTTCCGCCTGCGCAAGGAACTGGCCGCGCTGCGTGGCGGTAGCGTCCTGCCCTTGCAGCCGCGCTAGATTGCGGCGGGCATCTTCGCTCGAAATCAGCTGCGAAACTTGCGACTGAAGATGGACATTCCGATGGTCGTTGTGTCCATTTTTTCTGCTGACTTTATGGACATCCGGCAGCCTGCTGATTCCAGCATTTGCAGGGCTCTGGCTGATGTCCATTTTTTGTCTCTTGCGCGTAACGGCGAAGGCGAATGGAAAGTGCGCAAGCACGGCTATTCGAAGCGGCGCACCTGGCGCAAGGTGCATCTGGCTCTGGACGCGAAGACCGGCCAGGTATGCGCGGCACTGATGACTCACCAGGATGTTCCCGATGCCGACGTGTTGCCCGATTTGCTCGATCAGATCCCCGCAGACGCGCCCATCGGAACCGTCGGCGGTGATGGCGCGTATGACACGAGGCAGTGCCACGCTCAAATCGAGGCCCGCGGCGCGCAACCGTCGATCCCTCCGCGCGAAGGGGCTGCGCCTTGGTCTGAGAGAACGCCTGGCGCGCAGTGGCGCAACGAAGCCATCGACGCCATTGCGCGAAACGGGCGAGGGGAATGGAAGAAGGCTTGCGGCTACCACCGCCGCTCGCTGGTCGAGAACCTGATGTATCGGCTCAAGACGCTCACGGGCAATCGCCTGTGGGCACGCTCCATCGGCTCGCAAGCAACCGAGGTGGCGATCCGCGTGGGCGTGCTCAACCGCATGGCGGCTCTCGCTCGCCCGCAGTCCGTCCGCATTGCCTGATTTTCGGATCACGGGGGTCATTTTGTCTTCAGATTCGATTAATGCAACAACGCCATCCTGCGATGCCAAATCTAGTGAGCCCGGTGGGACACCAATCCACCCAAGTTAAGC
>JYOD01000151.1 GCA_000955785.1 Burkholderiaceae bacterium 16
TTTACGGACTGGTGAGTAAGACACACCATGGCCATGGACCTTCTGCAATCAGGCGTTCGTCGCTCGGTCATCGCGTTGTGGCTCGGGCATGAATCGGTGGAAACCACAGAAATTTATGTCGAAGCGACCCTTGCGATGAAGGAACAGGCCCTTGAGAAGGCAACTCCGCGACGCGGCAAGCCAGGACGCTTCAAGCCGACAGACGAGCTACTCGACTTCCTGAACAGTCTTTAGACCCTCCAAATTATGTCGGGTGATCGTTTCAGTTCATCTGCTTTACGACCCGCAATCAGCATCCAATCGTCGGAGCTCGATCGTGTCACCCGACATAATCGGGAAGGGTAGATAGTGTCTATGGATTCGAATCCATAGCCGTTCGGCTTGGTTGTTATCGAACGGCACACGATGATCGGCGATGAAGCGCCGCACCTCGGTCGCATATCGCTGGAGGCGAGCCAGCAGGTTGTAGGCGAAGGACTGTTTGGTCTTGCCGCGCGGGTCCAGGGTTGGATCCCGTGCCTGCGCAGGATTGTCCTGCTGTCCCTGCGCGAGCAGCGCCTCAGCGCGGCGCCGGTAGTCGGCTAGGCGTGCTGGCGCCAGGCTGGTGTTGCCCCGCGTCAGATTGTCGTCGGCTTCGCGCTTGGCCTGGCGTAGCAGGGTGATCATGTCCTGAGCCCAGGTCTGTTGGGTGGTCTCCCAAATGTAGATGAGTTCGCGCAGATGATGCGCATTGCACAGCGCGTGCTGGCACGCGTAGTCGGCATAAGGGCGCCAGCCGTCATGCACGGCCACACCGTCGAAGGCCGGCAAGATGTTGAAGCTATCCAATGCCTCTTTGCCACGCTTGGCGTGCGGGCCATACCAGGTCAGCCATATCGTCGAAGCGCTATGCAGCCACTGCTGCTTGCGTCCAACCCGCATGCCTGTCTCATCAAAGTGCACCACCGGCTCGACCAGGATCGCTTGACGGATCTGATCGAGTGCCGGTGCTAGCGCGCCGGCAGCCTCGTCGATGAAGTTTTGAATGGTGCCCGTGCTCACCGGCAGATCGAACAGATCTCGCAGGGCTTGTGCTGTACGGTCGATCGGCACTTGCTGGTACTGCGTCAGATATACCCCCGCGGCTTTGACCCGAGGGCCATACTGCGCCGCCTGGCTGACACCGCTCGGGAACTGGCTGGTATGGGTCTTGCCACAACGGCACTGGGCAACTTGTACACGATGCTCGATCACTTCAAAGCGGATCGCGGGCAGATCGAACACTTGGCGGCCTTGCGGCAGCACGGTGACCTGATCTGCCGCAATG
>JYOD01000152.1 GCA_000955785.1 Burkholderiaceae bacterium 16
TTGTACTAAACCGCTGACGCGGTAGTGGGAGGGAAGCGGAGGCCAGTGCCTGGCGTTCTGTGAGAACGGTTGTCTGGTGCCGGGCCCAGGGAAGGGATGAGCCGGCGGCTGGGAGCAGCATGGAGGTGCCCGACCGGGCATTCCATTCCCTGTTCCCAGGAGGTCCGTCATGACCCCGCTCCGCCAACGCATGCTGCATGACATGCAGATCCGCAACCTCGCAGACAACACACAGAAGTCCTATCTGCTGCAAGTCTCCAGTTTCGCCCGACACTTCCGGCGCTCGCCTGAATTCCTCGGCCTCGAAGAGATCCGTGCCTGGCTCATCTACCTTCGTGAGGAGCGCAAGCTGGCGCCCAGCAGCCTCTGTCCCGCCATCGGCGCACTGCGCTTCCTCTACCGCGTGACGCTCAAACGCGACTGGAGCGATGAGGACTTCCCTCTCCCGAAGAAGCCGGTGAGGCTGCCGGTCATTCTGAGCCAGGACGAGATCACGGCCTTTTTCGCGTCGGTTGCCAGCCTCAAGCAGCGCACCATCCTGATGACCGCCTACGCGGCCGGCCTGCGGGTGTCGGAAGTCGTCCATCTGAAGGTCACCGACATCGACAGCCAGCGCATGGTGATCCGTGTGAACCAGGGGAAGAATCGTAAGGACCGCTACGTGATGCTGTCGCCGCGGCTGCTCGAGATCCTGCGACTCTACTGGCATGAGGTTCATCCCAGGGACTGGCTGTTTCCCGGTGAGATGCCCGGGCACCCCATCACCCGGTCCGCAGTCGCACTGGCATGCCGGATCGCGCGCAGGCGCAGCGGGATCCTGAAGCCCATCACGCCCCACTCGCTGCGTCACGCCTTTGCCACCCACCTGCTCGAGACCGGCACCGACGTGCGCAGGATCCAGTTGCTGATGGGACATCGGAGCCTTTCCACCACCTCACGCTATCTGAGGGTCGCCACCAGCACGGTGTGCGCCACCGCCAGCCCCGAGCCCCTCCCGCCTCAGCCGCCTGCACCCGCGTACTTCTAGGCACGGCCATGCGCACGCCACTGGAAGTGGCGGACATCTTCCGTCACAGCGGCCCGCAGTACCGTCAGACCCACGCCGACGCGCTCTGTCGCGCCCAGCGGCGCGTGATGAGCGCGATCGCGCTGTGCCGCACCGCGGCGCTCGGCGGGCATGTCGAGCAGTGCGATGCCTGCGGCCATCAACGCATCGCGTTCAACTCGTGCCGCCACCGCTGCTGCCCGAAGTGTCAGTCGCTTGCCCGCGCCCAGTGGCTCGAGCGCCGACAGGCCGAACTGCTCCCCGAGGTCGAGTACTTCCACGTGGTCTTCACGCTCCCCGAGCCCATCGCGGCGCTCGCGTACCAGAACAAACGCGCGCTCTACGACATGCTGTTTCGCACCAGCGCCGACACCCTGCGCACGATCGCCGCCGATCCGAAGCACCTGGGCGCTGCCATCGGCTTCATCACGATCCTGCATACCTGGGGGCAGAACCTGCAGCATCATCCCCACGTGCACTGCGTGGTCCCCGGCGGCGGCATCGCGCCCGATGGCGAGCACTGGACCGCCTGCCGTCCCGGCTTCTTCCTGCCCGTGCGCGTGCTCTCGCGCCTGTTCCGGCGCCTCTTTCTCGAACAGTTGCGTCGTGCCTTCGATAGCGGGGCGTTGCACTTCTATGGCCCGCTCGCACCACTCAGTGAGGCGCGCGCCTTCGCCGCCTGGCTCGCACCCACGGCGCAGGCCGAGTGGGTGGTCTACGCCAAACCGCCGTTCGGCGGCGCCCGGCAGGTGCTCGACTATCTGGGCCGCTACACCCATCGCGTCGCCATCTGCAACCACCGGCTGCAGCGCTTCGACGGCGACGCGGTCACCTTCCAGTGGAAGGACTACAAACATGGGGCCGCAAGCCGGACCATGACGCTCGCGGCCGACGAGTTCATCCGTCGCTTCCTGCTGCACGTGCTGCCCGACGGCTTCAAGCACATCCGCAGTTACGGCCTGCTGGCCAATCGCCACCGCGCAGCCAAGCTTGCCACCTGCCGCCGGCTGCTCGGCGTCGTGGCCCCTGCGGAAGACACGTCCCGCGTCATGGACGACTACCGTGACCGTTACCAGCGACTCACTGGCAGGTCGTTACGCGATTGCCCTGTCTGCGCCAAGGGCCACATGGTCTGCATCGAAACGTTCCTGCCGGGTGCACTTCCGCGTGCACCGCCCCCTCACCATGTTCACTGATCCGTTGCCATTACCCTCGACCACGTTTCCATTCATTCCTGCTGGCAACGCGCCCAGGCTTGCGCTATCCAGTCCTTTCCGCGTGCCAATGTTCCGGAAGCTGCCCAATTCTTCTCACCATGTCGACGCTCGCACCACCATCGCACGACCGCCATCATCACTTCCCCGCAATCCCGTGGCCGGCATACGCATGTGGAGCGCGCCGGATCATCGCGGCGACCATTCAATGCCCATAGACGCTACTGCCCGTGGAGCGATTTAGCACAAACGGTTTTTTAGTTACCGGTCGCGGGCTGCTCTCCCCAGGTGCTCTTCATACGCATGCGGCCGCGACCGCTAACCAAAAAACCCTCTGCC
>JYOD01000153.1 GCA_000955785.1 Burkholderiaceae bacterium 16
GCGCCGCCCACGGCCTGCCGCCATTGCCAAGCCCCGGTGAGGCGCGCCCCATCGTGCTGCCGATCATTGGCAAGGAAAAGCCCTTGTCGCGCGGGGCGCTGCACCTGGTGCTCAAGGAAGTGTTCGGGCTGGCCGCCGCGCGCCTGCGCGCGCGCGGCCCCGAGTGGGCAAGCCGGGCCGCGGTGCTGGCCAGCGCCTCGGCGCACTGGTTGCGCCACTATGTGCCCTTCCTGACTATGTCGGGTGATGCGGATGAGCGCCCACGACAGGCCGAAGATTGCGGGTTGCGGCGCCGACGTGCCAGCCAATCACACGACATAGTTTCCTCTGTCCGGCAAAGCCGAGGAGCGGGTCTGCCGGCTGGTAGCGTCCTGGTTCGCCGTGTGGGGGGATGCCTTCGCAAGGGCCTGCTCCTTCATCTCAAGTGTCGCTACAAGGGCGCGAGCGGACCTTCAGTCGGTCGAGAGAGAACGACCTGGTTAGGATGCCGCACGTCACGATGGACTCCTTCTCCGGCTCCGCGGGCTGGTGGAAGGATCAAGACTATCTCTATGCGACCTCACGTATTTGCCCGAAAAACAGGCCATTTGTCGAATTACAAGACATAGTCGGGAAGGGCACATAGTGGCGCATGTACTAAACCGCTGACGCAGTAGTGGGAGGGAAGCGGAGGCCAGTGCCTGGCGTTCTGTGAGNNTCCGTCATGACCCCGCTCCGCCCACCTGCTCGAGACCGGCACCGACGTGCGCAGGATCCAGTTGCTGATGGGACATCGGAGCCTTTCGACCACCTCACGCTATCTGAGGGTCGCCACCAGCACGGTGTGCGCCACCGCTAGCCCCTTCGATCTGCTGCCGCACCCCGAGCCCCTCCCGCCTCAG